>NZ_AXAC01000013.1 GCF_000472665.1 Acetobacterium malicum subsp. dehalogenans DSM 11527 | reverse complement strand
AATCCGGAGCCTCAAAACTGGTACTTAAAAACTTGGCAGGATCTTTGGTAATGTTTTGCTCATAAAGATAGCGTTTGAAAAAGACTGTAACCGATCTTTTGGTTGATAATACATCAGTGTCTATAGTTTTTAGCCAATCTTCAGCATATTGTTGCCATTGCACAAAATCAGGATCTAATTCTAGAATCCAACGGAATGCTGTACCATCAGGTTTGGATGATTTTCTCTTTCGTATTGGAATAGATTTTTTGATAGAATTATGATAATCTTCGGAAACCAGGGTTTTTCCATCTTCAGTTTTAACGGAGAAGTAGTTTTCCAAGACCCAGTCAATGAATGAACTTATTTTTCTGGCATCATAAGCGCTAGTCGATTGACTTTTGCTATGACCATAGCAAATTTCAAAAAAATCCAGAGCCTCAAAGCTGGTATCTAAAAATTTAGCAGGATCTTTTGTAAGGTGTTGCTCATAAAGATATCGCTTGAAAAAAACAGTAATTGATCTTCTGGCTACTGATATGCCACCGTCTAAAGTTTTAATCCAAGCTTCTGCATATTGTCTCCATTTTTCAAAATCAACATCTAATTTTAAAACCCATCTAAATGTATTATCGTCTGAATTTTTTTTATTTGTCATTGATTGCTCCTTTAAATGAAACGTTTTTTTATTTTTTTTTCTTGATTAAAAAATGCGTCTATATCATCTTCCATAGGTAGTTTAGTTCCGTTTTCAAGTGCTTGAGTTGCTTTATTAAGTGAATTTGTCACGTTTATGATCGTTGGTTCTGTATAAACGTTTTGAGACTCAGCCGATTTATGATGCATCGCGGCTTGAATGATTCTGCGGTCTATACCAGACACGCTTAATCGCTGACCGTAGGCATGCCGATGTCCATGTTCTGTAGTCCCGGAAGGCTTGCTAACAGTAAGGCCAATTTTTTCAACTGCTTTAGCATGCGATTCTCTGCTCGCACTCATACTTAGCATTTCGCCTTTGTTCTTATGATAAAAGGAAACGAATGCGAATGGGTGCTTTTCCTCTATTCTTTCATGCATCCGCTTTAGCAAATACATTTTCCATACTTTCCTGAAAATATAGCCCCATTCTCGAGGAAACCAATAGACATGCATATAATATTCTCGCTCATTATCCAGCTTTGGGTCTTTCCAGCCTGCAAAGCGACTATTATTAGAAATGTATTGATTTCTTGACTGTAAACCGTATTTTAACCGCAGATATGCTTCTCTATTATTCAGAGGCTTACCGTTTAAAGGATCGATAAAATCTTTTGGGGGTGCGCCCTCGGATGGGTGATATATTCGAACTAAAGCTAAATTTGGATCATATGGGTCGTCCATTACATCCTGAACCCATAGATGTAAAACCTCGCTGTGTCTTAATCCGCCGCCGTGCATAAGAATCGTTATTGCTATATCCCGCCAATTATAGCTATCAAGTAAAGATAAGTTGTTTTTTTTGTTCGTTTTATTAAACCCTTCCCAAAGCAACATGTTGATTTGATCTTCAGGGAAAGCTTTTGTTCCGCCTCGTGCCGAAACAGGATTTCTACGCATAATTAAATTCCGGACTTTTCTTGCTGTCCCACTCATGTTTAATGAACTGTCCAAATGTCCCAAAAAAGAACGCTGACTTTTGTTGATTTGAGCGATCCAGTTCAATTTTTGTTCATAGCTGTTTGCGTCTCGCCAAGGATTTAATTGTATTGATCCATAATTATTACACAACCAATCTGAAAATTCACTCAACTGGTTTAAAAGTCTATTTGCGGTGTCTGTTTTCTTTGGAATCCAATAGAGTCGACTTTTGTCGTATCCATCTTCATTGATGGTTCCACAATATAGAGCTTCTGCAAAAGATGCGAAGAATTCTTCAGGTGATGAATAACAGTCTTGATTCACTTCCATGTAGTCCAACAAAAGGTTTACAGCTTGTAATAATTTATCATGCCAAGATTTGCTCATCATATGTTTTTTAAGTTGATATTCATATAACGGGATTAAGATTTGAACTTTATCATTATATTCAACGATCATAGTTGTTAGAGGAATACTTCTGGATGTATTATCTGTATATGTTCTAGTTTTTATTCGAGTATGTCTAATAATGCTCACCGCCTTTGCCGTAATGGTTTATTAATATATTATATATCATACCATAAATACCATCATTTTGCAAGTTAACATAAAAGTACTGAGCAATAAAACAAGAACTATTTCTACGCATTTATTATAAAATTTTCACCTTATATACTGGCTCCATTAACCATCCGGTGGACCGGGACCCGGTTTGTGGCTATACCGGAATCATCGGCGACGAGTGTCCCAATTGCGGTCGTCTGGAAGGTGACGTTCAATTCGATCGGATCCGCCGAATCACCGGTTATCTGGTGGGCACCCTGGATCGCTTCAATGATGCCAAAAAAGCTGAAGAGCGGGATCGGATCAAACATTTCAATGCCAGCGAACAAATGGAGCAATTGTAAATGAGTGAAAAAGTAAGAATCGCCGGAATCGTCAAGGAATCCATTGTCGATGGCCCGGGGATTCGCTTTGTGGTTTTTGCCCAAGGCTGTAAGCATCATTGTGACGGTTGTCATAATCCGGCCACCCACGATTTTAATGGGGGTAACCTGGTGGATATTGAAACCATTATCAACGAAATGAAAAAAAACCCCCTGCTGGACGGCATTACCCTCAGCGGTGGGGAACCCTTTGAACAGCCGGAAGGCTTTTCTGAATTAGCCAGACGATCAAAGGAACTTGGCTATCATGTCATGACCTATACCGGCTACACTTACGAAACCCTGACGAAGAAAAAAGATGAGCAGCGGCTGCGGTTGCTGAAAAACACCGATATCTTGGTGGATGGGAAGTTTGAAGCAGCGCAAAAGAGCCTGATGCTCAAATTCAGAGGATCAAAAAATCAGCGGATCATCGATATGAACAAGTCCCGGCGGGAAAATAGATTGACACTTAGCGAAATCATCTAGAAAATAAAGAATAATCAAAATAAAAGCAATCGCATCGTCTGCGGTTGCTTTTTGGGATTCGCCAGGGCTCTAATCCGTTGTGAAAAGCATATAATATTATTTTTCTTGAATAATCACTATTGCGTTATAGACAATGGTTCTTTTTCCGTTCAGATCAAATAAAACTTTGTTGCCATACTCGGTGTCTTCGATGTCGACTTTCCCATCATATTCAGCTAATAAGGTGCCGCTTTGAGAATAAACGGAAATGTGACGATCTAGACCTCCGATCCATTCTGATTGAGTTGTTTTTATATCTCGTCCCATCGATTGACACCCTGCAAATATTAACAGTGACATTGACAACAAAATCCCCAAAAGTATTTTCTTAGACTTGTTCATTTTTTCCCTCCACGCTTTTTTAGCTTTATAATCGCATATCGCTTTGATTTAAGCAATCACTTTATTTTACATCGATTGATTGGAAATAATAAGTAGTTGAGAATGAGATTTTGTTTTTAAGATCCCTGAAATATTTGGTTTCAGGGATCATTTTGGGTATAATATGTTTAGAATAACTTATATTAAAAAGCAGTTTTTCAATCAGTCATTGTTGCAAAAAAGGGAGTGATTTTATCAGAACGATCAAATTTCAGCTTAGGGAAAGTCTCAATCGTATTGCTGAATCCGATGATATTAAAAAGATAAAAGAAAATGAAGGGAAATTGATGATGGCGATGCTGGGGCCGATGCTCCTGATAGCGGCGGCAGTCAGCGTGAGCATTGGTTTTTACTGGCAGGAGAGTTTGCCTCGCATTGTAAAAGTCAGTGGCACATTGTTTTTTTGCGGTGTATTTATTCTAATTCTCCTGTACCAGAAATTGCCTCACCGTCTTGCTCTTCATTTGATGAGTATAGCCTTGCTGTTTGGGCTGCTGGCTACCTATCTGGCTTATTATGAGCGGTTAACCTTCATCTTCTGGATGATTATACTGATCATGATTATCATGTCAAATATGATGATCGAGCGGACGCTGTTTTATTACATGCTGTTTGCTGTAGTGCTGTCTTTTGGGGTCAGTCTGTTCTATTATCCGGTGCTATCCGTCCAGATGGACCAGGCCTTTACGTTCACCTTACTGGTTGTTTTTTTATTCATCATTGTGGCTAGCATTGTCACCAACCGGATCTACCAGCTGATCCTTCAAAAGAAAACGGCGATGCATGCTAAAGCGCTCATCCAGAACGAAAACCTCAGCCAGCTCTATGACGATGTACTGGCTCATCAGCAGCAACTTAAGGCTCAGAATGAACTGCTGGTTCACTATAATTCAGAAATTGAAGAAAATCAGGAACGGCTGGAATTTCTGGCTTATACTGATACCTTGACTGGGATTCCCAACCGCAAGATGCTTCTGGAACAGATTGAGCTGTTAATTGATCTGAATCGTGAGAATTCCCATCGATTTGCACTGGTATTTATTGATCTTGACAATTTTAAAAAGATCAATGATTCGATGGGACATAGCGCTGGTGATGACCTGTTGATTCAAGTTACCACCCGGCTGAAAAACGCCATGCACGAAAAGGATCTGTTGGGGCGTCTGGGTGGGGATGAGCTGGCCGTGCTGATTCGTCGCCAGATTTCAGATGAAGGCTTGCTTGGCTATACTCAGAATCTTTTGAATCTGCTGGGAAATCCGCTTAAGTTGGGGGACAAATCGGTGATTATTACGGCCAGTTTTGGGATTGCCATCTGGCCATTGGATGCTAAAAACAGCGGAGATCTTTTGAAAGCAGCAGATACCGCTATGTATAAAGCAAAGGAATTGGGAAAAAATTCCATTCAATTCTATCAGAAAGAAATGAAAACTGAAGTCCTTTATAAGATGGAACTGGAAAATCGGATGCTTGAGGCCTACGAAAAGGAAGAGTTTTTTGTTGAATATCAACCTATTGTGAATGCGCTGGATAAAAAAACTGTTAGTTTTGAAGCCCTTCTGCGCTGGAAAGTCCCGGGGCGAGGGCTTGTTTCACCAGCAGAATTTATTCCCCTGGCAGAAGAAATTGGACTAATTGGTGAACTGGGTGAATGGGTACTGCGACAAGCCTGCAAAAAAATCATCGAAATCAGAAACAGCTTGAAGATGGAAATTCGGATTGCCGTTAACGTATCGGCCGTGCAGATGAAGCGACCGGATTTTCTGGAGGGGATCAAATCCGTGATCCGGGAAGAAGGGGTCTCACCGGAAAGTCTGACCTTTGAGATTACCGAATCGGTATTTATTGGCAATATGGAACAGGCCATTGAAATCATAAAAGAATTGAAAGATTTTGGTGTGATGATATCTCTGGATGATTTCGGAACCGGTTATTCTTCCTTAAGTTATCTGATGCAACTGCCCATTGATGTGCTTAAAATTGACCGTTCCTTTATTAATTCCATTGAAAAAGAAGAGAAAAACAACCGGATTGTGGGCAGCATCATCGAGATGGTTCACAGTCTTGACATCCATGTGGTAGCTGAAGGGGTGGAAGAAATACTGCAGTTTGATTTTCTGAAAGCTAAAAACTGTGACTCAATTCAAGGCTATCTTTTGAGCCGGCCGCTGGGAGACATTGCGATGGCCGCGCATTTGAAGGAACAACGGGATCAGAAGTAACAGACAGGAAAAATCCTGGGATACCAAAGGGTCAGAATGTTTGATGAGGAGCAACTGCTGGATAAGGAGGTTGCTTTTTTGTTACATTTATAGCTTTGAGAAATTTATTAATTCCTCTTTTGAAGTGCTTTTAACATAGTTGTTCTTGTTGTTTTTTACAATTTGATATAAATTTATAACTATGCAGATTTATTGGCGAAAAGCATTGGATTTTTTTGGGATAAAAAAGTCTTTTGCCATTGATGGACTGGCATCGCAACTAAAAGAAAAGTTGTTGTACCATAATCTGTGAAGGCTTTATAATAGTATAACAACGGAGGATATCATTTATGAAATTTAGCAAAGCAGAAATTTCGTGGGTTCTGGTCGATTGTGGGAATTCAGCCTATTCGATGGCGGTTACAACAGCCTTGCTGCCAATTGTCTTTGGGATGTTTGATAATGTCCAAAGCAGTATGGATCTGGGCTATTTTAATTCAATGGCAAGCATTTTAATCGCTTTATTAAGTCCGGTGTTAGGGGCAATTGCCGACTACAAGGACAAGAAGAAACGCTTTTTTGTCTTCTTTACACTGCTTGGTATCCTGGCAACGGCCGCCCTGGCCCTGGTCTCACCGTCAAGTGGACAGTGGCAGCTGTTAATTTTTTTCTTTGTTTTATCAGCCATTGGCTTTTCCGGGGCAAACATCTTTTATGATGCCTTCATCGTCGATGTTGCCAGTGATGAACGAATGGATAAGGTGTCCACCACGGGATTTGCGTTTGGTTATATCGCCAGCGTGATTCCGTTTGGAATCAGTCTGGCGTTGATTTTTATGATGGGAATGGACAATGCGATCGGCTATCAGATCGGGTTCATTGTTACGGCGCTCTGGTGGGGGCTCTTTACCATCCCGATGATTAAGGATGTCAAACAGCGATACTATATTGAACCGGAACCAAGGCCGGTGGTTAATAGTTTTAAACGTCTGGCCGATACATTCAAGAATATCAGAAGTCATAGAACCGTTTTTTTATTTTTAGCGGCATACTTTTTCTATATTGATGGGGTCGATACCATCATCAAAATGGTGGTGCCTTATGCGACTTCAATTTTGGGCAGCGATTCGCTAAATACCTTTACTTTGCTGGGAATTCTGCTGATCATCCAGCTGATTGCCTTTCCCTGTGCGATTCTTTATGGTATCCTGGCCAAAAGGTTTTCAACCAGAGCGATGATTATTGTTGGTATTTTTACCTATATTATTTCTTGCGTGGCGGCAATCTATATTACGTCGATATGGCATGTTTTTATTCTGGGTGCGATGATCGGCTCTGCTCAGGGAGGCATTCAGGCCCTGAGTCGATCTTATTTTGCTAAGATTGTCCCGAAGAAAAAATCGAATGAATTTTTTGGCTTTTATAATATTTTTGGCAAATTCTCAGCTATTATCGGTCCGACGATCATGGCCTTGACAACAACGCTAACCGGCAATACCAGATTGAGTATGTTAGGGATTATTCCCTTGTTTGTGATTGGATTTATTATTTTTATGACGCTGCCGGCGGATCAGGGTCAATATTCTGAAATCATGGAGTGAGATGTAAAGATGAGTACAGCTAAATCAAAATATTTAATGGTAATCTCTTACGATGCTTTTTCAGAAGATAACTGGGAGACGGCCAGCAGGCTTCCAAATTTATCAGAATTAATAAAAAATGGCACCTACAGTACAGCGTTAAAAAGTGTTTATCCGAGTCTGACCTATGTCGTTCATACGACCATGGTAACCGGAGTCTATCCTGATAAACATGGGATTTATCATAATAACCCCTTTCAGCCTTTTGTGGCAGAAACGGAACAGCGCTGGTTCTGGTATAAGAAGGAAATTAAAGTACCGGCGATCTATGATGCGCTAAAAAAATATCATATGAAATCGGCCGGAATTCTTTGGCCGGTCACGGGAAGGACAGCCATTGATTACAATCTGCCGGAGATTAGAGCGATTAAAAATGAAAACCAGGTTCTTAAAATTTTGAGAAATGGCAGTCCGCTTTATTGCCTCAGGCTGGAAAAGAAATTCGGACGCTTTAGAAAGGGTATTGAACAACCCTATCTGGATGACTTTTCAACCATGTGCGCAGTGGATACGATTATTAAATACAAGCCCAATCTGCTGCTACTGCACCTCATTGATCTTGACGAGGCCAAACATCAGTACGGAACTGACAGCCCGGAAGTCGAGAAAGCGATGATCCGGATGGATAAAAGATTGGGTGATCTCATTCAGGCTGTTGAAAAAGCTGGGATTAAAGAGGAAACGACCTTTATTGTCGTGGGGGATCACGGACAGATCAACGTCCGGTATAAGGTAAAGCTCAATCAATTATTCAAAGAAAAAGGTCTTATTTTTGAAGAAAACGGAACCATGCAATGGCGGGCCTATCTGCAAAGTGCCGGCGGCGCGGCTTATCTGCATCTGCGCGAAAATGACAGCGAAGCTGAGCAGATCGCCCTGACGGTTTTAAACCAGGCGATCAGCGAGGATTGCTTTGGAATCGAAAGGCTCTACAGTCAAGCGGAATTGGCTCAGTATCACACGGAAGCCTCCATTGCTTATATGCTGGAAGCCAAGGCCGGCTACTGTTTTGAAGATGATTTGGAGGGCTCAGTTATTGCCCCGGTAGAAGCGTCTCAAGATGAGCTGGCGACCCATGGCTATTTACCGGATAAACCCGGTTACCGCTGTGTTTTCGTGGCATCCGGCGCAGGAATAAAAAATAATTTTCAGTTAGGTGAAATTCAAATGGTTGATATCGCACCGACAATGGCAAGTATTCTGGGGATTGATTTTTATGACTGTGACGGCAGGCCGTTGCAGGAAATTTTCCGGGATAAAACAGATAGCGACTAGAAAAGTTACGGTATCATAGCCGTGGCATCCGTAAAAATCTCCAGAAAAATTTAATGGTTGAACTAATGGATGGTGGTATTGTGCTATTATGGTTTAAATGGGCACAGTGATTCTCAAAGAAGACGTGCATAGCATCGACAGTACTTATTTTTCGGCACAGATACTTACGATCCAGTCAAAGAGATCATCCAGATCATAGTCACCGTCATGACCCTTATCCCAGGACAATTCGAAATCAACATCGATACCTTTGTTCTGCAGCATCGTCGCCAGAATTATGGGGATCGCGAGGGCGGTGTCTCGGTCAACTGTACCGTGGCGGATACGCCAATGTTTGGCAATTGACGTCTCTTCAGCGACAATATAGTTCATAGGATTCATCATCTTAACAATGGATGGATCGGCGAGTGAGGCGTCGGAGGTACTGTTTTCCCAGGCGAACTGAGAAAAATGCTGGGCTTTGACGTTTGCTGTTCCAAACAGGTCATTTTCATCATTGCTAAGATCCAAACCATCAAAAGCGGCTGTAGGCTTCATTCTAGTGGCGTACTCGATAAATTTGCCAAAATCAATGTCGGTAATTTGTTCACCTGTTATTATTAACCAGGGCAGTGTGGATAAGTCAGTACCGCTGTCCATGGCTTTTTGAGCAGAGGATATGATAAAACATTTAACATAGTCCTTGAAGTTACCATTACCGTCAGCATCCAGGGTCAACTCGGTTCCGGAGTCATTTTTAAGTCCCAGACTATTCACGTATGCAGGGAACATGACTTTCAGCTTTTCCGAGACCCTAATCTGATCGGCAGTCATTTTACCTTGGCCAGTCGTTCCAGTGTAATTACTGATACCGTAAAATAACCATTCATATGCCAAATCGGCATTATCCAAATTTGTAATGGGACAGTAGCAGGATGCGGCAAAAATATCGTCGCGTGCGTCGGCGGCACCAAGTGACCGCAGATATGGCTCATAATCCTTGCTGTTTCCGGTGGCACCAAGTAGTGATGAGAGGGCCCCGCCGGCGCTAATTCCGTTAGCGATGATCTTTTCAACGTTGCCGGGTACTATCACAGCATTATAGCGCAGATAACGGACAACGGCCTTCAAATCAACGATACAGGCGGGAGCTTTGCCAGTGTATTTACCGCTTTCATCCTGCGTAGTACGGCCGCGGACACCAGGCGTTACTACTACATAACCTTTGGACAGTGCAACGGCTAAAGAATTCTGACTTAAATCATTAGTGGACTGGTAGGTAATATCATCACGATACTCATCTGGGATATAGGTTTGATCAGGGCTGGCTGGTTTGGCAGGCAGATAACCGTAAACCGCATTTTCAAAAAAAATTGGAGCTGTCTCGGTAGTGTAACCATTGATGGTTTTGCCATTATAGTAGGCTTCCAGAACATAGATATTCATAATTTGATAATTGATGTCAACGGGTTTTTTGACGTAGACAATCTTTTCATATGCACGATACATTATGGTTTGAGTAGCAAGTGACAAGGTTTTGATGGTATAGTTGTTTGCGTTGAATTCCAGGCGGTATTCCATTTTATATTCTCCTCGGATAATAAATTTAAGCACGAAGTGCTCAGTATCTTTCGATGATTTTTTCAGATTAGTATTGCTGCAGTCAAATTAGCTAGAGCAGAAGCTATCCATCGTTTAAATCAATTCCAATTGACTTAGACCACTTTAAATCATATAATAAACCATACAGTTACTGTTCAGTCAATAGTGAGGTGTGTTTATGGAAAAACATATACAGCAATATTTTACAACCGGGCAGTTCGCCAAATTGCGTGGTCTTAACAAGCGGACTTTAATGTACTATGCCGATATCGGTCTATTTAAACCGGCCATGATCAATGCTAAGGGCTATCGGTATTACACGAACTATCAAAATTCTTTACTGGATGTGATCCTGGAATTACGTAATATCGGAATCCCGCTTGAAGAGATAAAGCAGCTTTTACACGACCGTTCTGCTACCAGTGAGCTTTCCTTACTGTATCGGCAAAAGGAGCGTCTCGAGGAAGATGCAATCAGGATCAAGCATATGCGTAGCATGGTAGCTAGTAAAATCAAATTTATTGAAAAATATCTGGCAACGGAAGAGGCTGTCGTCTTCCAGGAAGAATGCCCAATGGTATACCTGTACGTCACGCCCATTCCTGAAAATATTACCGAAGATAATTGGTTTGAGATCAGTTATCATCATATAAAAAATTGCTCGAAATTATCACTACATGGCACATCCACTTATAACGTAATGATTGATGTTGAAAATATCAGGGCAGGTAATTATTTTAACTATTCATATATTTATACGAAACTTTTGCATAACCTGGGTACAACATGTTTTAAGAAGCCAAAGGGGATATATTTAAAATCTTTCTGTAAGGGCGATTGGGAAGATTCTCCCAGAACTTATCAAAATATTAGCGATTATGCAGACAAGCATGGTTTGGTGATGACAGGCTATGCTTACGAACAGATAGTCCTTGATGAGGCAGCTACCAACGATCACAAAAATTATGTTTCGGAAATATCGATTAGAATTGATTAAGTGTTTTAAACATTCCATTTCTTGGATAATATCATATTTATATCTGGCTCTATTTTCTTTACACCATCTTTATATGAAGTATGATAATTTATTTAAGCTAAACAAAATAGCATAAATTATAGGAATGATTCATATTAGATTATGAAAATAGGTGATTAGTTGACAAAGATAAAAAATGCCCTGCTCGGGAAATCATTACGATCAGATGAAATTAAACATGAGCGTTTGTCCAGACGATGGGGTTTGCCGATATTGGCTAGCGATGCGGTTTCCTCGGTTGCCTATGCGGTGGAAGAAATAATAATCGTTCTGGTTCCATTACTTGGTTTTGCCGCCTTTGTATATGTGCCTGGGGTAGCCGGTGCCATTATCCTGTTACTGCTACTTCTGGTTTTTTCCTACTCTCAAATTATCTCTCACTATCCCAATGGTGGTGGAGCGTATATCGTTTCTAAGGAAAATCTGGGCGAGAAGCCAGCTTTAATTTCAGCGGCGGCGTTGATGGTGGACTACATTTTGACCGTTGCCGTTAGTATTTCGTCATCGACGATGGCAATTGTGGCGGCAGTCCCCAGTCTAGACCCCTATCGGATTGAGATTTCAGTGGGGTGTATTTTAATTGTTACCTTGATTAACCTCAGAGGAATGCGGGAGTCATCAAAAATATTTGGAATTCCGACCTATGCGTTTATCTTTGCTATGTGCATCATGATTACTGTTGGCTTGTTCAAGCTTTTCTCTGGGACACTGATGCCAATCTCCTACACGCCGGATCAATTATCCGGGGTATTGCCAAATCAGGCGTTCCAAGGCATTATGGTACTGCTGTTATTGCGGGCATTTTCATCTGGTTGTTCGGCATTAACCGGGGTTGAAGCAGTAAGCAATGCAGTACCTGCTTTTAAAACACCAGAACAACGAAATGCCAGACATGTTTTGTATTTACTGGCTGGGATTATCGTTGTTGTATTTGGCGGTACCATCATGCTGGCAGTCAATTTACACGTTGTCCACATTGAAGGAACGACGGTTGTGGCCCAAATTGCCCAGGCAATTTTTGGGCGGAACTTTTTTTACTATTTTGTCCAGCTAACCACTTCGTTGATCTTAATTATCGCTGCCAATACGGCTTATAATGGACTGCCACTCTTATTATACTTGCTGGCACATGATCAATATGTACCCAGACAGTTTTCCCAACGTGGAGCGAAACTCAGCTTTTCCAATGGCATTTTGTTTATCTCGGTTGTGGCTATTTTTCTCGTGATTGTTTTTCACAGCGACCCGCATCATTTGATGCCATTATATTCAGTTGGGGTATTTATTTCATTCACCTTGTCCCAGTACGGCATGTTCAGAAAATGGCTCCGGGAAAAAAAGACTGGCTGGCAGTACAAATCGCTGATTAATATATTCGGTGCTGTCGTAACCGGAGCAGGTTCCCTGATTATATTTTATTCAAAATTTTTTGAAGGAGCCTGGATGCTGGCAATTGCCATACCGCTTATCATCTGTGTAATGATTCATATCAAAAAGCATTATGCAGAAGTTAAAAAGCAACTGATATTAAATGAATTTGCACCCTATTATACCAGGGCGGCTGGCATGAAAGGGACACCTTGTATTGTGCTGTTGCAATCAATTAATAAGGCAACCTTAAAAGCTCTCAATTATGCCAATACCATTTCAGATGATATCACGGTTCTTCATATTTGCCGCTATCCCAAGCATGCCGAAGAATTACGAACCCAATGGGCAGAACTGAAAATTCCATTGAAACTGGAGATCATTGAAAACCCCTATCGGGATATTACTAGAACCCTTAAATGCTATGTGTATAAACGGGAGAAGGATCTTGGCCATGGCGAAAACCTGACAATCATTATGATAAAATATGTGGCGAATAGTTGGTATGATTCAGTATTACATAATCAGACAACTTATTTTTTGGAACGGATTTTAAGTCGCTTTAAGAATGTCACATCAGTTATTATCCCGTATCATTACTCCCTTGATTCACTGTCCAAGAATGGAATTGATATTGATGAGAAAATGTAAAGCATAAAAGCTTTTGACCAACTGTTTGCCAGCTGGTCAAAAGCTTTTTTTAGTTGTTATTACTAACCTGAACCAGAAAATTTAATCTGGTTGGCGAAACCGGAACAGAAAATTCAGAAAATTGATCGCTGATGATCAGTCGACTGTTATCATCTCGCAATACTGCTTGATTAGTCGATGTGCTTTAGGCTGTGAAATACCCAGTTCTTTGGCAACTCCGGTGGAGGTATGATGGCGATTGTAAGCATCGTTGATTAAATGAAACTTGAACTGATCCAGCAATTTGTCATAGGAACTAAAGTAAGTTTCTTTCTGAATTTCATTTTCGTGACGTAACTCATCAGGAAGTTTAGTTTCATAGATAATGTTGCCAGCGGTTAAAACATACATTCGCTCGACGATATTTCTTAACTCCCGGACATTTCCGGGCCAGTCATAGCGCATCAGTGCCAATAGTGTTAATGGATAAAATACCTTGTTGGTATTATTCTTTAAATTATATTTTTTGAGATAGTGCAGAGCCAGTAGAATAATGTCTTCTTTTCGTTCCCGCAAAGCTGGAATATAGCTGGTAAAGGAATTGATTCGCCAATAGAGATCTTCTCTGAATTTTTTATCCTGTATTTGTTCATTGATATTTTTATTGGTTGCCGAAACAATCCGCACATCCACGTGAATAGGGGTTGTCCCGCCAACTGGTAAAAATTCATTGCTTTCCAGAACATGCAGGAGTTTAACCTGTAAATTTAAGGGCAGATCGCCGATTTCATCAAGAAAAATGGTGCCTTTATGGGCATGCTCGAACAAACCTTTTTTACCGAATTTACTTGCCCCGGAAAAAGCCCCGGGCACATAGCCAAAAAGTTCGCTTTCCAGGAGATTATCAGGGATTGCTCCGCAATTAATTGACATGAAGGCTTCATTTTTTCGGGCACTGGTATTATGGATATATTCTGCAATCAGAGTTTTACCGGTACCGGATTCTCCCAGCAGTAGAATTGCCATATCTGATTTTGCAACCTTCTCAAGTTCAACAATGCGCTTCAAAAAAATATGACTGTCGCCAATAATTTTGCGGCGCTGATTCGCTTTGGCGATTTTTTGAGTGGGCATATCTTTGGCATCGGCATCAAAATTTGTGAAATTTTCCTGGATGACATGGACAGTAAAGTCAATCTCATCTTTGTTAGCTTCTTTCATAACCGGATTGGTTATAGTGACCATGTAATTACGGGAGAGGTTGTTTTTTTGTCGATAAACCAGCGGTTTTTTATCGATTAGAATTTGTTTATAGGCGGGAGGGTAGATAATCCCTTCCCATTTTCCCCAATCATTGTAATTGACCAATTCTTCCGGTAATTTTCCATAGTGCCGTGAGATAGCAGGATTAACATAGATAGTACGGCCATTGACATCGCTGACAAAAATACCGAGAAATAAATTTTCTAAAATTTTAATATATAGTTCTTTAGGTAGGGATAACAAATAGTTTTGATACTCCTGGCTGTGGTTAAATGGATTGTCCATGAGATCGGGCTCCTTTTTTATAGTGTAAGCCATTATAACTTGTTTTCAGATCAGGTACAAGGAAAATATCCAATTGTGAATAACGATGGGTTGATAAAACTTGCCTATTTATTCATTTGTGAATAAATAGGGCGGCGTATTTTAAGAAATAACCGGAGAACAAGGACGATGGAGATGTTGGCACGTTTATTGCTGTTGTAATATGGTGTGCACAAAACTATTAATTTTAAGAGGAGAAACTAATGTATCCAAATCGAAAAATTTATGAAAAATATCTGTCCCAGGAAGATGTTGAACTGATTCATGACTGTAGCTTGAGAATTCTATCAGAAGTTGGAATTATTATCGAAAGCGATTATGCAATTGATTTGTTTAAAAAAAATGGAGCCCAGACCGATGGACAAAAGGTGTTTATCAGCGAAAAAATGTTGAACGATGCTTTGAAAACGGTTCCGAAATCCTTCCAGATCTACAGCCCCAAAGGAATCTTAAGTATCGGCGAAGATTCACCAACCATTTGCGCTGGACCGGTAGCACCGACAACAATTCAGGATTTTGCGAATAATACCTACCGTCCGGCAACATTAAGAGATGTTGAAGATTATTACATCCTTCAAGAAACAAGTACGGCTGTTGATATGGTTACCCATTCTTGTCAGAATACCGATGATTTAGACAAGAGTGTGGCTGATTTTCATACTCCTCAAGTTGCCATGGGCTTAAAATACTGTCAGAAACCTATTTATCAGGCGAATACGATAACCCCATCCAATAATAAAAAAATGTCCATGCTTCAGGCCAATAAGAATCTGGTTAAACTGCACCAGGAATTTTATGATGTCTGGGACACGCCAGTGATGTTATCAAATTGCTGCGTATTATCACCGCTGGCGATCGGCAGCGAAGTTGTCGATACCATTATTGGTGCTGTCGAATTAGGTCAGCCTGTGATCATCATTGCCTGTTCCATGACCAATTTAACATCGCCACCTTCCTTGGCCGGAACCATTGCTCAGGATAACGCAAATATTCTTGCCGGAATTGTTTTGGCTCAGATGATTAAGCCCGGAGTGGGCGTAGTTTATGGGTCGGTAACATCTGGAACTGATATGAGAAATGTTCAATTGGCAACTGGTGGACCAGAAGCTGTATTAATGCAGTTAGGTTTGCTGGCGATGGGTCGATATTACAATGTTCCGGTTCGTGGCGGCGTTGCAGCAACCAATGCCATTGATCTGGATTATCAATGTGGAGCAGAATCGTTAATGACACTTATTCCTGGACTGTTGGGAAAAACTGATTTTATTTTAAATTCAGCCGGTTCCTATGGGGCTTACAATTTAGGTAGTATTGAAAAATTCGTCCTGGATGAAGAGATTATCCATTATTTAAAACGGATTAATCAGGGCTTGAGTATCACTGATAAAAAATTAAATTTTGATTTAATAAATAAAACCGGTCCCCGTGGCGCATATCTCACCGGGCGTACGCCGAAAGATTATCGCGAAGAGCATTATCTGTCAAAAACTTTTGTCCGTGAAGGCGGTTCAGCAGAAAGCATTATCGAAAAAAATGGAAATCTGATTGATCGAGCCAGAAAACAGGCCGATGAGCGGATTGCTAACTATAAATTGCCAGATGTAACGAGTTCACAAAAAAAGATACTTAATGCTTATTTGCCAGAAAAGTTCAAATATCAACTATAAAAAATCAGAAGGAGAAAATAATGGAACAGATCATGTCAAAGAGAAAAAGAAACATTGTGTTTCTCATCCTCAGTGTTGCTGCCGGAATGGCTTACTTCACACCATTGCTGCGTTTTACCTTTTATGATCAAATGAGTTTGGCTTTGAGTCTGAACGACTTTCAGATGGGTATGTTATCCAGTGTGTATGCTTTTTCAAACACCATTTGCTATTTGCCCGGTGGATACCTGGCAGATAAATTCTCAGCTAAAAACCTGATTATTACATCTCTGTTGGGATTAACAGCCATCACAGTTTGGTATGCGTTTACCACTGATTACAATACTTTAATTGTCATTCATGCTTTATTTGGAGTTTTTGCTGTCGGAACTTTTTGGTCAGCCTATTTGAAAACGATTCAGAGTCTTGGTGAAGAACGCGAACAAGGCCGTCTATTCGGAATCAGTGAAGCTCTAAGGGGAATGGGTCAAACTGCAGTAGGTTTTGTCTGTATCTGGATTCTTAGTCTTTTTGTCAATATGACAACCGGTTTTACCGTGTTGCTGTTCTTTAATGCAGCAGTTTATCTAACCCTGGCCATCCTGACATTTTTCTTCGTGCCCGCAGATAGCAAAAAAACAGAAAAACACAGCGCCGAAAAAAACAGTCAATTCAAAAAATTTGGAATTGGGATAAAAAGTTCATCAACCTGGATTGTTATTCTCGTGATTATGTCAGGGTATGCCTTATGGGCTCTGTCTAATGGTTATCTGACCACATATTCAGTTCGGGTTCTGGGCATCACACCGCAAACTGCCAGCGCCTTAGGGATCATCAGAAGTTATGTTATTGTTTTTGTAGCTGGTATTTTTGGCGGCGTGATTATGGACAAATTTACCTATAAAGGAAAAGGCTTTCTGTACGCATTTGCTGGTGCCTTGGCATTGATCGTATTAGTGATGGTGTCAGACAAAGTCGTGGGTATCAGTATTGCACTCACCATCGTGCTGACCTTTATTACCAACGTAATGAAATCAACCTATTGGTCGACCATGGGACAAGCAGGCATCCCAACCTTTATGACCGCTGTTTCAACTGGGATCATTTCATTTATTGCCTATATTCCAGATTTCTTAATCGGGCCTATTTGTGGGTCATGGCTGGATGGCGCGATACAAGCAGGTGACATTGGGATTGGTTTTAACAAAATTTTTATTTTCATGATTGCCTGGGCAATTCTGGGAATCGGTTCCGGTATTCTATTATTACAGCGCGGTAAAAAAACAGCAGTTTCAAGTCTGGTATTAAAAACCGAGTTAGAGAATGGTGCCGCTGTCTGATGGGATTTAAAACAATCAACACGAAGAGAAAAAATAACATCCTAAAGTTAAATAGGAACAGACGAAATGAACAAGTGTAAATTCATATTTGAAGGAGAAAAAGTATGTTGGATTATAAAATTTTAACAGCGGCAATGGGAGAATTGGAAGAAGAACAGGTAATGGAACTGCTAAAAGATTTTGTGGATACCAATCCGTCAGAAGCAGAAGCCCTGGAAGCAGTTGGTGCCTGTCAGGCCGGTATGGCGATTGTTGGCGATCTTTTTGAGCAAGGCGATTACTTTGTCGGTGATCTGATATTTGCTGGGGAACTGCTGACGGAAGCAATTAACGTTTTAAAACCTGCTCTCGGTGGTGGCGGTTCAACTGTAATTGGAACCATTCTGTTGGGAACAGTTCATGGGGATCTCCATGACATCGGAAAAAATATTTTCAAAAGCATGTCCGAAGCGGCCGGTTTCGAAGTGGTAGACCTTGGCATTGATGTTGCTGTTGAAGAGTTTGTCAAACAGGCTGAAGAAGTAAAACCACAGATTATTGGTATGAGTGGGGTGTTGACCCTGGCGATTGACTCCATGAAGGAAACGGTAGAAGCTCTAAAAGCGGCAGGTATTGATTCGAAAATCATCATCGGTGGAAACCCGGTAACCAAAGAGTCATGTCAGTTAGTAGGGGCAGATGCTTTTACCACCAATGCGGCTGAAGGGGTCAAGATCTGTCAGGGCTGGTTATAAAATCGATTGTTGTGCAAGGATGAATTGGTTGAAAAAATAAATAGACAGTCCTAAAGAAAATTAGATAAGGATGAATTGGTTGAAAAAATAAATAGACAGTCCTAAAGAAAATTAGATAGGGTGATCAGAGGAGCGAAGATGATTATTATTGGAGAAAAGATTAACGGAACTATCCCCGCAGTGAAAGAAGCAATTGAAACGAAAGATTCAGCATTCATTGCCGATCGGGCTGTCAAGCAAACTGAGGCCGGAGCCCATTTTATTGATGTCTGTGCCAGCACGGCTCCGGAGTTTGAGATTGAAACCTTAAAATGGCTGATGGAAGTGGTTCAAGACGCCACGGATACCCCCTTGTGTATCGATAGCCCAAATCCCCGGGTGATTGAAGCGGTGTTCAAATACGCTAACAAGCCGGGGATGCTCAATTCTATTTCGGAAGAAGGAAATAAATGCGAGGTGCTCTTGCCACTGATGGAAGGGAATACCTGGGAAGTCGTGGGGCTAACCTGTGATAACAACGGCATTCCCAATGATCTGGAGACAAAATTAGACATTACCAAGAGTATGGTGGAAAAGGCTGCTAAATATGGCATTACCCCGGATCGGATTCACATCGACCCTTGTGTTATGGCATTGTCCACCGAAAACAGTTCGATGATGAACTTTGCGGCTGAAATAGAGGCTATTAAGAAATTGTATCCCACCATCCATGTGACCGGAGCCATCAGCAATATATCATTTGGCTTACCGGTACGGGCGTTGCTGAACAAAACCGCGATGGGTTTTGCCATCCAGGCAGGTATGGACTCAGCCGTGATGGACCCGATGAACCGCGATTTGATGGGAACCATCTTTGCAACTTATGCACTGATGGGTCAGGATAAACACTGCCGGAAATACAGCAAGGCATTTCGGGCTGGACAGATTGGACCGATGGCGAAGTAAGCCATCCGATATTCAGGTGCTGTGAAACTTGGTATCGCAATAACGGTTCCCGATTAAGACAAAGGATTAAATATTCTTTTGCGGAGAGAATTTTTATGGCGAATCAGATAGGGAATATTTTGCAGAAATTGAATCGGTTTCCGTCAGCTTATGAAGCTGTCGGAAGCCGTTTTTATAATTAAGAGAGATAATTTATTGTTCAATAGAGTAATTAAATTTGAGTAAAATGAGATAGTCGATTAAAAAGGAGAATTTTTATGGCTAGTCAAATAGCAACAAATGAACGAATTAATATGGATGATCTTCCGCTTAAAGCTTTCCATATTAAAATTACGGCACTAACTTTTGGCGCCCATTTAACGGATGGCTATGTACTTGGAACGATCGGCATGGCAATTATCTTCATGCAAAACCAAATGACGCTTAGTCCGGTATGGCAAGGATTAATTGGAGCATCCGCTTTAATTGGGCTCTTTTTCGGAAGCCTCATCCTCGGGGGCATATCGGGTAAAATAGGACGCCAGAAAATATTTATGTTTAACTTTATAACAATAACACTGTTTTCATTACTTCAATTTTTTGTAACTGGCCCGGCGACGTTATTTATTTGTCGAGTGCTGATTGGATTTGCATTAGGTGGAGATTATGCGGTCGGCGTAGCATTACTCGCTGAATTTGCCCCGAAAAAGTCAAGAGGCGTTCTCCTGGGAGCCCTTAGTGTGGTATGGACTGTTGGCTATGTAGCGGCCAATATTATCGGAGTTGTGTTAATGCCTTCAGCTGATCCCGGAATATGGAGATGGTTGCTGGCCAGTGCGGCAATTCCCGCAGCGATTGTACTAATCTTACGAATTGGTACGCCGGAGTCACCAAGATGGCTTGAGAGCAAAGGTCGGCGCGACGAAGCCGAGGCCATTGTCCATAAATATTTGGGAGCAAATGTTTATATGGATCCAGAACCAGCAGCACCAAAAAAAGTCAGCTATTTCGACCTCTTTAATAAAGAAAATCGGAAACGGACAGCTTTTGGCGGTTTATTCTTCATGGCAATTGTTATTCCTTACTTCGCTATTTACACCTTTCTGCCGTTAATACTGACGACGA
This sequence comes from Acetobacterium malicum subsp. dehalogenans DSM 11527, assembly GCF_000472665.1. Classification (GTDB taxonomy): domain Bacteria; phylum Bacillota; class Clostridia; order Eubacteriales; family Eubacteriaceae; genus Acetobacterium; species Acetobacterium malicum. The sequence goes on along the minus strand of NZ_AXAC01000013.1, from coordinate 82,042 downwards.
TGAATTTGTCAGAAACATGGACCGTTGACCTGGTACTGAATCTGATGCTGATACTTGGCGGCCTGGCAGGTCTTTGGATGACCATAAAAATGACGCGCCGCGGGTTTACGCTTTGGTCATTTGGAATAATGGCGGTGGCATTAATGGTGCTGACATTTATACCCGGTGCGGCTGTTCAAATCATTGCCTTTCTGATCTTTACTTTTTTTATGACGGCGATTTCAAATCTGACCGGGGTGTATCCACCAGAATTATTTCCAACAAATCTTCGCTCGCAAGGGGTTGGGATGTGTACCGCAATCAGCCGCTTAGGAGCAGCCACTGGAACATATCTGTTGCCAGTGGGTATTGCTGGCATTGGTTTTACGCCGACAATGCTTGCTTTAGCATGCGTCCTTGCCTTTGGTTTTAGCATGTCATATTTCTGGGCACCGGAAACCAAAGATGCCAATCTGGTCAAATCTGCTGAAATTAAATTAGGGGACACAATGGGTGTGCCCGTGAAAATTAATACCGCTGATAATGAAGTGTAAAAAGCTCAAAAAACCTTACTCAATCTCGATCGAAATCTCCGTGATGTAATTCCCCACATTGGTCTGCATGTAAAGAGAGACCTCGGCTTCGTAGGCGTTTCCGCGTATTTTATGGCCATGATCCCGGGCGTAGTCGAGAATAAAATCATAGGTTTCCTCCATATTCGGGTTCCAGGCTTTGATCAGCCGGATGTAGCGGCCTTGAGGCTTGATAAAGAGCCGATCATCGGGAATAGGTTCGGAAATGCGGCTGCAGATGTAATTGCCGGTATAGTAATCCCGGCTGATCAGGCTTTCATGGTGCATCAGAAATGATAGCTGATACTCCTCACCGAAGTCATGGGTGCGGCAATATTGAATATGCTCTTTCTGGGCTTTCAGAAAGGCGGCTGGCGACAGCGCATCAAAGGCGATGGGGGTTCCGATAAAATATTCCTCTGCTTCCGTCTCAATGACGTGGCAGATGCCTAGAAAGGAGCGATCCTGAAGTAGCTCATACTTTTCAATGCTCTGGCGCAGCATCTTTTCTTTTCGCAGCAGATTCTGTTTGTCGATCAACCGACTGTTTAGTTGTTCTGCTAGAATCTTCTGGAAGTCGGTGGGGGATGGGGTTGAGAAAATCTGGCAAATTTTTGCTAAGGAACAGCCGGTGCTTTTTAAAATATCAATCAGATAGAAATCATTGACCTGCAAGTCCGAGTAGGCATGATACCCATTAGGCTGAATTTTTTCGGGGATCAGCAGGCCGATGCGGTGATAATGACGCAGCGTTTCTTTGGTGGTATTACAAAGCGATGCAAATTCGCCACTGGTAAAAAACATTTTTTTCATATCAAAACCTCGCTTGACTATGGGGTAACAACATGGTTTATGATGACATTAAAGCTGTGAAAAGTCAAGACAGCAGGATGAAATGGAGAAATAAGTATGGATTACAAAACATTATATGAAAAGGTAGCGCCCCACCGGTTGTTAGTGATGGTGGCAATCCCAAGCATTATCAGTATGTTGGCAGCCTGCCTGTATCAGATGGTTGACGGTGTTTTCGTCGGACAGAATCTGGGAACCCAGGCCTTTGCAGCCATGAATCTGGTGATGCCCCTGGTTATTATCAATTTTTCAGTGGCTGAGCTCATCGGGGTCGGTTCTTCGGTGCCCATCGCCATCCGGCTGGGCGAAAAGGATCTGAAAACCGCCAACAATATTTTTACTTCGGCCTGTATTATGATCGTGGTCTCCGGTGTTCTTTTAGGAGGGATGTTCTTCATTTTTGCAGATGATTTGTTGAGACTGATGGGTGCCGATGAAGCCCTGGTTGCCCTGGGATCCCAATATTTGCGAGTATATGCACTGTTGTCGCCGTTTACCCTGATCATGTTTGCCGTGGACAACTATCTGCGGATTTGCGGAAAAATCAAGTATAGCATGTTTGCCAATATTTTTGTGTCGGTGCTGATCATTATCATTGAATTTATCATGATTGTGGTGTTACATTGGGGGATCTGGGCGGCGGCTCTGGCCTCTAACCTGGGGATGTTCATCGGAACCATCATCTGCTTTATCCCGTTTCTGGCTGGTAAAACCCAGCTGCAATTTGTGAGGCCGCGGATCACCAGACAGTTGCTGGGCACGATCTTTGCAAATGGGTTTCCCAGTTTCTTCAGTAATATCTCCAGCCGGGTTACCTCGATTGTAATCAATATCTACCTGTTGCGTCTTGGCGGCGCCGGGGCAGTGGCAACCTATGGGGTGCTGTTGTATGCCGATGGGATCATTCAGCAGGTTCTCTATGGTCTCTGCGATTCGCTCCAGCCGGCAGTGGGTTACAATTTCGGGGCAAAGAATCATCAGCGGGTTCGAAAAATTGTGCGCATGTATTTTGGGGTCTGCGGTGTGATTTCGATGGCGATGACCGGCATTCTTATTTTTAGCAGGGAAACCCTGGCGCTGATGTTTATCAGTGCCGGTGATCAGGACGTCATCACAATGACGGTTCAGGCCATGCTGATCTTTGCATCGGCGTATCTGTTTAGATGGATCTCGCTGGCGACCCAATGCTATCTAACCGCCATTGGTCAGTATGCCTATGCAACGATGATATCGACAGCGATGGCCTTGGCCTTTCCAGTGTTCTTTTTGCTGACCTTAACAGAGAGCCTGGGTCTTATTGCCATCTGGTTGAACATTCCGCTTTCAGCATTGGCTGCCGCTATTTTATCAATGGTAATGATTCGGTTGGCACAACGCAAGGCTGGTGTTGCGAAGGTTTGAAAATTAAAATATACGCCAAAATCCCCCTGACCAAATTTTCACGGTCAGGGGGATTTTGTTTTGCTGTATTTGAAAACGGCAGCGGTTAATTAACTTAAACCTTTTACTTAGAATAAATTACATAACCCGGATGGCGTGGTAGGCTTCGTGAACCGCATCCAAAATCTTACGCGGTGCTTCGGCATCACCGACAACCGTGACATTATCGCAGACACTTTCTAAATAATCTTCCAATTCATTGTTGGCCTGGTAACCGGCCGCAATAATAATCGTATCGCAGGAAATAGTCTGCTCCTGGCCGTCTTTAACATAGGTCAAAGCATCGGCTGTGATTTTGGTGACTTTAGCTCCGCCGATGACACCAACCTGACGTTCTTTTAACAGATCCCGTAGAGCCTGGTCATTATTTAAACAGTGGTCGGCAATTTTTAAAATATCATCCAGCATTTCGACAATGGTAACTTCGGCCGCAGTTTCTTTCATATAGGCAGCTGTTTCACAGCCCACTAAACCGCCGCCGATGACAACGACTTTTTGACCTGGTTTTTTAAGCCCGGTCAGATAATCGCCGGAAGCTGCAGCATACTCAATACCTTCAATTGGTGGCATCAGTGCCTTAGAACCGGCGGCCAGGATGATTTTATCATAGTCGGCAGCGTTGATGTTTTCCTTGGTTGCCGCTTTATTTAGCGAAACCTGAATATCGGACTTGTTAATCTGGGTTTCCATGTAGCGAATCAGGTTTAAAACGTCGTGTTTGAAGGTCGGCAGGCCGGCAGCCCATAAATTTCCGCCAAGCTTGTCGGATTTTTCCCATAAATCGACTTTAAATCCTCGTTGGGCAGCGGCAATGGCAGCCGACATTCCGCCTGGACCGCCACCGATCACCAGCACCTTCTTAATTTCAGATGTTTTTGGCGGCAGCGCATAATCGTCTTCGGCGTAGGTTAAAGGGTTGACGGCACAGTAATAATGCTTGCCGGAAAAACCGGACAACAGACATTCATTACAGCCGATACAGGGGATAATGTCTTCCGTTTGATTAGCTTTTATTTTATTAGCCCAATGTGGGTCCGCCAGCATTTGATGGCCGAGCACAACGTAATCAGTTTTGCCTTCGGCAATGGCAGCTTCAGCCTTTTTAGGATCACAAAGTTTACCCTGGCCAAGAACCGGCTTATCAACAATCTTTTTAACCGCAGCGACAACATCCAGCTGATGTGCTTCATTTTCATAAACAGTTGTGATAGCTTTATACCAGGCTTCGTAGCAGCCAACATCAACATGAAGGGCATCAATATCGGCTTCGTTGAGAATTTTAGCCATTTCGAGACCTTCAGCCAATTCTCTAAAGCCTTCAACACCGTGATAAGGGGTGAATTTAACTAAAATCGGGAAATTGGGGCCGACATTTTGACGCATGGCGGCAATACATTCTAAAGTAAAGCGCATCCGATTTTTCAAATCGCCGCCATATTTAAGTAGTGGTGCCTGCCACTAACTTATGAACTTATGATAAGCGGCACCATCGGGTGGGGGCGGTTCATATAAACCAATTGGACCTACAATTTTGATCGTTGCAATACGGAGTGAAACGATTAATTGAAGTTTGGTTAAAAGTGCAACGATTTATGAAACGAAAAATATATCGTTTCACGATTGGTTTTGTGGTAAAATTATCCTATAGAGAACAGGGAGGCTTACCAGTGAAAATGAAAGAAAGCTATAATTTGGAATTTAAAGAAGAAATATCAAGAACGTTTCTAAAGACGGTCAGTGCCTACGCTAATTATAACGATGGTGAAATATTATTTGGGATCGATGATGATGGACAACTTTTGGGGATGAAAAATCTTGCAACGGAGGAATCTTTAAGAATTGAAAACATGATTAACGATTCGCTTGTTCCAGTTCCGAATTTTGAAATTAGCGTTGAAGCAATCGGAGATCTAAAGGTTATTCGCTTAGCGGTTAAAAAAGGGAAGGATACACCTTACTATTGTAAAGGGAAAGCTTATAAACGTGCGGATACTGCTACCATTGAAGTTGATCGGTTTGAACTTAGACGACTAGCGATGGAAGGTATCAATCTGAATGACGAGGATAGAAAAGCTTCTTCTCAGGAGTTGTCATTTGCCGTGTTGGAATGGTGGTTACAAGAAGCAGCAGGTATCGAAAAAATAAACTTGGATATTCTAAAAACCCTTAATTTATATAACAAGGATGGTTATTACAACCTTGCCGGAGAATTATTGGCGGATCATAATGAAATCGGTTTTTCGGGGATTGATATTGTGAAATTCGGTAAAGACATCAGTCAGATCCAATTCAGAAAAACCATCACCAATCGATCGTTGTTAACCCAATTTGATATGGCAATCGAACTTTTTGAACAGTATTATATATTTGAAGAAATTGATGGTTATAACAGAACGAAAAAAGAACGGATTCCCAAAGAGGCGTTTCGAGAATCCCTGGCAAACGCCATCGTTCATCGTTTATGGGACATTAACTCGTTTATTCAAATAGCGATGTATGAGGATCAAATCGAAATCAACTCGCCTGGAGGTCTGCCGGCAGGTGTTTCTAAAGAGGAATACTTATACGGGAATATCTCAGTTTTGAGAAATCCTATTATTGCTGGAGTTTTTGATCGCTTAAATATTATTGAAAAATTTGGGACAGGAATCGCAAGAATAAATGAGGAATATCTTCATAGCATGACAAAACCTCTTTTTGATGTGAGTGAAAATAGAATTCGAATCGTATTACCGGTCATCAAAATTGATAAACTGGATTTGCCTGAAGATGAAGGGATTGTTTATGGTGTTTTAAAAGAAGCGGGAGAATTGACAAGAAAAGCAATCGATTTAAAAACCGGATTTGATAAGACAAAAACCATTAGGGTCTTGAATAAATTGACCACCAGGCAGTTAATTACAAAAGAGGGCAGTGGAAGATCAGTAACTTACAAGCTGAAGTAAAGCCTTTAAAGGTGTTGGCACCTAAGGTGTTGGCACCTGACACCAACTTATAAACTTTATTTGTGTAATACACTGTAATGCAAATGCGTGCGGTTGTCAATAGTAGTAATAGTAGAATAGTAATAGCGGTGCCACTTCTCTCACTGCGCTTGGAATTTGCAATTTATTCATCATTCAGTAAAAATTCAAGGATATTGATGATCGTTATGCCTTCAAAATCTGAATAAAGCGTGTTGTCCATGGTAAGGATTATTTTTGGATAATGATCAGTGATTGATTGGAGCGGTCTTAGTTCGCGTTTCCGTGTTTCTTCATCCAAAATGCTTGCAGAAACCTGGTAGTATATTTTTACGTTTGGCTTTGTTGCCACGAAATCCACTTCAAGTGTTCCGATTTTTCCAATCGCAACGGTGTAACCGCGTCGCAGTAATTCTAAATAGATGATGTTTTCGAGTACATGTCCGTAATCGGTGTTTCTGAGACCTGTCAGCTGATTGCGAAGGCCGATATCAACCATATAATATTTTTCAAGGGTCTTGAGAAACAGTTTGCCTTTCAGATCATAGCGGTTTGCCCGGTAAATAATAAAAGCATTTTCAAGCATTTTCAGATAGTTATCAATGGTGTCACTGGTTGTTTTTCTTCCGCTGCTGGTCAGGTAGTCGCTAATTTTTTTAGTCGATACGATACTTCCAATATTGGCTGCAATAAATTTTAAGACGCTTTCAAGCAAAGCGGCGTCTCTGACATGATTTCTCTGGACAACATCCTTCATAATCACCGTATTGTAAATGCCACTTAAAAATGGGGCGATCGTATCGGGATGGTCTTTTAGCTCAACAACGGTAGGGAGACCGCCAAATTCTAAGTAATCTTTAAAAATTTTCTCCAAATTGTTGCCTTTTTCGAAATCAGTAAAATCTAGATACTCTTTAAAGGACAACGGCAGCATTTTTATTTCTACATATCGGCCGGAGAGGAGGGTAGATAACTCTGAGGACAAAAGATATGCATTGGAACCGGTGATGTAAATATCAACAGTAGAATCCACTAGAAATGAGTTGATGGCCTTTTCCCAGGACTCAACCTGCTGTACTTCATCAAGAATAATGTAGTATTTTTGATTTGGGATTGTCATTCTGTTTTTGATATAGTTGTATAAGTGAACATATGTTGTAATCTTATCGAATTCAAAGGCTTCAAAGTTCATCCGGATAATATGATCATCACGAACACCGCTGTTACGTAAGTGCTCCTCGAATAATGAAAGCAAAGTTGATTTACCGCAACGGCGTATACCAGTAACAACTTTTATCAGCGGTTTATTTTTAAACTGAACGAGTTGCGTTAAATAAAGATCTCTTTTTTTCATAATTAATCACCTCATAATATTGATTATACCAGAAAAAAATAAAAAAACAAACAAGTATTTCGACTATAGTCGAAATACTTGTTTGGGTGTTGGTGCCTGCCACTAACTTATTAAGCCGGTGCCTGACGTTAACTTATAAACTTATTAGTTAATACGGTGCGACTATCTTATTAGCTGGTCTTATTTTTGTATAATTCTAATTCGTGAAAATATCCCATGATATATATGGTATGGGTTTCTTCTTCGATACGGAAAATGATGATATAATTGTAGTGCGGTACAAGTGCCTTTCGATATCCCCTGGACTTCATAAGATGATCATCGGAATATGCATACATTTTTGGATTACATTCCAAATTATCATAAACGTGCTCGATTTCTGCTAGTAAATTTCCAGCTGCCTGTGGATTTTTTAATTGATTAACCAGATAATTTACAATATGATCAAGTAATTCCGCGGCACTTTCCGTTATAATGAGGTTATATTGCATATTTTTTCTTTAGATTATCAAGAGATTCCCTTGCATCCCTTGTTTTACCCGTATCAATCTGGTTTTCAGATAATTCCAGTTGACGATACATGTTTAATCTTTTCATTGTAATTTCGTACATTTCAACACTCATGATTACCATATCGCCATAACCGTTTTTGGTAATATAAATTGGTTCTTCAGCAACATGACACATTTCTGAGATTTGTGATGTGTTTTTCAAATCCTTAATTGGAATAATTTTTGGCATAATAGCTACCTCCTTAAATTACGACCTAATTATACCATTATTCGCCCATTATATCAATAGGAGGTTAGGAAATAGAGGGTGGCGGTGCGACTCTCTTTCTTTTAATTGTGTGTATCCCCATAGCCGATTGAAAAGCTTTTTCGAGACGTTTAAAAGACAGATCCTGCTTTTGTGGTTTCAATCTTTCAAACGTTTATTTTGCCCTTCCAATATCAGACGGGTTAATTCCAAAGTATCAATTTCAACAGTTTTTGAACGGTTTTTTTATAGGCTTTTGATTTTTTAAAATAGTAGTGGCAAAAAATATAAAAACGGTTAAAATAGTAAAGGTGTGAATTTGTATGGGAGTCGCGGACAAAACTAGTGTGAGTAACACTCAAAAAAATTTTGTAATAGAAACGGTTGGAGGAATTTTGTGGATAAACGAAGTGAGTTTTCAAGTAAAATAGGTTTTGTGCTGGCAGCTGCCGGCTCGGCAGTGGGTCTGGGGAACATCTGGCGGTTTCCCTATTTGGCGGCAAAATATGGTGGCGGTCTCTTTCTGGTAATCTACCTTATTTTTGTGGTAACCCTGGGGTTTGCAATTATGACGGCAGAATTGGCGATCGGTCGAAAAACCCAGCTTAGCCCTGTGGGTGCTTACCGGGCTTTAGATAAACGCTTCAGCTTTGTGGGCATTATTGCCTCATTGGTTGCATTTCTGATTCTGCCCTATTACAGTGTTATCGGGGGCTGGGTGATCAAGTATTTTGCTGTGTTTGCGACCGGTGGCGGCATGACGACAGCTGGGGCAGATTATTTTTCGGGCTATATCGCCCAACCCATAGAACCGATTTTATGGCAGTCAATTTTTGTGCTGGCCACCACTTTTGTGGTGATCAGGGGGGTCAAGGATGGGATTGAGAAAGCCAGTAAAATATTAATGCCAATACTGATTGTAATGTCGGTTTTTCTGTCGATTTATTCGATAATGCAGCCTGGTGCCATGGCCGGAGTTTGGTATTTCCTATACCCGGATTTGGCGAATTTTAGCTTTCAGGCAGTTTTGGCCGCTATGGGTCAGATGTTTTACTCTCTATCCCTGGCCATGGGAATCATGGTAACCTATGGTTCTTATCTCAGTAAAAAAGATGATTTGGAGGCTTCAGTCAAGCAAATCGAACTGTTTGATGCCGGTATTGCCATATTAGCAGGATTTATGATTATCCCGGCAGTTTTTGCCTTTTCCGGCGGTGATCCTACAGCGCTTAACAAGGGACCAGGTTTGATGTTTGTCACCCTACCCAAGGTGTTTGAAACGATGGCGTTTGGAAACGTAATGGGCGGGGCCTTTTTTTTGCTGGTTCTATTTGCCGCGCTGACATCGTCTATTTCGCTGATGGAAGCTGTGGTGGCAACCGCTTGTGATCAGTTTAAGTGGGAACGAAAAAAAGGGGTGCTCATTATCGCGGTGCTGGCAATTCTAGTGGGGATACCATCTTCATTGGGGCAGGGGATATGGAGTAATGTACACATTTTTGGGTTCACTTTTCTGGATTTCTTCGATTTCATCACGAACTCTATTTTGATGCCAGTAGGAGCCTTTTTCACCTGCATCCTTGTTGGTCATGTTCTGGAAACTAAGCTAATAACCGAGGAGGTCAAACGGTCATCACCCTTTAAACGAGAAAAACTCTTTATCATTATGATTAAATATATTGCCCCTCTATGTATTATTGGGATCCTCATAAGTTCAATTTTAGAGGCACTGGGTGTGATTAACTATTGATACGAAGCAACACCGGAAGCGTTAAGATTTTTTCTCGATTCAGTTTTTTTATAGCATTTACTATTGTTACAAAAGCAGATATAATAATTAAAAAGTAGAAAGAAGGTAATTCTTAATGTGTACGAGCCTCACCCTAATGACCACAAATCAGATTAATACGCTTGCCAGAACCATGGATTTTGCTTTTTTATTAGACCCCGAGCTGATCTTCCTGCCAAGGAAGTTACCGTTGGTGTCAGAGGTGGATCAAACGGCTAGACCGGTTAAATATGCAATGATGGGAATCGGTCGAAATCTGGGCACCTATCTTTTTGCCGATGGCCTGAATGAAGCGGGACTGGCCTGCGCCAGTTTATATTTTCCGGGCTATGCTGAGTATAGCGATGCGATCATCCCAGATCACATTAATCTGGCTCCCCACGAAATTGTCGGTTGGCTGATGGCTAATTTCGCAACCCTTGAAGAAGTGAAGGCGGCGATCCCGCGGTTAAATATTGTCAGTACACCCCTTAAGATGATGAATGTGATTACTCCTCTACACTGGATTATTACCGATAAAACCGGGAATACGCTGGTCATTGAACCGATGAAAGACGGTATTGTTATCCATGAAAATCCCCTGGGGGTAATGACGAACAGCCCTGACTTCAATTGGCACTTAACCAACATTCGCAATTATATTGGTGTTTCGCCAAATAAAACCGGTCCAATTCAATTAAACGGCATGACATTCAGTCCTTTTGGCGGGGGTTCAGGAACATTTGGCTTGCCTGGAGATTATACACCACCTTCCCGGTTTTTGCGGGCATTGTTTGGAAGAGAAGCTATTAATCCCATCGAAACTGAAGAAGAATGCATTAACGCCGCTTTTCATATTTTAGCATCGGTTGACATACCCAAAGGGAGCGTTATCACCGACGAAGGAATTGATTTTACCCAATATACCGCCTGTATGGTTTGTAATAGTGGCACCTATTACTATAAGACCTATGATAATAACCAGATCGCCCGGGCTTGTCTATTTAATGAAGATTTTGAAGCCTCAGAACCAAAGATCTGGGATATTATCCAGAAACAGCAATACCATCAATTGAACTGAAAAGAAAATCAGTTGGGCAAAAGCATCAGAATTACATGGGAACGATGGTACGATGATAGTCTGTGTTTTAAGCATGTTGTTATAGAAAAAGGAAGAAAAGATGGATAATGGCTTTTGTTATCAAACCCCATTGGGGAAAATTGTTCTGACCGAGAATGGCAGCGCCATTACCCGGCTGATTTTTAGCGAGCGACTACCGGAAGAAGTGAATTGTGTGGAAACACCGCTACTTAAAAAGGCGGTTCAGGAGCTTCGGGAATATTTCGCCGGGACCCGACAAAGTTTCGATTTACCGCTCCAACCGGAAGGTACTGACTTTCAGCAAAAAGTCTGGAAAGCCCTTCAGGAGATTCCCTACGGAGCGGTTTGCAGCTACAAGGATATTGCCCGTGCCATTGGCAATGAAAAAGCTTGCCGAGCTGTGGGAGGCGCCAACAACAAGAACCCCATATCCATCATCATTCCCTGTCACCGGGTGATTGGGGCTAACGGCAGTTTAGTCGGGTATGGTGGCGGGCTGGAGCTTAAAAGAAAGCTGTTGGAGCTGGAAAAAATCGGACCAGCAGTGATCGTGATTCAAGAAGCAATCTCTGAATAAGGGGTTGTTTTTTTGTGGTTCAAATTATTTGTGTCATCAAAAAACTTCAATTCAACTAAAAAAATAGTGAACAAAAATAATAAAACGGTTAAAATGATAGCAGTGTGAGTTAATTCGAGCTTTAATTACAAAACGAGAGAGGAGGGCGTAGTAGATGAAACGGATCATTACCGAATATTTGAAACCATTTTATGGCCGGATGGCCTTTGGGGTATTCTTTAAATTCACTGGTTCGATCATGGATTTGATTATTCCCTCAATTCTGGCCACTATTATTGATCAGGTGATTCCGTTAAATGAACCGTTGCTAATTTTCTATTGGGGCGGCGTGATGGTGGGTTGCGCCATCATCGGGATGGTCTTTAATATTATTGCCAACCGGATGGCGGCCCGGGTGGCCAGTGATGCCACGGAGGTGATCCGCCATGATCTGTTTGCCAGGGTGATGTATTTTTCCAATCACCAGATGGATACCCTGACCAAACCGTCGGTGATTTCGCGGTTAACCTCTGACACCTACATTATTCACCAGATGATCATCCGCATCCAAAGATTGGGGGTTCGGGCACCGATTATGCTGGTTGGCGGCATTATTATTACCATGACTCTGGATCCGATGCTGGCAACGGTGTTGATTGGGATTATGCCGATCATGGCAGTGCTGATCACCCTGGTTTCGAGAAAAAGCATGCCGCTTTTTGCGGGTCTGCAACAGACCTTTGACAGTTTTGTTCGGCTCGTCAGAGAGGATATCAATGGTATCCGGGTCATTAAAGCCTTGTCCAAAACAGACTATGAGAAAAAACGGTTTGATGCGATTAATACCGATGTCGTAAACCGCGAGAAAAAAGCCCGGATGACGGTGGCGGTGATTTCACCAACAATGAATGTCTGTCTGAATATGGGTTTGGTTGGGGTTGTGGTAATGGGGGCCTATGGCGTCAATAACGGCACCTCAGAAGTGGGCATCATCCTCGCTTTTATGACTTATTTCACGATTATTCTTCATGCTGTGGTAGCCATTTCCAAATTATTTGAGATGTGGCCAAAGGCGACGGCTTCGGCCGATCGGATCGTCCAGGCGCTGGATAGTGCGGATGCATTGGCAATTCAGGAAGTAGCTGAAGATAGTGACACTACTAAAAAGGGTGCTTTTGTGGAATTTAGGAATGTCACCTTTTCGTATGACAAAAAAGAACCCAATCTGACCAACATTTCTTTTGCGCTGGCAAAAGGAGAAACGCTGGGAATTATCGGCGAAACCGGTGCCGGGAAAACGACCCTGTTAAACCTGCTGATGCGGCTCTATGATGTCGACGAGGGGACCATCACCATTGCTGGCCATGACGTCAGATCGATGGATCCCCGGGAATTGCATAAAAAATTCGGGGTGGCCTTTCAGAATGACATGATTTTTGAAGCCACCATCGAGGAAAATATTGATCTGGGCAGAAATCTGCCGAAAGAGGCCATTATCGCGGCGATTGACTGTGCTGGCGCCACCGAATTTGTGGATGAAAAATCCGCTAAATCGGCGGAGCAACTGACCATCAAAGGGGCCAACCTCAGCGGTGGTCAGAAACAACGGATCCTGATTGCCCGGGCGCTGGCTTCACGTCCGGAAATACTGGTGCTGGATGATTCATCCAGTGCGCTGGACTATCAAACCGATGCGGCCTTTCGTAAAGCGATTAAAGCGAACTTTGACGACACCACCATTATTATCGTCGCTCAGCGGGTCAGTTCGATCCGCCATGCCGATCATATTCTGGTGCTGGAAAACGGTGCGATCATCGGCTTGGGCAAGCATAAGCATCTGATGAAGAGCTGTGAAGTTTATCGGGAAATCAGTCATTCCCAGATGGGGGTATCCTGAGATGAGACGATCACAAAAATTTGAGAAACCGCAAAATCGCAAAGGTACCCTGATCCAGTTGGGCGGCTACCTGATGCGCTATAAATGGCGGTTGTTTGCCGCTATTGCCTTGACCATCGGGAGCAATCTGCTGGCCCTGGTGGGGCCGCTGCTTTCCGGCTATGCCATTGATGCGATCGAACTGGGAACCGGCCAGGTCAATTTCAGTCAGGTCTTTTATTACGCCGGCTGGATGGTCGTCTTTTATATCGGCTCAGCCGGACTGACCTATGTTCTGGAAGTACTGATGATTCGGGTCAGCCGTCAGGTTACCTACGCGATGCGTAAGGATGTCTTCAATAAGCTCCTGGATCTGCCGGTGGGTTATTTTGATGTCCACCAGACCGGTGATGTCATCAGCCGGATTACCTATGACATTGATACCGTCAACAGTTCAATTTCCAGTGACCTGATTCAGGTATCCTCAGCGGTGATCACTGTCCTGGGCTCGTTTTTGATGATGTTGGCGATCTCGCCCAAACTGGTGCTTATTTTTGCTTTTACGGTACCGGCATCGATCTTTATGTCCCGTTACCTGGTTAAAAAGACCCGCCCGCTATTTAGCCGGCGCTCGCGAAAATTGGGGGAGCTTAATGGTTTTGTGGAGGAAATGGTGTCGGGCCAGAAGACCTTGAAAGTCTATGACCAGGAAGAGCATACAATTGCAAAATTCAACATCAAGAATAAAGAAGCGGTCGATGCCTACTATAATGCTGAATACTATGGCAGTATGATTTTTCCGACCATTAATTTTATCAACAACCTGTCATTGGCCTGCATCAGTGTCTTTGGGGCGCTATTATATTTGGCCGGAGCGATGTCGATCGGGCAGATTTCTTCCTTTGTGCTGTACTCCCGCAAGTTCTCGGGGCCGATTAATGAAATGGCCAATATCATGAACGATCTGCAATCGTCGCTGGCGGCAGCTGAGCGGGTCTTTGCCTTACTAAATGAACTGTCTGAGGCCAGGGACACTGAAAAGATGACGGAGCTGACTAATGTGAATGGCGATATCGTGCTGGAAAATGTCCGCTTCAGCTATGATGCCAATCAGATGATTATCAAAAACCTCAGTCTAAAGGCTGAAGCGGGCAAGCTGATTGCCATCGTCGGCCCGACCGGAGCCGGAAAAACCACGATCATCAATCTGCTGATGCGCTTTTACGACACCGAAGCCGGGAATATTTATGTCGATGGCAATGAGGTTCAGGAGCTGACCCGGGACAGCCTGAGAAAATCATTCGCGATGGTGCTGCAGGACACCTGGATTTTTCATGGCAGTGTTTATGAGAACCTGACCTACGGCAGAGAAAATGTTACCATGGAAGAGGTAGTGCAGGCGGCCAAAGCAGCGCGCATTCATTCCTTTATTGAGCATCTTCCCCATGGCTATGAAACTGTCTTAAAAGGTGAGGACACTAATATTTCCAAAGGACAGAAGCAGCTCTTAACGATTGCCCGGGCAATGCTGCTGGATGCCAAAATGCTGATCCTTGATGAGGCCACATCCAACGTCGACACCCGCACCGAGAAAAAGATCCAGGCGGCCATGCGTCAGCTGATGAAGGATAAAACCTGTTTTGTCATCGCCCACCGGCTGTCCACGATTCAGAATGCCGATCTGATTCTGGTGGTGGAGCGGGGCGATATAGTGGAACAGGGAACCCATGAAGAACTGATGGAAAACGGTGGAAGCTATTGGCAGATGTATCAGGCGCAGTTTGAGTGATGAGAAAAGCATGATCAACTTTACTTTGAGATTCAAAATCCAAGGGTGAAGAAGTTAAAAAATCATATTGATAGCGGTTATTAACATGTTATAATAATACCCAAAGATAAAAACACAGTTCTGGTTGGTAGTCCAGACGCGGTTGATACCGTCAGTAACCTGCCTCCTAAGGTTGTCCGTTCTTTGTCACTATTTTCTAGGAGGAATTGAATATGGACAAAGTAACAGCCAAATTGACAGTTTTTTTTGACGACCCCTTTTGGGTTGGTGTTTTTGAAAGCGCCGATGGCGACATGCTGAAAGTGGCCAAGGTAACCTTCGGCTCGGAACCCAAGGATGGGGAAATCTATGATTTTCTGCTTAAGCATTATAACCGGCTCCAATTCAGCCAGTCAATCGCGGATGAAAAAGCGCCGGAAAAGCGGATCAATCCCAAACGGATGCAACGGGATATTCATCGGCAAATGACTGAAAAAAGCATTGGCACCAAGGCGCAGCAAGCTTTAAAAGAAGAACAGGAAAACAAAAAGATAATCCGAAAAGCCTTTAACCGGCAGAAAACAGAAGCAGAAAAACAACAGCAATTTGAACTGCGGCAGGAAAAGAAAAAGCAGAAACATCGGGGGCATTAATCAAGGGGTGGCGTAATTAAATTACTTTAAGAAATTTGAAATTCTGTGATCAGGTTACGGAGTATTAATCTAAAATGGTTATAATAAAGATATACAAATTAACGATTAAGGAGATTAAAGATATGAGCGCAGTAACAATCACCAAAGATAATTTTCAACAGGAAGTCATCAATTCGGATAAACCGGTATTATTGGATTTTTGGGCACCCTGGTGTGGCCCCTGTAAAATGGTATCGCCGATCATCGATGAAATAGCTGATGAGGTGTTCACCTTAAAGGTCGGAAAAATAAACGTCGATGAGCAACAGGAACTGGCCGCTGAATTTAAGGTCATGAGTATTCCGACACTGGCAGTAGTCAAGGGCGGTGTCGTCGTGAAAAAAGCCGTGGGTGCAAAATCAAAAGCAGATATTTTAGATTTAGTAGCTGAATAGCCTCAAAAAGAGCAACCGAGAAATTGGTTGCTCTGAGGTTGGTGATAAACTACCGTACCGACCAATTGTTAATCTGTTGTTCGCTGCGGAATCTGACAGGCTATGCCATGTCCGCTCCGATGCGTACAACATGATGTAACAATTGTCGGTACTGGGTTATCTTTTTTTGACAGTCTGAGAGCAACTGAGAAATTGGTTGCTCTTTTAAATTTTTTGGTCGGCGCATCGTGTTAACCAGTTGGGCCCTTATATTATTTCTTTCAATTGCACCTTGTCGATCACTTCAATTTTCCCCCGGGACAGGTTGACATAGCCTTCGTTTTCGAAGTATTTCAGCATCCGGGATACTACTTCCCGGGCGGAACCGACGTATTTGGCAATTTGTTCATGGGTCATCACAATGGTGTTGGAACCGGTATGGGCAACCTCGTCCAGCAGGAAGATTGTCAGCCGTTTATCGAAACTCATAAAGAGAATCTGCTGCATCGCCCACATCACGTCCGAAAAACGATCGATCATTGATTTATAAGAAAAATTTTCGGCATAGATGTTTTCGGTGCAGATTTGCTGGAAGACAGAGGACTTGATCAGGAGCACCTCACAATCTTTTTCGGCATCAATATGAACATCAAAGGTAATATTTTCCAGGATACAGGAAGCGGATAAGATGCAGATTTCATCGGTTCCCAGTCGATAAAGGGTGATATCCCGGCCGTCTTCGGATAAAATATAGGTGCGCAATTCGCCGCTTTTAATCAGCAACACGCCGACACAGTCGTTTTCACCGCGATGAATGTTTTCACCGCGTTTATATTTTACCGGCATGGCGTTTTCTAAAAGCATGGTTTTCTGATGGGGATTTAAGTGATCCCAAAAGGTCAGGACTGTTTCGATAAAGGTAAGATCGGCTTCTTTTAACATTTTAATACCTCGTCTATAGTTTGGGTAATAGTATAGCATAATTATTTTGATTCTACTTTAAAAATTAGGGTATAAAGTGGTACTATAAAGTATCAAGGCAAGGAGCGTTCTATGAATAAAGAGATAAGAAAAGATCTGGAACTAAGGCGGCTGGAAGCCAAGGACTTAACCCAGTTTAATGATATTTTGAGGTATGCCTTTCAGGTGACTGATGAACAACTGTTAAAAGTGGGATGGAAACACGATGAGATTAAGCGGTCAAAATTTCCGATTCTGGAAAAAGCTGAGGTCATCGGCTGGTTTGAGGATGAGCGGCTGGCGGCCCAGATCGCTGTTTACCCGCTGCAGGTCAATATCAGTGGCAGTATCTATGAGATGGGTTATATTACCGGGGTGGCTACCTATCCGGAATATATGGGCCTGGGTTTGATGTCCGGGCTGATGAAAAAAAGCCTGGAAACGATGTACGGACGAAACCAGTGCATTTCATTTTTATTCCCCTATTCACACCCACTCTATCGTCACAAGGGCTGGGAGGTCGTCTCAGATAAGATGACCTTCCATATCCGGGACAATCAGCTGCCCCGGGACATTGACGTGCCGGGACGGGTGAAACGGGTCAAGGAAAACAGTCCTGATCTCATCGCCCTTCACGACACTTTTGCCAGACAAACCCACGGTTGTCTGGTTCGCAATGAGCTGGTCTGGGAGGAATATTGGCGCTGGGATGTCGAGGATGTCACGACCGCCATTTATTATGGCGAAGATGATCAGCCCCGGGGCTATCTGGTTTATCTGATCGAAAATGATGTCTTTCATGTCAAAGAAATGGTCTATCTGAATCAGGAAGCCCGAAAAGGGTTATGGGGTTATATCGCGGCCCATGAGTCGATGATCAATGAGGTGGTTGGCAATAATTACAATAACCATACGGTATCGTTTCTGTTCGGCGACAGCGATATGAAAGAAACCATCCGTCCCTATATTATGGCGCGGATTGTCGATTTTGAAGGGTTCTTCAAACAGTATCACTTTTCCAACACCGAAATCAATGAGTCGGTGACCTTTGACATTGTTGACACCGTGCTGGAGTGGAATAATCGCAGTTTCACGGTCAAGTTCAGTCCCGGTCAGGCCCCAGTTTTAGTTGATGAACCTTCAGAAAACCGGGTCAAACTGGAAATCGGGATTTTAACCTGTATGCTACTTGGTTATAAGCGGCCCACCTACCTCCAGCAAATCGAACGGCTGGAGGCCAGCAAAAAAACGGTTGCCATTCTGGAGAGTGTCATCGCCAATGAGAAAATTTATTTCTCGGATTATATTTAAGCACAAAAAAACGATTGATGTGATTATCAATCGTTTTTTTTGATTGCTGCGATGCCGGACCGCAGGGTGGCTTCATCAATAGCGCCACGATAGCCGTTGACAATTTTACCCGCGGGGTTAATAAACAAGGTGGTGGGAATCGATGAAATGCCATAGGCGGTGCTGGCTTCCAGTTCGGTATCAAAATAAACGGGGAAGTCGAAGCCCTGAGCGGTGACGTATTGCAGGCCCTTTTCTTTTGTTTCCCGTTGCCCATCAGTCTGATCAATCATCAGAAAGACAACCTCATCTTTTTGATCCTGATAGACGGTGTTGAAATGGGGCATTTCGCTTTTACAGGGGGGACACCAGGAGGCCCAGAAGTTCAGGACCACCGGTTTCCCGGCAAAATCAGACAGCTTGACCGGCTTACCATCTTGATCAAAGACGGTGAAATCGGGAGCCGTCTGGAGTTCTTCAGTAGACGCTGAGTCGCTACTATTTGTGGCCGGAGCTTGCGGATTAAAGCTTTGCGACAAGGTACTGTAGCCCCAATAAATGATGGCCAGAAAGGCCACAAAGACGACGATAGCGAGAATAGTTTTAAATTGTTTAGTCATGAGATACTCCTTAAAAAGTTAAAAGTGATAGAAAATAGCCCAACAGTCCGGTGGCCATCAGCAGACCGATGACAACCAGCAGCCCCCCGGAGATCCGATTGATGATCAGATAATTCCGCTTGATAAAATCAAAGGTGGATTTCATCCGATCAATTAAAATGGCCGAAACCACAAAGGGAATGCCCAGGCCAAGGGAAAATGATAACAGCATCAAAATACCCTTGAGCGTATCACCGCTGGAGGCCGCCATCATCAGGGCCGAGCCCAGAAAAGCGCCAACACAGGGTGTCCAGCCGATGGAAAAGACGATGCCAAAAAGCAATGCCGAAAAGAAACCGGAATGCGAATGATCGAGGTTCATCTGACGGTTGGTATTAAGAAAAGGGATATTCAGCACATCCATAAAATTCAAGCCAAAAATGATGATAATAATGCCGCCGATCACATTGACAATGGTACTGTACGCCATCAAGATGCTGCCGATACTGCCGGCAAAGGCGCCAAGCAAAACAAAGATCACTGTAAAGCCGAGAACAAAGCCCAGGGCATTAATGATAACGGTACGATTATTGTCACCCGGGGTTTGACCGGCAAAATAGGAGATATAAATGGGCAGCATCGGTAAGAGACAGGGTGAGATAAAGGTGATAATGCCTTCCAGAAATGCGATAAAATAATCCATACAGCCTCCTTTTTAGGATCAGGATCAGAGCAACCTTAATAAAATAAATCAATTAAGGTTTTTTTTATTGTAACAAAAGCTCATTTTTAAGTCCGTGATCAGATCACAGTAATTATATTATGACAATGGAAGCTTAAGAATGAAAGAGAGCTTTGGTAAAAAAAGGGTCTAATTATTGAATTTTATACTAAACATTGTTAAATAAGTAGCGAAGTTTGATTAAAAGGCTGGAAAGCTACGTGAAATTTTTCTATTCAGTTAACCTGGTTAAACTTTGAGGGTAAAAATTCGCTAAGTTGCAATGCTAAAGAGCGGTTGAGATTATCGATTGTTAATATTTATACTATCTCAGAAATAAGCCAAAAAACCTGAGCTAAGAAAATCTGGTTCGGCTTTTAACTTTAAGTAAACGTTTTAATGAATTTTCGTAAAGTCGTCAAGAAAGGGTGAATTATTACTCTGGTATAGCGGTGTGAAAGGGTGAAACACAACCTCGGATAAATTCCATATTTCCTCTTGTAATTCAATTTTTTGAATGTATAATTAAGTTCGATTTGAGGCCCCCAAAAAGACAAAATAAGAACGCCTTATCTAATAAGAAGAAAGTTGACAAAAAAGGCCGATGCCCTGACCGGAACAACAATATAAAGTTAAATTTAATTGCTGATTGAGAGAAGTAAATGCAATGAACTGGCGGACATACATAATAAATCGAGTAGAATGTGGGAGTGAAACGAAATGCGCAGAGAAGAGACCGGAATTGTCATCGAAACCAGCGAAAATAAGGCAAAAGTCAAGGCCAGCCGTCATGGTGATTGCGAAAATTGTGGGGTTTGCCCAGGCGATAACGCCATGGTTGTTGCGGTTCAAAACCCGATTCGTGCCAAAGTTGGTCAACGGGTAGCTTTCGAAATCCAGGAAGCGAACATGTTGATGGCAGCTTTTGTGGTTTACATCCTGCCACTGCTGGCGTTAATGGTGGGAGCCATCAGCGGTGGCATCCTGGGGAATAATCTGGGACAACATGTTCTGGCCGGTCAGATCGGTGGTGGAATATTGTTCTTTGCCATCGCAGTAGTCTATATGAAACGCTATGATCGGGCGGTGAAGAAAAATGATCAGCTACTACCGGTGATCACCAAAATCCTGAATTAGTTAGGCCGGGCCTAACAAATCAACAATAACTTAATTAAATTAACAAAGGAAAAAAGAGGTATACAAATGATTAAATCATTTCGTGGTGGGGTTCATCCCAAAGACAGTAAATTCTATACTGCGGGAAAACCAATCGAAACAGCGCCGTTACCCGAGGTTGCGGTGATTCCGATGAGACAGCATATTGGCGCCGCCAGTATCCCGATCGTCAAAAAGGGTGATCTGGTCAAAAAAGGTCAGGTAATTGGTGAAGCGGATGGCTTTGTCTCGAGCAATGTTCATGCATCCATATCCGGACAGGTTATCGATGTGGGTAGTCATCCCCATCCCATCTTTGGCAAATGCGAGGCCGTTGTCATCAGCAGTGATGGCAAAGACGAATGGCTGGAAGGGCTCCCGTTGACGCGTAATTGGGAAGAGCTGGAAGCCGCACAATTACTGAAAATAATCAGTGATGCTGGAATCGTCGGGATGGGGGGCGCCACGTTTCCAACCCATGTTAAATCAACCGTTCAAAAAGACAAGCATGTCGATCTCCTGGTGCTGAATGCCGCCGAATGCGAACCCTATTTAACGGCCGATCATCGGATGATGCTGGAAGAAGGTCCCCGGATTGTCGCCGGGGTAAGAATTGCCATGAAAGTTTTGGGGGTCGAAAAATGTCTGATAGGAATTGAAGATAATAAAAAAGATGCGATCGAAGAAATGACCACCGCCTTTGCGGGTTTGCCGGTAGATGTGGTGGCACTGCCGACAAAATATCCCCAGGGGGCTGAAAAAATGCTGATTAATGCTGTTTCGGGAAGAATTATTCCTTCCGGCGGACTGCCCATGGATGTGGGCGTGGTGGTTCAGAATGTCGGTACCGTGGCGGCCATCTGTGATGCCGTAACCCGGGGCATTCCGTTGATCCAGCGGGTAACGACGGTTAGTGGTGGCAGTATCAAAGCGCCGAAAAACATCAGGGTGCGTATCGGTACTTCTTTTCGCGAAGCCATTGATTTTTGTGACGGATTTTTAACCCGCCCGGAAAAAATAATCATGGGCGGACCGATGATGGGGATGGCCGAACCGAATATTGATATTCCCATTATTAAGGGCGTATCCGGCATTCTGGCGATTGCAAAAGGGGAAGCCAATACGGGTAAGGAAGCCTCATGTATTCGTTGTGGGCGATGTGTCAACGCTTGTCCGATGGGTTTAAACCCGAGTATGCTCAGCATTTTAAGCGAGCGGGGGCTTTATGAAGAGGCCCGGGAAGATTACGGGCTTTTCGATTGCGCCGAATGTGGCAGCTGTGTATTTGCCTGTCCAGCCAAGCGCAACATTGTCCAATATGTTAAATTTAGCAAAGCCCAGAATGCGGCTGCAAAATTGAAAGAGAATCGAGGTTAAGCATCATGGTTGATACAACAATGAATGACAAAATATTTAATGTTTCGATGTCACCCCATATTCGTGATAACGAATCCATTTCCAAAATAATGTGGACGGTGATCATCGCTCTGACGCCGGCGGCCTTATTTGGCGCCTTTAATTTTGGTTATCGGGTTCTGATGGTACTGTTAATTGGAATGGGCTCGGCGGTTTTATTTGAATACCTGACCCAGAAAATCAGAAAAAAAGCCATTACCATTCGTGACGGCAGCGCATGTTTAACCGGACTGCTGCTGGCGATGTGTCTGCCGCCGACAATTCCCTTTTATATGCCGGCCGTGGGTTCATTTATTGCTATTGTCATCGCTAAACACGCCATGGGCGGCTTAGGCTTTAATATTTTTAATCCGGCCCATATCGGGCGGGCGGCCTTAATGATATCCTGGCCGGTGGCGATGACAACGTGGAGTAAAATGACCACTGGGGTGGATGTGGTGTCAACAGCGACGCCCCTTAATATTCTAAAACAGCAGGGTTATCAAAAACTGATCGAAACTTTTGGTTCCGCCCCGGACATGTATCAGGCCTTATTCCTGGGCACCAGAAACGGGAGCATCGGTGAAACATCGACGGTATTGCTGCTGCTGGGCGGGTGTTTTTTAATCTATAAAAAATATATTAACTGGCAGGTGCCGGTGGTGATGGTTGGCACGGTGGGGATCCTGACCTGGGTCTTTGGTCCGGCCGGACTCTTTACCGGCGATCCGCTTTTTCATATGATGGCCGGGGGACTGATCATTGGCGCCTTTTTTATGGCCACCGATATGGTCACCATTCCGATTACCATTAAAGGTCAGGTGATTTTTGCTTTAGGGGCGGGGATTCTCACAGTCCTGATTCGCTTAAAGGGCGGCTATCCGGAAGGGGTTTGCTATTCGATTTTATTGATGAACAGTATCACACCATTGATTGACCGATTTGTTCAGCCAGTCCGATTTGGTCTGAGGGGGGAAGCAAAATGACAGAAGAACACGGAACTAAGCACTATTCCATTTTTCAGATTGCCATCAATTTGGCCATCGCCTGTTTT
This sequence comes from Acetobacterium malicum subsp. dehalogenans DSM 11527, assembly GCF_000472665.1. Lineage (GTDB taxonomy): Bacteria > Bacillota > Clostridia > Eubacteriales > Eubacteriaceae > Acetobacterium > Acetobacterium malicum. The sequence goes on along the minus strand of NZ_AXAC01000013.1, from coordinate 58,813 downwards.
ATCTCTGGGTCGATTATTGCCGTGACCTATTTTTTCACCGCTCCGATTACCCGGCAGAATGCTGAAAATACCAAAACTGAAATGATGCAGGAGCTGGTGGCTGATTCGGACAAATTTATCCCGGTAGAGGGAAAAACTGACTGGTTTATTGCCAACAAAAACGGTGCAGTGATCGCCTATGTCATCCCGGAGGACACCAAGGGTTATGGTGGCACCATCAAAATGCTGGTGGCGATATCGCCAGAGGGTCAGGAAATTGACTATCAAATCTTGTCGGCCAATGAAACCCCGGGGCTTGGCGACAGCGTGGCTAAAGATGAGTTTAAAGAGCAATTCCACGGTAAAACGGCGGAGGCCATGGTCGTGACTAAAGATCCGGCCAATACGGAGAATATCCAGGCCATCACCGGGGCCACCATTTCGTCGCGAGCCGTTACGGCCGGGGTGAAGGCAGCCGAAACAGCGGTTATGGAATATTTGGAGGCACAGAACTAAGATGAAGAATTTATGGGATATCTTTAAAAAAGGCGTGATTGTGGAAAACCCTATTTTTGTACTGGCACTCAGTCTGTGTCCGGCGCTGGCAGTTACCGCCTCGGCGATTACCGCCTTAACAATGGGGCTTTCAGTGATGTTTGTGATAACCGCCAATAATGTGGTGGTCTCACTGACCCGGAAACTGGTCAACCCCAAGGTCCGGGTGCCGGTTTATATTACCTCGATTGCCACCATCGTAACCCTGGTGCAGCTGTTGCTCCAGGCTTTTGCGCCGGAGCTTTACAAGGCACTGGGAATCTACCTGGCGTTAATTGTGGTGTTCGCCATTATTCTCGCTCGGGCCGAGGTGTTTGCGTCTAAGAACTCCGTGATACCCTCATTTTTCGATGGCCTGGGAATGGGGACCGGCTTTACCCTGGCGTTGTTGCTGATTGGCTGTATTCGGGAATTGCTGGGAGCCGGATCGATTTTCGGGATCCCGGTTATTGGCGACTGGTATGATCCGGCGTTAATTATGATCTTGCCAGCCGGCGGTTTTATCTTAATCGGCTATCTGGTTGGCGGCTTTAAAATGCTGACCGAATATATGGAAAAAGTGGAAGCAAAAAAGGGTGATGCATAATGGAATATTTTACTTTATTTATCAGTGCGGTGATTGTTAACAATTTCGTCTTAACAAAATTCCTGGGACTATGCATCTTTTTTGGGGTGTCAAAAAACCTGAATGCGTCGATTGGCATGGGGATGGCGGTTACTTCGGTGATGACCCTGAGTTCAATGCTGGCCTGGGTGGTTTACAATTTTGTCTTGGTCCCGTTGAATCTGACCTTTATGACAACGGCAGTGTTTGTCTTGTTAATTGCCAGCTTTGTTCAGTTGCTGGAAATGATTATCAAAAAACAGGCCCCGGCCCTTTATAACATGTGGGGCATTTATCTGCTGCTGATTGCCACCAACTGTGTTGTTCTGGCGGTACCGTTGCTGAATGCGGAATCCAGCTTTTCGTTCTTAAAAAGTGTGGTTTATGCGGTGGGTTCCGGTCTGGGTTTTGCCCTGGCGATTATTTTAATGGCCAGTCTGCGAGAAAAACTGCGCCTGGCCGATGTCCCCAAACCGTTGGAAGGACTAGGCATCGCTTTTATCTTAGCAGGGATGCTGGCCCTGGCCTTCACTGGTTTTTCAGGCATGATAACATTGTAGAGGAGTGACAGAGATGGAAACAGCAATAATGGTTGTCGTTGTGATGACCGTAATCGGGTTGGTATTTGGTCTGATTCTGGCATTTGCCGACAAAAAATTCTCAATTGAGGTGAATCCGCTGATTCACATTGTCGATGATATTCTGCCTAAGGGGCAGTGTGGCAGCTGCGGTTATGCCGGTTGTCTTGCCTATGCCGAGGCCGTGGTCTTAAACCCGGAGGTAGCCCCTAATTTATGTATCCCCGGGAAAAAACCGGTGGCTGATCTGGTGGCCGAGTTAACTGGAAAATCGGCGCCGGAAATTGAACCACGAATTGCCCAGGTGCGGTGTAAAAATACCATTACCCATGCGATTAAGAAATATAATTACGCTGGCGTGGAAGATTGTATTGCTGCCAGCCTGATTCAGGGTGGGCCTAAGGGCTGTGAATATGGTTGCGTTGGTTTTGGAACCTGTGTCCATAGCTGTCCCTTTGGGGCGATGGTCATGGGCGAGGATCATCTGCCGTTGGTGGATGAAAAAAAATGTACCGGTTGCGGTAAGTGTGCCACCGTTTGCCCCAAGGCGATTATTCATATGACCCCCATTGGTACCCCGGTGGCGGTGCTCTGTAATTCCCGGGACAAGGGCGTCGTTGCCCGTAAACTGTGTTCGGTGGATTGTCTGGGTTGCGGATTGTGTAGTAAAAGCTGTTTGTTTGACGCCATCACGATTGAAAACAATCTGGCGGTGGTTGATCCGAAAATATGCATGGAAAAATGCGCGAAGCCAACCTGTCTGGAAAAGTGTCCGACTGGAGCGATCTATGATTTAAGAACAGTGTGAAATTTTAATCTTTAACCTAACGCAAGCATAAAAAAAAACAGCCGGTCCGGATGACCGCGCTGTTTTTTTATATTAGGAATGAAAAGAAAAAGAGGAGATGTTTATCTCTTGTCTTTATCTTAGGCCCTGAACCTTTAGCGAAACTTTGAAAGAGGTTAAGTTTAAGTTAAATTAAGATTGCACCGGGGCCAATTCAATAAGGCATTTCAGTCCATAACACCGTTGACAAAAATCAGACGGTATGATAATCTTTATCACAATTAAAGAGTTGGGGAGCTTATGCATATAGGCTGAGAGGAAGTAAATCGCTGCTTCGACCCATGCACCTGATACGGATAATGCCGGCGTAGGAAACCCATGTCAATCTACTGTGCATTCGTGCACAGTTTTTTTGTATAAAAAATTGGCATAATGCAGAAATATGCAGTATACGGATTTATTCCTCAAACGTTTTAATGTAATCGGTGCAGTCTTAAAACGAAAGGAATATACTATGCAAAATGAAAACAAACTGTCAAACCGGAGTCTGAGTCTGTTATGGTTTGGAGCGGCTATTTCCATTGCCGAAGTCATGACAGGAACACTGATTGCACCATTGGGTCTGAAGGATGGGATGATGGCCATTATCATTGGCCACATCATTGGAACCATGATTCTTTTTCTGGCCGGGGTCATTGGGTCACAAAGTAAACTGGCGTCGATTGAGTCGTCCCGGATTTCCTTTGGGAAATACGGATCTTACTTTTTTTCGGTCATGAATATCCTCCAGCTGATTGGGTGGACGGCAGTGATGGTAATTACCGCGGCAAAAGCCATCGACGGGGTTACCCTCAATGTCTTTAACTACCAAAACACAATGCTCTGGTGCCTTATCATTGGCGTTGTTATCACTGGGTGGGTCCTGGCCGGATTTAAAAATATCGAAAAACTCAATTTTGTCGCAGTGGGGCTGCTTTTCGTTGGTTCCATTATCTTGAGTTTTCAGATTTTCGGTGGGGCGGCCAGCAGCTCGGCAGTTGAAGGAACGATGACATTTGGGGGTGCGGTCGAGCTTAGTGCGATCATGCCGATATCATGGTTGCCGCTGATTGCTGATTATACCCGGTTTTCAGAGCGGAAAAAGTCAGGTGTCATGGTTAGTTCGGTTAGCTACTTTATCGGCAGCTGCTGGATGTATATCATCGGTTTGGGTGCCGCCCTTTATGTGGGTACCACAGATATTTTTGTCTTATTGACGGCCATGGGGCTTGGGGTAGTGGCTCTGATTATCATTCTTTTTTCCACCGTCACAACGGCCTTTCTGGATGTTTATTCGGCCGGAATCAGCTTTATCAACATAACCTCAAAGGTCAAAGAAAAAACCGTGGTTCTGGCAACCTGTGCGATCGGCGTTATCCTAGCGATGATCACCCCGATTGAGCAATATCAGGATTTTTTATATTTGATTGGGTCGGTGTTTGTGCCGCTGTTTGCGATTCTATTGACGGAATATTTTATCTTTAAGCAGGTCAGTCCCGATGAAAATAAGTTAATTGATCTAAAAAATGCCATAATCTGGATCGCCGGCGTATTGATTTATCGATACCTGATGGGATTTGACTTTCCCATTGGAGTCACCCTGCCGGCAATGGTTCTGATTGCCATCTTGTGCATATTAGTAGAAAAAGGGAGAGTATTATGTTCGAAAAAATCTTAACAACTATCAGTAACCAGCCGCCGCTGGTCCATTCCATCACCAACTATGTAACCGTGAACGACTGCGCCAACATCGTGCTGGCCTGTGGTGGGGCACCGATTATGGCTGACGATATCAATGAGGTGGAAGAAATTATTGCCATCTGCAACGCCCTGGTGATTAATATCGGCACCCTTAACGAGCGGACGGTGGCTGCGATGATTAAGGCCGGGAAAAAAGCCAACAGTCTCGGCCGGCCGGTGATTCTCGATCCGGTCGGCGCTGGTGCCTCGACGCTACGGACGAACACGGTGTTTAAGCTGTTAAAGGAAGTTCAGTTCAGCGTGATCCGCGGCAATGTCTCGGAAATTAAAACCATCGATCAGGGCAGCGGTACCACCAAAGGGGTCGATGCTGATATCAGCGATGCAGTGAACGAAGAAAATCTCGATCAGATGGTTGTCTTTGCCAAAGCCCTCAGCGCCAAAACCGGGGCTGTCATTGCGATCACCGGCGCCATCGACATTGTCGCCGATCGCCACAAAGCCCTGGTGATTCGTAACGGTCATCCAATGATGTCCCGGATTACCGGCACCGGCTGCATGCTGACCACGGTCATTGGTAGTTATTGCGGGGCCAATCCCGATGAATTGCTGCTGGCGACCGCTGCCGCAGTTAGTTGTCTGGGTTTGTGCGGGGAGCTGGCCTTTGCCAAGGTTCAGGCTCATGAGGCCGGCACGGCATCTTTTCGCACCTATCTCATCGATGCCATGAGTCGGATGGATAGCCAAACATTGGAAGGAGGGATGAAGGTTGAAACTCGATAAAAATACGATGCTGCTCTATGCGGTGACTGATCGAACCTGGCTGGGCGACCGGAGCCTGGCCGATCAGGTTGAAGACACCTTAAAAGGGGGCGCGACCTTTATCCAGCTGCGGGAAAAGGAGTTTGATTTTGATGACTTTGTCAAGGAAGCCCAGGCGATCAAAAAATTAACCGATGCCTACAAAATCCCCTTTGTCATTAATGATGACGTCGAAGTGGCCCTGGCGGTGGACGCCGATGGGGTTCATGTCGGTCAGGACGATATCGATGCGGGGGAATTGCGAAAGCGGATTGGCGATAAAATTATCGGCGTTTCGGCGGATACGGTGGAACTGGCCTTAAAAGCTGAAGCCGACGGCGCCGACTATATCGGGGTGGGGGCCATCTATGCCACCGCCACCAAAATGGATGCCGAGGTAGTGGCGTTTGAAACGATTGCGGCCATCTGTCAGGCGGTCTCAATTCCGGTGGTGGCCATCGGCGGGCTTAATGAAACGAATATTCACACCTTAACAGGAACCGGGGTGGATGGGGTGGCCCTGGTATCGGCCATCTTTGCGAAAGCGGATATCATCAGTGCGACCCAGGAACTGAGATCTTTATCCGAGGCGATGACACGATCATGAACCAGGCAATTACGAATGTGGAAGGGATGATCTTTGATCTCGACGGCACCCTGATTGATTCGATGCCGGCCTGGGAAAATATCGGCAGTGATTTTTTAAAAAAACACGGGATTGTTCCCCCGAATGATCTTAATGAGACTATTAAAACCATGAGTTTTGCTGAATCGGCCCGCTATTTTATCGAGTTTTACGGGGTCGCCATGACGGAAGCACAGGTCGGTGATGAAATTAACGGCATGATCCGGGAAAATTATGCCAGACATATTGTCCTAAAACCCTATGTTAAAGAGACACTGGATCACTATTTAAACCAGGGCATCAGAATGGGTATTTTAACCGCCACCCACAAGACCCTGACCGAATTGGTCTTGCGCCGCTTTGGCCTGTTGGATCATTTTGACTTTATTCTGACTTCCGGGATGACCGGTCTGCCTAAAAGTCAGCCGGAGATTTATCATCAGGCGGTGGCACAGCTGGAACTGCCGGCCCAGCGGATTACCATTTTTGAAGATTCCCTGTATTGCATCAAGGCGGCCAGAGAAACGGGCTGTCATATTGTCGGCGTCTTTGATGAAGCCTCTAAGAATGATTGGGAAGCGATCAAGAATAGTTCAGACTGTGCGATTATGAGCTTTAAGGAGTTGTTATGATGAAAAAGGTCTTATCAATAGCCGGGTCGGATTGCAGCGGCGGAGCCGGTATCCAGGCCGATATAAAAACGATTATGGCCCATGGCAGTTATGCAATGACGGTGATCACTGTGTTAACGGCGCAAAATACCACTGGAGTTTACGGAATTTCTGAAGTTATGCCTGACTTTGTGAAAAATCAGCTGGATTGCGTCTTTACCGATATTTTTCCCGACGCCGTTAAAATCGGCATGGTTTACAACGCTGCGATTATTGCAAGTATTGCCAATCAACTAAAACAGCACCAGGCCAGCAACATTGTCCTGGATCCAGTGATGGTAGCCACCAGCGGCGGCCGACTGTTGAGTGATGATAGCATCGAAAGTTTAAAAACAGAGTTGATGCCCCTGGCCGACCTGATTACCCCCAATATTCCGGAGGCTGAATGTCTGTGTGGATTTGGCATTCATTCCCGGTTGGATATGGTCAGAGCCGCTAAAAAAATCGCGGCAACCTATGCTGGCAGTATTCTGATCAAGGGCGGCCATCTGTTTGAAAGTGCCGATGATTTTCTGCTGATTCAAAATCACACAGGCAGCGAAGAAGTCTGGTTTCCCGGTGTGAAAATTGATAATCCCAACACCCATGGCACCGGCTGTACCCTGTCCGCGGCGATTGCCTGCAATCTGGCCGCCGGTGCTGAAATGAAAGCGGCGGTGAAAAAGGCCAAGGATTACGTGTCCGGAGCATTGGCCGCCAATTTGGATCTGGGCCATGGCAGCGGGCCCCTGGATCATGGTTTTCAGGTGACCCGGAGATAAGCAAAACCGAAAGTAAGAAAAGGCGAGGCGCAAGCCAAGTCGTCAGTCAGATCAGAAAAGCCAATTGATTCCTAACCAGGTGTTTTAACCATTGGGTAATCAATTGGCTTTTAAGATGGTGGCCATTCTTGCTGCAGCACTTTCTCGACAAAGAGGCGGGCCAGATTTTCATCAAATTGAAGGCCGGCGCATTTTTTGATTTCTTTAATCGCTTCGGCTTCGGTCAGAGCCCGACAATAGGGGCGCTCGGTGGTCATCGTACAATAGGCATCGGCAATGGCAATAATCCGACCCTGCAGGGATATTTCATCAGCTTTGAGCCCTTTAGGATAGCCTTGCCCGTCCCAGCGCTCATGGTGTTCAAGGACAAATTTGGCAATTTCAGCCAGTTCATTGACGGAGCGGAGAATATGGTAGCCGATTTCGGGATGACGTTTGATCTCTGCCCATTCGCTTTCGCTGAGTTTTTCAGACTTGGTTAAAATCGCTTCATCAATGGCAATTTCGCCAATATCATGGCGCAAACCGGCCAGACCAAGCTGGTTGATGGCTTCAGTGTCAAAGTCGAGAGTCCGGGCCAGGGCCTGACAGTATTCGCTGACCGCTTGGGAATGAATGACCTCCTGGTGGTTACGTTCGTAAATGGAATTGACAATCAAGTCAATGGTGGCCCGTTTGATGCTGGGGCTGATGATCAATTTATGCTGATACATGGCATCTTCGGCTCGTTTAAAAACATCGTTCAGATCGTCATGAGGATCTTCTTTGAGGGCAAAACCCATCGAAACCGATAAAATAGTGTGGTCAATTTGAACCTGGGAAACGGCAACATTGAGTCGCTTTACAATACTCTCGACACTTTGCTGATCCGTGTGCGAGAACAAAACCACAAACTCATCGCCACCAACCCGGGAAGCGATTTCATCATGACGGCACTCTTTTTTCAAAATTTCAGCAAACTCCTTTAAGACTTTGTCGCCCATTTGGTGGCCGTAGGCATCATTAATCAGCTTAAGTCCATTAACATCAGCCATAATCAAAGCAATCGGCAGGTTTCGCGGGGTATCGAGACGAAGTAGTTCTTCTTCGTAGAAACGGCGGTTGTAAAGCCCCGTTAATTGATCGTGGTAGCTTAGGTAAAGAACCGCTTCTTCGGCCTGTTTTCTTTTGTCAATGTTACGGCTGACGCCAACCAGTTCAATATCACCGCTGACATGATAGCGGTATTTGGTGGAAACCTCAACCCAGATAAGCCGTCCATCTTGGCAGGGTTGCTGTATTTCAATCAGATAGGTATTAGGGGCATCAGGGTTGGCGATAAAGGCGTTGACATTTTTTTTCAGCTCCGCCCGGACCCGTTGAAGTGATTCGCCTGTCATCGAGACCTCCAGATTTTCGGCGATAGCTTCCTCGGGGGTAAGGCCTCTCAACTGAAAAATAGCGGGACTCATGTAGGTGAATTTATTCTGGCTAAGATTAAAAAGCCAAATCACATCAGAGGCGAATTCAGTCAGAAAGCGGTACTTTTCTTCACTTTTGATCAGGGCGGCCTCGGCGTTTTTCCGGTCGGTAATGTCATTGATAATACTGATGATATGGGGGGTGTTATTCATTTGGATGATTTTGGCAGACATGGCACAAATTCGGATTTCCCTATCTTTATTTCTGAAATTCAATTCAAAATCATCAATCGACTGGTTGGCAGTGATCTCCTCGAGAAGTTTTTCCCGATCGGCGGGGTTTTCATAAAGATTAAGGTCCAATACGCTCTTATTCTGAACGTCTTCCTGGCTGAAGCCGGTAAAATTGAGAAAGCCGAGGTTGAAATTCACAATTTTGCCGTCCGGTAAGGTTGTGATCAGGCTGGCATCGGGACTGAGATTAAAGATTTGTTCAAATTGTTCTTTGGCTGAGCGGATCTCCGAACTGACCCGTTCATTGACCATTATAATAAAGGTAAAGGTGACAATAATATTGGCGATAAAGGCTCCGGTAAAAGAAATAATCTGAAAAAGTGATGGCGACAGGGCATTGTCGAGCGGTGGCGAAAATAATCCGTGTACAGCTCTCACAACAGCAAAAACTCCGGTTGTGGCGAATAATAAGAAAAGCAACTGGATTTGTCGTGGTATCAGGGCGTTTTTATGGTTATTCAGGGTTTGGGCACTCAACAGAGAAATCAGACCAATCGACAGATTAATCGCGAAAATTCGTGCCGAAATCGAGTCGAAAATAAACTGAAAATAGATCAGAGCGAAGAGGCAAAATCCGAAAATAATCGGCGGAAACCATCTGTTTTCGGGCAGCTCTAAAAAACGAACCAGGCCCATATACTGAAAAATCAGCGCCAGTAGCAAGAGTGCATTACCGATAACAACGGTGAACAGATCATTGAAATTGTTACCTTGAAGCATAACAAAAAGAAACCCCAGGGCATAAAAGGAGCAGCTGACTCCAAAGTGATCAACACCGGGATATTTAGACGAAAGCAGGAGTATAAAAATAGCCTGAAAAATACTGGAAAGGACTAATATCAGGGCTATCGTAGCGAGATCGATATTCATGGGTGCCTCTCATAAGGTGACAATTAATAACCTGAAAAAAATTGCGGTCCACATTTTAAGAAACGATAAACTATGGTTATTATATCCCGATTTGCAAGAAAAAAACATAAATAAAAAAAAAGAGCAATATGAAAATGATTTTCAAATTACTTTGACAGATCAGTATTTTTGAGGTAATATGAAAATGATTTTCAAATTCATTTAAGCGGGGGATAAAATGGGAAAACCGTCTTACTATAAAACAAAGCAACAGGATACGATCCTGAAATATTTAATAGCCAAAAAAAATCAGCATATTACCGTCAATATGATTGCTGAATTTTTAGAAAAGCAGGGCACGCCAGTGGGAGTAACCACCATTTATCGACATCTTGATAAGCTGGTGGAGCAGGGTGAGCTGCAAAAGTACATCATCGATGGGGTAACCAGTGCCTGTTTTCAGTATATTGGCGAAGAAGCCCATTGCCATGAGCATTTTCATCTGAAATGCGAGAATTGCGGAACCCTGATTCATCTGGACTGTGGTTATATGAAGGATCTTTACACCCATGTATTGAACCACCACGCCTTTGACATCAATACATTCAAAACAGTTTTTTATGGATTATGTAAAAGTTGTTCAGCTCATGAAAAAAACAATCAGGAGGCCTTGTGATGAAAAAGATAGGTGTTGTTTTAGTGGCGCTGCTGATTTTGGCAGTGGGCGTAACCGGTTGTACCAAAAATACGGCGGCCAAAAACGCCGATAGCTCCGGAAAAATTAGTATTGTTACGACTATTTTTCCGGTTTTTGATTTTGCCAGAGCCATTGCCGGGGATCAGGCCGAGTTGACGATGCTGGTAAAACCAGCCGCCGAAGTTCATTCCTATGATCCCTCCCCGGCTGATATTATCAAAATTCAGGATGCCGATGTGTTTATCTACATTGGCGGCGAAAACGATGCCTGGGTCAGCACGATTCTGGAGTCCATGGATACCAGTGATAAGAAAATTATTCGTCTGATGGATGCGGTTAAGCCGGTGGCAGAGGAAATCGTAGAAGGGATGGAGGCTGAAGAAGAGGAAGGGGACACAGAAACGATTCAAAAAGAAGCCAAACCAGCCGAGGCCGAAATTGAGTATGACGAACATATCTGGACAGCACCTAAAAATGCCATCTTGATGGTCAATGAAATCGCCGCCGCATTGGCCGAAGTGGATACCAAAAACGCCGCTACCTATACCAAAAATGCCGCCGCTTATACAGCGCAGATCCAGGCTGTGGATGATGAAATCGCCGGGATTGTGGCAGCCTCCACCAATAAGTTGCTGGTCTTTGGCGATCGCTTTCCGTTCCGATATTTTGTCGATGAATTCGGTCTGGAATATCAAGCGGCATTTCCTGGTTGTAGTACCGATACCGAGGCCAGTGCGGGAACTTTGGCCTATCTGATGAATACCATCAAGGAGCAGAACATTAAATATGTCTACTATATCGAGCTCAGCAATCACAATATTGCCAGGGCCATCAGTGAACAAACCGGAGCCCAGCAGCTGCAACTTCATTCGGCTCATAATGTCACAAAAGACGATTTTGAGGCTGGGGCAACCTACGTTTCAATTATGCAGCAAAATGCCGAAAATCTGCGAAAGGGGCTGACCAACCAATGAAATTAATTTCCTGTGAAGGGGTCACCATCGGATATGATGGGCAACGGGCCGTAAACAACGTCAGCTTTGATCTGGAGCAGGGCGACTATCTGTGTGTGGTGGGCGAAAACGGTTCGGGGAAAAGTACCCTGGTCAAAGGTCTATTGGGACTGATTAAACCTCAGGAGGGCAGCATTACCTTTGACGGTCTCGCCCCAAATGAAATTGGTTATCTACCGCAACAGACGGTGATTCAACGGGACTTTCCAGCCAGCGTTAGCGAGGTGGTGATCTCCGGCTGCCTCAATCGCCGGGGACTGTTGCCCTTCTACTCGCGCTTGGAAAAGGAACGGGCCGCGGCTAAGATGGAGCAGTTGAATATCACCGATATCAGAAAAAAATCCTATCGTGATTTATCGGGCGGCCAGCAGCAGCGGGTGCTGTTAGCCCGGGCCCTTTGTGCCACCGAAAAATTGCTGCTGCTGGATGAGCCAGTGGCCGGATTGGATCCAATGATGACGGCTGAGTTGTACCAACTGGTCGCGGAACTCAATCAAAGCCAGGGGATCACCGTATTGATGGTCTCCCATGATTTGGATAGCGCCATCCAATACGGCAACAAAATTCTTCATATGAAAACCGCAACGGCCTTCTTCGGGTCAACCGCAGACTACCTAAAAACGGAAATGTGTCAGCAGATGATGGGGGCGCGTAAAAATGATTGAATTGCTGACTGAGCTATTATCTTACGCCTTTGTGGTCAGGGCCCTCATCGTTGGGGTTCTGGTGTCGCTGTGTGCGGCCCTTTTGGGGGTGAGTCTGGTGTTAAAGCGCTACTCGATGATCGGCGACGGCTTGTCCCATGTCGGCTTTGGGGCCCTGGCCCTGGCCATGGCATTAAACCTGTCACCGCTGGAAGTGGCCATTCCGGTGGTGGCGGTAGCCGCTTTTGTGTTGTTGCGGATCAGCGAAAACAGCCGGATTAAAGGCGATGCCGCCATTGCCCTGATTTCCAGCAGTTCGCTGGCCATCGGGGTGATTATCATTTCCTACACATCGGGAATGAATGCCGATACCAGTAATTATATGTTTGGTAGCATTCTGGCGATGAGTGAAAGCGACGTGTTGCTCAGTGTCGGGGTTTCGGTAGTGGTTATCCTGTTGTATGTGTTGTTTTACAACAAGATTTTTGCCGTTACCTTCGACGAAAGTTTTACCCGGGCAACCGGTACCAATGCTGGCCGCTACAATACCCTGATTGCCCTGTTAACGGCGCTGACCATTGTGGTGGGGATGCGGATGATGGGCGCGTTGCTGATTTCCAGTCTGATTATCTTTCCGGCCCTGACGTCAATGCGTTTGTTTAAAACCTTTAAACAGGTGGTGATCAGTTCGGCTATTTTGTCGGTATGCTGCTTTGTAGCTGGTATTATCCTGTCCTTTATTTTCTCTTTTCCCACCGGTGCCAGCGTGGTGGTGATCAATTTATTGATGTTTGTCATCTTTTCGGCGATCGGACTGGTTAAGAAAGCGATAGCTTAGCTAGCTTGTCGTAAAATAACAACAGAAAACTCAGAAGCGGAGGTTCAATCATTTATGAAGAAAAATGCTGCGGTCGTGTATGCAGTCTTGGCAGCCCTGCTATTTGGAATTAATGCACCTTTTTCCAAGCTGCTGCTAAACGAAATACACCCCTTGTTTCTGGCGGCGCTGCTTTATCTGGGCGCGGGATTGGGGATGACGGTGCTGACGGTTTTAAATAAAACCCGACGGACTGCGACTACAGAAGCAAGACTTACCCAAAAAGAAATGCCCTCAATTATGATGATGATTTTGCTGGATATCGCGGCGCCGATTTTTCTATTGCTGGGGATCAGTCTGACTAACTCCAGTACCGCGGCCTTATTAGGAAATTTTGAAATTGCGGCGACCGCAGTGATTGCCATGATTTTTTTTAAAGAAGCGATTGGCAAACGGATGTGGATGGCCATTATATTGATCTCTCTGGCCAGTATCATTCTGACGGTTAGCAATGTTGCGGCGATTAACTTATCGATGGGGGCGGTTTTCGTGATGCTGTCCTGTGTTTGCTGGGGTTTGGAGAATAACTGCACCCGGAATCTATCGATTAAAGATCCGGTGCAGGTGGTTATCCTGAAAGGCTTTGGATCGGGACTAGGGGCTTTGCTGATTGCCATGATCTGGGGTGACCTGTCCGGCTCGTTGCTTTATATTAGCCTGGCTATGTCCTTAGGTTTTGTGGCCTATGGTCTGAGTATTTTTTTCTATGTCAAAGCCCAGCGGGGACTGGGAGCCGCCCGAACCAGTGCCTATTATGCGGCAGCCCCTTTTATGGGAGTGCTGATATCCTGGCTGGTACTTAAGGAACCGATTACTTTTTCGTTTTTAATAGCCTTGGCCATCATGGTTCTGGGGACCTGGCTGGCGCTATCGGAAAATCACGAACATGATCACATCCATCTTGAGGAGACCCACGATCATAGTCATAACCACGATGATGCACACCATCTTCATGCGGATCATCCGCCGGTTACCGGTGAGCATTGTCATGAACATACCCACAAAAATACGGTTCACAGTCACTGCCATCTGCCGGACGTTCACCATCGGCATATGCATTGACATATACATTGAGATGAACGATTATTGCTATATACGAAAAAAGAACTTAGTCCGCGCTGATCATAACAGTGCGACTAAGTTCTTTTTTGTAATCAGCTAATATAAATAACGAGATTAGATAACCTGAAAATAAGGCTTGATTTCAAAAGGGATCAATTGTAAAACCCGTTTGCTTTCGTCAATGATTTCATCAATTCGGCTTTCATCAATATGCATCAGGACAAAATGAAGGCTGGTCAGGTAATCCAGACATTCTTCCTGAGAACAGTCAAACTCGCCATTGGCATAGGCTAATTTTACCGATAATGAGGAAGCCATGGCAGATCGGGCAATCATCGATATTTCATCAGGACATCGTTTCAGTTTTAATTTGTATCGGCGGTCATGGATTTTATAAAGATGAACAACGCTTTGGGAAAAGGTATCTTCATGCTTTTCATCAGCATGTTCTTTAATAAAACGCATGACATTGGGATCACATAGATGCAGCATGTCATATAAACGGATTTCCACTGCGGTACTCACCTGCAAGTCGGCCGGCTGACCTTTGAAATATTCTAAATAGAGTCTAAAAGCAACCCTGTTCTTATGTTCGACCAGAAATTTTTCGGTCACTTCCCGGGCTAAATTAGATTTTGATTTAAAATAATAGGTGATTAAAGGCTTGGTAATCTCACAATCAGTGGCAATTTGATCTAAGTAGGTATTTTTATAACCTTGTTCGTAAAAAAGTTTTGTGGCAACCTGGATAATATTTTCTTTCTGATTTTTCATATCTGTCTCTCTTTGTTTTCGATGCTGTTATTGTATCGTTTAATCTTCTCGATATCAAGGCAAAACATCAGATCTGAAGAAAAATATTTTACCGGTAAAATTTATGTTGACAATTCGTAAAAATAGGACTATACTGCAATTACTTTACCGGTAAAATAAATAACGGTTCAGGGAACCTGGTGCGGGTAAGAATGCTGGCGATTAATCAGGCCAGCCGGAAAATGATGACAGCGTTGTCAGTTAATGACTGTAAACGATAATCATATCGGGTGATTGAGAATCAGAGAAAAGTGGCATTTAAACGAAGAATCGTTTCAAATATAAACAAGATCGAAAAGGAGAAAGAAAATGATAATTATTGGCGAAAAAATTAACGGTGCTATTCCCTCAACCGCGAAAGCGATAGCGGCAAAGGATGTCGAATTTATCCGGAACCTGGCGATTAAGCAGGCCGAAGCTGGGGCTAATTTCATCGACGTCTGTGCCTCAGTGGACGATGACATCGAACTGGAAACGATGAAATGGTTGATTGACATCGTTCAGGATGCTACTGACGTGCCGATTGCAGTGGACAGCCCCAATGTTTATACCTGCATTGAATCGATGAAATACTGCAACAAACCAGGACTGTTTAACTCCGTGTCATTAGAAGGGGACAAGGTCGATGTGGCCTTTAAGGTACTGGCCGATACCAAGTGGGAATGTGTGGCTTTGCTAAACAGTGACAAGGGCATCCCTAAAACCGCCAAGGATCGTCTGGAAGTGTTCACTGACTTAATGGCAAAATGCCAGGAATATAAGATTGACCCCTCCCGCATGCACATCGATCCCTTGATTGAAATGCTGTGCACCTCGGAAGATGGGATTACCATGGTCACCGAAGTCATTCGGGAAATCAAAAAGCAATATCCAACCATTCATGTCACCGGTGCCGTCAGCAACATTTCTTTCAATTTACCAGCCCGCCGGATTGCCAACCAGGCCTTTGCCGTTCTGGCCATGAGCGCCGGCATGGACAGCTTTATTCTCGATCCCCTGAACAAGGATATGATGGGAATGCTGTTTGCCACCGAAGCGATGATGGGTGAAGATGAATACTGCATGGAATATATCGGTGCTTTCCGGGAAGGTATTTTCGTAAAATAAGTTACAACCAAACCCGGCACTCACACAGGTTCCGGGTGATTAAAATAAAAATTAGTATAAAAATCAAAGGAGAAATTGAAAATGTCAAAAATTGAAGATGTAAAAGTATTGGTCGAAACCGGTAAATCAAAGAAGGTTGCCGCAGCCGTTCAGGAAGCTCTGGATGCCGGTGATAAAGCGCAGGATATTCTGGATGCAATGGTTGCCTCCATGGGCGTGGTCGGGGATAAATTCTCATCTGGAGAAATCTTTGTTCCAGAAATGTTAATTGCCGCCAAAGCGATGTCCAAAGGGGTAGAAGTGTTAAAACCAGTGATGGCCGGCGATGGCGCCAATTCACTGGGAACCTGTATCATGGGAACTGTAGCCGGCGATCTGCACGATATCGGTAAAAACCTGGTTGTGATGATGCTTGAAAGCGCTGGCTTTGATATGGTTGACCTGGGCGTTGACGTACCGGCAGACAAGTTTGTAGAAGCGGTAAAAGAAAATAATAATGTTGTATTAGTTGCTTGTTCTGGTCTGTTAACCACTACCATGCCAGCGTTAAAAGAAGCCGTTCAAACGATTAAAGCAGCTTATCCGGATATGAAGGTCATTGTTGGTGGGGCTCCGGTTACACCAGAGTACGCTACAGAAATCGGCGCCGATGGTTATGCACCGGATGCCGGTAGTGCTGCTGCTAAAGCCAAAGAACTGATTGGCGCTTAAGCCGCTACAAGAACAGTAACAATTATCCCAAATAAAGCATAAGAAGGAGAAGTTATGTTAACAATCAGAGAAAATTTGCTGGAAACAATGAAGGGTGGCAATCCGGATCGTTTTGTCAAACAATATGAATTTATTGATCTGATCATGGAAGTACCAACTGGTACAGAATTTAAATATGGTCAAACATGGAAAGATCATTGGGGTATTACCTGGCAATGGCCAGAAGGCCAGTTAGGCATGTTCCCGGTTCATCACGATGGCTTGGCGGTGATTCAGGATATTACCGAGTGGAAAAAAACCGTCAAAAAACCAGCCATTGCCACCTCAGACGAAGCCTGGGCGCCAGCGATTGCTCACGCCAATGCCGTTGACCGTAAAGAAAAGTTTGCGACGGCCTTTTTCGCACCAGGTCTCTTCGAAATGACCCATCACCTGATGGGCATGGAAAACGCCCTGATGGCCCTTTACGAAGAGCCAGAAGCAATGCAGGAACTGATTGACTATCTGACTGAATATGAATTGGAATTTGCCGCCGTGATGATGGAAAAATTGAAGCCGGAAGCCATTTTACATCATGATGACTGGGGCAGCCAGATTTCTTCCTTTATTTCGCCAGAAATGTTTGAAGAATTCTTTGTGCCATCGTACAAAAAAATCTATCAGTTCTATAAAGACAATGGCGTGGAATTGATTATCCACCATAGTGACTCCTATGCGGCTAATTTAGTGCCTTACATGATCGAAGTGGGCATTGATATCTGGCAAGGGGTAATGAACACCAATAATATTCCGGAACTGGTTGAAAAATACGGCGACAAGATCACCTTCATGGGCGGTCTTCACAGCGGTACTGTTGATTATCCCGGCTGGGAAAAAGAAGTGGTAAAAAAACAGGTGGAAGAAACCTGTAAAGCCAATGGCCACAAATACTTCATTCCTTGCCAGACATCTGGTCTGCCAATTGAGAATTTTGAAGGCGTTATCGCTTATATCGATGAGTGCATTGATGAAATGAGCAAAGAACTGTTTTAATCGTTAAAGTTATTACCGCAAAAACCTGTATCGCTATCAAGCGATACAGGTTTTTGCTTTTTGTTGAACTAAATTTAAAAAATACTGATGCACCGTCAGATCCGCGGTCAGCTCCGGGTGAAAGGAAGTCACTATCATGTTTCCCTGTCGGGCGGCCACAATATGATTATCAACCCGAGCCAGAATGTTCACATCGACGCCGACGCTTTCGATATAGGGCGCCCGGATAAAAACCATCGGGATTTTTCCGCCGGCATCAAATTCAGCCTCCGTCTGAAAGCTGCCCAGCTGGCGGCCATAGGCGTTTCTGCGGGCTACCATATTCATCGTGCCAAAATGAATGGTGTTATCTTCGGCAATCTGGCCCGCCAGCAGAATCAGTCCGGCGCAGGTGCCCAGCACCGGCAGGTCAGCTTCAATGAGGTCTTTCAGGGGTTCAAAGAGCGCCAGCTCCTGCAAGAGCTTGCCGATAACGGTACTTTCGCCCCCGGGGAGAACCAGGCCATCAAGGGGATGGCTGGCCAGATCTGCGGGTTTTCTAATTTCAATGCAGTGAACACCCAATTGCTTCAAAGTGGTGATATGTTCGGAAAAAGCGCCCTGGACTGCTAATACACCAATGGTTATCGCCATTAGATGCCTCGTTGGGCCATCAATAAGGCAATTTCCTGCTCGTTGATACCCACCATGGCTTCGCCCAGATCTTCTGAGAGTTCAGCCAGCAGTTTGGCATCATTGTAATTAGTCACCGCTTTAACAATGGCTTGAGCCCGTTTGGCCGGATTGCCGGATTTGAAGATGCCGGAGCCGACAAAGACCCCTTCAGCCCCCAACTGCATCATCAGAGCCGCATCAGCCGGAGTGGCGATGCCGCCGGCAGCAAAGTTCACCACTGGTAGTTTGCCGGTTTCATTGACCAGCTGAACCAGCTCGTAAGGTACCTGCAGATCCTTGGCCACCTGGTAGAGTTCATCTGCTCTGGTGTTTTGAATCGTGCGGATCTGCTGGTTGATCAGGCGCATATGGCGAACGGCCTGAACCACGTCGCCGGTACCCGGTTCACCCTTGGTGCGAATCATCGCAGCACCTTCACTGATTCGTCGCAGGGCTTCACCCAGATCTTTGGCGCCGCAGACAAAGGGTACTGAAAAACCGGTTTTGTCGATATGGTAGGTATCATCGGCTGGCGACAGCACCTCGCTCTCATCAATATAATCTATTTCGATGGCTTCCAGGATCTGGGCTTCGGCAAAATGACCGATCCGCACCTTGGCCATTACCGGAATGGAAACCGCGGCTTGAATACTCTTGATCATTTTGGGATCACTCATCCGCGAAACCCCGCCGGCCGAGCGGATATCAGCGGGAATCCGTTCCAATGCCATCACCGCACAGGCACCGGCTTCCTGGGCAATGCGGGCCTGCTCGGCCGTGGTAACATCCATAATTACCCCGCCTTTTAACATTTGGGCCAGGTTTTTGTTTAGTTCATAGCGATTATTCATTTAAGTATCTCCTCAATTTGATTTTCAGTTCTTCAATGTGGTTTGCATTCTTATTGTAATACAATTCTGATATCATTATAAGTATCAAAAAATACAAAAATGACAGGATCAGAATGGAAAAATAAAAAATTGATTGGTAAGACAAAATAGTGGGTATACTGAAATAGAACGAAGTTTTGCTTTGGGCAAATTGCGAAAAAATTTAATTGTGCAAAAATGAAAAAAAGAGGGTGATTGATGATGCAGCAGACAGATGTTGAAGCGCTGGGAATAGGCTTAGAAAAACCCATCGAAAACTTATTCGTTGCTGATGTTTATATCGAGCTGAAAACAAGTGCGGAAGGTCTGACGTCTGAGGAAGCGGCAGCACGATTGGCGCATTTTGGTGAGAACAGTATTCAAAAAAAGAAGGGTAAACCGCTGATCTGGAAATTTCTGGCCAATTTTACCCACCTGATGGCCATTCTCTTATGGATTGGCGGCGTGGTGGCCCTGATAGCCCAGCTGCCCCAACTGGCCATTGCCATTTGGCTGGTCAATGTCATTAATGGATTATTCAGTTTCTGGCAGGAGTTTCAGGCCGAAAAAGCGATTGAAGCGCTGGGACAACTACTGCCGACCTATGCCCGGGTGATCCGGGATGGAGCCGAAGTCAAAATTCTGGCCGAGGAACTGGTGCCCGGCGATCTGATTATTCTGGCCGAGGGCGACCGCATTTCGGCCGATAGCCGTCTGGTTGAGGACAATGATTTCAGAGCTGATCAGTCGATTCTGACCGGGGAATCCCATCCGGCCCATAAAACCAAAGATGTTGGTCATCGGACTGACCTGGGTCGTTCGGAACAGCCCAACCTGATTTTTGCCGGAACCAATGCGGCTTCGGGGGCCTGTAAGGCGGTGGTGTTTGCCACTGGGATGAATACCGAATTCGGTAAAATTGCCGATCTGACCCAGAACATGGTGGAAGTACCCAGTCCGCTGCAGCTGGAAATGGGACGGATCACCCGGCTGGTTTCAGCGATGGCGATCAGCATGGGGGTCATCTTTTTTGTGCTGGCGGTTCTGCTTGCTCATGTCAATATTACCGAAAGTTTTATTTTCGCCATGGGGATGATTGTGGCTTTTATCCCCGAAGGATTATTACCCACGGTGACCTTATCCCTGGCCATGGGAGTCAAGCGGATGGCCAAACGCAATGCTTTAATCAAACGCTTATCAGCGGTCGAAACCTTGGGCTGTACCACGGTGATTTGTACTGACAAAACCGGAACCCTGACCCAGAATGAAATGACGGTTAGTGACTGCTGGATGGTCAATCAGCAAATTACGGTAACCGGGGTTGGTTATGCCCCGGAGGGGGAAATAATGGCTGGTGAGACCGTTATTTCGCTGGCCGAAAACCAGGATATGCGAAAACTGTTGCTGGCCGCCAGCCTCTGCAATAATTCCCGCTTATTGCCGCCCTCCCCGGAAATAAACCATTGGAATATTCTCGGGGATCCTACCGAGGCCGCCCTGGTGGTGGCCGCCCGGAAGGGTAAAATTGATCTGGACGCGGAGCTTTCGCACAGTCCGCGGTTGCGGGAGCTGCCCTTTGAGTCCCATCGCAAGCGGATGAGTACGATTCATCAGGTATCCCGTGATATCTCAGATCTCGAAAAGCTGGCCTATATCAAGGGGGCACCCAAAGAGGTGTTGGATTTGTGTACCCATTATCTCAAAGACGGTGAAGATGTGGCGATGGATGAGGATACCCGTAAGCAGGTGATGGCGGCCAATGATGACTATGCCCGCAAAGGACTTCGGGTTTTGGCAGTAGCGATGCGGATTCTCACCAAAGACATGGGTTTGTCCGAGCGTCTCAGCGACTATACGCCTGATCACATTGAAAACAATATGACCTTTTTAGGTCTCACGGTGATGGCGGATCCGCCCCGGGTGGAAGTGGCAGCAGCGGTTAAAAAATGCCATCAGGCTGGGATAAAGATTATTATGATCACCGGTGATTACGGCTTAACGGCCGAAAGCATTGCCCGGAGGATCGGCATTATCCATAGTCTTCAGCCCCGGATTGTCACTGGTGTTGAACTGGACGAAATTAATGACGTGGATCTTAAAAAAGCCCTAACTGAGGAAATTGTCTTTGCCCGGGTGGCACCGGAACAAAAGCTGCGGGTAGTCACCGCCCTCCAGGAGATGGGTAATGTGGTGGCGGTCACCGGTGATGGCGTCAATGATTCACCGGCCCTTAAAAAGGCTGACATCGGCATTGCCATGGGGATTTCCGGAACCGATGTGGCCAAGGAAGCCGCTGATATGATTCTCACCGACGACAATTTCGCCTCGATTGTCAATGCGGTGGAAGAAGGCCGGGGGGTATACAACAATATCCGTAAGTTTGCCACCTATATTTTAAACAGCAATGTCCCCGAGGCGGTGCCTTTTATTGTGTTTTTATTCGCCAAAGGGCAGATCCCGCTGCCGCTGACGGTCATGCAGATTCTGGCGGTGGATTTGGGTACCGATATGATCCCGGCCATCGCCTTGGGGGTTGAACTGCCAGAAGAAGGGGTGATGCAGCGTCCGCCAAGATCGCAGCAAGAACATTTGCTCAATCGACCGTTACTCATTCGTGCTTTTCTGTTTTATGGGATCATGGAGTCGGCCATTGCGATGTCAGCCTTCTTCTTCCTATACTGGCAGAACGGCTGGCCGGGGATACCGATGGCTGACTCGGGCGAGATTTACCGAATGGCGACCACCATGACGTTAGGGGCGATTGTGGTTACCCAAATCGGGATTGTTTTCAATTGTCGAACCGAACGGGCCTCGGTGTTTAAGGTGGGGCTGTTCAGCAACCATATGATCTTAATCGGGATCATCTGTGAGCTAACGGTCTTCAGTATTCTGATCTACACGCCGTTTTTGCACGAGATCTTTAATACCGCCCCAATCGGCTTGATTGAATGGGCCTATCTCTTTATGTGGGTGCCAGTGGTGATTCTTATTGATGAACTGCGGAAGGCCTTCTTGCGAAATTGGGATAAACGACGCTTGGATAAAAAACATAATAAAACAGAGATTGAGAAAGGGGATAGCTAAATGAAAACCATTATAATAGGCTGTGGGCGAATCGGATCCGGTTTAGCTCTTAAACTGAATCAGAGTGCTCACGACATCACCGTCATTGATCAGGACCCATTGACCTTTAAACATTTGGGAGCCGGCTTTAAGGGAAAAACCATCGCCGGGGTAGGATTTGACCGGGATGTATTGCTTTCGGCCGGAATTGAGCGGGCAGACTCGCTGGCCGCGGTGACCTCCAACGACGAGGCCAATGCCCTCACCGCCCGGATTGCCAGTCAGATATTTGGGGTTCCCCGGGTCGTGTCAGCCCTTCATGAACCCCGCAAAGCGGAAATTTATCGGCGGCTGGGACTGCAGGTCTTTGATCCAATGTCCTGGGGCGTAAATCGGGTGGCCGATTTGCTGAGTTTTGCACCGGTTAATGTGGCCATGAGTATCGGGAATGGCGATGTCGATATTATGGAAATTGAGATACCAGCCTTGTTGGTCGGGCGACGGGTGGGGGAATTGACAATTCCTGGCGAAGTCAGCGTGGTATCGATCAGCCGCGGGAACCGCTCGATCATACCGGCGCTTAATACGGTGTTTGAAAACCGCGATCTGGTTCATTTAGCAGTGGCTGCGGTATCAGGGGAACGTCTTAAATCGCTGCTGGGATTAGGATAGAAAGGGGATATCAGATCATGAAAGTAATAATCGTAGGCGGCGGCAAGGTGGGCTGTTATCTGACTTCGTTGCTGCAAAACGGCGGCCATCAGGTTAAGCTCATTGAAATCCGAACGCATCAATTGGAACGGCTGGGTTGTGATCTGCCCAAAGAGGTGCTGGTGTTGGGGAGCGGCACCGACCCTAGTGTTCTGGAAGCGGCCGGGATCCGTTCGGCCGATGTGCTGGCGGTGGTGACTGGGGCTGATGAAATCAATCTGGTGGCTGCCACCATTGCCCGCCTGGAATATCAGGTGCCGCGAATTCTGGCGCGGATTAAAAATCCCAAGAATGCCTGGTTATTCACTCCGGAAATGGGGGTGGATGTGGCGTTAAACCAGGCCGAGCTGATGGCAACACTGGTTGCTGAAGAAATGTCAGTGGGGGATATGATGACCCTGCTTAAGTTGAACCAGGGACAATTTTCATTGGTGGAAGAAAAGGTTCACCCGGAATCGCTGGCAGTGGGTAAGACGGTGAGAGAACTGGGCCTACCTACCGAATGTGTTTTAGTGGCAATTATCAGAAATGGCCAACTGCTTATTCCCCATGGTGATACCAGGCTATTGCCGGCCGATGAGGTGCTGGCGATCATTCATGCCGCCGACCTTGAGGATCTGGCCCGGATATTGAAGCCAGCCCGCTGAGTTGGTCAATTGCTTGGGAATAAAAATTTTAATTTTTGTTCAGCGGATTGCATGCAGATATTTATTTTTCGGTCAGACGGGCATAATGCAGTTGAGAATCGTGTTTTATTCCCGCAAAAAAGGGTAGGAATTAACGACAACTCGTTATTTATTTTTAATTTCAGGGAGCAGGAAGCATGAAAAATCATGAAATCTCAATCGTTGACGACGAACCCATCAATTTGATGATCTTAAAAAAGTTATTGAGTCCTTCTTTTTTAATCCGGGCCTATAAATCTGGAGCGGAACTGCTTCAGGCGGTTGAAAAGGGAATCAAGCCGGATCTGATTTTGATGGATATTATCATGCCCGGAATGGATGGTTATGAAACCTTATCAGAATTACGGAAAGATCCAGCGAACCTGGGGATTCCGGTTATCTATATTTCAGCACTGGATAGTTTAATTGATGAAGAAAAGGGCTTTCATTTGGGGGCGGTTGACTATATTACTAAACCATTTCGGCCGGGGATTGTGTTGGCCAGAGTCAATGCCCATCTGGAACTGAAACAAGCCCGCGACCGGCTTAAAAACCAGAACGAATGGCTGGAAGCTGAAGTCAAACGACGGATGGTAGAAAACCAGATGATTCAGGATACAACCCTGAATGTTTTTGCAGAATTGGTTGAAACCCGGGACAATGATACCGCCAATCATGTTTTGCGGACCCAGAATTATGTGCGGATTATCGCAGAGCGATTGCAAAAAAATGAGAAATTCAAAAAACGGTTGGGTGATGATACCATTGAACGGATTGTTAAAGCGGCACCCCTTCATGATATCGGCAAGATTGGGATTCCCGATGCGATCTTATTAAAGCCGGGAAAGCTCGACTATGAAGAATATGAGGTAATGAAAACCCATTGCAAGATTGGCGGGAATGCCATTCGTCTGGCCATCAATAAAACCTTATCCGTCAACAAAACAGATAATGAACAGGGTGAAATTACGGCGTTGTACTTTTTGGAAGAGGCCGAGAGAATTATGAATTATCATCATGAACGATGGGATGGAAAGGGTTATCCGGAAGAACTGTATGGTGATGAAATTCCCATCTCGGCACGGATTATGGCACTCGCAGATGTATTTGATGCTCTTACTACGGTGCGGCCCTATAAAAAAGCCTGGAGCATGGATGCGGTGGTGGACTATATTTTAGAGCAGAAAGGCTTGCAGTTTGATCCGGATGTAGTGGATGCTTTTGAAACAGAAATTAAGGCTTTCAGACAGGTCTTGTGTCAGGATCGGACAGCGGCGAACAAAAATTAAAAGCCAGGAAGCGAAGGGTGGTGAGTTATAAAATGGAACAGGACAATTCTTGGTTGGTACAGCAGAATAAATTATTGGAATTGGGATCCCGATTGACAAAGGTCGGAAGCTGGCGAATTGATATAACCACCATGACAAGCCAATGGAGCCAGGGAATGTTTCATATTTTTGATTTGGAACCGGGGGAAATTCCGTCAGTTCTGGAGCCAAACCATTTTTTTCAGAGTCGTGATATCGATCGATATCGGGAAGGCTTGAAGGATGCAATTGAAAAAGCAGAGTCTTTTGAAATGGAATTGGAGATAACCACAGAAAAGAAAACAACGAAATGGATTCGTACCATTGGTATTCCGATTTCAGAAAATGGCCAGATTATTCAAATTGAAGGTGTGGTTCAAGATGTGACAGAATTACATTTAAGTGAAGAACGAGCCTCAAAGATTGATCGAATCCTGGAAGCGTATTTTAAGGTTGTCCCGGATATTTTGTTTCTAACGGATGCCCAGGGCGTTATTCTGGAATACCGGGCCAAAAAAACATCGGATCTCTACATCCCACCGGAAGTTTTTTTATATAAAAAAATCAACAGCGTATTGCTGCCGGACATCAACAATGCTTTTACCGATGCCATGGCAATGGCCAGAACGAGTGGTCAAATGCAGACCTTTGAGTATGATTTACCCTATGCGGATGGAAATCATCATTTTGAATGCCGAATGAGCTGGCTGGCCGAAAGTGAAAATTTTGTTGAGGTAATTCGGGATATTTCGGAACAGCATCGATTAAATCGGGAACGAATTGAGATGACCCAGGCATTACGGCAAAATGAAGCGTACTTAAATCGGGCTCAGGAGGTTTCGAAAACAGGACACTGGCATTTCGATATTAAAGCAAACAAATTGATCTGGTCAAATGAAACCTATCGTATTTTTGGGGTGGAAATTGGAATGCCGCAAACTTTTGAATCCTATATGGATTTTGTCTATCCGGATGATCGAAAAAAAATGATTGATACCTGGGCAGAAAAAGCAAATGAAGGTCAGTCGTTTACCGTACTTCATCGTATTTTATCTGGCAAAGAAGTACGCTGGGTGGAAGAACGATCGCAATTTGAGTGTGATCATGAGGGCAATCCGATCGCCAGCTGGGGAACGGTTCAGGATGTAACCGAAAAGATGAACTATCTGGAAGAGCTGGAGACCTATCAAAAACATCTTGAGGAAATGGTTTTTTCCAGAACCACCGAATTGGAGATGGCGAAGCTTGAGGCAGAAGCTGCCAATCAGGCCAAGAGCTCCTTTTTATCAAACATGAGTCATGAAATCCGAACACCGATGAATGCCATCATCGGACTTGCCCACCTGATCAAGCGTGATCCCCTGACCATGCGTCAGGAGGAACAGATTGACAAGCTAACTGAGGCAGCCAATCACTTGTTGCAGATCATTAATGATGTGCTGGATCTTTCAAAAATTGAAGCCGGAAAAATGCAAATGGATACCCATGATTTCGAACCGACCCGGGAAATCGACCGGGTATGCAATATTTTGGGTGATGAAGCGGCCAAAAAAAATCTCGATTTATTAGTCGATGTGGACCATATTCCCACGGTTTTGCGGGGCGATTCGGTTCGTTTTGGCCAAATTTTACTTAATTTAATGAGCAATGCGGTGAAGTTTACCGAAACAGGGAGCATTAAAATCATTGCCCGAATCGTTAAACAGGATCACAAGCAGATCCGCTTGCGCTTTGAAGTGTGGGATACCGGAATTGGCATGTCAACAGCACAGATGAAAAATCTGTTCCAGGATTTTGTCCAGGCCGACGAATCGATGACCCGTCTTTATGGTGGTACCGGTTTAGGGTTGGCGATCAGTTCCCGTCTGGCCAATTTTTTAGGTGGCGAAATAGGGGTTGACAGCGAGTTGGGTCAAGGAAGTCGGTTCTGGTTTGAACTGCCATTTGAAATATCAACCGCAATGCCCAAAAATAGGATCAGTATCAAGTCATCTGAGGAAATTCGGGTCCTGGTGATCGATGATATGCCGGAAGCCCGGGAACTGATGATCACGATGCTGGCTGATTTTGGAATCGAGTGTGATGCAGTCAGTTCGGGAAAAGAAGGACTGGCGGCAGTGACCCAAGCAGACCAGCGGATGAATCCTTATCGACTGGTATTTATGGACATGAAAATGCCGGTTCAGGATGGTATTGACACAGCGCTGATGCTTCAATCGTTGGACTTGAAAACCATGCCGACGGTTTATCTGATAACCGGATATGGGAACCAGATATCCTATGAAGAGGCCCAGCGAGCAGGCATCAGCCGGATTCTGGTTAAACCGATGACACCGTCAACTCTCAATGACGCCTTAATGGAATTGCTGAATAATGACATCGAATCAAAAATACCGTCGTCCCTGAAAGCGTTGGAGGAGCGATTAAAGGATTATGGACAGATGCAAATACTGATTGTTGAAGACAATCAAATTAATCAGGAAATCGTTAGGCAGCTACTGGAGCCCTTTAAGTTTAAGATAGCAGTGGCCGAAAATGGGCAGGAAGCCATTAGTAAAGTTGCGGAGACTAAATTTGACTTGATCTTAATGGATGTTCAGATGCCAGTCATGGATGGGTTGGCGGCAACTGCCCTGATCAGGGCCTTGCCGGGTTGGGAAGCGGTTCCTATTTTAGCGATGACCGCCAATGCCTTTGAAGAAGATCGGCGTAAATGTATCGAAGCAGGGATGAATGATCATCTGGTCAAACCGGTAGAACCGGAGATTTTATACAAGTGCTTGATCAAGTGGTTGCCGGTGAGAAAAAACGGGTCAGATAACAAAGAAGCGCTTCAACGTGACGTGCAAAATGATCAGATCAGGCATACAGCTGCGGCACCGGAAGAACAGAACTGTTTAAAAGCGCTGCGGCAGGTGGAGGGGTTGAATGTGGAAACCGGACTGAGAATGCTGGGTGGTGATATCTCCGTTTATTTGCGATTGATCCGGCAGTTTAGCCAAAAATGTGAAACCGCAGCGATTGATATTTTAAAACAGACCACCGCCGAAAACTATCAGAATATCATGCAAACGGTTCATTCCATCAAGGGCGTGGCGGGAAATCTGGGGGCTATAAAAATACAGGAGCTGGCGGCTGAACTGGAACAGGCGGTTCGGATCAGATCTGGAAAAGAGCAGTTTAAAGAACAGATCAATAGTTTTGTTACAGAAATAGGAGGTTTTGCGGAGTCCTTACCGAAAGAACGGCATTCCCCTGAAAGTCAACAAAAAGATGTGGGAAACAAGGCCCAAATCGAGACGATCCTGAGCCAACTGACCGGATTGCTTGAAAATAATGACACCGAGGCCTATGATTTATTTGAGGTACACAAGGATCTGCTGCTATTTACTTTGGGAGATTCGGGATTGGAACTGGAAAGACAGATTCATGAATTTGATTACCGGGACGCCCTGAATACGTTGAGATCATCTTTTTCAGAAGTGACCGGAGATTTTTAAAAGTCCTTAAATAGGCTAAGGATTATGTTAGAAACGGGTTAAATTTGCAAATATTTCTTGATTTTCACAATCTTTTATAGTACAATTCGAAACGAATGATAGAAATAGATCGATGTCTATTTGGCGTGTTTATAAGCGATGTTTATGAATGCAGCAAAGAATTCTTTTGACCATTTCTTTATCAGATTTAACTCGGTGATAAAGAAATTGAATGCCATACGGACAGCTAGGTCAAATGCCGATTGGCAACTTTCGTTGCCTTATTGATTGAGTGTCAGCTCAAATTTTATAAGTTGGTTACTTAAAACCGTGTGCGTTATTGCACATCACACTTGTGAAACAATCAATAAGAGTAGTAAAAGTAAGTTCTTGCTATATAGACTCTAATTTCTACGTTTGGAATCATGTATAGACGGTGCGGTCATGCGCTCGTGTAAATAACAAATCAGTAGAAATAAACTCAAGTGGATGAACAGCAAATGCTGAAGGATCACTTGAGTTTTTTGTTTTATTAAATTAGAACAGCATAATTATAATGCGAAAAAATGGAAACGGGGTGGATTATGGATAATAAATTAAAGTTGAATGGTTTTAACAATCTAACAAAATCATTAAGTTTTAACATTTATGATGTATGCTATGCAAAGAGCGAGCGGGAGCAACGTGACTATATTGCCTATATTGATGAGCAGTATAACTCAGATCGCTTGACCAATATTTTGTATCATGTCACGGAGATGATTGGTGCCCGGGTATTAAATGTATCCAAGCAGGATTATGATCCTCAGGGGGCCAGTGTCACCTTTTTAATTGCCGAAGAAACTTTTTTGCGGGAATATCGGGAAGAAAATGTGGAGAAGACGGATTTGCAGGGTGATACGGTAGTGGCCCATCTGGACAAAAGCCATGTAACGGTTCATACCTATCCGGAATATCATCCCGACACGTCCATTGCCACCTTTCGGGTCGATATTGATGTAGCCACCTGTGGCGAAATTACCCCGCTGAGTACCCTGGATTTCCTGATCGGCAGCTTTGATTCGGATATCATTACCATGGATTATCGGGTCCGGGGGTTTACCCGGGACGTCAGTGGCAAGAAATTGTTTATGGATCATAAAATCACCTCAATCCAGGATTATATCGATGACAAAACCCTTAAGGAATATGATGCCATTGATATTAATGTTTATCAGTCCAATCTGTTTCACACCAAGATGCTGCTAAAGGAAATCTGTCTTCAGGATTATTTATTCAATACCGATGCCTATGAGCTGCCGCCGCGAACCCGGCTACAGATTACCGAAAACCTGCGTCGGGAAATGATCGAAATTTTTAGCGGCAGTAATGTCTATTAATTGGGAAGGAAAAAAACGTGCCAAAATTAAATCAACAACGAATGCCGATTATGGAGGCACTCAATGAGTTTAAGCGGAATCGGCTGGTGCCCTTTGATGTGCCCGGCCATAAACGGGGCAAGGGGAATCCCGAATTAACGGAATTTTTAGGGGAACGTTGTATGACTCTGGATGTCAATTCGATGAAGCCACTGGATAATCTCTGCCATCCGGTTTCGGTGATCAAAGAGGCTGAGGAATTAGCGGCGGATGCCTTTGGTGCCAAACAGGCGTTTTTTATGGTCAACGGCACGACTTCGGCGGTTCAGACGATGGTGCTGTCGGCCTGTAAAAAAGGGGAGAAGATTATTCTGCCCCGGAATGTCCACCGCAGCGTCATCAATGCGATGATCCTGGGCGGTGCCATCCCGGTTTATGTGAATCCTGAAACCAATCATGAAATTGGTATTTCATTGGGGATGACCCTCTCCGCAGTAGCCAAAGCGATCCAGGAAAACCCGGATGCCAAAGCGATCCTGGTCAACAACCCGACCTACTATGGGGTTTGTTCCAACCTGAAAGCGATCGTCGAAATGGCGCACGCTTCGGGTATGCTGGTACTGGCCGATGAGGCCCATGGCACCCATTTCTATTTTGGCGAAAACATGCCGATCAGCGGGATGGCCGCCGGTGCCGACATGGCCTCGGTCAGCATGCATAAATCCGGCGGATCGCTGACGCAAAGCTCGTTTTTATTGGTGGGAGCCGGGATGAACCCCGGTTATGTCCGGCAGATCATCAATCTGACCCAGACCACCAGTGGGTCGTATCTGCTGCTTTCCAGTCTCGATATATCCCGTAAAAATCTGGCCGTGAACGGCAAGGAAATCTTTGCCAAGGTAACCGCCATGGCCCAATACGCCCGGGATGAAATCAATCAGATCGGCGACTATTACGCTTATTCCAAAGAACTGATCAACGGTGATACCATTTACGATTTCGACGCCACCAAGCTGTCGATTAATACCCTGAACGTCGGACTGGCGGGGATTGAAGTTTACAATATTCTCCGGGACGAATACGACATTCAGGTGGAATTTGGGGATGTGGGTAATATTTTGGCCTACATTTCAGTGGGCGACAGCCAACGTAATCTGGAACGGCTGGTCTCGGCGCTGGCTGAAATCCGCCGGATTTATAAAAAAGACAAGGCCGGGATGCTGCAATATGAATATATTAACCCGGCGGTGGCAGTGGCCCCGCAGGAAGCATTTTATGCCGATAAGGAAGCTTTGCCGCTGGAAAAAAGCGGCGGCCGGATCTGCAGTGAATTTGTGATGTGCTATCCGCCAGGGATTCCAATCCTGGCTCCCGGCGAAATGATTACTGCCGAAATTCTTGATTCCATCGAATATGTCAAAGACAAGGGCTGCTTTTTAACCGGCCCCGAAGACATGGAAATCGAATATCTCAATGTGCTGAAGGAGGATTGATTAAATGGAATTATGGTTTTCAGAAAAACATACCCCCAGCGTCAAATTTTCCATTCAGGTGGATCGTCAGCTTTACTGCGGACAAAGTGAATTTCAGCGGATCGATATTTTTGATTCCAAAGAATTTGGCCGTTTTTTAACCCTGGACGGATTTATGATGCTGACCGAAAAAGACGAGTTTATCTACCATGAGATGATGGTGCATATTCCCATGGCCGTTCATCCGGCGGCCAAAAAAGTATTGATTATCGGTGGTGGTGATGGCGGTGCCATCCGCGAGCTGGTGCGCTATCCGCTGGTTGAACACATTGATCTGGTCGAAATTGACGAACTGGTGGTGGAAGTCTGTAAAAAGCATCTGCCCCAGACCGCCTGCTGTTTTAATGATGAGCGGGTAACCGTTCATTATCAGGATGGCCTGAAATTTATTCGCCGCTGTGAAAATGAATACGATCTGATCATTGTCGATTCCACCGATCCCTTTGGCCCCGGCGAAGGCCTGTTTACCAAAGAATTCTATGGCAATTGCTATAAGGCCCTGAAAGAAGACGGAATCATGGTCAATCAACATGAAAGTGCTTTTTATCTGGATGATGCCGTGGCGATGCAGCGGGCTCATAAGCGCATTGTCGAGTCCTTCCCGATCAGCCGGGTCTATCAGGCCCATATTCCCACCTATCCTTCGGGACACTGGCTGTTTGGCTTTGCCTCGAAGAAATACCATCCGATTGAGGATTTAAAGGCGGTGAAGTGGAATGCGCAGGGATTTAAAACCCGCTACTATAATACCCAATTGCATGTTGGCGCCTTTGCGTTGCCAAACTATGTGGAGGAGCTGTTAAAAGATGTTGAATAAAAATATTGAGACCTTTTTAGGTTGTGACAACGAATACGGGGAATCAGACATTGTCGTTTTTGGCGCGCCCTTTGATTCCACCACCTCCTTTCGTCCTGGCACTCGCTTTGCCAGCCGCACGATGCGGGGGGAATCATACGGACTGGAAACCTACAGCCCCTACCAGGACAAAGATCTGGAAGATCTGGCCGTTTTTGATGGCGGCGATCTGGAACTTTGTTTTGGTGATACCGAAAAGGTGCTGGCAGCGATTGAAAGCTATACCACCCGGGTATTAAGAGATAATAAGCGGCCGGTGATGATCGGCGGCGAGCATCTGGTGACCCTGGGTGCCGTCCGGGCGGTGGCCCGGAAATATCCGGAGCTTTATGTGGTGCATTTTGACGCCCATGCCGATTTGCGGGATGACTATCTGGGTATTACCCTGTCCCATGCCACGGTGCTGCACCGGGTTTGGGATATCATTGGCGATGGCCGGATCTATCAATTCGGGATTCGTTCCGGCGAACGCAGTGAGTTCCAGTGGGGCCAAGATCACGTCACCACCCAGAAGTTCAATTTTAAGGGCCTGGCCGAAGTGGTCGAAAAACTCCAGGGTAAACCGGTCTATTTCACCCTGGATCTGGATGTGTTAGACCCATCCGTTTTCCCCGGCACCGGCACCCCGGAACCCGGCGGTGTCAGCTTTATGGAGCTGCTTGAAGCGATCCAAACCGTCAGCCAGCTGAATCTGGTCGGCTGTGACATCAACGAGCTTTCGCCGGTCTATGACCAGAGCGGCGCTTCCACCGCCGTCGCCTGCAAGGTGCTGCGGGAACTCTTATTGGCGATGGCCTAAACGAGTAAGAAATTTACAAATGACAATAGAATCAAAACGTCGTAACGACAATAGATTAACAATTGATCGGTACGGTAGTTGAGAGATAACCTAAAGTATTAGAGAAAATATTAAGGAGGAACAAATTATGGGAAAAGCATTAATTATCGGTTGCGGCGGTGTTGCCAGTGTGGCCATTCATAAATGCTGTCAAAACAGCGACGTGTTTACCGAAATCTGCATTGCCAGCCGAACCAAAAGCAAGTGCGATGCCTTAAAAGCAAAATTGGATGGCGGGGCGACCAAAATCACTACCGCCCAGGTCAATGCCGACAATGTCGATGAGCTGATTGCGCTGATTGAAGAAGTCAAGCCGGATGTGGTCTTGAACCTGGCCCTGCCTTATCAGGATCTGACCATTATGGACGCCTGTCTGGCCACCAAAACCCATTACGTCGATACTGCCAATTACGAGCCGGAAGATACCGCCAAATTTGAATATAAATGGCAGTGGGAATACCGCGAACGGTTTGAAAAAGCCGGGATTACAGCGCTGCTGGGCAGTGGCTTTGACCCCGGTGTGACCGGTGTTTTTTCAGCCTATGCGATGAAGCATCAGTTTGATGAGATCAATTATATCGATATTCTCGATGCCAACGCCGGCGATCATGGCTATCCCTTTGCCACCAACTTCAATCCGGAAATTAATATTCGCGAAGTTACCGCCAACGGCAGCTATTGGGAAGACGGTCAGTGGATTGAAACTGAGCCGATGGAAATCAAGCGGGTTTATAATTTCCCGGAAATTGGCCCCAAAGATATGTATCTGCTCCATCATGAAGAACTGGAATCGCTGGGTCAAAATATCAAAGGCATTAAACGGATTCGCTTCTTTATGACCTTTGGACAAAGCTATCTGACCCACCTGAAATGTCTGGAAAACGTCGGCATGACCTCGATTGAACCGATTGAATATGAGGGCAAAATGATTGTGCCGCTGCAGTTTTTAGCTGCCGTCTTACCAGATCCTTCAACCCTCGGCCCCCGCACCAAAGGAAAAACCAATATCGGTTGTATTTTCCAGGGCAAAAAAGATGGCCAGGATAAAACCTACTACCTCTATAATGTCTGTGATCACGAAGAATGCTACAAAGAAGTTGGTTCTCAGGCGATCTCCTATACCACCGGGGTACCGGCGATGATCGGCGCGATGCTGGTAATGACCGGCCAGTGGCAAAAACCCGGGGTTTACAATATCGAAGAGTTTGATCCCGATCCCTTTATGGAAGCCCTGAACAAATGGGGACTGCCCTGGCAGGAAAGTTTTGAGCCGGAGCTGGTTGATTAAGCATGGCGGAAATGGAATTAACGGACGCTTTCAAGGAATTGCCGACGCCCTGTTTTCTGGTCGATGAAAGCCTGCTGATTAAAAACTTAAAAATTCTGGACCGGGTCCAGCAAGCCACCGGGTGTCGGATTCTGCTGGCCCAAAAGGCTTTTTCGATGTTCTCGCTTTACCCCCTGATCGGTCGCTATCTGGCCGGCACCACGGCCAG
Organism: Acetobacterium malicum subsp. dehalogenans DSM 11527; assembly: GCF_000472665.1. Classification (GTDB taxonomy): domain Bacteria; phylum Bacillota; class Clostridia; order Eubacteriales; family Eubacteriaceae; genus Acetobacterium; species Acetobacterium malicum. The sequence continues at coordinate 24,385 of NZ_AXAC01000013.1, read as the reverse complement.
TGGGCTCTTTGAAGCGCGGCTGGGTCATGAGGAAATGGGTGGCGAAACCCATGTGTTTGCCACCGCCTATCGCGATGATGAGTTTGACGAAATCGTCGGGCTCTGCGACCATATCGTTTTTAACTCCTTCAATCAGTGGCAGAAATTTGGGGCAAAAGCGATTGCCGCCGGCCGGGAATGCGGGATCCGGATTAATCCGGAATGTTCCACCCAGGATCACGCCATCTATGATCCCTGTTCACCAGGGTCAAGGATGGGGGTCACCCGGGCTCAGTTCCAACCAGAATTGCTGGAAGGCATCAGTGGGCTGCATTTTCATACCCTCTGCGAGCAAAATGCCGATGCTTTGGAGGAAACTCTGAAAGCAGTGGAAGAAAATTTTGGCGAATTTCTGCCGCAGCTGAAATGGCTCAACTTCGGGGGTGGCCACCATATCACCCGGGATGATTACGATATCGAAAAACTGATTACCTGCATCAAGCGGATTCAGGACAGCTACGGGCTAAAGGTCTATCTTGAACCCGGCGAAGCCGTAGCCCTCAACACCGGTTTTCTGGTGGCGACGGTGCTGGATATCGTCGATAATGGCATTCACAATGCCATCCTCGATACATCCGCTGCCTGTCATATGCCGGATGTACTGGAAATGCCCTATCGGCCCAATATTATCGGAGCCGCCTTACCGGGTGAAAAACCCTTTGCCTATCGGCTGGGTGGGCCGACCTGTCTGGCCGGGGATATTATCGGCGACTACGTCTTTGATGAGCCGCTAAAAATTGGCGACCGCCTGGTGTTCTGCGACATGGCCATTTATTCGATGGTTAAAACCAACACCTTTAATGGCATGAATCTCCCCGCCATTGCCATCTTCAGCCAGGAAAAAACGATTCAGATGGTCAAACAATTTGGATATGAAGATTTTAAAAACCGGTTATCTTAACAGATACCGGTTTTTATAAAAATAGCGGTTAATCCAGGTTGCCTTTATGATATAATAGTTTAAATTAGAAATATTCAAAAGCGGAAATACAGCGAACAGGAGAAACATATGGCACATAAGTTTAACCCTAATAATAAAAAGAAACTGGATAATGAGTGGCGCAGGGAAAACCTGCCACCGGTCGAGACCCTGGAAAAACTGGGATTGAAGCCGGACGATGTGTTTGCCGATATCGGCAGCGGTATTGGCTATTTTACGATTCCGGCTGCTAAGTTAATCGGCAACAACAGCGCCTATGCGCTGGATACCTCGCCGGAAATGCTGGCGGAGGTTGAACTTCGCAGCAAAGCAGCGGGTTTAAATAATATAAAAATAGTAAAAACCGAAGAACTGGATCTGATGATTCCGGATGAGTCCGTCAGTTTTGGTTTGATGGTTAATGTGATCCATGAAATTGTTGATAAAAATCAATTTCTGGAAGAAAGCAGCCGGATTATCAAACCCGGAGGCAAGCTGGCCATTATTGATTGGGAAAAAGGGGAAACCGAAATGGGACCACCTGTTGATCATCGGATTAGCAGCAACGAGCTAACTGCGATGTTAAAGGAAATTGATTTTGAATGTCAGGAGACAATGACCTTTACTGAAAATTTCTACGGTCTCGTTTTCTCTAAAAAATAATTAACACCTTCGGAAAGGCAGATCAAATGAATACAGAAATGATAAAAACAGTTAAAAATGATCAATTTGCCAAATTACTTGGCTTGGAGTTGATAACGGTTGATATCGGTTATGCCGAGGTTAGAATGAAAATTAAAGAAGAACATTTGAATGGATTGGGCATTGTTCAGGGAGGGGCTATTTTCACCCTGGCGGATTTTGCTTTTGCAGCCGCAGCCAATGCTGGCGGAAAAGTTAGTGTCGGCATTAATGCCAACATCAACTATTTCAAACCGGCCAAGGGGAAATATCTGTTGGCCAAAGCCACCGAAACCTCGTCAAGCCGAAGTCTTGGTAACTATAACGTGGATATTTTTGATGAGGACAATGAGGTGCTGATTGCCAAATTCAATGCCACCGGGTTTATCAAAAATTAAAATGTCCTGAAGAATAATGAAAAAAGTGATGGCTTAGCTATCACTTGAGGTTGTCGACAAACTACCGTACCGACCAATTGTTAATCTGTTGTTCGCCGCGGAATCGGACAGGCTTTGCCGTGTCCGCTCCGATGCGTACAACATGATGTAACAATTGTCGGTACTGGGTTATCTTTTTTGACAGTCTGAAGTGATGGCTTAGCCATCACTTTTTTTTATAACTTTGAGGTAGATCAAACCAAGCACTGAAGCCAGACACACCAGCACGAGACCAATGACGATCTTTAGCGCTGGAACCGATTCGGCGGTGGCATAACCGGCCGCTACCACCGTGATCGAGTCGCTGTGAACATCGACATCGCCGCCATGTTCAACACAGGCCTGGTTAAACACCCCGGTGACCTGAAGCTGGTCGCCAAGATGCTTGTAATCACCAAATACCTTAATGCTCTGGATATCGTCAAGCGGCATCCAGATACCCATGGCATTGGTACCGTCATTGATATTGACCCAGGCGTGGTCGCCCCGTTCCATCGCTTCACCAATGGCTTCGCCGCTGACGGTGACGGTTTGACCGTCCATTATTTCAGCATTTTCCACCAGCTGATTCAGGTCGACTACATCAGCGGCCAATACGCTTCCATTCAGGCAGAAAAGCAGGCTCACCGTAAGCAAAAGAGCTTTTATTATTTTGTCCAACATTTTTTTATGCCTCCGATGATGAAGCCGATGAGGGCGAAAACGGAAAGAAACTCCAGTCGACCCAGATACATGGCAATAATATAGTAGATTTTCATCACTGCTGGCATACCCGGGACGGTGATGCCGATGGATAATCCCACATTGCCGGTAATCGAGGCCGCTTCAAAGGCGGCGCTGGCCAGTGGGTAGCCATAAAAGGTGCCGATCAGCGTTCCGATGGCAAAGGTGATCAGATAACAAATGATGATCAGGGCCGATGCCTTGACCAGGCCATCCGCCAGAATCTGATCCTTGATGTGGTGAAAACGAAAGACTTTGACATTGCGTTCTGAAGCCAACAAGCGTTTTACATCAGCAAGGATGCTGTTAAAGATGATGCCGATCCGCAGTCCCTTAAAGCCGCCGGCGGTGGAACAGGCCGAGCCGCCAATCAACATTACAATGACGAGAATCAGGATCCCGAAGTCACCCCATTCCAGGGCGAATTGGCGGGCATAAACCGAACCAAATCCGGTGGTGGTATGGGCGGACAAGACATTGTAAACAACCCGTCGAAACATCGCGATGGCATCATGATAGACGCCGGTTCGAGCCAGCCACATGACGGCCAGAACGCTGGCCAGAAAGGAGGTGATAAAAAAGCTCTGGGTTTCGATGTTTTTGAGCAATTCTTTTTTATTCCCGGAAAGAATCGCATAATGCAGGCCAAAATTCAATGAACCCAGAATAAAAAAGATGATCGTCAGGTTTTCATAAGAAAAGCTATGGTAATACATCATGTTCTGGGTATAGGGGGCAAAACCGCCGGTGCTCCAGGATGATGCAAAAATAAACAGGCCATTAAAAAATGCCGAGAGGGGGTTCAGTCCGATGGTCATGCCGTCAATCCACAAGGCTGCCGTTCCGATCAACAGATAAACCATGCTGATTTTCCAGATGATCCGAGCCGTTCCCTTGACATTGGGAACCAGGTCGATATCTTTGGCTTCCCCGACATAAAAGATGTAGGCACCGCCGGTTTCTTTTAATAAGAATGTCAACGCCAGGACAATCATCCCCTGACCGCCAATAAAGGTGAGCATATGACGCCATAGATTTAAACTGAGCGAGATATGATCCAGATCCTGGGTCAAAACCATGCCCGTGGTAGTAAAGCCGCTCATGACATCAAAACAGGCATCCAGAATTGAATTGACATGGCCACTGAGCAAATAGGGAATAGCACACAAAAACATCAAAATAATCCAGGAAAGTGATGCCACCACAAAACCGTGTTTCCACTGGACAAAGCTTTTGTTGTGGCGGGTCTGTTTTCCGATTATAATCAGGAGCAGTCCCAGAATAACCGAAATCGCCATGGTGATGATAAAATCCCAAAAAGGATTCCATTCCTGAAGACCCACTGCTGTCAAAATGGGGAGAACCATCAACAGGGCGATGCCCAGAACAACAAAACCGGTATAGTAACTGATGATTAAGATACTGTAAAAGCGTCCGTTAAAAGTATTCATGGCAATTCTAAATCATCACAAGGGTTAGAATAAAAAACAGCAGTACATAGGCCGATACCGACAGCAGTTCAATCATCAGCCCCAGCAGTTCATTTTTTCGTGATTCCATTTGATTTCCTTCCCGTTATCGAATTTTTTTTAATTTTGCTAAAGCCGCCTTATTGGTAATCACCAACACTTTGTCATTTTCCAGAAACCGCGTATCGCCGCGGGGATAAATGACCTGTTCATCCCGGAGGATCGAAGTGATGACGCATTCGGCCGGCAAATCCATGTCCTGGATAAATTGATTGGACCAGCGGTCATCGGCATGGATGATGATTTCGACGAGAATCATAGCGCCGCGCTCAAAGGTGTGGATCAGTTTAAAATTATCTTTGTCAAATTCATATTCGATAAGATTGGCAATCACCTCGGTGCTGCAAACCGTCTTATCCACCCCCAGAGCCTTGAACATGGCAATGTTCTTGGGATTATTAATCCGGGCGATGGTTTTATTAATGTTAAAACTGACCTTGGCAATCTCGCAGATCACCAAATTTTCTTCATCGGTTCCGGTGACGGCGGCAATGATTTCGGCTTCCTGGATGCCGGCGTCTTTTAAAACTTCCAGATCGGTACCGTCGCCGCAAATTATTTCAATGTCAATGTCTTCAGCGATTTTTTGACAAATTGCACCGTTTCTTTCAATTAAGACGACGTGATAGCCTCTTTTTTTAAGGGTCTGGACCAGATAATAGCCGACCTTTCCGCCCCCGATAATGATTGATTTCATCGTGATATCTCCTTAGCCAATGAGGTAATGATTTTTTCTTTATCTTTCTTGAGGATGGTACAGATAATTTTCGCACCATAGGGAACCAGCGCATCTTTTTCAGGAAAAACAAAGCGATCGGCCACCATTAACCCGGACAGGATACAATTATATTTTTCTTCGATACTTTTTACTGTACAAGGTTTGTGCTTTTTTACAGTCAGTTCAATAATTTCAATGTCCGGTTGAATAACCGCCAGCACTTCCACATTTTTTTCAGAGATCTTCCGTTTAAGGATCTCCACCCCCAGCTGGGTGGGACAAATGGTTTCGATATCCAGCATGTCATATATATGTTTTCGGCTGGGATCCCCGACCCGGGCAATGATGCGGGGTACATGGTAGATTTTTTTGGCGATCAGGGACACGGTAATGTTAATGTTATCATCAGCAGTTACCGCTAGAACAAAATCAGCTTGTTTGATGCCAGCTTCCAGCAAGCGATCACTATCATATTCAATGCCTCTAAATTTGGAACCATTAAAACCGCTCCCCAGAACATTCAGTTTTTCGCTGTCGTGGTCGATGACCGAAACGTCGTATCCGGTGATGGATAACTCTTTGGCCAAGGTGCTGCCTAGCTTGCCGCAGCCAATAATAATGATATACATAGTTTTCTCCTAATATGAAGCTGAGATGATGGATAAACGAAATAATTTTGGTATTATTTACCCTACTAAAAAATTATCATAGATCCTATAAAGTTTGTATAAAGATGTGGAGGGCTTATATAAATTTAATATTAATGGATAAGCGTTGAAAAATTAACGGTCCTTCGCTATAATGAGGTAAACTAGGGGTTATTTTGAGAGAGGGATGGAAAAATGAAGATAACAGTAATCAATGGAACCATGCGCCATGGCAGCACCTGGCATTGTAAGGATTTGCTACTAGAAAAGATTTCGCAGTTGGAAGAAACTCAAGTCAGGGAGTTTTATCTGCCCAAAGACATGTCTAATTTTTGCAGTGGCTGTTTTTCCTGCTTTCTCAAGGGTGAAGACACCTGTCCCCATGCCGATCAGATCCAGCCCATTGTAGCCGCCCTGGAAGAGGCTGACCTGGTGATCCTGACCTCTTCGGTTTACGGGTTGGATGTTAGCGGTCAGTTAAAAGCACTGCTGGATCATCTCTGCTTTATGTGGCTCAGCCACCGGCCCAATCCCAAAATGTTTAATAAGGTAGGGATCAGTTTTGCCACCACGGCCGGAGCGGGTCTTTCCCATACCACCAAAACGATGCAGAACAGTCTGAAATTCTGGGGGGTCAAAAAACGGTTTGCCAGTAAGCAGGCAGTGGCCGCCATGAAATGGAGTGACATATCCGACAAAAAGCGCGGTCAAATCGAAAAAGACATGGCCCAGCTGGCCCAAAAAGCCACCGTAGCGGTGGCTAATATTGAACACAGTGCAGGGCCCTTGTTTAGAAAAATCATGTTTGTGATGATGAAGAATATGATGAAAAAGAATGACTGGAATCTCACCGATCGCAATCACTGGGCAGCTCATGGCTGGTTAAACAGGACGAAACCTTTTTAAAATCAGACCACCTCAATGGTGGTGGTCATGCCAAGAATCCTGGCCAGTCGCTCCCGGGGTAGCGCCCGCAGATAAGCGTCCAGATTTTGCTGCATTCGGACTTCGGAAACCGAATAATCAATGGCGTCAATGGCCGGATGGAGGGGATGACGTGTGGTCAGCACGGCCAGCTCAATGTCTTCCAGCAGCGCAAAGATCATGGCTGCTTCGGCAGACTCCAGTTCGCTGGCGATGAGCAGATCTTCCATATCGGCCAGGGTTTTAATCTGTTCTTTAATGATAGCCAGCTTATCCTCGAAAAAGCGGCAGGATAAAAATTCCGTAACCAGTTCCCGATAAGCCTTGTCATCCATTTTAATGCCCATATTGTAATGGATAATGGGCTTGATATTGGGATTGAATCGGGGTACAAAAACCTTGTCGAGAGAGTGGGTGGCCAGTCCCTGATAAACGGTGGTGGTGATCTGCGGAAGACTGGCGAGCAGGTATTTTTTCTGGGTCGGATTGGTTAGTTCCAGATCCGTGATCAACTCCTGGGCTGCTGATTTTAATTGTGTTTGGAGTTCTAATTGGTTATGGCTACGTAATTTTTTATCGAGGCGATTGAGATCGGCCGGGCTAAAATCCAGCGGGGGCAGTGGGGCACTTAGTAATTGGCAACCCAGCGCGTTTTGAAAAACCTGCGCACAGATATTATCAAGGAGATTTTTGTAGGACGGATCATAACCACTCATGACTTCGTGAATGATATCGGCATCAAAATAGGAACAAAACAAGTTTTCATAGTACAGGTTTTCCAGATACTTGATGACGAACTCAACCCCGGCCAGATCAGTGACCGGATGGATCAGTTGATAGTCGATGTCACTGGGGATTTCGTGAGCATGAAAATTTATTTCATAGCTTTCGAAAAAGGGCTTAAAACCCTGGCCAATGGTGATATTATAGGCATGATTGGCGGTTTCGAGCTTGGTTTTACAAACCTGGTTAAAAAAATAATGGGCTACATTTATTTTTCGCTTCAGCACCTGGAAACCATATTCATAGAGTTTTTCAATCGGTTCATTTTCAATCTGGAAGAGGACGGCATCCACATCGGGCAGTGATTTAAGGTAAAGGCCGATGGTAAAGAGGTTGGAAGCCATGATTCCCTGGGCGATTTCAACCCGGACCGAGCTGCTTTGGCCCCGGGTAAACCGCTCGGTACAGTCAGCCAGCAGTTTAAGACATTCCCGCTGAACCCGCTCGGATTCTTTGGGGCTCAGTGCGCCTTTGACATAGGCCTCCTGGAGCAGTGACTGAAAATAAAATTCGCCACTCAGTTTGTCGACATCAATCCTGGTCTGTTTTTTAATACTATTGCTCATCGTCATCCTCTGCTTCCATCAATTTTTCGCTATCATAAAGATCGTTATAATCAGGATCCAGTCCCAGTCGAACATTTTTAGCCATCCGCTCCAGTTCCCGAAATTTAAGTTGATCCAGAGAACCCTGACAGACTCCATCAAAATACTTTTTCATATAGTTGATGAGATCATCATCGCTCATTAAATCCAGGGTTTCATTTTTAAAATAATAAAAGATCTCAACCAGTTCATTCAAGAACTCAGCATAGCGGTATTGGGAGATATAGGGGGTATCGGCAAAGGTCCGGATTACTTTTTCAATGATTCCGCCCCCAAACTCGATTCGGCCAAAATTTTTCAGTGAATAGGATCGGGTTTCCACCAGTTCCAGCGCCTGTTCTTCAGACAATACCAATGAATAGTCTTCGGTAAATTTATTGCATAACAACACTTCCGAAACGGCCTGTTTTTCCAGCAGAAAATTATCAAACAGCATCAGTTCAAACGACATATGGGTACCTCCCTGGCATACACAAAAAAATAAACTACCTATTGACAATAATGACAAAATATGGTATCATTTATTTGTAAAATAATAAAATGGGTAAATTGCGTGTATGTTATCAATAATATCACGAAAAATTGAATAAATCAATAATTTTTAATACAAAACAGGTGTTGTTTAAGAAACAACACCTGTTTTTTTTATTAAAGTGCAGTAAGTGACTATGACGCGAAAGCTTGTTTTCGCCGGCAAAGGCATTCCCGGCACAATCAGACGAGTCTAGTGTAACGAGTGCGTTCTATATTATCGGTAATCGCCGGTAAAAAATTCCGGAAGGCGCTCTCAAAAGGTTATTCTGGTCAGCAGGCCAACGTCTTAATGTAATCTTTATCCTCTGACGACGATTCAATATGCCAATTTAATTGCAAAATAAATATAATTAAATTACAAAGAATATTTGAATTCAGGAGGAAAAGAAGATGAATAGAATGAGTGCCTTTGAAGAATATATTGCTTCAGCAAAAAAGGCTTTAAAAGTGGGGGACTATATTATGGCCGAAGAACAAATAAAAAAAGCCATGAATGAAAATCCCCATTCCCCAGTGGTGCATAACCTGTATGGTATTTTGGAAGAATTATTGAAGGAAGATAATTTGGCTCATAAACATTATCGGGCTGCCAATGCTCTGGATCCCGCCTATACACCAGCAATGCGGAATCTGGAAAGAATTTCTACCTTTGAATTGCGGGGCAGAAGTGCGCATATTGATTTTGGGGATACACCAGAACAGAGCGAAGAAGATTTATATATCATTGAATACGATTGGAATCATGTCGGACATCTGCGCAAAAAAGACAGGAAGTGATAGCGATGAACGTGGTATTAGTCGTTTCAGGGCTGATTGCGTTGATGCTTCTGATTTATCTGGTGTTGGTATTATTTAAGGGGGAAGAACTATGAGCCAGGTGATAATAGTCGATGGCCTGTATCTGGTGATTCTGGTGGCGCTTTCAATTCCCCTGGGTAACTATCTGGTTAAGGTAATGACTGGGAAAAGGGCATTTCTGTCCCCGTTGATGCTGCCACTTGAAAGAATGATCTACCGTTTAATGGGCATCCGGGAGGAGGATGAGATGAGTCCCGGACACTATGTCCTGGCGGTGATGGTGTTCAGTGGTTTGGGACTGATCTTTGTGTTTGGGCTGCAAATGCTCCAAGCCAGTCTGCCATTTAATCCGGAAAATCTGGCTGCACCATCCTGGGATCTGGCCTTTAATACGGCGGCCAGCTTTGTGTCAAATACGAACTGGCAGGCTTATTCGGGGGAGTCAAGCCTCTCCTATCTGACCCAGGCATTAGCTCTGGGGGTGTGGAATTTTTTATCGGCAGCGACTGGAATCGCAGTACTGTTTGCCCTGCTCAGAGGGTTTATTGAGACTAAAAAAACGACGATTGGGAGTTTTTGGGTAGATCTAATCAGAGTCAGTTTATATCTGCTGATCCCCCTATCGCTGGTATTCTCGCTGGTGCTGGTTGCCCAGGGGGGTGTTCAGACAATCAGTCCCTACCACGAAATTGTGGCACTGGAAACCGGCATCACCCAAAGCATCCCCCTGGGACCGGCAGCCAGTCAAATTGCGATCAAACAGTTGGGCACCAATGGTGGCGGCTTTTTTGGAATGAACTCGGCGTTCCCGCTGGAAAATCCGACCGCCTTATCCAACTTTTTACAGCTGTTATCCATTCTGCTGATTCCGGCATCGCTTTGCGTGGCCTTTGGCAAAGCCGTGGGCGACATGAAGCAGGGCCGGGCCATCTATCTGGTCATGCTGATCCTGTTTGTCGGCGCACTGGCGGCTGTGACCATCAGCGAAACCATCGGGGTGCCGCTGGTTCCGGGTGTGCTGGATTCCGGTAATCTGGAGGGCAAAGAAATCATTCACGGGGTTGGAACCTCGGCGTTGTGGGGAACCGCCACCACGGCGGCATCGAATGGCTCGGTGAATGCCATGCATGACAGTTTTACCCCGCTGGCGGGCTTGGTCCTGATGTTTTTAATGCAGATCGGTGAGGTTGTTTTTGGCGGTGTCGGCAGCGGTCTGTATGGCATGATTGGTTTTGTGATCCTGACTGTTTTTATGGCCGGACTGATGGTCGGACGGACACCCGAATATCTGGGCAAAAAAGTCGAACCCTTTGATATGAAAATGGTCTGTTTAATTGTTCTGGTACCGCCGGTTTTCACCCTGCTGGGAACCGCACTGGCGGTGTTGATGCCCCAGGCCAGTGACTGGTTGACAAACTCGGGCCCCCATGGGTTTTCAGAAATACTGTATGCTTTTAGCTCAATGGGCAATAATAATGGCAGCGCCTTTGGCGGGTTTGCGGCCAACACCGTGTTTACGAATGTGGTTGGCGGCTTGATCATGCTGATCGTGCGGTTTGTGCCATTGGTGGCGGTGGTTTTCCTGGCCGGAAATTTAGCAAATAAGAAGATGGTTGCCAAAACCGAAGGAACGCTTTCGACCAGCAATGCCCTGTTTATCGGTTTGCTGATTGCGATTGTGCTGTTAATCGGGGCGCTGAGTTTTTTGCCGGCATTGGCCTTAGGGCCGATTGCAGATTATTTTACAGCCGTAATATAAGGCCGACTGGAGTTGATAATAGTGGAAAATAATGAGTTGAATAAAAATATTCTGATTGATGCCATCAGGCAATCTTTTACTAAATTGTCCCCCCGGGTGCAGTTAAAAAATCCGGTGATGTTTGTGGTTTTTGTCGGTGCCATCATGACCACCGCCCTTTATCTCCTGAGTTTCGCCCAGATTAACGACGAAGGGGCCGGTTATACCCTGGCGATTGCCTTAATCCTGTGGTTTACGGTTTTATTTGCGAATTTTGCTGAAGCCATTGCCGAAGGCCGTGGTCGGGCTCAGGCCGACAGTTTGCGCAGTGCCCGCAAAGATGTCAAAGCGCGGAAGCTGAAATCCTCAGCCGATGTGGCGGTTTACACCGAGGTTCCATCAAGTAGCCTGAAAAAGGGCGATATCGTTTATGTCAAGTCCGGCGAGCAGATTCCGATTGATGGCGATGTCATTGAAGGGGCGGCGTCAGTGGATGAAAGTGCCATCACCGGAGAATCGGCACCGGTGATCCGGGAATCAGGAGGGGATCGCAGTGCTGTTACCGGAGGGACCACCTTGATGTCGGACTGGCTGGTGATTCAGGTGACAGCAGAGGCCGGTGAAAGCTTTCTTGATAAAATGATTGCCATGGTTGAGGGCGCATCGCGAAAAAAAACCCCCAATGAAGTCGCTTTGCAGATTCTACTGATCGCACTGACGATAATTTTTCTGGTGGTTAGCGCCACCTTGCTGCCCTTCTCCTATTTTGCCAGTAAACAGGCCGGTGCCGGCACCGGGATTTCGATTACCAATGTCATCGCGCTGTTGGTTTGTCTGGCTCCGACAACCATTGGTGCCCTGCTTTCAGCGATTGGTATTGCCGGGATGAGTCGGCTGAATCAGGCCAATGTGCTGGCTATGAGTGGCAGAGCGATTGAGGCAGCCGGTGATGTGGATGTGTTATTGCTGGATAAAACCGGAACCATCACCCTGGGAAATCGTCAGGCCAGTGTGTTTATCCCGATTACCGGGGTCACCGAAAAAGCCTTGGCCGATGCGGCGCAATTGTCTTCGCTGGCTGATGAAACGGCGGAAGGGCGGAGTATTGTGGTGCTGGCAAAGGAACGGTTTGATCTGCGCGGCCGCGACATCAAAGCCCTCGGAGCCAGTTTTGTGCCATTTACAGCTAAAACCAGAATGAGCGGGATTGATTTTCAGGGTCAGCAGATTCGCAAAGGGGCTGCCGAAGCCGTGAAAGCCTTCGTTTTGGCTAACGGCGGCGACTATCCCGAAGAATGTCAGGAGATTGTCAAAAAAGTCGCGAATGATGGAGGAACCCCGCTGGTGGTGGCCAGAAACAATCAGGTTCTGGGCGTGATCTATCTGAAGGATGTTGTCAAAAATGGCGTCAAGGAGCGCTTTGAAGATTTGCGCAAGATGGGAATTAAAACAATTATGATTACCGGCGACAATCCCATGACGGCGGCGGCTATTGCGGCTGAGGCGGGAGTGGACGATTTTCTGGCCGAAGCAACCCCCGAGGCTAAACTGGCCCTGATCCGGGATTATCAGGCCAAGGGACATCTGGTCGCCATGACCGGCGACGGAACCAATGATGCCCCGGCACTGGCCCAGGCTGATGTGGCGGTGGCCATGAATACCGGAACCCAGGCCGCCAAAGAAGCCGGGAATATGGTGGATCTGGATTCCAGTCCCACCAAACTGATTGACATTGTCCGCATCGGAAAACAGCTACTGATGACCAGAGGGGCCCTGACAACCTTCAGTGTCGCCAATGATGTGGCTAAATATTTCGCGATCATTCCGGTTTTGTTTTTCAGTATTTATCCGCAATTAATGGGGCTCAACATAATGGGACTGACCAGCGCCAAAAGTGCCATCCTGGCGGCGATAATCTATAACGCCCTGATTATAATCGCTTTGATTCCGCTGGCTTTAAAGGGGGTTAAGTATCAGGAAGTGGCGGCAGGAAAATTGCTACAAAGAAATCTGTTGATTTATGGTTTGGGTGGTTTAGTGGCTCCGTTCGTGGCGATTAAATTACTGGACATGCTGTTAACCGTCCTGGGTCTGGGGTGAGGTGAAGAAGATGGAAAAAAATAGAAGTGAATCGATGGTGTCAAAATTACGTCCGGCATTAGTTAGTTTTGTGGTGCTCACCCTGATTTGTGGGGTAGTTTATCCGGTTATTGTAACAAGTATTGCACAAATTGCATTTCCAAATCAGGCAAATGGTAGTATCATTACAGTAACACAAGAAAACGGAACAACCATCGATGTGGGCTCAGCCCTGATCGGTCAAACTTTTACTAAGCCCCAATATCTGATCGGCAGACCCCGGGGAACATCGCAATTATCGCCGGTCAGTGAAGAGCAAAAAGCGCTGATACAGGAGCGGGTGGCCTGGTGGCGGGCTCTTGATCCGGAAAATAGCGGGGCGATTCCCAGTGATCTGGTAACAGCTTCGGGAAGTGGGGTTGATCCTAATATCTCTCCGGAAGCGGCAGAATATCAGGTTGACCGGATTGCCCGGGTGCGAAATATCTCAGCAAAAACGGTCCGTGAAATTATTGCCCGTTATACCACGGGAAAACTGCTGGGCCTTTGGGGAGAGTCAGGCGTCAATGTATTAAAGGTGAATCTGGCCCTGGATGGACGCATTCAGTAAAATAACGCGATGAAGGTGGGGGATTAAGTGATGGATTTTAGTGATACCCGTCCGAATCCGGATGACATATTAGAAGATTTGTTTATCAAAGAACAAAATAAAAAGGGGCGTCTGGAAATCTTTTTCGGGTATGCCGCCGGGGTTGGAAAAACCTATGCGATGCTCGATGACGCCCAGGAGCAGCTGCGCTGTGGCGTCGATGTACTGGTGGGTTATGTGGAAGAGCACACCCGACCGGAAACCATTCAGATCATGAGTGGCCTGCCGACCCTGGCACCAAAAATGGTGGAATACCGAAAACTTCAGCTAAAAGAGTTTGATCTGGATGCCGCCCTGGAACGGAAGCCAGAATTGATTCTGGTGGACGAACTGGCCCACACCAATGCCCCGGGAATGCGCAACAAAAAAAGATATCAGGATATTGAAGAACTCCTCAATGCCGGCATTGATGTTTTTACCACGGTCAATGTTCAACATCTGGAGAGTCTCAATGATGTGGTGCAGAGAATCACCCAGGTCGGTGTGAAAGAAACCATACCAGATGATGTTTTTAATCAGGCCGATAAGATTCGCTTGATTGATATTGAACCCGATGAATTGCTGCGACGGTTTGAAAGCGGCAAAATTTACCGGCCGGAACGGACCCAAAAAGCGCTTGAAAATTTCTTCACCCGAGAAAATCTCCGTTTGCTTCGAGAAATAGCGATGCGGAAAGCTGCCAATCGGATCAGTAGTGATAATCAGAACGAGCCGCGGCTGTCTAAAAAAATGGCGAATATTAAGCTGATGGTTTGTATCAGTGCGTCACCCTCATCGGCCCGTTGCATTCGCTGGACAAATCGCACCGCCGAAGCCTTTCGGGCCCCCTGGACAGCCGTTTATGTTGAAGATATGGATAGCGATGTGATGACGGATAAGGAAAAAAAATTAATTCGGGATAATCTGGTTTTAGCCGAGCGGTTAGGGGCCGAGATCGTCACCCTCAATGGGCGCGATGTGGCCACCGTGATTGCTGAATACGCCAAGTTGACCGGGATCACCAACATTGTTATCGGCAAGAGCCGCAATAAAAAATCACTGATCAGTTATTTTAAGGCAAGTTTTGAAGAAAAACTGATTGCCATGCTGCCCAGCATTGAAATTCACATTATCCCCGGCAGTCCCAGGAAGAGCATCAGAGCACCATATCAGCATCGCAGGTTGCGGATCGGTCGGAATCTGTTCTTTTCCTGGCAGGATGGGTTAAAAACCCTGTTGATCATTGTGGTGGCCACCTTTATTTCGTTACTGCTTCAAGCTCTGCGCATCAGTGACCAGAATATCATTATGGTTTATATTTTATCGGTTTTGATTATTTCGCGGGTAACGGTGGGCTATCTATATGGAATTCTGGCCTCATGCCTGACGGTACTGGTTTTTAATTTCTTTTTCACGATCCCCTATTACACCTTACAAGCCATCCAGGAGGGCTATCCGATTACCTTTGTCATTATGTTATTGATGTCTTTGATCACCAGTACCTTGACGGTCCGGATCAAAACCCAGGCTCGTCTGGCGGTGGAACGGGAACACCGTACCGAGGTGTTATATGAGATCAATAAAAAATTGCTGGCATCCCGAGATTTTAAAGAAACCATTGAGTTGATCAATGTCTATATGGTCAAGATTTTTGGCCGGTCGGCGATCTTCTACAGTCAGGACCCAAAGGATCATGATTCTGAGACATTTTTGCAATCATCGCTGGACGGAGATGCTTCTTTTCTGATGACAGAAAGTGAGCGGGCGGTGGCCCATTGGGTCTTTATGAATAAGAAATGTGCCGGGGCCGGAACCGATACCCTGATGGGGGCAGGAGCTTTTTACATGCCGATTGTCTCTCGCAGTAAGGTGCTGGGGGTTATCGGTTTGTCCTGTGCAAATGGCGTTCTTAATCAGGACAACCGCTTGTTTTTAAGGATGATCGCGTCCCAGGTTGAGATGGCTCTGGAGCGTCATTATCTTTCCGGTGAACAAAGACGAATGCTGATTGAATCCGAGAAAGAAAAAATGCGAAGCAATCTGCTCCGGGGTATATCCCATGATCTGCGAACCCCGCTGACTGGAATTTTAGGGGCAAGCTCGGCGATTCTGGAGAATGCCAGCACGATGGATCAGGAAACACGGGATACATTATTAATTAATATCCGGGAGGATTCCCAGTGGCTGATCCGGATGGTGGAAAATCTGCTGTCAGTTACCCGGATTAATGAGGGTCCCATGAATGTGACTAAAACGCCGGAGGCAGCCGAAGAAATTGTGGCTGAAGCGATCAGTCGGATTCGCAAACGCTTTGCCAGCCGCAAGATTACAGTCAAGGTACCGGAGGCGCTGTTGATCGTCCCGATGGATGGCACCCTGATTGAACAGGTGATCATCAACCTGCTGGAAAATGGGATCAAATATTCGCCAGAAGATTCGATCATTGCAGTTGAAGTGAAAAAATTCGGCGATGAGGCAGTTTTTGAAGTAAGCGATCAGGGGAAAGGCATCAGTGACCAGGACTTTCCCTATCTCTTTGAGACCTATGTGCCAGACGGCAAACGGAGCTCTGATTCATCCCGGGGAATGGGGATTGGTCTGTCCATCTGCAATTCCATCGTCAAGGCCCATCAGGGGAAAATGGAAGCGGAAAATAAAGAGCAGGGCGGCGCAGTTTTTCGATTCACCTTACCATTGCAGGAGGGCCAGGAAAATGGATAATAAGTCAGTCATATTGATTGTGGAGGATGAAGCAGGAATTTCCAACTTCATTGCGGCGATATTAAAAGCAAATGATTATAAAATGATCAAGGCAGTCACTGGGAAAGAAGCGATTTCAATGACAGCATCCTATTCGCCAGATCTGATTTTACTGGATTTGGGTTTGCCGGATATGGACGGCATGGATGTGCTGAAAACCATCCGGGAATGGTCAACGATACCAGTCGTCGTCGTATCGGCCCGAGGACATGAACGGGAAAAGGTCGAAGCCCTGGATCTGGGAGCCGATGACTATATCACCAAACCCTTTGGTACCGCTGAGTTACTGGCAAGAATCCGCACCGGCATCCGGCATAGTCCTAAAAACCGGGGCGAAAACACGATGGAAAGCACCCGTCTGGAGATTGGTGAGCTGGCCATTGATTACGATAAGCGCGTGGTGACGGTGGGTGAGAAGTCCGTTCATTTGACGCCGATTGAATATAAAATTATCGTGCTGCTGTCAAAAAATATTGGGAAAGTGCTGACCCACGATTATATTATCAGGGAGGTTTGGGGCCCCTATACCAATGAGATTCAGGCGTTACGGGTAAACATGGCCAACATTCGCCGAAAGATCGAAGAAAATCCGGCGGAACCCCGGTATATCGTCACCCAGGTTGGGGTCGGCTATCGGATGGTGGAAGAGCTGGAAGATTGACAGTCAGGAAAATTAAAGATAAAAATAAAATCTGCCAATTGAGTTGTTAAACAATTTTCGATTGGTATTTTTATTGACCGGGATTATTGCTCAGGAATAGATGAACGAACTGACTTTTCACGTTTCGTGATTTTTATTAAATCTATTGACGATCAATGCCTAAAAATGGCATACTAGAACTAATTGAAATTCAAAAATAGAAGTGGAAAAAACAGAAGGATCGAAAAGTTGTTTAGAAAAATAGATTTCTTTAAACAGATCATAATGTGGAACTGATATAATAAACTACTAACGTAAAAACGATATGGGGTAAAAGATCAGCCGCAGACCGGTTAGTATCGAACAGGGCTAATTTCAGCGATGGCAGGAAGACAGGGTACGCCGACCTATGCATAAAATCTGAGGTACAGGAAGAGATCACACCGGTTAAGTGTCGACCAGTGATTGAAGAAGGAAAAATATGAAATTAACAGCACTGAATATTGCGATCATCCTGATTATTCTTTTTTTATTTGGTTTGGGGCTGTACTTTATTCTCAAAAGAGGCCGCAAAAGAAAAAAAGAACGGGAAATACGTCGGTTTAATGAGTTGGTTCAGACGTTCATCGAGTCTGAGGAGATCCCGGTATCCCTAAAAGATGATCAGCTTAACTATATCTTTGTAAATTTGGCCATGGAAGATTTTTATGGAATCAGTTCAGAAGAAATTATCGGGCAGGATGATTTCGAGATTCTGGACGAAAAGATGGCCATAAAGGAGCGGAAAACAGATAAAAAGGTGTTGGCGACAAAAACCTTTGTAACTGATGAAATGCTGTGGAAGGGTAAGATTTTCAAAACCACCAAATTCCCAGTTGATTTGCTCAATGGAAAGTTTGGCGTTGGGGCTTATGTCCGCTCGGCGTCGGAAAAGAACCGCGAGAAGTATTTAAAAACCTTGATGTCAATTAGCGATGGCGTTATGATTGTCGACCCGATGGGTAAGATTGAGATGCTTAACAGTACCGCTGAGGAAATGACCGGCTGGACGGCCAGAGAAGCGATGGGAAAACATTATTCCCAGGTCTTTGTTTTGGAACATGAAAAAGATAGCGGGGTCGTTCCAGATCCCATTGAAGAAGCGTTTAAAGATAACACCCTGCATGAATTTGACAGTCAGGCAGTACTGCTTGCCAGAGATGGCCGAAAATACCATCTGGAAGAAAGTGTTGCCCCCATTAGCGATGACGAAGGCCATATTGACGGGGCAATTGTGATCTTCAGAGATGTTACAGAAAAGAAAGAAAAGCGGGCGGCCATTGAGTACAACAGCTTCCATGATTCTTTAACGGGCTTATATAATCGGCGTTTTTTCGAAGAAGAACTGGTTCGTCTGGATACCGAAAGAAATCTGCCGCTTTCAGTGATTATTGGTGATGTGGATGGGTTGAAACTGACTAACGATATTTTTGGCCATGAAGCCGGCGATGAATTGATCAAAAAGGTTTCGGAGATATTCAGAAAAGTCTGCCGGGCAGATGATATTATCGCCCGCTGGGGAGGAGATGAATTCGCGATTCTGCTGCCACAAACTGAAAAAAAAGATGCCCAAAAACTATCGGAGCGAATCAAAGACAATTTCAGCAAAGAAAAAATTAAGTCGATCCAGGGAAATGTGTCTCTGGGCGTGGCAACCAAGTATGAACCGGAAGAAAATATTGAAGTCATTATTGCCAGTGCCGAAGACAATATGTATATGAAAAAAACGTTGAATCGGGGCAAAAAGAAAGAAGACGCCTTTAATATAATTCTCGACAAGTTATATGGTGAATACCCGGCAGAAGCCGAACATGCCAGAAAAACCAGCGAGATTTGCAAAAAAATTGCCCGAAAAATGAAGCTGTCTGAAGCCGAAATCAATAAGGTTTCAAAAGCCGCCTACCTCCATGACATCGGAAAAGTTGCTCTGGATAAAGAGGTGGCCAGCAAAAATGAATATATGATCGATGATACCTACAAAGAAATGAAAATGCACCCGGTGGTGGGCTATCGGATTTTGAATGCTTTTGATCATACCATTGATCTGGCCAATATTGTGATGGGACATCACGAACGTTGGGATGGCACCGGGTATCCCCAGGGACTCAAAGGCAAAGAAACACCCAAACTGTCCCGAATTATTGCAGTCGGTGAGCGATTTGATGATATGACAACAGATAAAGATTATCGACAAGCCATCAGTATTGATGATGCCCTGGATGAAATGAAACGAAATGTGGGGACCCATTACGATCCTGAAGTGGTGGAGGCGTTGGAAAAGGTGATCGCCGAAGAAAATACCTATACGACCAAGATAACCCGAGAAAGGTGAAAAACATAAACGTGGAGGCCTCAGTAATGGTGTATTACTGGGGCCTTAAGTGTTGTTCAATAACCTTGCAGAAAATTTTTACCATGCCGGGGTCGAATTGGGATCCGGCACAGCAGATAATCTCATTGATGGCTGTTTCCGGGGACAGTGCAGCCCGGTAGGGACGGTCATTGGTCATGGCATCATAGGAATCCACAATCGCTAAGACCCGACACTCAATCGGGATATTTTCGCCGACAAGGCCTAAAGGATAGCCGGTTCCGTCCCATTTCTCCTGATGCTTTAAAATCAGGTGGGAAATTTCCTTCAGTTCCGAGGATTCATTGGCAATCCGTTCGCCGATGGCACAATGGGTTTTCATTACTTTCCACTCATCAGGCGTTAAAGCACCAGGTTTTTTCAAGATACTGTCGGGGATCCCGACCTTACCGATATCATGAAATTTAGTCAGCAACTGAATCCGATCCATCACATTTTGGGGCAAACGTAGCGCCTGGCCGATAAGAGTGGCCAGGGTGTCCATCCGACTGGTATGGCCTTCGGTGACATAATCCTTGGCTTCCAGCGCTTTCATCAGGGTTTTAACCAGATTGTTCCGGGTGCTGGATTCTTTGAGCAACTTGTTCTGATACATGTTATTGTCGGCTTCCTGGAAGAGGAAATCAGTATTGACGAGACCGGCAGCGTGATAGGAATAGCCATAGGAAAGCGAAATCTTAAAGGTTGCGTCCGGTAACTCATTAAAACACTTCAGATTGGCATTCATTTTATCCAGAGCGGCTTCGATGGTTTCAGGTCGCTGATTTCTGACAATTACGCCAAACTCATCACCACCTACTCGGGAAACAATTCCCATTGATTGAAAACAGCGACTGATGACCTGGCTGGCAGAGACAATCACCTGATCTCCCATTAGGTGTCCCAGGGTGTCATTGACAAATTTCAGGCCATCGATGTCCAATAGCAGGATCGTTAAATTTTCGATGCTCCAATTATTGAGCTGGGCTAACTCGGCTTCGAAAAAACGGCGGTTATTGATATGGGTCAGGGTATCTTTTTCAACCAGATCACGTAGTTTCTTTTCCATTATTACCCGTTCGGTCATGTCCCGGATCATGATCAGAACCTCATCGAAGCTGGAAATTTGAACCCGGACTTCAAAATAATGAAGGGCTTCCTGAAACGGCATCGAAAAATAATAGTCGGACAAAACCCTGGTGCGCTTAACCAATTCAATGACCTGCTTTAAATCAGACATCAGAATCTGATTTCGCATGATCTCCAGCAGCGCATAAGAGTCAGCATTTAACGAAGGGTTCAGCGGCGCAATCTGCCCCTTTCCATTACTGATCAGCAAAATATCGGGAATGGTGGCGATTAACGCCCTGGTGCGGCTGTTGATCCGTTCCAGATCCAGCAGTTTTGTTTGCAGTTCGGAGTAGTAATTTTTTTTAAAGGAGTTTTCACCCAAACCAATAATTGATTCCCGGGTAATCTCTTTTTTATTTTTGGGATTGCAATACTCGTCCATAAATAATCCTCACCTCTTCTTTTGTCAAAACCCTGGGGTTGGTTACCATACAGGGATCATTTAGGGCATTTTCCACTAAATAATCAATTGTGCTTTCTTCGAGATTATCCACCTTGATACGGGATGGGATATTTAAGTTCTCCCGCATCAAAACGATCCGGTCGATAATCATGTCAAGCAACAGATGATCACTGACGTTATCAACCACCAGACCGAGCTGTCTGGCAATATCGCGATAGCGGTCGGGAACCGTTTCAAAATTAATGCGGATAATATGTTCCAGCAGGATGCTGTTGCATTCGCCATGGGGAAAATCCAGCAGACCGCCCATCGAGTGAGACATAGCGTGGACGGCGCCGAGGCTGGCATTGGAAAAAGCCAACCCGGCCTGGAGAGAACCGAGCATCAGTTGAAACATCGTTTCGATACTTCGCTGCGGCGTTATTGACTGTTCAATGGCTTGATTAATCAGACGGATCGATTCCAGGGCATGTACGTCGGTAAGGGCCGAATGGGTATTGGATACATAGGCTTCGATGGCATGGGTCAGCGCATCCATGGCAGTACAGGCCGTTAAATAGGGATCCATCGACATCAGTGGAACCGGATCGATGAGGGCCAGATCGGGCACCACTTTTTTGCTGATAATCGCCCGTTTAATATTGGCGGCGGTGTCTTTGATGATGGCAAATTGGGAAACATCGGCAGAAGACCCGGCAGTGGTGGGAATACAGATCAGCGGGGGGCCCGGCATTTTTACTTCATCAACCCCCTCGTAATCCAGAATATTGCCACCATTTGAAGCCACGATGCTGATACACTTAGCACAGTCGATGGAACTGCCGCCGCCAATGGCAATGATCAAGTCGCAACCCAGTGATAAAAAAAGATCAGCCCCGAGCATTGCTTCGATATCCTTGGGATTGGGGGTTGTTTCATCAAAAAAGAAGAGCTTGTCAACATGGGGGCGGATCAGATTAATGGTTTCATGGAACCATTCAAAGTCCTGAATATCTTTATCGGTTACAATCATCGGTTTCTTGGCATTAAAATGAGATATATAACGACCAATTAATAAGCGGGCATCGACACCGATGATTATTTCCGGGATTACAAATTTCCTTAGTTCC
This sequence comes from Acetobacterium malicum subsp. dehalogenans DSM 11527, assembly GCF_000472665.1. Classification (GTDB taxonomy): domain Bacteria; phylum Bacillota; class Clostridia; order Eubacteriales; family Eubacteriaceae; genus Acetobacterium; species Acetobacterium malicum. The sequence goes on along the minus strand of NZ_AXAC01000013.1, from coordinate 2,171 downwards.
AATAGGGTTTCAGACATAACAATAACCTCTCATTCTCGTGTGAAAATCTGTTACTTTAGTATAACAGCTGAAATTCTATCTGTAAACATTGGGGGGACCTAAAATGTGGTAAGCTACTAAAAGGATTTATCTATACTAATTACCCGCATCCGCTGAAAATTAACGCAAATTTAACACGTTGATAATATTAATAACAGCCTCCCATGGTTATAATTTGTGACATCAACAACGGGGAGGAATGTGTTTGGATATCAATCAGAACAATGAAGAAGAGCGGTTGAGAGGAGAGCTCCTGGAAATACTTTATCAAAAAAAAATCAAGACCGTTTTTCAGCCCATCGTTTCACTGCTGGACGGAAGTGTCCATGGTTATGAAGCGCTTAGCCGGGGACCGGAGGAGTCGCAGCTCCATACACCGGACATGCTGTTTAAATGCGCCCAAAAATTCAATAAACTCTGGGAGCTGGAATTTCTTTGCCGTTCAAAGGCCTTTGAAGCAGCTTTTAAAATAGAAAGCGAATTTAAACTTTTTTTAAATGTCAATCCCAATATCATGCAGGACGTTCAATTCAGAAAAGGCTTTACCCGGGAGTATCTGGAGAAATTTGCCATTGATCCCAAACGAATCATCTTTGAAATTACTGAGAGTGAGGCCATTAATCATCTGGCGGACTTTATTAAAACCATTGACAATTATAAAGAACAGGATTATCGGATTGCCATTGATGATGCTGGGGCCGGCTATTCGGGGTTAAATTTAATCTCCGATATTCATCCCAATTACATCAAACTGGACATGAAATTAATCCGAGACATTGATAAAGATATGACCAAACAATCCCTGGTAAGATGTCTGAACGAGTTTTCGGAATATACCGAAACCTCGCTGATTGCCGAAGGGATCGAGACCAAAGAAGAATTGCTGACACTGATTGACATCGGGGTTCAGTATGGACAGGGATACTTTATTCAAAAACCCAATGGAATTCTAAATTCAATCTCGAAGGATGTGGTTGAAATCGTCATGGAAGAGAATGCCAATAAAAGAAAACTGCTGGATAATCGGGTGCTGGATGATCGCATTGAGTCCATTTGTAAATTGGAGAAAACCATCTCACCAGATATCCTTGTTTCACAGGTTCACGAAATGTTTAAAGAGGATGAAACCCTCTCGGGGTTTTGTGTGGTTGAAGATCAGATTCCAATTGGGGTGATCACCCGAAATGCCTTGTATAAAAGAATCAGCGGACAATACGGCTATATTCTTTATGCCAATAAACCGGTTGCCACGATCATGGCGACGGATTTTATGCATGTGGATTGTCTGGCAACCATTGATGTTGTTGGCAAGAATGCGATGCAACGGGATTTTGACAAGATCTATGACTTCATTGTTGTGACCCGGCAAAATCAGTTCCAGGGAACGGTGACGGTTAAAGACCTGATGGAAAAACTGATTGAAATTGAGTTTGTCTATGCCAAGCATCTGAATCCGCTGTCCGAACTTCCTGGTAATCTGATGATTGAACAGCAGCTGGAAAAAGCGCTCAAATCCAAAGATAAAAAAACAATTCTCTATTTCGATCTGGATAATTTTAAAGCCTACAATGATCTTTATGGGTTTGAAAATGGGGATCGGGTGTTAAAGGAGTTTGCCGAGATCTTAAAAACTCGGATCCCAACCGAACATTTTATTGGTCATATTGGGGGGGATGATTTTATTGCCATTGTTCCCAAAAAGAAAACCGAACAATTGTGTATCAATATTATTAATGCTTTTAATGGTGCCGTGGTAAAATACTATAACAAAGAAGATATTGACAAAGGCTATATTACCTCCAAAGACCGCAAGGATGTGGAGGAGGATTTTCCCTTTCTCTCGGTTTCCATTGCTGGAGTAGCCAGTGATCACAATAAAACCATCTTTGAATTGGCAGAAACAGCGGCAAAAATAAAAAAGAAGTGCAAGAAAAAACAGGGTAGTAATTACCTGTTGAGCTGATCTGATAAACATAAAAAAGAGGCGCATCGGCGTCTTTGAGGTTGTCGCTAAGCTACCGTACCGACCAATTGTTAATCTGTTGTTCGCCGCGGAATCGGACAGGCTTTGCCGTGTCCGCTCCGATGCGTACAACATGATGTAACAATTGTCGGTACTGGGTTATCTTTTT
>NZ_AXAC01000003.1 GCF_000472665.1 Acetobacterium malicum subsp. dehalogenans DSM 11527 | reverse complement strand
AAAACATATAAAGCCATGCATAAGGCAATGAGAAAACAGGGAATCAAAGGTAGTGGTGAAAAGATGGCCGTGACGAAATGGAAGAATTCAAATGTCCATATCATCCATATGTTACTCCCAAACCAGTACTTTGAAGATCTGGGACTCATCGATTTATGTCAATATAAAGTTGGGTTACTGTCGAATTATTATTAATTCGGTGAGAGATTTCAGGAGCCGTGTACGGCAAACGTAAGCACGGTTCTGTGAGAGCAAAGAAATCCGGACTAATTACCCGGATTTCTAGCTACTCGATATTTTCAACCTTTACGGAACAAAGCGGCTGTCATATAATAGGAAAAAATTGGTAATGTTTGGGGCAGCGTATTTAACAGAGAAGAAAGAGGGGCGTTTGATGGAGAAATTTTATGGGGTGCTTGAAAAAAGTCCGTTGTTTGATAATATCAAAGTTGCTGAATATAAAGTCTTGATGACTTGTATCAATGGGAATATCCGGAAATTCAGCAGTGATGATTATGTCTTTCTGGCTGGCAGCCAAATCAGTTTTGTGGGGATCGTGCTCTCTGGCACCGTTGAAATTATCAAAGAAAATCTAGCTGGCACCAGACTGATCATGGATGTTTTGGGACCGGCCAATATTTTTGGGGAAGGGATAGTCTGCACCAAAGCCCGAATCGCTCCGGTGAGTGTCCGGGTCAAAGAAGCGGCGCAGATCTTATTTATTCCTTTTGAACGGATTATCAGAACCTGCGGCAATGCTTGTAATTTTCACTTTCAATTGATTCAGAATATGATGATGATTTTGGGTGAAAAAAACTTCCGGATGAATTCTAAAATCGAATTGCTGATGTTAAAAGGGATGCGGGAAAAACTGGCTACCTATCTGATCCACGAATTCCAGAAAAACCATAACCGCAGTTTTGATATTGTCCTCAATCGCAACGAATTAGCCGAATATCTTAATGTCTCCCGAACCGCCATGAGCCGCGAACTGGGCCGGATGAAGGACGAAGGGTTGTTGGACTACTACCAGAATTCCTTTAAGATCCTGGATCTGGATGGCTTAAAGGATCTAGACCGATAATCGGCTGCTTTCGGTAACTGTCATTGGATTTGGGAATTATCCTGGGGTCTCAGGTATATGCAGTCGGCAAACGATAGTTGACTGATCTTATCAAAAGTTATATGATTAGCCAATCAGCAAAAGATAAATTACAACCAGAACGGTGTATCATAAAACAGGAAAGAGGATAAATCAGTGAAGAAAAAATTTTTGAAGAGTTTGATCGTATTACTGGGCTTATGCTTGTTGGCCGGGGCACTCCCCGGGGCGATGATGGCGACTGGTGTGCCTAGTGTCAGTTATCGCACCCATGTACAAAATGATGGCTGGCAGGATTTTGTGACAGACGGCACCATGAGCGGAACCGCCGGCAGAAGCCTGCGGCTGGAGGGCGTCGAGGTCAAACTGGATGCTCCGGATTATGATCTGGGCATCACCTATCAAACTCATATCCAGAATATTGGTTGGGAAGCCGAGACTGAGCGGGGCTGGAAAAGCAACGGTGACATGAGCGGCACCGAAGGGCTGAGTTACCGGCTGGAAGCTATCCAAATCAATTTAACCGGCGCTGATGCCGGAGACTTTGATGTCTACTACCAGGTCCACGCCCAGAATATGGGTTGGCTGGGCTGGGCGAAAAATGGCGAAAGTTCAGGAACCGCCGGCTATTCCTACCGGCTGGAAGGGATCCATATCGTGATCGTGCCCAAAGGCGGCAATCCGCCAGCGGGAACCGTAGACCAGCAGGTTCCCTTTGTCGAACGGAAATCGGTGCCGGGAAATCTGATGATTCAGACTACCACCAGCGATTTTAATGACAATGTCATGGGCCTGGATCGGGTTGAGATTGCGGCCAATTCCGGCGACGGGGCAATTAAACTACAGGCTGGTCACCAGTCGGGAGTTTATACCTCCAATGTCTTTAATACCAGCCCCTTTACCAAAGCAGTGTTATCCTGGGATACCGATACCCCGGCCGGAACCCTGGTTCAGGTCGAAGCCCGGGTCTGCGAAAATGCCGTGGATGCCAACGGTCAGTCCACCGAAAACTGGTCCGACTGGCTTTCTTTTGGACAGTGGGGAACCACCATTAACCGGTCCTCCGGGATCGGCGTAACCGATAGCCCGCTGGCCAAAATGGAGGTTGATACCCTGGTGGTCAAGAATGGCCAAACTGCCAATAAAATCCAGTATCGGGTAATTCTCCATTCTGGTGCCACCGGCGTAACACCGACAGTGCAATTAATCGCAGTGGCGCTGAGAAATGCCAACCCCGGCCAGGGGATTAACAAGGTCTTTAGCGATAATCCTGATTTGTCAAATTTAGCGGTTCTTAATGTGCCCCAGTTATCTCAGATGGTCCGGGAGCCGTCAATTGCCGATTCCATTTGCAGTCCCACCAGCGTGGCCATGATGCTCAATTATTATGGCACCGCTGTCCAACCGGAAACAGCCGCCTGGGGTGCCTATGATTATGGCGCTGAGGAGTTTGGTAACTGGCCTTTTAATACCGCCTATGCCGCCAGTTATGGTCGTCTGGCCTATGTTGATTATTCAACCATCGAGGGTTTGAAGCGGGAAATAGCCGGAGGCCATCCGGTGGCAGTGGCAGTAGCCTATAAAAACAGCGCCGGAGTCAGTGCTGATTTACCGGTTGTCGATGGCGCTCCAATCCGCTCAACCTACGGTCATCTGATTGTAGTGTGTGGCTTTACCAGCGAAAATGGTACCGAGTATATCATCATCAATGATCCGGCCGCGGCCAGCAATGGTGGGGTCCGAGTCCGCTATCGGCTGGATCAGTTTACCGCCGCCTGGGCAGAGTCCGGTAATATTGCTTATATCATTCACTAAAGCCAGAACATTTTGAAACAGAAATTAAATCCACTTAAACAAAAAAGAACCTGAATTTTAGGCTCTCAGACTGTTAAAAAAGATAACCCAGTACCGACAATTGTTACATCATGTTGTACGCATCGGAGCGGACACGGCAGAGCCTGTCCGATTCCGCGGCGAACAACAGATTAACAATTGGTCGGTACGGTAGTTTATCGGTAACCTCAAAGAATCTGATTTTCAGGTTCTTTTTAAATTTACAAAATAATGATAGATTCAATCAGCAACATTGGATCGTCAGGCTTTGATGGCCCAACGTAATTTGGCGGACCGGGCCCGGCCGTTGGCGTTGCATTCAGCGGCCGAAGGCCGGAGCGGACCGGGTGCTACCTCGCGGTAGATGCCTTCTCGAAAGCAGCGCTGAAAAGACTTTTTAACCAGTCGGTCTTCACCAGAATGAAAGGACAATATCGCCACCCGGCCACCGGGAGCCAGCACATCCGGCAGTTTTTCCAGAAATTCATACAAGACTTCGTATTCATCATTGACATCAATCCGCAAAGCCTGAAAGCAGCGTTGACAGGTTTTTTTCATGGCTTCCTTACTGTTGCTGCCGGGGATTTTTTTCAGGGCGGCGTTGATAATTTCCTGGAGTTGGGTGGTGGTAGCAATTTCAATCCCCTTATTACGTTGGGCAATTATAGCCCTGGCGATGGGAGCCGCATTGGGTTCATCGGCGTTTTCAATGAACATGCCTTCCAGCTCATCCTCAGAAATGGTTTTTAATCGCTCGGCTGCCGAAATGCCTTTCTCGGGATTCAGCCGCAGGTCCAACGGTCCTTCAAACTTAAAGGAAAACCCCCGTTCGGGATTATCAATCTGCATTGAAGATACCCCCAAATCAGCCAGTACAAAATCCAGCGGACCGGATTCCCGGACAATTTCATCAATTTGGGAAAAGTTTAGATGACGGATGGTTAAAATTTCCGGGCCGTAACCATTGTCTTCCAGCCGTTTTTGGGTCCGGGGCAGTTCGATGGCATCGACATCGGTGGCATAAAGGTGACCCTGGCCCTCCAGGCATTTGAGCATTGCCTGGGTGTGGCCGCCAAAACCCAGGGTAGCATCCAATCCGGTTTGCCCCGGTTTAATCGCCAGAAATTCAAGGATTTCGTCGACACAGATGGAGCGGTGCATCCCAGCTGGGGTACTGCCCTTTTGCATTACTTTTTCGACTGTATCAGCATATTTTTCAGGCTGTAGTTCCTTGTACTTATCTTTATAGGCCTTCGGGTGCGTACCTTTATAGCGGGGCCGGCGCTGGTGTTTTTGTTCCTGATTATCCATGGGGCAACCTCCGGGCTTTCAACTTGGTGTCGGTGATGTGTGAATGTGATGGTATCTGTGATTGTATATATAGTGCCATGGTCATGCTTATATCCGCCTTTTAATAGATTTTGGTAATTTTACTTTTATCAATTATATGATACCAAATCCGATTTGTAAAAGCAAATCAGTACGGGTGGATTGGCATTGGCAACAAATCCTTGGCGATTCTGACTGGATATGGTAAAGTAGATAATCGGGAATGCTGGGTTGCGGGATGATTTCATCGCTGCGTGTTCGGGGACCCACCGATGCAAAAACAAAAATTAAGGAGTAGCAGAAAATGACTAATAAAAATAAAAAAAAGACGTCACCATCGATTGACGCCTGGTTGAGAGAAGCCAAGCGTGATCCTGAGGCCTTACAGGAGGGAATGTATCTGGTTCATAACGGCACCGTCCGCCAAACCCCCAAAGCCAAGGTGCGCCAGGGCGTCGATGACGGTTCGCTGGTCACCGGCATGGAATTCTTTTACGATGCTGCCAAGGTTGAGGCCGCCATTGCCGAAACAAAAAAAATGGCCGGGATCTTCCATGCCCGGGTCTGGCTCAACGAAGGCCAGCTGGAGCTGGGCGATGATATTATGTTTGTCCTCATCGGCGGCGACATCCGGCCCCATGTGATTGATGCCCTGCAGTTTCTGGTCGAAACCATCAAAACTACCTGTGTCACTGAGATTGAACAGAAGTCAGATTTTTAAAACAGTGAACCTGCTTAAATCATTGGATAAAAAAATCCAGCTCTGTTTTGTCGCGAAAAATTATTTTGTGACAAAACAGAGCGCAAAACAAAAGCCACCTTTTCAGCTGGCTTTGTTTTTTTAACTTGTTCAATTGAAATAGATTAAAGTGAAGCGGCCTTAGCCTGTTCAAATTCATCCTGAATTTCCTGAGAGGGTTCTTTGGTCATCAGGGAAACCACTACAATAAAGAGGCAGGATACCAGGAAGGCGGGTAGTAGTTCGTAAATGCCAAAGACGCCGCCCAATGGTTTGATCAACAGCCGCCAGATAAAGACCATCCCACCGCCAGCAAGCATTCCGGCAATAGCCCCTTCGCGGTTGGTTCGTTTCCAGAACAGCGAGAAGAGCATCAGCGGTCCGAAGGTAGCACCAAAACCGGCCCAGGCAAAGGAGACGATATTAAAGATCACGCTGGTTTCATCCAGGGCCAGCAGAATACCGATGATTGAAACGGCAATCAGGGTGATATGGGAAACTCGCATGATTTCTTTATCGGTGGCATCTTTTTTGAGGATACCCTCGTAAATGTTTTTCGAAAAAGCCGACGCCGCAATCAGCAGGTAGGAATCCGAAGAACTCATGGTGGCTGCCAAAATACCGGCCATTACGAATCCGGCGATCAATGGTGGCAGCAGATTGGTGGACATAACGATGAAAATACTTTCTGCTCCGCTGGGGGTCAGCAGTTCGGTGGGGAATAAAACCCGACCGATCAGACCGATAATAACGGCAGCAAACAGCGAAATGACACACCAGGTGGTGGCAATCCGTCGCGCCTTGGGAATTTCAGCAGCATCACGGATGGCGATAAACCGCAGTAATACCTGGGGCACACCAAAATAGCCAAGACCCCAGGACATCGTCGAGATGATTGTCAGGAAGGTGTAGGGCAGGGCTGGGCCAAAGACCGGATTACCAGCTAATACCTGTTGCGTTCCATCGACCACGGTGGGGTTGGCAATGCCGAAGAAATCAAAGAAACCGGGAATACTCTGGATATTGACCATGATTTCATTAAATCCACCAGCAGCGGTAACACCCATCACGAGCACTAACGCCAATGCCAGGATCATGATGACTCCCTGCATAAAGTCCGAAACACTTTCAGCCAGGAAGCCGCCTAATAAGGTATATAAAATAACAAAAAAAGCACCGGCGATCATGACAACCTGGTATTGAATACCAAACAGTGAATTAAACAGTTTACCGACGGTAACAAAACAGCTGGCCGCGTAAACCGTAAAGAAAACCAGAATAAACACCGATGCAATCAGCATGATGACTTTTCGGTTTTCTTTAAAGCGATTACTGAAATACTCAGGAATGGTGATGGCATCACCGGCAATAGCGGAATAGTTCCGCAGTCGTCTGGCGGTAATCTTCCAGTTGAGATAGGTTCCCAGGGCCAGACCCAAAGCGGTCCAGAAGGCATCGCTCCAGCCACACCAGTAGGCCACACCAGGTAACCCCATTAAAAGCCAACCGCTCATGTCGGATGCTTCTGCACTCATTGCCGCAACCCAGGGTCCCAGGGAACGGCCGCCGATAAAATAATTGTCACTGTTCTCGTTGGCGATCTTTAAAAAATAGACGCCGATACCGAGTATCGCCGCGATGTAAATGATCATGGCGATCAGTATTTGAATGTTATCAGTACTCATTCTTTTCCTCCTAAATTAAATTCAATGTATTATAGCACAGAATGAATTTATATACAAAGAAATGGATGAAAAAATACCCACTACGAAGAATCCCATGCGCTCCGGTTGGTTTTACAGAAAGGGCAGGATTTTCTTGAGAAAAAAATGATAATGCGGTAAGATAATAAAAAAAGGCCTGAAGGAGATTGGTTTGAATTTACTGCTTATTATCTTAATGCTTCTGCTTTGCTTACTGATTTCAGATGTGATTAGTCATTTTGTCCCCTTTATTCCCACCGCCCTGATTCAGATCGGGTTGGGGTTCGGGATTGCCTTTATCATGAAAAGTCAAGCCATTGAACTGGAAACCGAATGGTTTTTAATTCTTTTTGTCGCTCCGCTTTTGTATGATGATGGCCGCCATTTTTCTCGAGAGAATCTCTGGAAAATGCGGGAACCGATTTTTGGTAACGCCATCATCCTGGTGCTATTGACTACTGTTCTGGGGGGCTTTTTCATCCATTGGCTGATGCCCTATATGCCGTTGGCGGCAGCCTTTGCTCTGGCGGCGGTACTATCGCCCACCGACCCGGTGGCGGTCAATGGGATTGCCAAACGGGTTCAAATCCCTCCCAAGGTGCTGACCCTGGTTAGGGGAGAATCGCTGATCAATGATGCCTCTGGTCTGGTGGCCTTTAACTATGCCATTGCGGCGGTGGTCACCGGTTATTTTTCATTACGCGACGCAGCTCTGAATTTTTCTTATATGTTTATCGTTGGTGCTGTTCTTGGTTTGACCCTGGGCCTGTTGATTGACTGGATTGGTTTTATTCTCAGGAAAAAGGGCATTCGAGATGCCACCTTTCATAGCCTGTTGCAGATTTTAACCCCCTTTATCATCTACATTGCCACTGAAGAATTGTTCCATGCCTCCGGCGTTATTGCGGTGGTGGTGGCCGGGATTGCCCACGCTGCTATCACGGAACACACCTCGACGATGCTGGCCAAAGAAAAGGTGATTTCGGAGAATGTCTGGTCGGTGCTGTTGTTTGTGCTCAATGGGGTGGTGTTTATCTTATTGGGACTGAATATACCCATATCCATGGGTGCTGCGGTGGCCAATGAGGATATCAACAACTGGCTGGCCATTGCCGGGGTACTGGTGATCTGGCTGGGCATTTTTGGAATCCGGTTTGTTTATTCCTATCTGTCCACGGTGAATCGCTATTTTATTGTTAAAAGTAAGGGTGCCGAGGCACCCAGTGTAAAAACGAGTCTGCTGATCAGCCTGACCGGGGTCCGGGGGGCGGTGACGATGGTAGCCGTCTTATCAGTTCCGACGCTACTGGCCAGTGGCGCGGAATTTCCTCAGCGATCACTGATTCTTTTTATTGCCACGGGGGTGATTCTGGTTACTTTGTTGGCCGCCACCCTGTTTTTGCCGTTGCTTTGTAAAACTGACAAAGAAAAGGCCCGCGCTACTAATCAGTTGGATTTTAATGCCGCGATGATCAAGATCTTCCTCGCTACCATCAACCGGATCAGACAGGAAATCAATCCTGAAAACGAGCTGGCCGCTTATGAACTGATTGGCGAATACAAACGGATGGTCAAGCGGATTCAAAACGAACTGAATTCGCCGGAAACAGAGGGGTATCTGAATAAACTCAACGAACTGAAGCTTAAGGGGCTTAGGGCCGAGGCCGGATATCTTGGGGGGGCATTGGAAACAAACCAGATTGATCAAACAGTTTATGAGAAATTTGAAGCCGCCCTGGACCGTCGGGAGGAAGCGCTGTCTAATGATGTCCGGTTCAGTGTGAAATATTTTTTAGGCAAAACACTGAGGATCTGGCATCAGTTAAAACGAAAATACAAACAGGATCCTGAAAAGCTGATGGCAAAAATGGCTGATCTCAAAGACCTTCAGGTAAAAGCCTTTGAAGCAGCCATTGCCAGTCTAAAGCAGGAACAGCAGAAAACTGAGAACAGCAAGGCTGATACCGATATGATCGAAGCGGTGATCATGGGTTACCAGGGAATGATTCGCCGTCTCTCTATGGACCGTTCAGAGTTTAAAGAAGAAGATGAAGAGCTGAAAGAAGAATTGCGGATCAAAGCGATGGACAGCGAACGTCAGGAAATTCAACGGATGTATGAATCTGGGGAGATTTCAATCGAACAATCGAGAAAATTACGACGCCATATCAACTACATCGAAAGTGCCACTCTTGATGACACGGAGGAATAATAAATCCAACAGGATATTAGTCAGGTCTGGCGGGTATTAAAAAAATACAGTTGACTGATTAGTCAATTTGATTTATACTAAAGACTACGAATCAATGATATTAGGATATAAAGAGACGAGGATCAGGAGGTACAAGTGGATAAGCGAGACAGGATATTAAAAGCAGCCTTAGAACTTTTTAATCAATACGGCTTTGACAATACACCGACGGCGCGGATTACTAAAGAGGCCGGGGTGGCCACCGGGACATTGTTCAACTATTTTAAAAATAAGGAAGAACTGATCAATGTGCTTTATTTGACCTGCAAAGAATCCCTGACTCGGCGCTTATCCCTGGGACTCGAGCAGGAGACCACCTTTAAGAGCAAACTGAAACGGATTTATATTAATTATATCGGCTGGAGTCTTGATCATACTGAGGAGTTCCTGTTTTTTCAGCAGTTCTGCAATGCTTCCTGTATCGGTGAAACCACCCGGAAGGAAGGATTAAGCAAGTTCAATAATATTATGGAGTTAATTGCGGAAGGGATTGAGCAGGAAATTATAAAAAAGGTCAATCTTGATTATATGAGCAATCTGTTGATGGGTATCCTCAATGCGAATACCTATTATTTTATTGATAATCCCAGTCTGGCGGCAGATGCGGTTTTTTTGGAAACATCGTTTAATTTTCTATGGGACAGCATAAAAAACTAATTTTTTTTGCAAATGAATGACTAATCAGTCACATTGATGGGTTTGTCGTTTCGAAGCGAAGGCGATCAAACAAAATTTGCCGTGCTGAAAAAGCAAACCGATCAGTGGCCATCATGAATAAATTTACGAAGGAGCTACGAATATGAATTATCGGATCAATCCCAAAAATGGGGACAAGCTATCAGCCCTGGGGTTTGGCTGCATGCGCTTTGCCAAAGACGAAAACGAGGTTGAGAAACAGATCATCTATGCTATTGAAAATGGCGTCAATTATTTTGATACCGCCTATATTTATCCCAAGAGCGAAGTGATCTTAGGTCGCGTGCTGGCAAAGGGTTATCGTGATCGGGTGAAAATTGCCACCAAGATGCCGCCATACCTGGTTAAGAAATATGAAGACCTGGATAAGATTTTTAATGCCGAACTGGAACGGTTGCAAACCGACCATATTGACTATTATTTCCTGCATATGCTGACAGATGTCAATATCTGGACTCGGCTCCTCAATTTAGGTATCCTAAAATGGATCGAAGAAAAGAAACTGGCCGGCCAGATAATCAATATTGGCTTTTCCTACCACGGTGGCCGGGATGAATTTAAAAAGCTGGTGGACATCTTTGATTGGGAATTCTGTATGATCCAGTATAATTTCCTTGACGAAAACAAACAAGCCGGTAAAGAGGGGCTGGAATATGCCGCCGCCAAAGGGCTGCCAGTAATGATCATGGAACCCTTAAGAGGCGGGAAACTGGTCACCAATCTGCCCAAGGAAGTCTATCAGGTCTGGGATCAGGCTGATGTGAAACGGTCGCCGGCGGAGTGGGCCTTCCGGTGGATCTGGAACCACCCGGAAGTCACGGTGGTGTTATCGGGCATGAATTCCCAGGCGATGGTGGAAGAAAACATTCGCGTTGCTTCCCAGGCCGAAGCCAATGCCTTTACCGCGGCTGACTTTGAGTTGTTTAAGCGAGTCACGCAAATATTAAGCGAAAAGATTAAAATTCCTTGTACCGGCTGTAATTATTGCATGCCCTGTCCCAGGGGTGTTGATATTCCTACCTGTTTTTCAACCTATAATGATCGCGAGATTGAAGGGAAAACGGCGGCTTTGAGCAAGTATATCATGCAAACCAGTGTCAAGAGCCAGACCAGCAATGCGTCCCTTTGTTCAAAATGCGGTAAATGTGAAAGCCATTGCCCTCAGAATATCAAAATCCGCGACGAGTTGGTAACAGTTGCCAAAACCATGGAAGGCTTTTATTACAAGCCAACCCGGTTTTTGATTAAGCAGTTTATGAGATTGTAGTCCAGGGTTTAGCAGTGGGGTCACTGCGATAATCATTTTTAGTTGTCTGATTCTTAAAAAAGCGATGACAATTGATATCTAAAATTTCAGTAACATTGAGGTAATTAAGCGATAAAAAAGCCAGGAACCTTTCGAACATTCATAAATGGGAAAGGTTTCTGGCTTTAAATTTGATAAACGGTGTAGCGGTTATTTTATTGAGTGGTTATCATGGAGGCCGTTGCGATGATATCAATGCCAAGCCCCAGGACATCGGTGATCACCGGCGTACCGCAACCAAGGGCTTCGGTTACCACCACCTGGTTGATCGCAGTCATCACATCAAAAATCCGGTCTTTGGGAATGGCGGTGGCGCTGCGCACTGGCAGCACCGGCATTTCAGGAAAAATCGTCTTTACCGTGGTGCAGAGGGTCCGGGTCGGGTTGGTTGTTTCGGCAATGGCAAATTCTAAGCCGCGCTTACATTTTTGACCTGTGACCGCAATCTCTGATTGATCATCGGATACGGATAAGGCACAGCCGTTGGGGCAGAGGATACAGATTAACGCTTTCATCTAGTGGACCTCCATTTTGAACGATAGGATTGAGTCTGCTGTGAGGTTTAAATGGGCAAAGTCTACTTCCAGTCGTTCCATTTCCGGCGGACGTAAATGCGAATAGTGTTTGCGTAAGACTTCCCGCTCATTCACCATGACGATGAGGTCACAGTTTTTTAGCACCTGTTGACTGCGGAAATAAACAATGGTTTTCGTGCCAGTGTCGTTTAAATCCAACCGTTGCGGCACCAGGTAGGCAAAGTTTGGATCAGTCGTCAGAGCAATTTCGACCCGTTGTTTGTGGCTAAAGTCGGCTGCAGCTGTTCCGGCCAGTTGGCCGCTTTCCGAAACATAATCCACCAGATCGTTGACGTGAAGGGCGTTACCGCAGGAAAAGACGCCGTCAACTGAGGTCATTAGGGTCGCATTGCAAATGGGACCCTTTGTTTTGGGATCCAGCTCAACCCCTAGGCTGATGGCCAATTCATTTTCAGGAATCAGACCGACCGAAAGAATCAGGGCATCACAGTCGATTTTTTGACTGGTTCCGGAAATCGGCTGCATGGCTTCATCCACCGCACAGACTTCAACAGCGGTCAGTCGTTCTTCGCCGTAAACCCGAGTGACTGTTTGGGAAAGATGCAGGGGGATATCAAAATCATGAAGGCATTGATAAAGGTTGCGGGTCAGCCCCGAGGGGGTTGCTTTGGCTTCGTAAACCCCCAATACGGTGGCACCTTCTAAGGTCAAACGCCGGGCCATGATTAACCCGATGTCGCCACTGCCGAGGATCACACATTTTTTAGTCGGCATCTGACCTAAAAGATTTATGTAATGCTGGGCCGTCCCGGCGGTAAAAATCCCGGCGGGCCGGGTACCGTGAATGAAGACCTGTCGGGCCGTGCGTTCCCGGCAACCAGTGGCCAGCACCAGCGCCTTGGCCGTTATCGTCAAGACTCCCGTTTGATTGACCGCCGTGAGGATAAAGCCTGTGGCGGTCTTTTTGATGCGGGTTACAAAGGTGGTCGTCAGGGCTTCAATGCCGGCTTGCTTAAAGGCGTTGATATCCCGCTCCGCATACTCCGGCCCGGTTAATTGTTCAGAAAAACGCACCAGACCGAAGCCGTCATGAATGCACTGTTTTAGAATGCCGCCAAGTCGCGGCTCCCGTTCAATCAACAGGGTTCGGGCGCCGCCGCGTTGGGCGGCCAAAGCGGCGGCAAGACCGGCCGGACCGCCGCCGATGACAATCACATCAGTCTGTTTCATAGGGTCACTCCTTTCGTTTGCCGATAAAGGATCACTGAATTTTCACTACTTTTTTTAACCGCTGATAGGGGGATCTTGAAATGTTCGGCAATGATGCCAGCAACCAGTGGGGCACAGAATCCGCCCTGACAGCGACCCATGCCAGGCCGCAACCGTCGTTTGATGCCGTCCAGCGTCGGGACGGTCAGACTGGCATTGAGGGCATCGATGATCTCACCCTTGCTGATTTCTTCGCAGCGGCAGACGATGATACCATAGTCCGGGTTTACGCGAATCAAGGCATTTCGTTGTGAATCATCCAGGCTATTGAGTCGGGGCCGAGGCTTGCGGACCGGATCAAAATCCGGGTTTGCGGCGACGTTCATGGTATGGCTGAGCATTTGGACCGACCACTCGGCAATTTCTGCGGCAATGGCCGGAGCAGCGGTGACGCCGGGCGATTGAATCCCCCCGGCATGAATAATATTGTCGGTAAAGATGCCTTTGCGAACCACAAAATCTTCTTCATAAGTGGCCGCCCGGACGCCGGTAAAATAGGCGATCACATCACTGGGTTTGAGTTCCGTTGCGATTTGCTGCTGCATCGCCAAAATACCGTTGACCTCGTCATAATGAGTAGCGGTATCTTCCCGGTCTGGTGTTTCAATGGCATTGGGACCAATCAGCATATTGCCATGAATCGAGTGGATCAGGCCGACTCCTTTGGTGTGGCTGGTGCCGGCAAAACCGTTAATCATCCGTTTAAGGGGATTTTTGGGTAGGGTCGACAGTTGCTGGGGCAGGATGGCAAAAGGTGAAATACCCATACTGGAGCGCACCATATAACCGGCATTTTTATCAGTTATTATGTCGGTGCCCCGGCGGGGATGGATGGTAAAGGTGCGGTCACCGCCCAGCTCCGCAATTTCGTCGGCATAAACACCGGCAGCATTGATCACCAGCTTTGGATAAAGGCGGCCGCGGTTGGTAGCAACCTGGGTGATGTGACCGTCCCTGGTTTCCATGCCGGTAACGATGGTACTCAGACTGATCCGGGCTTTATTTTGAATGGCATTTTCCGCCAGCGCAATGGCCATCTCAAACGGATTGGTGATCCCGCCGGTGGGCATGTACATCCCCCCCACCACAAAACCGGGCAGATGAGGTTCATGTTGCAGCAGGGATTCCCGCTTTAAATATTTTACCCCGGGAATCCCCATCGATCGGGCTTTGAGTTTGAGAATCCAGACGAGCAGGCGCTCCCATTTTTTGACGCAAAGCATGACCTGACCCTGTTGTTCAAATGGCACTGATAGTTGCTTGGACAGCGCTTCGTAGATTCGGTTGCCCCGGAGATTATACCGGTATTTTTGGGATTTTTTGGAAAAATTGACACCGACATGAACCACGCCGCCATTAGCACCGGTGGCTCCGAGGGCGACATCCGATTTTTTCTCCACCAGCAAAATGTCCAGATTGTAGCGGGACAGCTCCCGGGCAATGGCACAGCCAACAATGCCGCCGCCGATGATCAGGACATCCGGTGTTTCACCATTTAGGTTATGATCCTGGATCGTGGGAGTCTGTCGCTGCTGAACGAAACCCTTGAGGCGAATGTCATTGATGACACCCAGATAGTTTTTTTTATCAACCGCCAGTTGACCGGCTTTTACCACAGTTGCCCAGTCATCGACTGTTCCTCTTAAGACAATACAGCCCCGTTCTTCAGTCACGGTTATCCGCGGCGAGAGGGTTCTGATTTGTTTGCAGATTTTTTTAAAGTGAGGCATATGCTTAACTCCTTTGTTGATCACGGTTGGTTTCGGAGCAGTTATAGGCTGTTCCTGTGAAATTTGTTCGAGAATGATCCGGGCACTGTTTTCAGCGGCCAAACATTTTGCATGGGCATCTTCAGGGGTACTGCCACAGACGACCATACCATGATTCTCCATCACACAGGCGCGGTTGTCTGTGACCGCTTTGACGACATTTCTAGACAATTGCTTCGAGGTAGGGAAGGCGTAGCGGGCCACTGCAACATCGCCGCCGAGGCACTCACGCAGGACCGGATCGGTTGGTTTTATTTTTTTATGGGCGGCCGCAAAAACACTGCAATGGACGGGATGGGTATGGATGACGCAGTGCACCTCCGGATGGTTTAAATAGAGTGCCGCATGGAGAGCTTTTTCACCGGTAGGCTTGATTCGGCCCTCGTATTTTAAGGTGTCAATGGCAACCCGAACCATGTCATAGGGCGTGAGGGTTGCATAATCGATGCCGGATGGGGTGCACAGCATGTGCTGAACGTCCAGCCGGATGGAAATATTGCCCCAGGTTCCCTGAACCAGATTTTCCCGGGCCAGCGACTGACCCAGTTCAACAAGCTGTTCACGTAAGTCCAGTTCATGAGCTGAAGTGGGCCGCGGAAAATCAGCAGCGGTCTGATGGGAAACCGCGCCCGACAATTTTGAATAGGCAAGCTCATAACCCAAATGCATGACCTGAGATTCAATGGGACTGAGAATTTTTGCGCCCCCCAGCAGGTTAGCTTGTAGATAGACCTGGGCGGCTTTTTCCATCAACAGGGTGACAATAAAAGCTTCGCCCAGATTCTTACCCACGGCCACTGCGCCCTGTTTGGCAGTGTCAGGGCTTTTTAGTAAACAGCCCCGACTGCTTTTTAAAAGCTGGTTAATTTTCTGCTGGTCGCCAATATCACAGATTTTTATGTTCAGGCCAATAATTTGAGCCATATCATCCAACACCGCGGGAATAGCCATCCCATTTTTGGCCGCCTGTGAACAAAACCGTGAATGAGTAAGAATGACGGCGTTGGTTTTACTGTTAGCCAGAAAAATTGCATGGGCCAGTTTATTGCAAGTTAATAATCCGGCCAAATTGAGCACCTTAAAATGGTGATGATCATAACAGTCTGAATGCATAACCGGTACCGCGGCAAGATAGGTCTTATCCGAAAGTCGAAGGGCCAGAAAGGCGTGGTTGAGTTCAATGTTGGCTGATTTTAATTGGCTGATGCAGTTTTTTAGAGCGACTAAGGCTTTTTTTACGTTACTCATGGCTTGTCTCCTTGTGCATTATGAGATTTATCAATCGCAGGATCTGATTATGACAGTGAAAATGGAAGCGGTTACTCATTAAGGGCCGTTCTGATCTTCTTTTGGAGAATAAGCACTTCACTTTCAATGTTCCAGACACCAAGCCGTACAATTAAAAAGGGCAGCCGCCAGGGGGCGATTTCGGCATCGGTCATGCCGGTGGTCCTTTGATATTCTTTCAGATATTGTTTGCAGAGATATTTTCGCATCGATTCCAGAGCCAGGGCAACGACCTTGTTGAGACCGGGAATCATTTCACCTTCATTGAGCAGATAGAGGGTTGCCGCCACATCAGCGGCCGGGACGCCCCGGGCTGCCGTCATCCAGTCGATAATAGTGGCAGACTGACGATCTGACATAATGTTGTCAGGGTGATAATCAAGATGGAGGATCGAATTACCATCCGGGAGAAAGGCAAGCCTGGTCATGATGATTTCCTTTTCCTTCGCGGATAAAAAAGCCAGGGGCGGTGAATCCAGGCTGGCGATAACCATTTCCTTGTAACTGCGGATAATGTCGGTCTGGGTCTGATGCAATTGCAGCTGCAGTTCCACCATCAATCGGGGAACACTGAAAGCCGTCATCGGATGGGACCCGGCCAGGCTGATTAAGGGTTTTCCGTCAACACATTCAATGATCATTCCGGTCCGATTTTCAATCTGGATCATGCCGTAGCATTTTACCTTGGTAACTCCTTTTTGATAGGCTTCGATGGTATTGATTTTTTCATTTTCGATCAGGAAGGGATCGACTTCGGCGTTAAATAGTTTTAATAACCGCGAGCCTTCCCATGAATAGATTTCTGATGAACGGCTGGTGAACAGTGGGGAATCCAAGCGCTCAGGGGGATAGTTGTCAACACACATAGCATCGTTCTCCTTAAATAGGTTTAGAAATGAAAAATCACAGATGTGATTTCTAAATTCTTCCTGGTTATGTCATTATAGGTGATAAAAATGGGATATGTCAATCGCTTCGAACGAATACGCACATATGTGATTGCTTGACAAATCACACGTGTGAGGATATTATTTTATCAAAAACAGTTTGTCAGAGCTATTTAAAACCATAAGGGGAGTATTAATGAAACAAAACGATGATCAATTATTGATCCTGCGGATCGCAAAATACTATTATCTTGATGGCTTAAGCCAGCAGGAGATTTCTGAAAAGGAGAACATCCATCGGTCACAAATCTCACGGATTCTTAAACAGGCGCGCGAACTGGGCTATGTCAAAATTCGGGTCAGCACCCCGGAAAGCTGCACCGCAGATGCCCTTGGCAATCAGCTGCGGGAACTGCTGGCGTTACAGGACGTTTTCGTGGCACCGTCGTTATCGACCCAGCCTGATCAATCGGAAGCCTTATATTTTTTTGCCGCCCGGTTACTGGAAGAGGTATTGCCTGATTGTCATAACATTGGGATCGGATTGGGTAAAACACTTTACCATGTGGCTTCCCAGCTGACAAACCAGCGGATGAATAAACCGTTGAAGTTTTTCTCAGTTGTGGGATCGTCGGGCACCAATAATCCCTATTTGCAGCCCAGTGTCATTTTAGATAATTTTGCCCGGCACTTTAAAGGGAGCTGTCATTACAACAATTTTACCATCTGTCAGAAGCAAAGCATGATGTCACCTTTTGACCTGAAACGTTTTGATGAGCTTCAGAAAGCTTATGAAAGACTGGATACCGTCGTTTTATCGATTGCCGGCCCAATCAATATCAATTATCCCTATTTCGATGAATTTTCTTTATTCAGCAAGAAAATTGATGTTTCTCGGGCATTAACCAGGCCCCATGCCAATCTTTTGGGACATGTCATGTACGAAAATCATCAGACGCTGCAATTGCCGGAGGATTATTTCATGACTAGTATGGCCTTATCAGTGTTAAAAAGAATCGATAATGTGATTTGCATTGCCCATGGCAGTGAGAAGGTAGCACCGCTTATCAGTGCCGCCCGACAGCAATATATCAAGGTTCTGATAACGGATGAGGCAACCGCCCAGGCGCTAATTCATAAATTGACGTAAGTCCAGTAATGACGCAATTGGGTTAAAAAAATTTTAGATCAAAAGATAAAAATAACAGACAAAAAATAAAAGTAAAAACAAAAAATAAAAGTAAAAACAAAAAATGCGATGGCAGTTAAGTGGTTTAACTGCTATCGCATTTTTGTTAGATTCAGACTACACGGATAATTGATCAAGAAAAGTGATTGTTTGATTGCGCCAGTTTTTAATACGAGTTGATCACCACGGCATTCAGATGCGACTGGTAAATCAGCTCGTGACCGGCGGTGGTGGGATGAGGATCGAGGTTGCCGGTATACCAGTTGAAATTAACCAACGGTTCACTGCCCTGGTAGGTGGCAAAGGCGGTGTAGACATCAGCTACCCGATAACCGGCACCAGGGGTCTTAATGGCAGTGTTGATGGTCTGGATAGCGGGATCAAATACCGCAAATAGCGGATCCTGGCTGCTGATGGGATCATATAAGGTCGTCACGACAATATCTGCCTGCGGTGCCAGGGTTTTGATGGTGGCGACGATCTGCGGCCAGTCAGTGCCAAACTGGGTAACGCTGGTTGTCACGCTGGTCTGGATCGTCGGCAGCGCCGCTGTTATGATATCATCAGCACCGGGTTGGTCTAAAGCGGCAGCTAGATCAGTGGGGAAAGTTGGCGCGGTCGGGTCGAGTTGGAAAGCCGCCGCCAGGGTAGCGATGACCGGAGCGAGGATATTGTTACCGCCGATACTGACGGTAATCACCTTGGCCTGGCCAAGGGCAGTAATGGTTGCCGGGTCACTCTGAAGTTGGCCTAACAGCTGACTGGAGGTGTAACCCGGGACGGCCAGGTTTGCCAGGGTCAGATCTTCATTTCCGCTGACGCCGATCAAATCGTTATAGAAAAGATTGACATAACCGGAACCGGGGGTGGCACTCATTCCATAGGCGATAGAATCTCCCAGCGCGGTATAGGTTTCAGTTTTGACAATTTTTATCTCGATCGATTCCAGACGTAGGTTTTGAGCGGTTGTTCCCAGCTCGGCCCCATTCTTAACCCAGCCCCAGGCATTATCGATTACTGGGATGTTGCCTTTGTTCTGAACATGGCCGCGGTAATAAACCTCGTAACCGTCAAGACCGGTCAGATTGATTTTGATGGCTTCAATCCGCAGACCTTCTCCGGTGGTTCCGGCAAAATTACCGTTTTCGACCACTCCCATCCAGCCTTTATTCTGAACATGGACCTGATAGCTGATTCCGGCATCGTTGGGGACTGTCCCAGTGAGTTCAATCCGGAGCCCTTCCAGCCGGAGCCCCTCGCCCTGGCTTCCCAGTTCGCCAGGACCGGTGACAAAGTTACCTACCGGCAGCGGAACATCCCCTTTATTTTGCACATGGCCCCGATATTGGACGCCAATATCTCCGTTGGCTTGAGTATCAATGATGGTATCGTGGCTTGATTCATTGCTGTCTGAATCAACTGCAGCAAATACGCCGGTTGAAAAAATCATTGATAGCATCAGCAGGAAAATCAAAAAACGGCCGGTGATCGATTTGAAAAAACTTTTTTTCATCTTTGTTCCTTTCTCTGGTTCGATTTGGGTATTTATTGAAAATACAGTTGCCATCCGTCCGGAAGACTGAAGAAAAGCTTATGACACGAAAAACTGGCGGAGTCTGGCTCCTGCGATAGAACTATCATACCCGCATCAGACATTTTTAAACAAAAAATAAGATAAGAATCAGGAAGTAAGGGATGTTGTGGCGAACAAATAACGTTGAAAAAGCGCAGGCTGGTGTTCTTATATCGGAGAAGTCCGGATCAAGTATGTTTTTTGTTTTTTGTAAAAAAATCTGGCACACAAGTTGCCACATCTTGTCACATTGGGGTATAAAAGCTACAATGTCAGTAATTAATAAAATACAAAGAAAAAGTTTATTAAATTGGTAACAAAAAATAAAAGAAAACGTCTGCAAATATGATGCTGGGGGGAACGGATTAAATTCAGTGGCTTTGGAGTGGTTACAGAGAAATAAGAGGATTGGTCAGCGGGGGCGATGAAAAAAGAAAAGGTTGCAAGAATTGAAGAAAGAATCAGAAGCGTATTTGACCAGCAATACCAGATAATAAAAATGCTGGGTAATGGCGGAATGGGCTGTGTATTTCATGTCCAAAGCAATAGCGTGGAAATCGCTGATTTTGCCTTGAAAGTACTGGATAAAGAAGCCTATATCGAGAACAAGTTGGATTTCATGCGTGAGGCGGATGTCATGAAAAGCCTGGATCATCCGGGAATTCCTAAAATTATGGCGGTCACCGAGGATCGGGACTATGTCTATATGGTTCAGGAATATATCCGGGGCGAGCCCCTAAGTCTGGTGATTCGAAAGTGTGGGCAGATCAGGGAAGAGTATCTGCAGATCTGGATGGAGAGTATGGCGGAAACCCTGGATTATTTACATCAGCAAGGGCTGATTCATCGGGATATCAAGCCGGATAATATGATGTTGACTGATGATTGTGAGATAAAAATTATTGATTTTGGTCTGGCCCGAAAAAAAGAACAGATTGATCAGGCCGACAAAAAGGTTTTTGGAACCCTATCCTTTACCGCGCCGGAGCGGTTTACCAAAAAAGTGGGGACGGTACAGACCGATATTTATGGCTTTGGGGTCACCATGTATTATGTTGCCACAGGCAAAAAACCGGAGAATATGAAAACCAGTCCTCAGGAAAGTTATGCGATTATGGAAAAAAAATTGGGTGAAACAGCTCCGCCGGAAATCACGGAGATTCTGACGAAAGCGATGGCGGTCAAACCACAGCAGCGTTACAGGAGTTTCGAAGCGCTTCGTGGTGATCTAGCCCATCAAAATTTGGTCAGGAATGCAGAATTTGAAGATCGTCAGGTCCAATTCAGCCATATGTTTTTAATACTGGCAACCCTTTTTCTAATTGGGTTGATCTCAGCTTATTAATAGAGAAGAGAAGGTTATGGAGGAAGTTATGAATGAAAAAAAAAGGGACAACGTAAAAAGTGATTTGGTGCTGATGTTTGAGGGCAAGATTTATGAATTAAACGTGAGCCCCTATATTCTGGGGCGGGATCCTAACTCCAGCGATTTTTATATCAACAATAAAACCGTCAGTCGAAATCATGGCCAGTTAAGCCAAACCGCTGGCAGTTGGTATTTGGAGGATTTGAACTCCAGTGCCGGGATCATACTCAATGGCGTGAAAATTGAACCGTCAAGAAAGTATCAGATCGTCGCCGGTGATTGCCTGGAACTTTCTGAAGTGGCTTTGGAGGTTTTGTCTGTCAATACTCAGCCCCAGGACAAACCAGAAGAAGCGTTCCTGGACAGTCAGGAAAAAGTGGAAATTAAAACGGAAAAGCAAATGAAGCGAATTCAGGGCAATCGGAGTTTCAAAAATCACAGTGGGTCTGAGGCAAGCGATTCGAGCCGGGTTTTAAAAAAGGACGATGGGCTGCGGGAGATGAATCATTTCAAATCAACCTTGCGCCAGTTTTTAAGTGAGAATAATCTTGATCAGAAGGCCCTCAGCCGATTGAAAAAAATCATTGAACTGGCCCAGCGAATGCCGGTAGAAGAAGCAGTGCTTAAAAATATGGTTCAGGAAGTCATGACAGAGGGTGTAAAAAAACCGGTTTCTTATGGATCAACTCCAGCGTCAGTTACTGAAGCAAAAGTGCCACGGGTTAAAGATCAAACGCATAGAAGTCAGGAAGCACCAGTAACCGGGGTGAGTCAGAATGGAGTCGGAAAATTACCGGTGTTTCACCCAGTTAAGGTTGAAGGGGACTGGATTGAAATACCGGTGTCGAAAATCCCTTTTACCATTGGTAGAGGCCCTGATAATGTTGATTTTGTGTTGCGGGCAACCGGAATCAGCCGCTCCCATTGTCTGGTCAGCTGCCATGACGGTTGCTATCATATTTCTGATCTTGGTTCCACCAATGGCATCTTATTGAACAAAAAACAGTTGAAACCGAATGATAATTATGTCATAAAAAATGGTGACAGTGTGAGTTTTGGTGTCAACCAATTTTATGTGGAAATTCCTTAAAGGTTAAAATCAACAGGTGTTGGACGCGTTATTAACGCACTTGATTATAGACGAACATTTGAAAGGGGTATTTATGAAATCAAAATCACGAAGAACAAAACGGGCAACAAATGGAAAAACAGAGGCGCCAATTGCAGGGAATAACGACGCTTTGGCGACCGCTGAAAACAAAATAGTGGAGGAAACTCTGATCGCGCAGTCGGAGGAAGAAAAAACCGAAGCCCTGGCCGAGACAACAGAACATGATCGCAACGAGATTCAGGATGCGGAACAGGATATTAGCGAATCAAAGCAAACAGAAGCACTGGTCGCGGATGAAACCGAGGCAGCCGATCCGGTTAATGACGAACTGGACGAAAAAACGGAAGCTCAGGTCGCAGCGGATGAAGTGATAATCGCAGGGGATGAGGTCATCGACGACGAAGAAAAAACCGAAGCCTTAATTGTGGAGGAGACCGAAGCGCTGATCAACGAAGAGACCGAAGCCTTGATGCTGGAACAAACCGAAGCTTTAATGGAAGAAAAAACCGAAGCGCTGGTGGAAGTGATGACTGAACCCTATGTCATCGAGAATACTGAGTCTCTGGTTTTTAAACAACATAAACCATTCAAGCATAAAAAACCGGTCATTATTGCTAGCTCAATTATTCTGGGGTTTTTGTTGGTTGGCGGCGGGGTAGCGGGCTATTTAAACTACCAACGCAGCACCGAAATCAGTGCTGATTTGCAAAATGGAGAGACACTGTTGACCGAAGCCAAATTTGATGAAGCGATGAAAGCTTTTGAAGAAGTGGGCACCCTGGATTCTGACAATGCCGATGCGATTTTTGGTAAGGCTAAGGCTTATGCTGGTCTGGGAGACTTTGGGAATGCCAGAACCTATTTTGAAGATACATTAAAACGGGTCACTGATCTGGAAAAAATGAAACAGGTCTATAATGCTTATATTGATTCGGAGGTAAATGCCAAGGTCAGCGAAGAAGCGCTCTTTGCGCTGATGGATCGGGCCGCCAAGGATACCGGAGATGAGGGCTATATGAAGCGCAAGGGTGAGTTTATGGTTAAAGCGCCTTCTTTTAATTTGAATCCTGGTTCTTATCAGGGAACCCAGGCAGTGGATATTATCAAGGGCGATCCAGCTGATAAGATTTACTTTACCACCGATGGTTCTCAGCCGACCACGGCATCCCCAGAATACACCGCTGTCATCGAATTGGCACCAGGAGAAAAGACGATTAAGGCTATTGAAGTAGGGGCAAATGGCTATCCCAGTAAAACCATTGAGGGAAAATACATCATTTCGGCCAGCAGTGAATCGCTGCTGGAAAATAATATTTCCGGGTCATGGACATCACGTTCCGGGTCGTATTTCTATCAATACTACTTCAGCAATGGTTACGTAACGTATTCCTATAACTACGGTAATGGCAGTTCATATTCATCCACTGGAAACTATCAGATCGTCGGGGCTAATCCTAATGGCACCATCGGTACCCTTTCTGTTTTCAATATCAGCGGATACTCGATTCCCAGCACCCTCAATATAAATTGCGAGCCCCTGGGAGACAATATGATATCCATTAATACCCGGGGTTATAACTACAGTCCGTGATCGTAAACGAGGAGAGGAGAAAGCCATGCATGTTCAAAATAAAAAGAGATTTTACCTGATGGTGGGACTGCTGATTGTCGTGATCCTTCTGGTGGGGTTTTCCATCTATATGATCTGGAGCGCTATTTCATCAAGTAATGCGCCAGTGCAAACCGCCAGCAATACCATCAATACAGCTAACGCTGATTCGTCACAGGGAAACCGCACCGATATAACAGCCAGTCAGGCCATCACCAATCCCACTGATTTACTGGTTTTAGTCAATAAAACCACCAGCCTGGATGAAAATTATCAGCCATCAGATCTGGTCTGGGTTGATCTCCCGGGAGTCAGGGAAACGCAATTGCGAAAAGAAGCTGCCACGGCACTGGAAGATCTCTTTGCTGCCGCTGAGTTAAAAAACCTTTCGTTGTATTGCTGTTCCGGCTATCGCTCCTATCAAACCCAGGAGGAGCTCTATGCAGAGAACGTTAAAAGCTATGGTCAGAAGGAGGCCGATCTGGTTAGCGCAAAACCCGGTCAAAGCGAGCATCAGACCGGATTGGCCATGGATGTCACAGCTGAATCGGTCAATTTTGATCTACTGGAAAGCTTTGGTCAAACCGCAGAAGGTGAGTTTATTAAGAATAATGCTCATTTGTATGGCTTTATAATACGCTATCCCGAGGATAAAACAGCCATCACCGGATATGCCTACGAACCCTGGCACCTACGCTATGTGGGCAAGGATGTGGCCGCGGAAATCGATAAAAATAACCTGACCTTTGAAGAATATTTAAAAACCAGTTAACGGTTATCATGATATCATCTCAGAACTGATTCCGGTAGCGCAGAAACGGCAAAATAGACCACCCGTTCATGAAGCCTCGTTCATGGCCAGGTGGTTTTGCTTTGTGACTAACTGCAGAAAAACGGGGTTATCAATCAATGGATACAAAAATAATTAAATTCGCTCAAAAAACCGTTAGCAAATGACTCAATCTGCGGTGCAATTTTTATTGTGTAGATCTTTTGTTTGTTTCGAGAAAATGATACAATAGGGCTATTATTTTTTAAAACCGGAGGTACTCCATGCAACCTAAGATAATTCTTGCCAGCCAGTCTCCCCGCCGCCGGGAGCTGTTTAAGCTGGTGGTAAATAGCCATGGTATTAAAGATTTTATCATCCAGGCAGCAGAAATCGATGAAAAACGGATTGAAGCGGAGATTTTGGCAAACAGTGACGGGGATTTTCAGGATACGGTAAAAAAACTGGTGGGCGAGCTGGCGGCGCGAAAAGCTCGAGTTGTTCAAAAAATTAATCCCCGCGCTCTGGTAGTGGGAGCGGATACGATTGTGGTACTTGATCAGCAAATCCTGGGAAAACCAGCCGATGAAATGGCCGCCTACAACATGATTAAGCAGCTGGCGGGAAATACCCACCAGGTGCTAACCGGGGTCAGCATTCGCTATCGGGAATGGGAAGAGCGGTTTGTCACAACATCCTCGATACGTTTTTATCAATGGGATTATCAGATGCAGCGGGAGGTAGCGGATTATGTGGCTTCCGGCAAGGCCATGGACAAAGCCGGGGCCTATGGTATCCAGGAAGAGGCCGGCCTCTGGGTCAAGGGAATTAAAGGGGACTACAATAATATTGTTGGGCTGCCAATTGCCAAACTCAATAAACGGCTCGGTAAAATGCTGGAGCAGATTGCCAACCAGTAACAGTCAGACATTCTACATCGAAAAAAAGCATTCCGTACGTTCAGGAATGCAGGGGGAGTGTTCAGTACAGGGATAACTCACTGTAAAAGGCCGGATTCAGGAATTCTTTCAGGGTGATATCGGCCATTTTAAAGAGCTTCCGGGAAACTTGAGTGGCATCCGCATCCGGGTATTTGTCTTCCAGATAAATCACTTTTTTTATCCCGGCCTGGATAATGGCCTTGGCGCATTCGTTGCAGGGAAAACAGGTCACATACAAAATGGAATCAACCAGCGACCGCCCGTCTGAATTTAGGATGGCATTTAGCTCAGCGTGACAGACATAGGCATATTTGGTGTCTTGAAACGTTCCTTCCCGCTCCCAGGGCAGGGCATCATCACTGCAGCCTTTCGGCATACCGTTATAACCGGTGGAAAGGATAATATTGTCTTTATTGACAATGCAGGCCCCCACCTGGGTATTGGGATCTTTGCTGCGTCGGGCCGATAACAGGGCAATCCCCATAAAATATTCTTCCCAGGTAATATAATCTTGTCGTTTCATCGCATTCTCCTGTTTTTTCTTAAGTTTACCATAAGTTTATTAGAAAGTGGAGCGGTCTCAGATAAAATTAACGAGTTTAGACTGTTTGTTTTGCCTAGAAAGGACAGGGTGATAATTACAAAGCGAATTTTTATAAACAGTAATGATGAGAAGGGTGACTGACGTGGTCAGAACAGGTGAAGAATTGGATACGAAGCGATTAATACGGATATTGGCCTGGAGCTGCACCCTGATCTGGATGGGTATTATTTTTTATCTTTCCAGTCAGCCAGCCACCCAGTCGGCCCATCTCAGCACTGGGGTTAAAAACGAATTATTGTCAATTCTGGCACATTGCATCCCGGGGATCGAAAACATGGAGTTCCGAAGTCTGGATTTTTATATCCGCAAAAATGCGCATTTCATTGCTTATTTTATTTTAGGCACCTTGACTTTGTTTGCACTGGTCCAAAGCGAAGCCAGAAAACCGGCCAATCTGGCGCTGTTGATTTGCCTTCTTTATGCCATCTCTGATGAATTTCATCAACTATTTATACCGGGCCGCTCCGGTCAGTTCCGGGATGTGCTCATCGATGGAGCTGGTGCTGTTCTCGGTGTTTTACTCACAACCATCGTTATTAGAAGGTTTTCCCGGCGCTTTTAGGGATAAAAACGATTAATACCCATCCAAAGGGGTATAAATTAAACAGCTAATACAAGGAGGTAGTAACTTATGAAATTCAGAGAATTTACAGTGAATAGTCACTCAACCAGAGAATTTGTCGATAGCGGTGTGGATGAGCGGGAGATAAATGAAGTAAAAACTTATCTTGACGAGGTAAATAGCACTGTTGGCAAAGAAAAGGGATTTTCCCTGATGCTGATGGAGAACGGTGACACAGTTTATCAGGACCTGGAAGGCTTCGGCGGTGATGGCGGGGTCATGATCAAGGGGCCTCATTATATCGGGTTACGGCTGGATAAGGCTGACCATGAAATTGAAGTCTTTGGCGCTTTTTATCTGCAGTCGGTGGTAAAAAAACTCTATGATCTGGGTTTGGGTAGTTGCTGGATCAGTCTCAATGAAATTATCCCCAGTCAGGAAGAGAAACTACGGGCGGGCAAGCCAGGGATCATTCAGTATCTGCTGGTCTTTGGAAAGCCCAGCAAAAAAGAAGGAAAAACCGATAAACATAAAACGATAATCAATTGTGATACCAAATATGAACAGAATCCTTATGGCATCACCATGATTACCACCAGCGATGAGAGCCGTCTTTCGGTAGTCGATACCATTTTCCTGCAAAACTGGGGAAATGTGGCGCCCTATGAAGAAATGGAAAAAAGAGGGGTTCTGGATTTGCTTTACTATGTTAGAAATTCGCCTTCATTTCAGAATATTCAGCCTTGTCGGCTGATCCTTAAAGATGGTTATGCGGAACTGGCGGTAGTTAATCCGGATCGGGAAGAGAACTACACCGATGCCGGGATTATGCTGTTCACCCTGGAAGGCCTGGCTAAAGAATTGAGTTTCCCGTCCAACTGGCATTTTATTCAGGACGATTCGGGAAATATCGAGTATCGCCGGGTCGCTCATTTCGACTTGTAAAAATGGACAATGGTTAAATAAACTGATAAAGTTAAAAGGGGCTCTTGCCATCGGAACCGATAGGCAAAAGCCCCTTTTTATAGATATTGAAGATGGGCATTGGAACGATAGAGGTACATCAATGCCAATTCCAGTTTCATTTCGATGCTGTTTTTAAGGTAATCCCATTCATCCGCCCGCTGCTTTTTGGCTAAGGCGATTTCTTTTTTTGAGGGGGTGGTGGCTCGGTGGGGTGATTTATTGGTCGTGTCGCTTGTTTCGAGAATCAGTGAAATATCGTTAGTCTCTGGATGGTTTTCATAATAAGTTGCAAATCTTGACTGTACCATTGTTATTTCCTTTCGTTGAACAAATTTATTGGCGATTACGAACTGCGGTGAGCTTTGTTCGATGTTTAAGTTCGGTAAGTGCCTATTTCAGCTAAGCTTCAAAAGCTTAACCGTTGATCTGCTATCAGTATAATCGATAGATGTTAAGGACTTTTGAACAAAATGTTAAGGTTTTGTGAAGATTGTTAAAAAAGATAACCTCGTACCGACAATTGTTAATCAGTGCCCTCTTCCTTGTCAGCGGCAGTCTTTTATCTTATAATAGAGAGATATGACAAAAGTCAGGGTTCCCACGGAACCGTCTAATCGGAGACAAGGATTCACAGGAGGTTCTTAGTGACGCTTAAAAAAAACCTGAGTCAATATTTTGGCTATGATACATTTAAAGAAGGACAGGAAAAAATCATTACGGCGGCGGTTAATGGCCAGGATGTGCTGGGGATCATGCCCACCGGCGGGGGAAAATCCCTCTGTTATCAGCTGCCCGCCCTGCAGCTGCCCGGCATCACCCTGGTGATCTCACCGCTGATTTCACTGATGAAGGATCAAGTCGATGCTTTGGGTGAAATGGGAATCCCGTCCACCTTTTTAAACAGCAGTCTCGATGATGCCACCTATCAGCAGCGGCTGGAAAAGATCCGGGCCAATCAGTACAAGCTCTTGTATATCGCTCCGGAACGGCTTTGTGCGCCGGTCTTTGTGGAGCTGGTGCGGACACTTTCGGTTTCCATGGTGGCAGTGGATGAAGCCCATTGTATCAGCCAGTGGGGCCATGATTTCCGCCCCCATTACCGGGAGATTCCCGCTTTTATCGGCAATATTTCGCCCCGGCCGGTGGTGGCGGCTTATACGGCCACTGCTACGGTTAAGGTTATTCAGGAAATCAGGGAATTGCTGGCACTGCAAGATCCGGTCGAATCGATCATCGGCTTTGACCGGCCCAACCTGCTTTATCAGGTGGTGAAAACCGGCGATAAGCTCGGTTATGTTAAAAATACCATCACCCAGACCTTTCCAGAGCAGTCCGGGATTATTTACTGCGCCACCCGAAAAACTGTCGAAAGCGTCACTGCCAAACTCAAAGGCCTGGGTTTTCTGGCCGGCGCCTATCACGGCGGTATGAGTCCCGCCGATCGGGAGCAGAGTCAGCAGGACTTCATTAATGACCGCCTGCATATCATGGTAGCCACCAATGCCTTTGGGATGGGGATCAACAAGCCGGATGTGCGTTTTATCATCCATTACAACATGCCCCAGAATATGGAGGCTTACTATCAGGAAGCCGGACGTGGCGGCCGGGATGGCGAACCCAGCCACTGTACCATTCTTTATTCCCCCGCCGATATTGTCAAACAGAAACAGCTGATCCAGCTGAATCAGACCTCTCCGGAGCGGGAAACGCTGCTGTTTGAGAACCTTCAGTATCTGGTTGATTATTGTCACACCAATGACTGTCTCAGAAAAAGCATCCTCAACTATTTCGGGGAAGTGGCCGAATATGAACGCTGCGGCAATTGCGGCAATTGTCTCGATCAGTCCGAAATGGTGGATATCACCCTCGACGCGCAAAAGATTCTTTCCTGCATTTATCGGATGAAAAACCGCTTTGGTCTGAATATGGTAATTGCGGTGCTCCGCGGCTCGAAAAATAAAAAAGTCCTGGAGCTGGGTTTTGATCAGCTGTCCACCTACGGGATCCTTCAGGAGCAGAGCGCCGAAAGCCTCCGCGAAATCATCATGACCCTGGTAGCCAAGGGCTACATTATCGTCACTGCCGATGAGTACCCGGTCCTCAAACTGACCCCGGCTGCCAGCGGGATCTTAAAAGGTGATGAAACGGTCTTTCATAAAAAACACCTGCTGAATATCAAGGCCGCCAAAACAAAAACTTCAGGTAAGGCTAAACCACCGGTGGATTGCGACGAAGCCCTGTTCGAAGAACTGCGCAGCCTGAGACGCAGCATTGCCCAGGACAAGGGACTGCCGCCCTATGTGATTTTCCCCGATGCCACCTTAAGAGAAATGGCGGCCTATTTTCCCCGGACCGAAGCCGAATTTCTAAACATCAACGGCGTCGGCCAGGCCCGCTATGATCATTATGGCACGGTCTTTATTGAAGCGATCAGCAGCTTTGCCGAAAACAACCCGATCACCATCCGGCCCCGGCCGGAAACGGCAGCAGACGACCCGGACCCCCGGGTGACCAGGCAACAAACGGGCGAAAAAGAAGCAAAAGTGCCCTCATGGGAACTCACCTACGAGCTGTTTGCCGGAGGCATGACCATCGCTGCCATCGCCAAGCAACGGGAACTGACCGAAAACACCGTTCTCGCGCATTTAATTCGCTGCGATCAGGAAGGAAAAGCGATCAACTGGGGTGATTTCGTCGATGCCGAAAAAGAAGTCATGATTATCAACGCCATTGGCACCGTCGGTCTGGAAGCCCTGCGCCCCATCAAGGAAGCCCTGCCAGAGAGCTGTTCTTATGCCGATATCAAAATTGTGATTCATAAAAATGGATTAGCATAACGAGTGTCAGAGAAGGAGAAAGACCGATGACCTCGACGAGCTTAAAAGTAATCGCCCTGATTTTGATGTTACTGGACCATATCGGACAGTTTATTCCGGGTACCCCGCTGTGGTTGCACTGGCTGGGCCGGCTTTCGGCGCCGGTGTTTATGTTTTGTATGGCCTGGGGCTTTTATTACACCCATGACCGCAAAAAATATCTACTGCGGATGTATTTCTTTGGTGTGGGAATGGGCTTGATTGATCTGATCAGCAATAACAGCATTACAGACCCCTACGCCATGATGTCCAATAATATTTTTGTGACGTTGTTGCTGGTAGGGGTGATTGTCTGGCTGATCGAAACCCGCAAAACGGACAAGCTCAAAGGCAACAAATTTATCGCCCTGTTTGCCGGCTATCAGATTTTGACCACGATGCTCTGTATTTTGGCCGGTCAGTTCGTGCCGCTGACTGGGATGATGAGCTTTGTCGGGGCCATCACCGGCAATCTGATTTTTAACGAGGGCAGCTTTATCTTTGTTTTTCTGGGGGTATTGATCTACTTTAACCGCACCGATAAAAAGCGGCTGATCGTGGCCTACGGGCTTTTCTGCCTGGCCTTTTTCGCCCTGGAATGGTCCATCGATCCCCGGCCAACCGCCCTGCTTTACAATAATTATCAGTGGATGATGATCGGGTCATTGCCGCTGATGCTTTCCTATAACGGTGAAAAGGGACGGGGGCTGAAATATCTGTTCTATATTTTTTATCCGGTCCATATAGTGATCCTGTTTTTTATCGGCAATCTGTTTTTTTAAGGCCCGCCAAAAAATGACGGAAATCGCGAGACGCAGTAGAATATAAAAGAATAACTGTTTGCAGAAAAGGAGATCGGCCGGATGGAAAAAGCTGTCAAAGATCAGGAAGAAGCAACAATCAAACGCCGCCATGAAATTCTGCTCTGTGGGCAGGAACAGGGGGTCAGTGCAGCCTGTAAAAAGTACCGGATTTCCCGGACCCTCTATTATCGCTGGCATAAACGCTTTGATGAACAGGGCCTGGCCGGATTGAAGGATCAGGTCCGCCATTTTGTGCCGCCCAATAAAGCGGCGCTGACGGTGGAGCAGGCCGTGCTGGATGCAATCGTTTCCTTTCCGGACTATGGCCCCCAGAGCATTGCCTGGCTGCTGGAAGAACAGGATCTGAACATCAGCAACAGCGGCGTCTATAATATTATGCGCCGTCACGATCTTAATCACAAACTGGCCCGCAGGCATTATAGCCGGAAAATCAGCGCCGCAGAGCATCAATCCGCAGCGGCTGATCGTGAAGTCCGGTCCACTCGGGCGCCGGAACCGGCACAGCTGACGGTGGGCGAATGCTGGCTGGCCTGGACGGTGGAACGGGAGTATCAGCCGGGGATTGGCAAACTTTATCAGTATGCGGTGGTGGATTTAATCAGCGGCGTGGCCTGTGCCCGGCTGTATACCAAAAAAAATGCCGACTGCGCCCTGGACCTGTTGCTGGGGGTAGCCGTCCCGATGGGCAATGCGTTGCTGATGCAGCCCAGCTGGATTATGACGCCCCATCAAGTGGAGTATACCACCGGCAGAATCCACAGCCGCCATCTTTACTCCAGCAAGCTCCGGGAAATGAATATCAGACAGGTGATTTGGGAGCAGAAAAATAATCTTTACTCCAAAACAGTACAGGTATTCAACCAGAAAAGCGGGGCTTATCTGGAATCGCTTCTGGCGTCACCCGATTCTTTTGATATGATCAAGGACGGCTTTCAGCAGTTTGTTCGTGATTATAATCTTAAGCTGCCGCTGGGTTATGGTAAAAACAGTCACAAAACGCCAATGGAAATCGTCATCGACGCCAATGGTCCCGGGGTAACCCTGCCCTTGTGGTCCTATGTTAATCGGAAGTATTAAGGGTGCAAAAAGAGTTGCGGTTCGCGGCGGTGTTTAGTACTGCCGGTCAGCCCGGAGAGGAGCGACAATGAAAAAGCAGATAGCCGTGGTGGGCGGCGGATACAGCGGTTTGACGCTGGCCTATTTTCTGGAAAAAGCCGGTCATCAGGTCACGGTTTTTGAAGCGGAAGAACGAGCCGGAGGGCATTGCTTGAGCGTCTTTCACAAAAAAGAATTCTGCGAGCTGGGGTCGGTGTTGGGAACCTCCGAGTCGTTGATGAAATTTTTGCGGCAGTTGGGCGTCAAAGCCGAGTATAAGTATTTTCACCGCAGTTTTCTGGGCCCAGATGGTGAAAAACAGGCCCAGATCGGTCCCGCGGAGATTGCCGGTTTTCAGGAGCAACTTAAGCGGCTGCCGGAATACCTGGCCCCCTATCAGGCGGCCTTAAGTGCTCCGGGTTGGGGGAATATTCCCGATGCGCTGACCCAATCCTTTGAATCTTGGTGCAACGAAAACAAACTGTACACCCTGATGCGGGTTTATGCGCCCCATCTGGTGGCCTTTGGCTTTGGGAAGTCCAGTGAGATTCCGGCCATCTATGCTCTGAAGTATCTGGATATCATGACCCTGTCCTCGATGATCGAGTCCCGGAAGCTGATCAGTTTTTCCAACGGCGCCAACGAAATTATTGCCAAATTGTCGGAGCGGCTGGATGATCTTAGGTTGAATACTCCGGTCACTGGCATCAGCCCGATTGATAATAACCGCCTGACCATTGAAACATCGGTTGGCGAAGAACATTTTGATGCGGTGGTGATCACTGTGCCGCTGGACCGGTTGGTGATTCATGCCTCTGACCATGCCCGCCTGATGGGTTGCTACCGACGCAAAGCCTACAATGTGCTGGCCTATGTGGCCCGGGAAAACTACCGAACCACCAGTTACTTCACTCATAATTTTGACAAAGACGGACACCTGCTGCTGTTGTACAGCAGCAAGCCGGATCAACCCGGATCGCTGCTGACCGCCTATGCCGCCGGCGATCTGCCGATTAAGGATTTAAAAGCCCAGATCGACGCCGATCTGAAACAAGCCGGCTTTAAGGCTGAGCGGCTGTTTGCCTACAAACAATGGCAGACCTTTCCGCACGTTACCGGGGTAGAGATAAAAAACGGCTTTTACGATCAGGTTAACGCTCTTCAGGGTCAGCAGGGGATCTATTTTTCAGGCAGCCTGACCTGTTTTCCGACCCTGGATAAACTGACCGAATACCTCAGCGATTTTGCCAACCACTATTTTGGACCCGCGCAACCATAAACTTATTTATTTTAGCTTGCTGTTTACAGATTTACGGTAACAGCCGGCTTTTTTTATCAACACATCCCGTTAAGTTGTTAACACCAAGTTAAAACAGCTGACGGGATGTGTTTTTATGCGCTGTTAAATTGTTGTCAAAGATAATCAGATGAACTATAATCAGTTCAAAGAAGTCACTGAAAACAATTACAAAACTAGTAAACTGCCGTGCGCTTCGCTGCTGGTTTCTCACAAACAATTTGCGCGATGGAATTAGGTAAGCACTTCGCTAGCGTACCGACCAATTGTTAATCTGTTGTTCGCCACACCATGCGAAATCCGCTACGCTTCTTTCGCATTAGTCGCGGGCAGTCGCCAACTATAAACAAGCTTATGATTGGCTCGTTGCCTTCGCGAAAGCTCGGACAGGCGTTGCCGTGTCCGCCTTGATGCGTACAACATGATGTAACAATTGTCGGTACTGGTTTGATGTTAGCGTATGAGCTTGATCTTTATACTACAAAATTGTTTTAAAAACCAACAACAAAGCAATGATCGTTCGATCTGGAGAGTTTTGTAATTAACTAAGATCAATAGAAAGCGAGAAATAAGATGGAAGTCTACAAGGTTCTGGAAATCAAAAAAAGCGTCTATGAAAATAATGACCGGGAGGCGGAGCTGCTGCGGCAGGAATTAAAACAGGAGCAGACCTTTCTGTTGAATCTGATGTCGTCGCCGGGCTCGGGAAAAACGACGACCCTGCTGCGAACCATTGAAGCTCTGAAAGATGAGATGAACATTGCCATTCTGGAAGCCGATATCGATTCCGATGTGGATGCCCACACGGTGGCTAAAACGGGAACCAAAGTAATTCAGCTCCATACCGGCGGGATGTGTCATCTGGATGCCGGGATGACCCGGCAGGGTCTGGAGGGGATTGGCACCGGGGAAACTGATCTGGTGGTGCTGGAAAATGTCGGCAATCTGGTTTGTCCGGCTGAGTTTGATACCGGTGCCTCCAAAAATGCGATGATTCTCAGTGTCCCGGAAGGCGATGACAAACCGCTGAAATATCCACTGATGTTTTCGCTGGTGGATGTGCTGCTGATCAATAAGATCGATGTTCAGGAACACTTCGATTTTGATCTGGATGTCCTGCGCGCCCGGGTTAACAAGCTCAACCCCAACCTGGTTGTCATTCCGATCTCCGCCAAAACCGGCGAGGGCATCGGGGAATGGGCCGACTGGCTGCGGAGGGCCGTGAAAAACTGGAACCAACCGGAATTATTGAGTTAGAAGAGGAGATCAAAATGAACAATAAATCAGAACCGACAAGTTTTAACCAGTCAACCCGCTTTAATTTTGCCCTGACCTGGGCGGATGTCAATGACCGGCCCTATCGTCAGGAAATTGTTGATCTGGCCAATAAAATCGGCCGTACCAAGGCGGGCACCGGTCGGGAAGCAATTCCCTTTGGTCCCGAGTATTATGCCCTGGCACCGATTCTCGATAACTATCAGGCTAAAATTGCGATGCACCTGGAATTCCGGGAAAAACTCAGTGCCGAAGCGGTGGCTACCGCAGCCGGGGAGCCCCTTGACAAAGTTACCGCCGCCCTTGAACATATTGCCTGGGCTGGGGTTGCCTTTGTCAATACGGTGGCAGGGGTCGATCTGTACTGGCAGGATATTTTTGTCCCCGGTCATCTGGAAATGATCAATAATAACAAAGAACTGGTTGCTAAACATCCCGAAGTTGCCGAAGCGTTTTATTATTTTGGCGGCAAAAAAGGCCCCATGGCTGTCGGCATCATGCCGATTGGCAGCGGACCGATGCGGGTTTTGCCGATTGAGCGGGCTATTGATGGCAATTCTAAAAAAGTGACCTATGAAGAGGTTTCCCACCATTTGGATCAGGCCAGTGTCTTTTCGGTGTCGGATTGCTCCTGCCGGACCTCCCGGGAAGCGATGGGCGAAGGCTGCGGCCACCTGAAAGAAGAGATGTGTATTCAACTGGACCATGCCGCTGAGTATTATATCAAAACCGGGCGGGGCCGCGAAATCACCCGGGCCGAGGCTTTTGATATTATCAAAAAGGCGGAAGATAACGGCCTGATGCATTCGATCCCCAATCTCGATACCCCCGGCCATACCCATGCTATCTGCAACTGCTGCGGTTGCGGCTGTTATGCGATGCGGCTGGCCAACGAGTACCTGAACAACGACATCGTCCGGTCCAACTATAAGTCGGTGGTGGATGAGAGCAAATGCGTGGCCTGCGGTGAATGCGTCGATGTCTGTCCCACCAATGCCATCAGACTGGGGCAGAAACTGTGTTCCAAGACGCCTCTTGACGAGACCGTCACCAAGGTGACCCCCCGTAATACCGAGTGGCAGCAGGACAAGTGGAACCGCGATTACCGGATCAACCGTAAAAACGTTCTGGATTCGGGAACGGCTCCCTGTATCACCAAATGTCCGGCCCATATCCCGGTTCAGGGTTATATCAAACTGGCTTCCCAGGGACGCTATACTGAAGCCCTGGAGCTGATCAAGAAGCACAATCCGCTGCCGGCGGTGTGCGGTCGGATCTGTCCGCGGTTATGTGAGGAAGATTGTACCCGGGGGGATATTGACGAAGCGGTGGCCGTTGATGATATCAAAAAGTTCATTGCCGAAAAGGACCTGGAAATGGCGAACCGCTTTATGCCGGTCAAACGACATGATTACAGCGATAAGAAAATTGCGATTATCGGTTCCGGCCCGTCGGGACTGACCTGTGCCTATGATCTGGCCATTGACGGCTACGATGTCACGGTTTTTGAAAAAGAGCGTCGCCTTGGCGGGATGCTGAGTCTGGGCATTCCTTCCTATCGACTGGAAAAAGATGTCTTAGGCGCCGAAATCGAGGTGATCCGGGAGCTGGGCGTCACGTTTGAAACCGGGGTTGAAATTGGCCGGGATCTTTCCCTTCAGGAGCTGCGCAACCAGGGCTTTAAGGCCTTTTATGTGGCCATTGGGGCCCAGGCTGGACGAACCCTGGGGATTGATGGCGAAACGGCTGATGGTGTCTTTAGTGGGGTGGATTTTCTGCGCCGCACCAATTTAGCGGAACAAACCAATGTTAAGGGTAAGGTCGTGGTAATCGGCGGCGGCAATGTGGCCATCGATGTGGCCCGCAGTGCGACCCGGCTGGAAGGTGTCGACCAGACCGATTTGTACTGTCTGGAAGCCCGGGATCAGATGCCTGCCCATCCTGAGGAAGTAGCTGAGGCCCTGAGTGAGGAAATCGGCATTCACAATGGCTGGGGACCAACCCGGATTATCACTGAAAGCGGCAAGGTTACCGGGGTGGAATTTAAGCGCTGCCTGGCAACCGTTGATGCCGTCGGTCGTTTCAATCCCCAATTTGAAGAAGCGGATCGGATGATCGTCGCCTGTGACGGGGTGATCCTGTCAGTGGGACAAACCTATGTTTATGGCGATTTGTTTGCCGGCGAAGCGGTTTTATTAACCAGTCGCAACACCGTGGCCGTCGATCCGGTCACCTTACAATCTTCACGAGAAGACATCTTTTCCGGCGGTGATGTTGCCAGCGGCCCCAAACTGGCCATTGACGCGATTGCGGCCGGTAAAGAAGCCGCGGTTTCGATTCACCGATTTGTTCAGAAGGGGCAGTCCCTGGTTTTTGGCCGTGACAATCATACCTATACGATGCTGGATAAGGACAATCTGGATGCGCGCATCGATTATGATGGCACCGAGCGCCAACGAATCGCCCATGTCGATGGTCAGGTCTCGAAAACGACCTTTAAAGATTTGCGCGGGGTCTTAACTGAAGCCCAGATCCAGAAAGAAACGGCTCGTTGCTTAAGCTGCGGTGCCAGCAAGGTCGATGAGTACCTCTGTGTCGGTTGCGGAGCCTGTACACTGAAATGTAAATTTGAGGCGATTACGTTAGAACGGGTTTATGATCAGATGGGCTATGAAATCGACGACTTACCCAAGGCGATTCTTAAAAAAGCGGTCGGCCGAAAAGCCAAAATCATGCTGAACAAGGTCAACCCTTTTGCAGAAACCCGATAAGAAACTAGCGGGTAGCACTTCGCTATCGTACCGATCAAATGTTAATCTGTTGTTCGCCGCGCCATGCGAAAGCCGCTACACTCCTTTCGCATTGGTCGCGGGCAGTCGCCAACTATAAGCAAGCTTATGATTGGCTCGTTGCCTTGGCGCAGAATTGGACAGGTTTATCAACCTGTTCGCTCCGATGCATACAACATGATGTAACATTTGTCGGTACTCGGTTTGTTGATTAAGTAAAAATACAAGAAAAAGAGGTGTGAGGCCATGCATGAACTGGGAATTGTTTATGAAGTGATAAAAATCGTTGACGAATTTGCGGTGGCCAATGATTTGACCAGGGTGGATAAGATTATTCTGGAGATTGGGCAATTGTCCCAGACTATTCCGCATTTTGTGGAAGCCTGTTATCCGGCGGCGGTCTGTGACACCCCCTATCAAGAGACCAAACTGGAAATCATCGTGTTGCCGGCCCTGGGGGAGTGTCAGACGTGCCATGAACATTTTAATGTGGTTGACCACCGCAAGATTTGCCCGAACTGTCAGGCGGAAGATTTCCGTTTGATATCCGGGCGGGAATTTAATATCAAAGAGGTCGTCGCCTATTGAACGGGTGCTTAGCTGAGAATCAGGGTTGCTTCATTTATAAATGATCCTTAATAAAATCCTTTTCGCTTTATTTTTCCGGGAATTCTGGTATACTGGGGTTAGTTTAAACGAAACTAATAAAGGAGAACTTATGCCGGATAAATTATTTAACCTGGACGACTATTTTAAGCGAATTGACTATAATGGGGGCCGCCAGGTTTTGGCCGAAACCCTGAAACAGCTGCATTTGGGCCATGTGATGAACATTCCCTTTGAGAACCTCGATGTTTTTGCCAGGAAAAACATTTCCCTGGATCTTGACGATCTTTTTGTAAAGATCGTCAAAAACCATCGCGGCGGTTATTGTTTTGAAATGAATACCCTCTTT
This sequence comes from Acetobacterium malicum subsp. dehalogenans DSM 11527, assembly GCF_000472665.1. Taxonomy (GTDB): domain Bacteria; phylum Bacillota; class Clostridia; order Eubacteriales; family Eubacteriaceae; genus Acetobacterium; species Acetobacterium malicum. The sequence continues at coordinate 215,154 of NZ_AXAC01000003.1, read as the reverse complement.
GCGGCGGTGCTGACCGAGCTGGGCTTTCCGGTTACCCGGCATCTGGCCCGGGTCTATCATGAGGGTTTTGACAACTCGGGAAAAACCCATATGGTCTTGCTGGTGCAAGCTGGTGGTCAGCAATGGCTCTGTGATGTCGGTTTTGGCGGCAACAGTCTGGCCGCACCGCTGTTATTTGAGGAAGGTCAGGAGCAGGAACAGCTGGGCCGTATCCATCGGGTGATCGCCGATCCGGATTATGGCTACCGGGTCGAGTTTAAAACCGCCACCGGTTTTGAACCGATCTACGCCTTTACTTTGGAAGACTGCTGTCCGGCCGATTATCTGATCGCCAACCATTATACGGCCACTTTTCCGGAGTCCTTTTTCAGACAGGCCCAGATGTGCGCCCTGGTCACCGCCACCGGCAAGATCACCTATTTTGACGGCAGCTTAAAGATTGCCGATGGTGAGACGCTGACTGAAACCACCATCAGCGGTGATGCCGCCATCAAAGACGCCTTGAAAAGCTATTTCGGGGTGGAACTATCATAAAAGCTGGCAATAAAAAAGCAACAAGCCTTAAATCGGTTTGTTGCTTTTTTGTTCTTTAGTTCATTTTGATTAATAATTGGTCGATACGGCAGTTTTAGCCAACCGCAGCATTAATTTTGGGCTTATTTCTGGGTGGCCAGGAAGGCATCAATTTCGGCAGCGGTGGGCAGCGACGGCTGGGCACCCAGTTGGGTACAGGTCAGGGCGCCAGAAGCGCTGGCATACTTGGCCGCCTCAACCAGGTCGCCCATTTCGACAAAGGCCTTGGCCAGGGTACCGGTGTAGGCATCACCGGCGGCGGTGGGATCGATGGCGTCAACCTTGTAGGGCGGGACCATCACATCCAGACCATCGCCATAGAGATACGAGCCACGATCGCCCAGTTTCAGGACCACAAATTTACAGCCGTTGCGTTCCATCAGTTTTTTGGCGGCGGCCCGACAGGATTCTTCATCAGCGGGATAGATACCGACCAGAGCTTTGGTTTCGGTTTCGTTGGGGGACAGGATGGTCACCGGTGGCAGTTTTTCCAGCGGGTAATCCTGGGCCGGACCAGCATCCAGAACGGTGATGATGCCTTTTTTGTTGGCCAGTTCGATGGCTTTGGCATTGGTTTCCAGTGGGATTTCAAACTGCAACAGGACGGCATCAAAATCGTTTCCAAACACTTTTTCCAGTTCGTCGGGAGGGGTCAGCATATTGGCACCCGGGAAGATAATCAGGCGGTTTTGACCGTTGTCTTCCAGGGTGATGGCTACAAAACCGGTATTGGCACCATCTTTAACGATGGTGAAGGTAGTATCCACGCCTTCTTTTTTCCAGCAATCGAGGAGATATTCACCGTTGGAATCATTGCCGACAGTGGCATAGGCCGAAACCTGGGCGCCGGTCCGGGCTGCTGCCACGGCCGCATTACTGCCCTTTCCTCCTGGTGCATTGCGGTAATCATGCCCTAAAACACTTTCACTGGGTTCTGGCGCCCGTTCACACCGAAGAATAAGATCCATCATAACACTACCGACTAATAGAATTTTAGCTGCCATAAGTAGCCTCCTTTAAAATTTACCGGGTTATCCCAGCGAAAATTAATCGATCAAGCTTCGGGGCGCGTACCAGACCAGAAGTCGAACAGATTGATCCCAGCGGTATGAAAATGTTACATCAAACCCGGCGGTTTGTTTACATATGTAAACATTATCATGGGATGAAGACGATGTCAATCAGATTGAATGGAAAAATATTAACATCAATATGGAAAAAATTGAACCGTTGGAAATTGCCAAGGAGACTATTTTGTTTCGTTTGAGCAGCGTTCAGACAGATCGCTGAAATTGTGGATTGACGGGATTTCATAAATATCGGAGCGGAGGAATCGATTTGACAAAGTCCGGTCTTTTGTTTAGAATTAGTTCAGTGAAACGTGGTATTGTAAAGATCATGAGGTATTATCCCATTTAAAGTGACACATTGATGTGGGCTAGACCTCATTATTATGACGAATATTAAGAAATAAAACAGGAGAAAAAGGAATGAAGAAAAAAATTTCAAAGCCGATACTGATCGGCGGCGTTGCCTTGTTGGTTGTCATTGCGGTGGTGATTGCCATTGTACTGATAATGTTTGGAGGCGATAAAAAAGAGGTCAGTACTGATCCCTTAAATTTGTACAACAAGGTGTTGGTGGGGATGACCAAAGAGGAGGCTGAAAAAATTCTTGAGGTTGAAGGTTCTGCCAAGGGAAAAGGTTTTAACTATGTGGATGAAAAAACCGGCTACGGGGTAACGGTGAGCTACGATATTGTCGCTACAGATGCCGCGGCGGCGACTACCGAAACGGATGCGGAAGAACCCGCTGAGGTGGCGGTTTTTAAACAACTCTATGTACCGGACAATACCTATCTCGATGCACTGGTCAATGCCAATGTGACGGCTGATCAGGTTAATTCGCTAAAAGAAGGGATGCCCTACGAGGAGGTCAAAACGCTTTTCGGCGGGGTGGACGGGATTGAAATCAACTCGGCCTATAATAAGAAGGATGCCGCCAACGCCTACTCGGTGATGGCCTGGATCAATCCCGACCGCTCAGTGGCCTATCTGACCTTCCAAGGGTACAAGGGATCTCTGAAAGTCTTCGAATTCCGCCCGGCAGAATAAAAAAAGCGCAACCGTCACTGGTTGCGCTTTTATTTATTCGCTTTTTAGGACCGCGATGATTTCGTCGATAATCGGGTTGGCTTCGTCATAGGGAATCTGGCAGGTGCCGACCATGTGATGGCCGCCGCCGCCGTGTTTGAGCATCAGCTTACCGATGTCAGCGGTGCAGGTGCGGTTTAGGATGCTGTAACCGCAGGCAATCGAGACATTCTGCTTTTGCTTACCGTCGACGATCCAGAGGGACACGTTCTGATCCGGGTAGAGGCTGTAAATCATAAACCGGTTGCCGGTGTAGATGGTTTCGACGTCGCGTAAGTCAGTGACAATCACGTTAGCGTCGATCCGGGTATGGGCAGTAACCATTTCGGTAAAGAGTCGGGCCTGATCGTTGTAAAGTTCAACCCGTTCTTTGACATCCGGCAATTCAAGAATTTCCTCAATAGACAGGTTCCGGAAAAGATTGATCAGTTCTTCCATTAACTGGTAATTGCTGATTCTGAAATCCCGGAAGCGACCCAGTCCGGTGCGGGGATCAGAAATAAAGCCCAGCAAGATCCAGCCGGTGGGGTTTAGAATCTCGTCCCGGGTCAAATCCCCGGAGTCGACCTTATCCACCGAAACGATCATTTCCTGATAGTGGGGGAATTTGTCGGCACCGCCGTAATACTCATAAATAATCCGGGCGGCTGAGGGGGCCAGACGGCTTTCGCCTTCAACTCCGGGATGCCACCCCATTCGATCTTTCTCTGATGAATGGTGATCAAACCACATGCCGCAACCGGGCACGTAGGGAACATTGGCCAGCACATCATTTTCAGTGGGGGAAAAGAGCCCGTCCTGCAGGTCTTTGGGATGAACAAAAATCCAGTCGTCAATGATGCCGGCTTCTTTTAACAGCATGCCGCAGATTAAACCGTCAAAATCCGAACGAGTAACTAAACGCATATGAAACCTCCTAAGAAAAAATACTAGCTAAATGCCACTTTAAATTTAAAAGCCGCCAGGGCTGTTAATGTCAGTAAGAATTTAGAAACAGTTTTTATATTGTACCATTTAAGACGCAGATTTTCCATCTTTTCAATGAAAAAAATCAAGGAGCAATTGGGGTTTTAATTAAGAGGCTTAAGATATTTTGAAAATAATTATTAAAAAGTTTGCTTTATTGATTGGTTCGTGCTATTATAAGTAAGAACTTAAATTAATAGTAAATGAATTTAACATTAATATTTTTTAATTGGTACTATGCTTTACAGTATTATCCTAATTTAGAAATGTAGTTGTTATCCGTATTACAAGGATTTAGGGAATAAAAATTAGGAGGTACTCATCAATGAATGGTACAGTAAAATGGTTTAACTCAGAAAAAGGTTTTGGTTTTATAACAGGGGAAGATGGTAAAGATGTATTTGCACATTTTTCACAAATCGTTTCCAGCGGTTATAAATCTTTAGAAGAAGGCCAAGAAGTTTCTTTTGAAATCACTCAAGGACCTAAAGGCCCACAAGCCGAAAATATTCAAGTTATCTAATAACACAAATATTTTAAACTTATGCCTGAAAATGGCATAAGTTTTTTTTTATACTGTTAAAAAAATAAGACGAAACTAATCCCATATCATTACAACACTGTTAATTGTTTGTGTTTGCAATGGTTTTCCGGGGAAAAGGAGGGGATTTTATGTCAACGAACAATATCGAAGGAATGAAAAAAATAATTGAAGAGAAAAAAAAGTTAAGTGCACAGCAGGGAATAAAAGCTGACAAACCGAGTCAAAATAAGGTCAGTGATCGAAAAGCGTTTAAAACAACAAAACGAGGCGGATTTTTCGATAAATAAATCAATTTTCTAAGGAACGCTGCCGGCGTTCTTTATTTATGATCGGGTTGAATCGAAAAGTTTATCAACCCGTGCAGCACTTTTAAAATAAAGGAGAACCTATTGCAATTTGAAAATTTAAATATTATACAGCCGATTCAGAAGGCTTTAACCGCTGAAGGATATACTGAGGCTACCCCGATTCAGGAAAAGGCAATTCCGTCTTTGCTGGAAGGCCGGGATTTATTGGGCTGTGCCCAGACCGGAACGGGAAAAACCGCCGCTTTTGCGATCCCGATTTTACAGAAGCTCTCTTACGAACAACGAAACCTTAAGGGTAATCGTCCGATCAAGGCGTTGATCCTGGCACCGACCCGGGAGCTGGCTTTGCAGATCAGTGATTCGTTTAAAGCCTACGGCAAATTTTTAGGGCTGCGGACCCTGGTTATTTATGGGGGCGTATCACAAAACCCTCAGACCAAGGCCCTGGGTGCTGGTGTTGATATTCTGGTGGCAACTCCAGGACGACTGCTGGATTTAATCAATCAGAAATATATCAAACTGGGTCAGATCAAGTCGTTTGTTCTGGATGAGGCGGATATGATGCTGGATATGGGGATGCTTCAGGATGTCCGCAAAATCATCAAGCATATGCCGGCCGAGCGTCAGAATATGCTGTTCTCGGCTACCATGCCGCCAGAAATTGCTAAACTGTCCGGTTCCATTTTACGCGATCCGGTCAAGGTCACCATCACACCGGTTTCATCAACCGTTGAAGTGATTGAGCAGAACGTTTATTATGTCAATAAAAATAATAAGATCAATCTGCTGGTTCATTTACTGAAAAACCGGGAAATCGTTTCGGCGCTGGTTTTTTCCCGAACCAAGCATGGGGCTGATAAGATTGTTAAACATCTGGAACGTTCCGGCTTCAAGGCTCAGGCCATTCATGGCAACAAATCTCAGAATGCCCGACAATTGGCCCTGAATAACTTTAAAGAACGCAAAACCCGGATCCTGGTGGCAACGGATATCGCCGCCCGGGGCATCGATATTGAAGAACTGTCCCATGTTTTTAATTACGATCTACCAGAGGTTCCAGAAACCTATGTCCATCGGATTGGCCGGACTGGCCGGGCTGGTATGGGCGGAATTGCCATAGCTTTTTGCGATCAGGAAGAAATGCCGTTACTGGAAGGGATCGAAAAACTGGTATTGAAATCAATTCCCGTGGTTGAGGTTCATCCCTTTCCCCTCGTCGAAGTACCGGCGGAACTAAAGGTCGCTTCGACCCGGCGATCGGCGGCATATAAGGCAACAGCACCGAAAAACCGTAGAGGAGCTGGGAGTGGCAGCGGGAAAAGTACTGGTGGCAAAAAAGATCGGGATCGTTTTTATTCTAAAAATAAGAAAAAAGATAATGTGTAAAACCCGAATATTTAAACGCAAATAGGGTATCAAAAGTTTATATCACGCAGGCTTAAATATTACTTGACGAATGCTGATGATAACAATTAGAATTAGTGAATAGGAATTTTTTCGATTCGATTAAAAAGGCGGTGGATTTATGGAAAATATTAGAGTGATGATAGTAGATGATTCAACTTTTTCAATAGCAGTTCTTAAACGGATGCTTCAAAAAGATGGACTGGAGATTGTTGGGACGGCCCTGAACGTGAAAGAAGCAATCCAAAAAGCCCAGGAACTCAAACCAGATCTGATTACAATGGATATGACCTTGCCGGATGGGGATGGAATCGAGTGTTCAAAAGAGATTCTAAAACACTTAAAAGATACGAAAATCATCGCTGTCAGCGCCATGATGGATGAAGAAATTATCCAGCGGGCCAGAAAAGTCGGTATCAAAGGTTATTTACAGAAACCAGTCGACCAGACTGATCTTGATGCTGCCATTGAACGGCTTTTTGAAGGTGAGGAACTTTATGGCATCTTAAAGAATAATTTTGAAGAAGCTTTTAAAGAATCGATTTTCAGTTTTCTGAAACGGGAAATCGGTGGTGAAGTTGTGACGGAAAAGGTTGCAGCACATCCGATGACTACCAATTCTTCCGGGATATCCGTCGCTATTGGGATAATTGGCCGTCATGACGGTCGCTTAATCATGGACATGTCTGAAGAGACAGCACTGAGGATGACCCGCAAAATCCTTCAGGATGATGGCCAACAGATTGACGATGCTATTAATTTCCTCAGCGAATTTACCAATGTCATTGGCGGTAATGCCTGTTCGCTATTGAACGGTCTTAATCGTTCCTTTGGCCTCCGGGTTTCGCCACCCACTGTTTTCCGGGGCAAAGATATTACGATTTCCATCGGGGACCTTATGAGTGAGTCTTTTGTGATCAAAACCGATCTTGGTGATGTCTTTATGAATGTCGGCTTTCAAAAGGGGGATGTGGAATGGATGTAACAATTATCAATCCTTTTATCGCGTCGATCACCGATGTGATGCCACAATTGGGATTTGAAAACATTAATTTAAAAGCCCAAAAAGAGAAATCAAAAAAAATCGTGGCCAGTGGTATTGTCTTAACACTGGGGATTGTCGGTGATAAAAAGGGCAATGTCGCCTATGCCATCGATACGGAGGGGGCTAAACAGATTGCTTCCACCATGATGATGGGGATGCCGGTGGACGAACTGGATGATATGGCAAAGAGTGCCATTTCGGAACTGTCCAATATGTTAACGGCCAATGCGGCCATTAATTTTTCCAACGATAATATTACCGTGGATATTTCGCCGCCCACCATGCTGACCGGGGAGAGCATTGAGCTGAGCATGAGCAAGGATCAGGTCATGTGTGTTGAATTTGATATCGACGGCATCCTGATTGAAATCAATGTGGCCCTGGATTAACTGCAATACTAAAAATTTAGATTAAAATAAAAAGAGCATTATCCGTGATGGATAGTGCTCTTTTTTATTGACCACCAGCAGAGCTGGCGGTCAACAGCGTTAGTTTATTTGGTTAATTCAAATTTGCTGACCATGTTTTTAAGCAGTTCTGCCTGGCTGTAGAGTTCCTGACTGGCAGCGGCGCTTTCTTCGGCAGTGGCAGAGTTGGTTTGAACCACCTGGGCGACCTGGTCAATGCCAACGTTGATCTGGTTGATGGAGGCCGTTTGTTCGTTGGAAGCCACATCAATTTTACTGACCAGTGCCGCGACCTTGGCCACCCCGGCGACAATTTCGGTGAGAGATTCGGCGGTATTATTGGCAATGACGGTACCTTCAGAAACCTTGGAGATGGAGCCTTCAATCAGTTCGGTGGTTTCTTTGGCCGCTTCGGCACTGCGGCCGGCCAGGGTCCGGACTTCTTCAGCGACGACCGCGAAACCCTTGCCCTGTTGTCCGGCCCGGGCGGCTTCCACCGCCGCATTTAAGGCCAGGATATTAGTCTGGAAGGCAATATCGTCGATAACCTTGATGATGTTGGAAATCTTGGCCGAAGCGGCATTGATTTCGGTCATTGCACGGAGCATCTGCTGCATCTGGGTGTTGCCGTTTTCGGCATTTTGCTGGGCGGTCAGGGTCAGCTGGTTGGCCTGGTTGGCATTAACCGCATTTTCCCGGGTTTGCACCGCCACCTCTTCAATGGAGGCATTGAGCTCTTCCATTGAACTGGCCTGCTCGGTGGCACCCTGGGCCAGAGCCTGGCTGCCGTCGGAAACCTGGCGGGAACCCGAAGCGACCTCGTCGGCGGAATGATTGATGTTGCCGAGGATCTCATTGAGTGAGTTCATCGTATCATTTAAGGAATTCTTGATAATCGCGTAGCTGCCCAGATAATCTCCCGTCATCGGTTGGGTCAGATTGCCGGCCGCCATTTGTTCAAGTACAATGGCGGCTTCGTTAATGGGCTGTTCGATGGCGTCCAGGGTCTGGTTGAAGCCGTCGACGATGTCCCGATAACCGCCGGAAAAGCGGGACGCATCACTGCGGACTTCCAGTTTACCATTGATCCCGGCCTGGGCCAGGTTGCGGGATTCGGCAATCAGGTTGTCGATGGTGGTCAGGGTAGCGATAATTGATGGGATCAGTTGATCATTATCGGAACGCTTGCCGACGGCCACGAATTCGTTCAGCCGGCTGGTATTACCCTGGGAAATATCGATAAAGGCATCCTGGACCGTGAGCAGACGGGAATGAACCAGGTTGATTTCCGCGGCAAACTCTTCCATACTGCCTTTGTAGCTGCCTGTCATCGAAAGGGTGTAATCATTGGCGGCCATTTTTGTCATCACCTGGCGGGCCTCATTAATGGGCGCCAGTAGTGAGTTCAGGGTATTGTTGAAGCCCTCGATGATCTTTCGGAAATCACCGCTATGTTGGGTGGCGTCGGCCTGGATTTCCAGTTGACCTTCAGTGGCGGCCTGGGCCAGCATATTGACATCAGAAACCAGGGCATTGATATTATCGATACAGGAATTAAGGTTTTCTTTAATGGTATTGAAATCACCATGATAGGTGGCGGTGATTTTGGCGGGAATTTCGCCGCGGCTGATCTTATTGACATAGTCGGCCGACATGTTCAGCGGCTCGACCACGGCATCCAGGGTATTGTTGACACCAACCACAATATCCCGGTACTTGCCCTGGAATTTGGTGGCATCGCCGCGAATCGCTAAATGGCCGTCGGTAGCTGATTGGGTCAGCATTTCCACCTCTGCTTCAAGGTTCTTGAGGTTTTCCACCACTTCCAGCAGACTCTTGGACTGGATGTCTTGGTCGGATTTTATGTCGACCGTGACATTGAGGTTCCCCAGCGAAATCTGTTCCAGGGTGGCAATGTTTTCCTGAATATTTTCGGACAGTTTCTGGAAGGACAGCCCCAACTTACCCAGCTCATCCTCCCGACTAATGATTTCGGCGGGAATTTCGCTGTCAAAATCACCTAATTCGGCCTTGTGGAAAAGGTCGGTGATCAGAACAATCGGGTTAACCACCCCTTTGATCTGTCTGACGATGATAAAACTCAGCACGATCAAGGTTAATAAAAACAGTCCGATCAGCTGGAAAATCAGGGTCATAATCGGAGCATTGAGCTCGCTCTGGGGCTCCATAATCGCCAGGGTCCAGCCGGTGGCCGGGATCGGGGCGTAATAGATATTGTTTTTGCCAGCATCATCGCTGAACACCCCAGAACCCGGTTCACCGCTGAGCATGCTTTCGCCCAAAGCGGCTAGGCTGGCATTGGGATCTTCCAGCAGATTGACACTCATTATTTTGGCGGCATCTGCATCAGCAATGTAGAGACCATTCTGATCGATCAGAAACGCCCGGCCGGTTTCACCAACTTTTATTTCACTGATCATCGTTTGAAGACTGGAAAGATCGATATCGCCGGTGACCACACCTTTAAAGTTCTTATCGTTGTCATAGAAGGCTGATGCAGCAGTTACCATGGAAATCCCAAGTGCATCATCTTTAAATGGTGGTGACCAGGCAATTTCACCGCCGGCATTCTTACCAACGAGATACCACTCCTGGTTGGGGTAGTCATATTCATCAGTGCTGAATAAGGCTTCAGCATAAGAAATACTTGAATTCTCCCGATAGGCATAGGGTCCGAAATATTTAATTTCAGGTTTGTATGCATTATAGTCATAAAAGACCCCCATACCATAGGTGTCATCCGTCAATCCCACATATTTGGGCAGTAGATCGGAGTATTCTGAAATGGTCATCTGGGCACCAGTAACACCAATGGTTGTGCTTAAGCTACGCGCTGCTTTGCTGTGATTGCTGAGAACCTGTTCAATCTCACCAATGGTGTTGTTGAGCTGGAGATTCATCCGTTCCTCGATTTGCTGGTTTTCGGTGTTGATGCTTAAAACGGTGACGGCAATGCCAATCACCAGCAGGGCCAGGGCTACAAAAATGATCACCATTGAGGTGATTTTATTACCGATTGAATGCTTGTTAAAAATCTTCATCCTGATTTCCGCCTTTAACTTATTTTTTAGTGGTGCTGTGCGCTTGGTTCGGGGTTGGGAATCTTGAAAACATCTGTCAGTTTTTTTATCTTGGTTCTTTATACCACATTCTATCGTATTTCAAACTGAAAATCGATGGAAATTCTGGTTTAGAATAGCAATTTAATGCGATTGGGCTTGAAGCTGCAAAAAATTCTGACCCAGCGCCTTGCCGATATTGGGCAGGCCGATGCTGGTAAACAGCTCCATCAGGTCCGACCAGTAGGGTGGGTAGCGATTTTGACCTTTGTAAATCAGCGGTTCCTGATTGGCGATGATAATTTTTAAGTCCCAGCCAAAAGCGTTATTGCCAGGTTCTAAAGCCGTATCGCCGCAATATTCGGTTTTCCAGTCCCGCACATAAAGCTTAAAAAAATCCGCCAGTAACTGTTGCCACTGTTGTTGGTTGATGTAAATCTCCGGCAGATCCGGGTAATAACAGAGAAACGGCCCCTCGATGGTGGCCCCGGCAGCCGTTTTGGTAAAGGTCAGAGTCTGACTGGCCGCCCCCTGTTGATAGGTGTTTAGCACGATCTGGCGGGTCGTCGCCACCAGCTCCTGGTGATCGCCGCCGAAAGTAGTCTGACAGTCCCGGCAATTTATTTGGGCAAGAGCTGCCGGACTGGTGTTGGTACTGCCGCATTGTGGGCAAATAGTTGGGCTCATAGGGGCCTCCTTGTTTATAAAAATTCAAACCAAGTAGCGACAATTGTTACATCATGTTGTACGCATCGGAGCGGACACGGCGTAGCCTGTCCGATTCCGCAGCGAACAACAGATTAACAATTGGTCGGTACGATAGCGAAGTGCAAACCTCAAGTTTACAGCAATCAATAGATCCGGGTGTTGGTAGCGACTTCTTCGATGCACTCGCCCAGCCATTCAAGGTAGGATTTCTCGCGTTTGATGGCCGACTTCAGGACGATATAGTCGCCGTATTCGGGGCTCTGAATGGTTGAAATATCTTTCGTAGCCAGCAGAATTTCCATATTGGTCTGGAGTTTTGACAGCTTTTCCTGACGCTGCTTAAGCTGATAGTGGAAATGGGCCAGGATTTCCTCGTTAGTCATCGACTCGATAAAATACACTTTGAGTTTAAAAATGTCTTTTGGCGTGGGTTCCAGCAAATCCTGCTGGAGGATCCAGTTGTGAAAATCCTGTTTGCCCTTTTCGGTAATCGAATAAATTTTTTTGCGTAGCTTGTCGCCCTCGGGTAAGGTTTCAAAGGTGATCATCCCTTCGTCGGTGAGTTTTTTCAACTCCGGATAGATCTGGCTGTGTTTGGCATACCAGAAATTGACCAGCTCCATATTAAATACTTTCATCAAATCGTAACCGGTCATGGTTTCCCGGTTGATGAGTCCCAGGATGGCATATTTTAATGTTCTCATTTTGTTCAAGCCTTTCGTTTTTGTCAAATAATTGTACCTCTCTATTTTATCTGATTTTGACCAAGAATGCATTTGTTTTCTGGGCCAGTTTGAAATATTAACATAAAGAAGCAATTTATTTGCCTTGACTTGATTAAAAAGAATCATTTACAATAATAGTACCGGGTGTTGATTGAGAAATGTTAAACTACCGTACCGATCAATTGTTAATCGGCCATAGAGTGACTGCCGTGCGCTTGGCGCTCAGTTTCGCACGAAACATTTGCTACACTGTACGGCGTACAGTTCCGTGAACTGTTCGCCTACACGTTACGCAAAAGTTTGTGGAAACTAAACACCAAGCAATCATTGTTCGAAGTTCGTAGTTTCGAAAACACCTGAATTATTAAAGAAAAGGAGAATTTATGAAAAATAAGAATAACATGGATAGTGTCGTGATGCCGGAGGGCAAAGAACGATACTAGGCCTTTAGCCCTCCAAACGGTTTACAATACTAAAATTTGGAGGAAAAAAATGAATAAGATAAATTTAGAAAATTATGGTTTAGATCAGCGGGTTAAACAGGAAGCCAGTATGCATAGTGGCTTGTTTGTGGCGCGGGTGACGGAGCAGCATCGGGAGCTTTATAAGGTAATCGGTGAAGCGGGCGAATTGCTGGCCGAGGTGTCGGGTAAGTTTGTCTTTAATGCGGAAGACAATACCAGCTTTCCGGTGGTTGGTGACTGGGTGATGATCGACCGGACCGATGAAGGTTCGGGGAATGCGGTGATCCATCAGGTGTTAAGCCGGAAGTCGCTGTTTGAGCGAAAAGCGGCCGGAACGGGGAACGGCATTCAGATTGTCGCCGCCAATTTTGATCTGGTGTTTATCTGCATGTCATTAAACAATGATTTTAATCTGCGTCGGCTGGAGCGTTACCTGGCGATTGCCTGGAACAGCATGGCCCGGCCAGTGATTGTCCTGACCAAGGCCGACCTCTGTGATGATTTGGTGGCTCGGCTCAGGGATATTTCCGCGGTTCGGGTGGGAACCGATGTGGTGGTCTGTTCCAGTGTCGATAACCGTGGCTATGACGAGATCGCCGGCTATCTGGCCCCGGGTAAAACGATTGTTTTTCTGGGCTCATCCGGGGTTGGAAAATCGACCATTATCAACCATCTGATCGGCTCCGAAGTGTTGGCTACCAAAGGCCTGAGAAGTGATGACAAGGGTCGGCACACCACCACCCATCGGCAGCTGCTGCTGTTACCTGGCGGCGGCGTCGTCATTGATACGCCGGGGATGCGGGAACTCCATCTGGACAGCGCCGATCTGTCCCGCTCCTTCGCGGATATTGAAAACCTGGCCGAACAATGCCGCTTTGGCGACTGCAGCCACAACAGCGAACCCGGCTGCGCGGTCCGCGCCGCCATTGAGACCGGAAGCCTCGCGGCCAAACGGCTGGAAAACTATCGTAAGTTACAAAAAGAATTGGACTACGAAGGACTCAATTCCCGTCAACTGGAAGCTGAAAAAATTAAAAAGATGTTTGGCAGCAAAGGCGAAATGAAACAGGTCATGCGCCAGGCGAAGAATAAAAACAAACGCTAAATCAGGATTATCGTTCACAATTTTTAAATCAAAGGAGAAATAACATGAAGCAACACGATCTGCCGGAAGCTTACAGCCAACAGGATGCCATTTTGATGGCTGGTTTTTGTTATCAGACCTACCCGTTTTTTGACCAGCAACAGTTGGCGCTTCCGGCCGGTTTTGAGCTGAAGGCTTCATTTAATGGGTTGGCCGGGGTGACTGAAAAAATGGCAGAAAATTTTGGTTTTATCGCCGAGTCGGCGGATCGGTTGGTGCTGGCTTTTCGGGGCTCTGATTCCACCCCCAATCTGGATTCGGATCTGGATCTGTTTCAGATTCCCTTTCCCTATGTAAAAAACGCCGGATTCACGCATCGGGGCATCACCCGGATCTATCAGTCGCTGCGGGAAGAACTGCTTGAGCAGGTCCGCCACCTGCCTGAAGATAAAAAACTCACCATCACCGGGCACAGTCTGGGCGGCGATCTGGCGATTATGGCGGCCCTGGATTTCGCCGTCAATAGCGACCGCAACGATGTGACTGTTTATACCTATGCCGCCGGCCGACCCGGTGATCGGGATTTTGCCGGAGCTTACAACGCCCAGATCAAAAACAGTTTTCGGATTTTTAATGTTCATGATTTTATCCCAACCCTGCCAGCTGCCGAATATCCGGCCCCGTTTACCGAAACCGGGCTGATTTATCAACACGTGGAGGCGCCGGTGCCGATTGGTTTTCAGATGAACAACCTGTTTTTGAATCACCGGATCAACTGTTATTTTCAGAAGCTGGGCGAGCAGGATATCAATTATATGAATGCCCTGCGGAGCAGCAGCCCGGGCTTTTGTCCGGAGCCCATTAATTTAGTGAAATTGGCCGACTCAATGAAAAATAATTAGGGATTTAAACGTCACTCCCGATTGACATCCCAGAAGAGGTTTAGATGATAAAAAAAATAGAAAATAACGATTTAGCAGCGGCGGTGGATCTTGCCAATCTGGTTTTTCACGAATTTATTGCCGACGGCTACAGCGCCGAAGGTCGCCAGACCTTTACCGATTATCTGGATTATAAGCTCGAAGAAATGACTGAAGATCTGGCCACCGGCCATAAGAAGCTGTGGGGCTTTTTCAAAGACAACCAGATCCTCGGGGTCATCGGGACCCGGGATGATCTTCATGTCTCGCTGATGTTTGTCGATAAGAACCATCACCACCAGGGCATTGCCCGGGCCTTATTTAACACCGTAATAGCGGATTTAAAAAGCCAGCAGCCGGGAGAACCCTTTGTTATGTCGGTCAATTCATCCCCTTATGCGGTGGAAGTATACCGCCGTTTCGGCTTTGAGGCCACGGCCCCCGAACAGGTTAACAAGGGGATCCGGTTTGTGCCGATGAAGCTGATGGTCAATGATTGATGACGAACCAAAGCTCACGTCAGTATTGCAACTGCCTCTAAAAGCCAGTTAAGACATTTACCTATGGTGAATTCTTGAGGTGGTCGAAAAACTGCCGTACCGACCAATTGTTAATCTGTTGTTCGCTGCGGAATCGGACAGGTTTATCAACCTGTTCGCTCCGATGCGTACAACATGATATAACAATTGTCGGTACTGGGTTAGCTTTTTTGACAGTTTGAAGACATGTACCTGTGGTAAATTCTTAATGATTGCGTTATCAGAAAAATTTAATTTGACAAAAACGCTAAGATCGATTAAGCTTTATCTAATTTAATACTTCAATCAAACCGTTGACGTGGAGATAACGGTGTATCGTGCAGTTACAGAGAGCGGGGAAGGCTGAGAGCCTCGCACAACGCAGAACATCAAATGGACCACTGAGGGCGCAGTCAAAGGAAAGTGAAATTTCTGAGTATTCTGCGACGTGATGCATACGTCAGTTGCGAGGGATATGTTTGTATCCTGCTAAGTGTACAGGGGTTTTCTCTGTAAATGAAGGTGGTACCGCGGGCTAGTAATTTTTGCGCTCGTCCTTGATTAATTTTTATTAATCAGGGGCGGGCGTTTTTTTATTACTTAAAAAGCGCATAAATAGGTGTAGACGCTGATTGGTGAGGGTGAGGGGTTAGCGCGTCACTGCGTACCGACCAATTGTTAATCTGTTGTTCGCCACACCAATGCGAAATCCGCTACGCTCCTTTCGCATTGGTCGCGGGCAGTCGCCAACTACAAGCAAGCTTATGATTGGCTCGTTGCCTTCGCGCAAGATCGGACAGGTTTATCAACCTGTTCGCCTTGATGCGAACAACATGATGTAACAATTGTCGGTACTGGGGTAGTAGTGGGTTTTGATGTTTGTCTCATCCTTTTTGATCAGCTGACTAACATATGCTATGACAACATAAAAATAGATTACAAGATAAATTTTTCTTAACGAAAGGATACGATTATGATTAAACCATCGATGGAAGAGGCCAGAGGGTATTGCGGGGATTATCAGAGCATCCCGATTAGTCTGGAGCTGTTTTCAGATATTAAGACACCGATTGAGGTGCTTAAAATTTTAAAAGCCACGGGCAAAAAGTGTTATTTGCTGGAAAGCGTGGAGGGCGGCGAAAAATGGGGGCGCTATTCGTTTTTGGGCTTTGATCCGACCCTGGCGGTGACCTGCCTGGACGGGGAGGTGGTTGTTAGAAATGGCAAGACCCGGGATATCCTGGCCGATGATCCGCGGTCGTTGCTCCGGGAAATTCTGGCCCAGTGGAAAAGCCCCAAGCTGGATTTTCTGCCAGTGTTTACCGGTGGTTTTGTCGGTTATATTTCTTACGATTTTGTTAAATACACCGAAACCAATCTGGTGCTGGAAAACGAAAACGCCGAAAACTTTGATGACATGAATCTGATGCTGTTTGACAAGGTTATCGCCTATGATCATCTGCGTCAGAAAATTGTGGTGATTGTCAATATTAAAACCGACAACTTTGAGAAAAATTACATCGACGGGGTGATTAAGCTCAAGGAAATTGAAGCACTGATTAAAAACGGTAGCAGCACCGTGGCCTTCCGGGGCCAGGTAACATCAGAGTACCGCTCGTTGTTTACCAAAGCCTATTATTGTGACATGGTCGAAAAAACAAGAGCACATATTTATCAGGGGGATATTTTCCAGGCAGTGATTTCCAACCGCCTGGAGGCTGATTTTGAAGGCGATCTCTTGTCGGCTTATCGGGTGCTGCGGACCATCAATCCCTCACCGTATATGTTTTATATCGACTTTGACGGGATTCAGGTGGCCGGGGCTTCGCCGGAAACCCTGGTATCCCTGAAAAACGGCCAGCTATCGACCTTTCCAATTGCTGGTACCTGTCCCCGGGGCGCCACTCCGGCGGAAGACGAGGCCTTGATTGCGGAGTTGCTGAAGGACGAAAAGGAGCTCAGCGAACACAATATGCTGGTCGATCTGGGCCGTAACGATCTGGGTAAGGTCAGTGAATTTGGTTCGGTTAAGGTGGAAACCTATCAAGAGGTGGTGCGTTATTCCCATGTTTCGCACATTTCCTCAACCGTCACCGGCACCCTCAAAGCCGGACTGGATCAGCTGGATGCCCTCGGGGCGGTGTTGCCAGCGGGTACCCTGTCCGGGGCGCCGAAAAAACGGGCGATTGAAATCATCAATGCCCTGGAAGGCCAGAAACGCGGTGTCTACGGCGGAGCAGTCGGCTATATCGACTTTTCCGGCAACATGGATATGTGCATTGCGATTCGGATGGCGGTCCGCAAAAACGATAAGGTTTATGTCTCCGCCGGTGCCGGGATTGTCGCGGACAGCATCCCGGAAAATGAATTTAATGAGTCCCGAAATAAGGCTCGGGCGATGTTTGAAGCCCTGGACCGGGCCCAGGAGGTGGAATAATGATTTTACTGATTGACAATTACGACAGCTTTTCCTATAACCTGTATCAATATGTGGGAATGATCAATCCCGATATCCGGGTGATTAAAAATGATGAGCTGAGTCTGGCCGAAATCGCGGCGCTGGCCCCGGATCACATCATCGTTTCGCCGGGGCCGGGACGACCGGCCGATGCCGGGATCTGTGAAGAGGTGATCGATACGTTTAAGGACAAAACCCCAATTTTAGGGGTCTGCCTTGGTCATCAGGCCATCTGCGAGGTATTTGGCGGCACCGTCACCTATGCCAGCACCCTGATGCACGGCAAAAGCAGCAACGTCCATATTGCCAACGGCAGCCCGATTTTTCGGGGTCTGCCGCCGATTATTGCGGCCGGCCGCTATCATTCCCTCAGTGCCGAGCGCAGTACGCTGCCGGATGAACTGCTGATTATCGCCGAGGATGACGAGGGCGAGGTGATGGCGGTGAAGCATCGCCATTATGACGTCTACGGGGTCCAGTTCCATCCCGAATCGATTCTGACCCAGGATGGCCATAAGATGATTGAGAACTTTTTAAAGATTGGAAACGAAAATGATTAAAGCAGCGATATACGATATTGTCAACGGCAAGGACCTGTCTCTGGAGCGGACCCGGGAGGTCATGGATCAGATTATGAACGGCCAGGCCACCAACGCCCAGATTGGTTCGTTTCTGACGGCGATGCGGATGAAGGGCGAAACCATCGATGAGATTACCGCCTGCGCGATGGTGATGCGGGACAAATGTACCAAGATTTTCCCCAAAACCGATGTCCTGGATATTGTCGGCACTGGCGGCGACGAGGTGTCCACCTTTAATATTTCGACGGTATCAGCGCTGGTGATTGCCGCTGGCGGGGTGCCGGTGGCCAAGCATGGTAACCGCAGCGTCTCCAGCAAGTGCGGATCGGCTGATCTATTGGAAGCCCTGGGCGTAAATATTGAACTGTCGGCGGAAAAAAGCGCCGTGCTGCTGGACGAGCTGGGGATCTGCTTTATGTTTGCCCCGACCTATCACGCTTCAATGAAATATGCCGGACCGGTCCGTAAAGAACTGGGGATCCGGACGATCTTTAATATTCTCGGCCCGCTGGCCAATCCGGCCGGGGCCAATATGCAGCTGCTGGGGGTCTATGACGAAAATCTGGTCGAACCGCTGGCCAATGTGTTAAACAAGCTTAATGTCAAGCGGGGGATGGTGGTTCACGGCCACGACGGCCTGGACGAGATTACCCTGACTGATACCACCACCATCTGTGAAATCGCCGATGGTAAAATCAACAGCTTTTTTATCACCCCGGAACAGCTGGGGCTTAAGCGCTGTGAATTATCGGATTTAATCGGCGGCGAAAAGGATGAAAATGCCGCCATCGCCCGGGATATCCTAAATGGCGAAAAAGGTCCCAAGCGCGATGTGGTGGTGCTGAACTCAGCCTTCTGCCTGTACATGTCCCACAATGATATCACCCTCCGGGATTGTGTCAGGATGGCCGAGGAGATTATCGACTCCGGCAAGGCTAAGGCCAAGCTGGATAGCTTTGTCAAACGCAGCAATGAGCTGGCGATTGAGGTGCTGGCATGATTCTGGATCAGATAGTTGCGGCCACCGCCAAACGGGTGGCGGTGCTTAAAGAAACGACCACGCTGGACGCCTTAAAAAGCCAGGCCAAACGATCAGAAAAACCCTTTGCCTTTGAACAAGCCCTAGCCCGGAAAGCTGCCGCCGGGGAAATCGCCTTTATCTGCGAGGTTAAAAAAGCCTCGCCATCAAAAGGTGTGATCGCGGTTGATTTCCCTTATCTGGAGATTGCCCGGGACTATCAGGCCGCCGGGGCCGATGCCATTTCAGTGCTGACCGAGCCGGATTTTTTTCAGGGCGCTAATACTTATCTGACGGCAATCAAGGATCAGGTAAGCATTCCGGTACTGCGCAAGGATTTTATTATCGATGCCATCCAGATTTACGAAGCCCGCCTGATCGGCGCCGATGCGATATTATTAATCTGTTCGATTTTAGATACCGAAACGATCCGGGAATACCTTGAGATCGCCGATGCGCTGGGACTGTCGGCGCTGGTGGAAGCCCATGATGAAGCGGAAGTGAAACAAGCCCTGGCCGCCGGGGCCCGGGTGATTGGGGTCAACAACCGCAATTTGAAGACCTTTGAGGTGGATCTAAACAACAGCATCCGACTGCGCCAACTGGTGCCCCCGGAAATTTTGTTTGTTTCGGAAAGTGGGATACGCACTGCAGAAGATATCGCAAAACTGCGAGAAAATGGGACCAACGCGGTACTGATTGGCGAAACATTGATGCGAAGTGGGGATAAGAAAGCGGCGCTGGATCAGCTGCGGGGGTAGCTGCTGGCTGTTAACTCCGAACTGCCGTACCGACCAATTGTTATTCTGTTGAATGCGCACAATTCGTACAGTTGCGAATTTAGATGATTCAAATACTCAGGTTTTTCGTCGCAACTGTTCGCCTTGAGGCACAGGGTCTGCCCCCTTGGGTACAACATGATGTAACAATTGTCGGTACTGGGTTTGTATTAGAATCTACAGTTCAAGGGGCGGGTATTACGACCAAATTATATGTGATTGCGAAATGAGCAAACATCGAACAATGGTTGCTTTGTGTGCAGTTTCCACAAACAATTTTGTAACGTGTAGGCGAACAGTTCATCGAACTGTCCGCCGTACAGTGTAGAAATTCGCGAAGGCAACGAGCCAATCACAAGCTTGCTTGTAGTTGGCGGCTGCCCGCGACTAAGAAGAAATTCGCATCGCGATTTCTTCTGGTGATTCGTGCGAAACTGGATGCAAAGCTCATGGCAGTTTAGCAATTACCTACGACCAAATTTGATAGGGAGAATATCATGACAAAAATAAAAATCTGCGGCTTAACCCGCCTCGCCGATATTGCGGCGGTGAACGCCGCCCGGCCGGATTATATTGGCTTTGTTTTTGCCAAAAGTAAGCGCCAGGTCGATATGGAAACGGCCCGGGCCTTAAAACAAGTCCTTGATCCCGGTATTAAAGCGGTGGGGGTTTTTGTCAACCACCCGGTGGCTGAGATCAGCGCGCTGGCCGCGGCGGGCATCATCGACCTCATCCAGCTTCATGGCGATGAGGACGAGGCCACGGTGCAATTGCTGCAGGCCCAAACTGGTTTGCCAGTGATCCGGGCCTTGCGGATCAGCAGCCCGGCCGACATCAAAGAAACCGCCGCCGATTACCGCCTTTTTGACACCTACGACCCCAGTCAATACGGCGGTTCCGGGGCGGCCTTCAACTGGGATCTGTTGCAGGGCGTCAGCGGCGATTTCTTTCTGGCCGGCGGCCTCAACCACAGCAACATCGCTGCCGCCATCCACCAGGTACGCCCCTACTGCGTCGACTTAAGCAGCGGCGTCGAAACCGATGGAGTGAAAGACCGGGACAAGATTATTGAGATTGTGGAAATGATCAGGAAGATTAACCGTTAATAAAAACTACTGGAATAAACACTGACGTAACGCATTATCCCGTAGGGGCGGTCATTGACCGCCCGCAAGCGTAGATCTTATGCCATGCGTTAATTTAAAGATCAACAACGTTCGGGCGATTGCGAATCGCCCCTACAAACCGAGGATCGACGATGCAGATTAATAAAAGCACGGAGACTTGATATAAAAAGGAGAAAGAAAATGAGTAAAGGAAAATACGGGATCCACGGGGGTCAGTACACCCCAGAAACCCTGATGAATGCCATTATTGAAGTGGAAAAAGCTTATGAACACTATAAAAACGATCTGGCCTTTCAGGCCGAGTTAACCGAATTATTAAATGAATACGCCGGCCGCCCCTCGCGGTTGTATTATGCCAAGAAAATGACCGCCGATCTGGGTGGGGCCAAGATCTATCTCAAGCGCGAAGATCTGAACCATACCGGCTCTCATAAGATCAACAACGTCCTGGGGCAGGCGCTGCTGGCCAAGAAAATGGGGAAAACCCGGCTGATTGCCGAAACCGGTGCCGGTCAGCATGGCGTCGCCACGGCCACCGCCGCGGCCCTGATGGGCTTTGAATGCGAGATTTTTATGGGCAAAGAAGACACTGACCGTCAGGCCCTCAACGTCTTTCGGATGCGCCTGCTGGGTGCCACAGTTCATGTGGTCACCTCCGGGACGATGACCTTAAAGGATGCCGTTAACGAAACCTTTCGAGAATGGACCACCCGGGTTGACGATACCCATTATGTCCTCGGTTCGGTGATGGGACCCCATCCCTTTCCGGAAATGGTGCGCGATTTTCAGAGCGTCATCAGTAAAGAAGCCCGGGCCCAGATTCTCGAAAAAGAAGGCCGTCTGCCCAATGCCGTGATCGCCTGTGTCGGCGGCGGCAGCAATGCCATCGGGGCCTTCTATAACTTTATTCCCGACGCCGACGTGCGGTTGATTGGCTGTGAAGCGGCCGGCCGCGGGGTCGATACCGAAGAACACGCCGCCACCATCGCCCGGGGCAGTCTGGGGATCTTTCACGGCATGAAATCCTATTTCTGTCAGGACGAATACGGCCAGATCGCCCCGGTTTACTCGATTTCGGCGGGGCTTGACTATCCCGGGATCGGGCCGGAGCATGCCCATCTCCATGATACCAAACGGGCCGAGTATGTGCCGATCACCGATGATGAAGCGGTCGCTGCCTTTGAATACCTGTCCCGGACCGAGGGGATTATTCCGGCCATTGAATCAGCCCATGCGATTGCTTACGCGATGGTGCTGGCGCCGACAATGGGAAAAGACGAAATTATCATCGTCAATGTCTCCGGCCGGGGCGATAAGGATGTCGCGGCGATTGCCCGCTACAAGGGGGAAAATATTTATGAGTAATATAATAGAAGCAACTAAAATCAAAGCCAACAAAATATCTGAGATCTTCAGCAATCAGAAAGCCTTTATCGCCTTTTTAACCGCTGGCGATCCGAGCCTCGATAAAACCGAAGAATTTATTCTCGCCATGGACGCCGCCGGGGCCGATCTGATTGAAATCGGGATTCCCTTTTCCGACCCCATCGCCGAAGGGCCGGTGATTGAAGCCGCCAACGAACGGGCCCTGAGAGTCGGCACCACCACCGATGCGATCTTTGACATGGTTGCCCGGGTCCGGACCCAGACCGCCATACCGCTGGTCTTTTTAACCTATATGAACCCGGTGTTTGTCTACGGGGTGGAACGGTTTTTTGCCGCCTGTCAGAAAAATGGGATCAATGGCATCATCATCCCGGATCTGCCCTTTGAAGAAAAAGGTGAGATTTTAAGCGTTGCTAAGGCCCATGAGGTTGACGTGATCACCCTGATTGCCCCGACCTCCCAGGATCGCATTCAGATGCTGGCCAAAGAAGCGACGGGCTTTATCTATCTGGTGTCGTCGCTGGGTGTTACCGGGGTCCGCAGCGAGATCAAAACCGATCTGGCTGCCATTGTCAGTGATATCCGGGCGGTGACCCAGACGCCCGTAGCGGTGGGCTTTGGGATCGCCACCCCGGAACAGGCCACACAGATTGCTAAGCTCGCCGATGGCGTCATCGTCGGCAGCGCCATCGTCCGACTCATCGCCGCGCACGGCAGCGCAGCCACCCCGATCCTGACCGACTACGTCCGTGAGATGAAGGCAGCGCTGGTTTAGAGTGTACAGGCAGTTAAGTTAGTACTGACAATTGTTACATCATGTTGCACACATCAAAGCGAACAGGTTGATAAACCTGGCCAATCTTGTGGCGAACAACAGATTAACAATTGGCCGGTACGGCGGGATAATGTATGGATTTAATATGGGCACCTAAGGGGTCTACCCCTAAGACATTGCCGGTTTTCTAACAGTCACTTTCGTTACCGAATCCTTACCATCTACATCTGCTAGATGAAGGAAGCATTGGGATTAGGGTGTATAGGTAGTACCGACAATTGTTACATCATGTTGTACGCTGCGGAATCGGACAGGTTGATAAACCTGGCCAATCTTGTGGCGAACAACAGATTAACAATTGGTTGGTACGGCAAGATAACGTAACGGTTTAAATATAGCGTTAATCATCTTTCAACCCCTTATATACTGCCCCAAATTTACAAAAGATTAACATAAATTTTATCGAACCACCCCCAACCCTATTGACAGATCGAAATATTACCAGTCGAGTGCGTAATATTTTCTGAATTAACGGAACCGCGCCAAAAAAAATCTTTTGACATCGTTTTTTTATCTTCAAAATGGGTAAAAACGTGTTATAGTATGGTTTAAGGTATGTACAATTGCGAATGAATAAACATCGAACAATGATTGCTTTGCGTTTAGTTTCCACAAACAATTTCGTAACGTGTAGGCGAACTGTACAAGAAATTGTTGTACGCCCTAGTGTAGAAATTCGCGAAGGCAACGAGCCAATCACAAGCTTGCTTGTAGTTGGCGACTGCCCGCGACAAAGAAGAAATTCGCAGTGCGATTTCTTCTGGTGTTTCGTGCGAAACTGAATGCAAAGCTCATGGCACTTTTGCACTTACCGGACTAATAATGTTTATAGGAGGAAGTCTTATGAAAAAATTTATTAACGATGTAGAAAATGTGGAAAATGAAATGCTGGAAGGTATCGTTCTGGCCCATCCTGAATACGTAGCCCGAGTAGAAGGTTTTGATGTGCTGGTCCGCGCTGACAAAAAAGTTGGCAAGGTTGCTTTGGTAAGCGGCGGCGGCAGCGGTCATGAACCATCCCATGGCGGATTTGTCGGCAAAGGGATGCTCGACGGTGCAGTAGCTGGCTCGGTTTTCACTTCTCCCACCCCCGACCAGGTATTTGAAGCGATCAAAGCGGTTGATGCCGGGGAAGGTGTATTATTAGTTATTAAGAATTATACCGGTGATATCATGAACTTCGAAATGGCCGCTGAACTGGCCGAAGCCGAAGGCATCAAAGTAGCCAACGTGGTTACCAATGATGATGTTGCGGTTGAAGATAGTCTTTATACGACAGGTCGTCGCGGCGTGGCCGGGACTGTTTTTGTTCATAAAATTGCTGGTGCAAAAGCTGAAGCCGGAGCCAGTCTGGAAGAAGTTAAAGCAACAGCTGAAAAGGTTATTGCCAATGTCCGGACCATGGGTGTGGCACTGAAACCGTGTACGGTTCCCGCGGCTGGAAAACCAGGTTTTGAATTGTCGGAAGATGAAATGGAACTGGGTATCGGGATCCACGGCGAACCGGGAACCGAACGCAAACCAATCCAGACCGCTGACGAAATTGTTGATTACCTGATGGAACGCATCTTAAAAGATATGGATCCAAAAGCCGGTGACGAAGTTGCCGTGATGATCAATGGTGCCGGCGCTACCCCACCAATGGAACTGTATATCTTAAACCGTCGGGTTCAACAGATCCTGGCTGACAAAGGTGTTAAAGTCTTCAAAACCTTCGTTGGCGATTACATGACCTCCATCGACATGGCCGGCGCATCCATCACCCTGTTAAAACTGGACGCCGAACTCAAAGACTTATTACTGGCCCAAGCTGATACTATCGGCTTCAAAATGTATTAAGCAAAATCGAAAATAAGTAATAAATAAAGTGCCGTTAGCTTTGCAGTCGGTTAGTGCGTAACAATTTTGTGCTACTCTTGGTAAGCACTTCGCTGGCGTACCGACCAATTGTTAATCTGTTGTTCGCTGCGGAATCGGACAGGCTTTGCCGTGTCCGCTCCGATGCGTACAACATGATGTAACAATTGTCGGTACTGAGTTATGCTAATTACTAAGTTCGTTTTTTCAATTTACAAAATTGTTTTTGGGAACCGAAATCAACGCAAATTTTGTTCTATTTTGAATTTAAATGGATCGAACAATCATTGCTTTGTGGTAGTTTCACAAACAATTCTGTAACGTGTAGGCGAACAGGCCTGAGCCTGTCCGCCGTACAGTGTAAGAATTGTTTCGTGCAAACTGCCGACAAAGCTTACGGCAGTCTATCAAAACCAAACCATAGAAACGAGGAAAAACAATGGCAACAAAGGCAGAAGTGCTGGATTTTATTCGGGTTTATGCGGATAAGATGGCAGAACATCGACAAGAATTGACCGATTTTGATCAGGCAATCGGTGACGGTGACCATGGCATTAACATGAGCCGGGGATTTAAAGCGGTGATGGAAAAATTACCGACGGTTGAAGATAAAAACATTGATGATATTTTAAAAGCGGTGGGGATGACGCTGGTTTCTACTGTGGGGGGAGCCTCCGGGCCCCTTTACGGGACGGCGTTTATGAAAGCCGGGGCGGCCGTTAAGGGCAAGGAAGAATTATCCAATGAGGATATTATTCTGGCCTTTGATGAAGCCGTCGGCGGGATCCAATTCCGGGGCAAAGCGGTGGAAGGTGAAAAAACCATTCTCGACAGCATGATTCCCGCGATCAACGCCATTAAAGCCAGCATTGCCGCTGGCAAGTCAATGACTGATGCGCTGGTTGACGCGGAAGCGGCTGCCTGGGGCGGGGTCGAATATACTAAAACGATCATTGCCACCAAAGGCCGGGCCTCTTATCTGGGTGAACGCAGTATCGGGCATCAAGACCCTGGTGCAACCTCGATGGCTTATGCTTTTCAGGCCGCCCGCGAAGTCGCAGCGAAGGCAGGTAATTAGGGATGGTCGGAATTGTAGTCGTTTCACACAGTCAGAAAGTTGCCGAAGGCGCAGTGGAGCTGGCCAGACAAATGGCCCCAGAAGCAAAACTCGCGGCTGCCGGTGGCATGGAAGATGGCAGCATCGGTACCGATGTTTCCAAAATTTTAGCCGGTATTGAAGCCGTTGATCAAGGCGATGGGGTGGTTATTCTGGTTGATCTCGGCAGTGCCGTGATGAGTTCAGAAATGGCCATCGAAATGCGGGAAGGCGGCAGTCAGGTTCAAATTATTGATGCCCCGGTCGTTGAAGGTACCATTTTCAGCTCCGTGGAAGCATCGATCGGCTCATCCTTTGAGGAAGTCGTCGAAGTGCTGGCCGGCGCCAAAGCCTATAAAAAATTCTAAAGACGATTTAATCAACACAGGCACCCCGGGCAACCGGGGTGTCTTGTCTGTAATAACGAAAATAACCCAGTACCGACAATTATTACACCATGTTGTACGCATCGGAGCGGACATGGCAAAGCCTGTCCGATTCTGCGCGCAGGCAACGAGCCAATCAGAAACTTGTTTATAGTTGGCGACTGCCCGCGACCAATGCGAAAGGAGCGCAGCGGATTTCGCATGGCGCAGCGAACAACAGATTAACAATTGGTCGGTACGGCAGTGACAAACGATCCGTGGATCGCCCGGGATCCCGGGATGTTTTTTTGAAAGACATGATCAATAGATTTTACGAAAGTTGATGAAATATCGAAGCAATTGTGGTATACTGCTGTTAATAATAGGGAGAACGAATTATCCAGCTCAGAGTACGGCTGTTGTCGCCTGAGAATGTCGCCACAGAAAGGGGAAAGATCATGGATCCAATCAGTTTAAACGCCGCCGGGACCCAGGCACCTGTCACATCGTTGTCAAAAAAAGTCGATGCGGTTACCGTTAAACCCACCGGAGACAGCATCAATGCGCAGACTGCCGCCAATGAGGCGAATTCGTATTACAAATATGATACCATGGAACTCAGCCGGGAATATGTCGGGTATCGGATGAAGAGTGAAAATGCCACCGTGGGCAGTGATACCGATCAGCAGAGTTCGAACATTGATCAGAAATCGTCGCGGATTCCCACCGACGATGAAGAAGAAAACCGCGAAAAAAAGGAAACCAGGAGTCAGACCGCTGATGCTGATGAACCGGACGACGAGAAAGTTTCCAGCAATCAGTTGGGTGGCTACACCAGTTCGGAATTGAAGGGCTTGGTTTTATCCGGTAAGATTACCGTGGCAACCTATAATGCCGAAATGAAAAGCCGTCAGGATGATAAACAGCCCGCTGAGCCGCAGCAACCCAAAAAACCGGTGCTGGGTCAGTCCGGCCGGAAAGCGGCAAATAGTCTATTCTAATGCTTCGATTGATAAGCATAAATCCAATGAAAGAAGCGATAGCCCGGATCTCAATCATCCAGTGGAATGCTTCTTTTTTTATGCCCTTTTGCGGTGGGCGGTCGCAACATTTCCGGCTATTCAGGCAATTTAAAAAGACAATCCAGTACCGACAATTGTTACATCATGTTGTACGCATCGGAGCGGACACGGCAAAGCCTGTCCGATTCCGCAGCGAACAACTGATTAACAATTGGTCGGTACGGTAGTTTGAGTCAACAGCTAATAAACATTTCCGGTTTCATTTTTTTATTATTCGTGTTATATTATTTCTGTTACGCAATTATTTGCAATGGAATAAACCATAAGGATGTGAACCAATGAACCTGTCAAATTTGGGCATCGCGATCCTCCTGACCGTGTTGGCCGGCTTATCAACCGGTATCGGGGGGCTAATTGTGCTGCTCTTTGAAAAAACCAATACCAAACTTTTATCGGTGGCGCTGGGTTTTTCCGCCGGCGTCATGATTTATGTCTCCTTTGTTGAACTGCTGTTTGAGTCCCGGCGCCTGCTGATTGCCAATCTCGGCCCGGAAACCGGGGTCTGGGTCAACGTCATCGCGTTTTTTGGCGGGATGCTGCTGATTGCCATTATCGATAAGCTGGTGCCCTCCTACGAAAATCCCCACGAGACCCATCTGCTCGAAGAAACCGCCGCCTGTCCGGTGGATGGCAGTCAAAAATTGCTGCGGACCGGTATTTTTACCGCCGTGATCATTGCCGTCCATAATTTTCCCGAAGGGATGGCTACCTTTGTCTCGGCCATTCAGCAACCCTCCCTGGGGCTGGCGATCGCCATTGCCGTGGCGATTCATAATATTCCCGAGGGGATGTCGGTGGCGATTCCGGTTTTCTGTGCCACCGGGTCCCGTAAAAAGGCCCTCGGCTGGTCACTGTTTTCGGGGATGGCCGAGCCGGTCGGGGCGATTGCCGCCTATTTTATCTTGCTGCCCTTTCTCAACGACACCGTTTTCGGGATCCTCTTTGCCGGCATCGCCGGGATCATGGTCTTTATCTCCCTCGATGAGCTGCTGCCCACGGCCCGGGAATATGGCGAACACCACCTGTCGATCTACGGGCTGATCGCCGGGATGATGCTGATGGCGCTGAGTCTGATTGTACTGATGTAGGGCATCACGGCTAACAGTGCCGCGTTGCCGGTCGTGTCACCAGCCCCCGCCGATGAATATTTCGGCGCCAGATGGGTATAATCTAACATAGCGTAAAAACGCACTACTACCTGAAGCGCGCAAAGGAGACACGACGATGAATGTTAAACCTGCCGATGATCGCGTTATGATCATTGATGATTCCGGCCGGGTGATCGGGATCAGCGAGGCCTGCCGCAAGCTGCTGGAACTGGGCGCCAAACCGATCGCGGCGATCAACTTCCTTGATTTGAACTTGGGACTGTCATTATACCAGCTCCGGACGTATCTCGAAAAAATGAAAAAGGATCAGACCTTTTCGTTTAAAACCTTCCTGACCAGCGACGATCAGGGTCTCATTAACCTGTCGGTGGCGGGGATCCATGTTCCTGATATGGGTGTTTTTGTACTGCACATCAACCCCGAAGAACAGATCCGTGATGCCAATCAGTTTGGCGATCCGCTGCGATTTTATCAATCCGACCGGGATCAGGGTAAAAACTACCGCCTCGAAGATCTGATGGATGCCCCGCTGCTGCAGGAGATCATGGATTATTTTTATGATGTCACCGGGATTCCCGTCGGGATCATCGATCTGGACGGCCGGATCATCGTCCAGGAAGGCTGGCAGGATATCTGTACCCAATTTCACCGCGGTCATCCGGAAACCCTGAGAAACTGTCTCGAAAGTGACTGTTATCTGACCCAGGGCATCCGCATCAATCAGTACCGTCAATATAAATGCAAAAATAATCTCTGGGATATCGCCACCCCCATTTATATCAACGATCAGCGGATGGGGCATATTTTTCTGGGCCAGTTTTTTTACGAGGATGAGCCCATCGATTATGACTTTTTCCGTGACCAGGCCCGCCGCTACGGCTTTGATGAAGCAGCCTATATGCAGGCGCTGGAGCAGGTGCCGCGATTTTCCCGGCGTCAGGTGGACATGTCGATGCGGTTTTATTCAAAAATTGCGGTCTATATCTCCCAGCTCAGCTATACCAATATTAAAATCAATGAAACCCTGGACGAACTCTACAACGTCCTGAACTTTCAGACCGAGCTGATGGACGCGATCCCGACCCCGATTTTTTACAAAAACACCGACCGGGTCTATCTCGGTGGCAATCAAGCCTTTGACGATTTTGTTGGGCTCAGCCCGTCGGACTATGTCGGCAAAACCGTATTAGACATCGCCCCGCCAGAATTGGCTCAGTTTAACAATCAAACGGATCTGGAGTTGCTGGAAAAGCAGGTCATGCAGGTCTATGAATATCAGTCCCAAACCCGACCGGGTGAAAAAAGGGACGTGATTTACAATAAAGCGCTGTTTCGTAATCTGTCCGGCGAACCGGCCGGGATCATCGGCGTGATCCAGGACATCACCGAGCTTAAAAGCGCCCAAAAGCAGCTTCAGCAGGTCAATGTGGAAATCATCGAGACCCAGAAAGAGGTCATTTACACCCTCGGTCAGATCATTGAAACCCGCTCCCAGGAAGCCGCCAAGCATGTGATCAGGGTGGCCGAATACGCCTACCTGATGGGCCGGGAATTTGGGCTGGGCCACGATGAGGCGACGCTGTTGAAAATTGCCACGCCGATGCACGATGTTGGCAAGATCGGCATTCCCGATTACATTCTCAACAAGCCCGGCACCCTGACCCGGGACGAATTTGAAATTATCAAAAATCATACCACGATTGGCTACGATATTCTCAAGAAATCCCCGTATAAAATCCTGAAACTGGCGGCCACCATCGCCTTAAGCCATCATGAGCGCTGGGATGGCAGCGGCTATCCGGCCGGACTGGCCGGGACGGCGATCAGCCCGGTCAGCCGGATCGTTTCGATTGCCGACGTCTTTGATGCCGTCTCGCATCAGCGCTGTTACAAGGAAGCCTGGCCGCTGGACCAGGTCAAAGCCTTTCTGACCGAACAGCGAGGCGCGATGTTTGATCCCGTCCTGATTGATATTTTCTTTGCCAACTGGGATCGGATTCTGGAAATCCGGGCCGATTTGTCGGATCAGGAGTAGGCGGGTGGCGAGAGCTGCCGTACCTTAGACAGGTTAGCAATCTTGTTTTGCCGTAATATTTTTACGGCAAAACGAGATTTATTATTGCATTCGCTCCTCAATACGTGGTAATCTAGACGAGAGGTGACTAGATGTTAAAAAAATTCATGGTTACAGGGTTTAAAAACTTCAAAGATACGATCTGCTTGGATTTTTCTGACGTCCGGGATTATTCATTCAATAGAGACTGTATCAAAGATGGTTTGTTAAATAAAATAATAATCTATGGAAAAAACGGGGTCGGTAAATCAAATATCGGATTGGCTCTCTTTGACCTGACGTCCCATTTGTCAGACAAAAATGTTTCCCCGGGCCTATATGATTACTATCTGAATGCCGATAGTGAAGTCGACTATGCTGAATTCCGATACGTTTTTAAAGTAGCTGATGATGAAATTGAATACCGATATCATAAAAACAACGAGCAAATTTTGCGATTTGAAGAAGTAAAATTAAATTCGGAAATCATATTTTCTTATGATCATATAAAAAAAACAGGTGATTTAGAGGGGTTGAAAAAACGGATTCCGACCCTGAATTATGAATTCCTGGAAGAAAATTTTTCGCTCTTAAAATACGTAGTCAGCAACAGTACCAGCGAAGCAGTCAAACCGTTACGAGAGCTGGTCCATTTTGTCAATAACATGCTCTGGTACCGCAGCCTGGATGAGAACCGTTATATTGGTTATAAAAATGACAGCAAAGATTATTTTAACTTTATTCTGCAAGAGCAAACACTGCAGCAATTCCAGGAACTGCTCAATCGGGCTGGAATCAATGAACAGTTAGTTGTCATTGCTGATCCAGATGGTCAGGAACGGCTGTATTTTCAGCGAAAAAAACCAATCCCGTTTTTTAAAGCGGCATCAAATGGAACCAAAGCCTTATATACATTTTTTTATTGGCTAACAATTGCGACCGATCTCTCATTTTTATTTATTGATGAATTTGATGCCTATTATCATTTTGAACTATCGGAAATGATTGTTGAATTATTGGATTCGATGACCGGTTTTCAGACGGTGCTAACCTCACATAATACGAATCTCTTAACAAATCGCATCATGCGTCCGGATTGTTATTTTATTTTAACACCGGAGCGATTGACCTCCCTGGCCAATGCCACGCGGCGCGAACTGAGAGAAGGCCATAATCTGGAAAAACTGTATGTAAACGGTGAATTTGATGGATGAAGCGGATAAGAAGAGTATTCTGATCATCGTTGAGGGTGAAAAAACGGATGTCAGTCTGATGAAAAAAGTAATCGCTGCGTATCCGATTAGCGATGCCTATCGCATCGTCTCATATTGCACAAATATTTATGCTTTGTATCAGGAAATGGTGACTTACGGAACCATCAGCTTTGATGCCATTGATCTGTTACTGATTCTCAAAAACAGAGAGCGGGATGAAAGTAAGAAAAAACTGTTTGATGCTAAATATACGGATATTCTGTTGATTTTTGACTTGGATCCCCAGGACACCCGTTTTAGCGATAGGATTGTTATGCAGTTGCAGGAATATTTTGTGGATTCTTCAGATATGGGGAAGCTTTACATCAATTACCCGATGGTTGAAGCGTTCTATCATATGCAATCGATACCGGATCGTAATTTTCATGAACGAAAAGTTTCGATCGCTGAATTGAAAAACAAACAGTACAAAACCAGAGTTCAGCAGGAAACAATGGGCGGAGATTATCGCAAGTTTGCCACAACCCGTGATCAAATCACGATCGTGATCAGACAGAATTTGGCTAAAGCACATACTTTGCAAAGTGGCACCATCTTTGATTGGACTGATCCAAAGGTGACTACCGAAGTTGATCATCTCGCCGTACTGAGGGTTCAATTGGAGCGCCTGCTGATCGATAATAGATTCGATGTTTTATCGACCTGTGTTTTCTTTGTGGCGGATTATAACCCCGCTTTTTTGGAAATTATTGAATGATCGGTAAGATAGCAATGATTGTCGATTCAGAAAAAGGTAGGGCGCTTCGCGCCACTGCTTTTTAGAGCGAACCTTCCAGTAATGGGAGGTTTTTTTGTTGGCATTGGCCCGACGCTGTGCTATACTGATACAAATTGATACTAGTTGGTATCAGCAAGGAGGACTGCCATGGAGGCCGGGAAATTTGCCGCGATGCTGGCGGACAAGCATCTCATTGATTTAAAACGGATGCAACACAAGTATTCAGCTGCCGATGTGGCGGAAATGATGGCGCTGCTGCAGAAAAATTTCTTTAAAAACTTGCCGTTGCAGGATTTTGATGGTCAGCCGCTGGTATATCTGGAAAACCGGGTGAGGCTCAGTATGGCATCGGCCCGGGTGTTGTTTGAGCGGCCGCCGGAAACCCACCGTTACAACATTAATGCGATGACAACGGAGATTCAGGCGACCCTGGCGATTGAAAATATCAACTCAACCCGGGAGAGTATCCGGCACATTCTGACCGGTTATGCGCCCCATGACGAAAGCGAGCAACGACTCTGGGGGATGAAAAAAGGGCTGGATTTTATCAGTGATCCGGCTAATAAGATTACCGAAGCGTCCCTTTATCAACTCTATATGATGACCGTCGGTGATTTTCTGGAGCCGGAAAACCAGTTGGAACCGGGCCGTTTCTATCGCGACGATGCGGTATATATTATCGGCGAGCAAATAGAACATACTGGTTTGCCCCACCAGCAGCTGCCCGCAGCGATGGCGCAGTTGGTTGACTGGATTAATCGTGAGAATGACGTCAATGATTTGCTCAAAGGGGTGATCGGGCATTTTTATCTGGCTTATCTGCATCCCTACTTTGACGGTAACGGAAGGATGGCCCGGTTGCTGCATTTATGGATGCTGATCCAGCAGGGTTATCCGGCGGCTTTGTTCCAACCCCTGTCAGACCATATCCAGGCCACCAGAAAGAACTACTACCAGGCCTTTAGCCGGGTTTCTGATAATTATCGGATCAGCGGGATTCTGGATGTGACGCCCTTTCTGGTCTATTTTATCGAAGCGGTTTATAACCAGCTGAAGCCGCAGACCGGGGCCGCCGCCGAAGGGCTGGCGGTTTATCAGGAGGCGCTGGCGGCGGGGCTGATCACATCTAAGGAAAAAGCGCTCTTTGAGTTTGTCCTGGCCGCCTATGGCCGGGCTGAGTTTTCGACCAAACAGTTGGAAAAAGACTTTGGCGACGCCGCCTATGCCACGATCCGCGGCTTTGTCCTGAAGTTTACCAAATTGGGCTTGCTGCGGGTGCAGAAATATGGCAACCGGAATAAGTATTTTGTGGGTGAGTCATGAGTAAAAAAAATAAAACCCGATACGATGAAGGGTTTTATTTTTAGAAAGCGAAGCGATCATGAGCGGCCGGAGTTGAAAATCACCAGGGCATCCCAGTTAATGCTGCCGTCGTCTAAACAGAATAATTGGGTAAATTCTTTAACCAGACGATTTTGCGCTTTTTGATAGGCCGCTTCAAAAGCGTCAATATGGGTTTTAGGCAGTCGATCAATGTAATGAATCAGTTTTAGATAAAAATCGCAATCACCTGTGAGTTCTTCCCAAAAATCCTGGCCAGCCAGCTCAGCATACATTTTGGGAATGGTCTTTGTTCCATTTTTCTTTTTTCCATAGCTGTAGCCGATAATAGGGACATAACGTTTTCGCGCCTGTTGAGCTAATTTGCCGGCAGCTGCAAAATCCTGCTCTTGTTTTTTCTTGCTGCTGGAATTAAATACATTTGTTCCTGATTTGACGGCAATGGCGAAAATCACATCATCCCCCTCAACCATGATGTCAATGCCCGGGGCCAGAGCTTTTTGACCCTGAACCGCAGCCGTAGCAATGGGTTCGAAAAATAAATTGCCAAAAATTGTTTCTTCAGACGATGATACATAAGCAGAAAGAATGGCATCAACGATCTGTGCCGCACCTTGCATATCCTTTGCCCGAAATAAATAGGGATTTTTTTTACGCATGACCGTTTTGATGGACAGTGAATCTATTTTCGCAACAAGTGACACATAAAAATGATTGAGGGCATCACCAATTACTGACAGCATCAAATCTTCGTTATAGTTTGAATTAATAGCCATTGATTGTATTCTCCTGTTTTGACATAGCATTTTGAATTTTGAGATGAATATCGGTGCCACGGGTACGTTTTGACTTGATTATGGCACTGTTGTTTGCTACCGCAACCAGCATTTGTCCCAAAGCACGGGACAGACCGACTGGAACGGCATTGCCAATCTGACAGTATTTTGCTGACGTTGTTCCTGCAAAAACCCAATCGTCAGGAAATTGTTGAATGCGCGCATATTCGGTCACGCTCAGGGGACGATCCTTGGTGGGGTGGCATAGCATGGAAGCTTTTTGAACTGGCGTCGTCACCAGGGTAGGCGAAGGCTGATCATAGGATAGACGTCGGTAGAATCCAACCTTTCCGCCACCAGATAGATAGGCTCCGCCCATGGCTTCTTTGATGAGATCTGGGGGCAAGTCTTTCCAGTTGCCGCCTTCGGGTACCATTTTTAAAAAATCCAAGCGGTCTTTGCTAAAGCTGGCACATTCGCCGGGATTGTTTTCCAGATCGAAAATTGCATCTCGAAGGGTATGCCACAAATAATCTTTTTTCTGATGTAACTGAAAATGTGACGGCATGGGGAGAAAAATATTTTCATGATCACGACTGCCGATAATAATCAGCCGTTCACGGAATTGCGGAACCCCATAATTGACAGCATCCAACACGCCATAAATGGTTGTATAACCCAATTTCTCAAACTCATCAAGAACAATTTTGAAAACAGATCCCCGTTGGGATCGGGGATCCTTGTTTTCTTTGTTGCGTTCGGATAGAGGGACATGATTGATAGAGGAAGAAATCAAACCTTTGACATTTTCCATGATAAAGAAGCGTGGCCGGATGGCATCAATCATGCGGATATAATCCATAAAGAGGCTACCCCGGGGATCGTTGATCCCCAGCCGCTTGCCTGCTGTTGAAAAAGGCTGGCAAGGTGGTCCGCCACAGATTAAAAAAGGCTCTTCTCGAGCCAGTCCAGAAAGTTTTAAAATTTCTTCAGCGCTTATTTTCCGGATATCGCCGTCAATGACACTGTGGCCGTTGAGTCTCATGGTTGATACACAGGCCTTGTCAATATCCTGACCAATTTGAATGTTTAATCCGGCCTGCATCAGACCAATATCCAAACCCATGCCACCTGAAAATAACGAGATGACAGAGGATTCATTTTTTTGTAGTGTTGACATAATTGTTCACCATTTTTCTTTTTGTAATTTGGGTTATATTATAACATAGTTTATTGATATTAGATAGAATAAAAGAAACAGATGATCGTATTGCTTTGTGATCGGAATTTCATGTCCTTTGATGCCGCTTGGGTAGCCAGTTCCATCCCATCTTTCATGGTGACTCAAAACACCTTTGGCGATGTTGGTAAATTCATTGGTGGCTGTCAACCGTTCCGGTTTCTCAAGGATTTCTCCCGAAACAATGATCTTACGTGTCGAGCAGCATCGAAATCAGCGATAATCAGGATGAAATCAGGCCAACGAACTGGCGATGCGGGTCCGCAGCAATGCGGAAATGCTCAAACAAATGTTCGATGCGTTTAAAATTAAAGACGCCAAAAAAGCCGCTTCAGCGGTAAAAAAAGCCGTGTCCCCGGCAGCAAAACCACTCAGCCCAGCACCGGCGGAACCAACCATCCGGTTAGATGATCGGGATAAATACTAAAAAAACGCCGGAATCGCGGGGAACAGTTCAGCGTCAGGGCGACTGACTGAACAAGTCGATTAAATAAAAAAGAAGATTGAAAAAATGCTCCTCCTGGTCATCGCCAGTTTTTATTGAAACGGACGGTGACGAGAGGAGCATCTCACTTTTTTGGATCGTTTGGCAGGCACACACATCGGAACGCGGATCAGGAAAAACCATCAGCCTTAAGAGTTGCTTAAGTAAAAAAGGTGCCGCGGATTAATTCGCATGAATAATAAATATTGCTATATTAACAACAAGTTAGAAAAGTATCACAAAGGTGATACTTTTACTTTAAAACCGGCAATTTGGCTAAATTAACCAAAATATGGCGGATTGGCACGCTATTTTTTATTTTACTTGAATGTAATTTGAAATGCAAGCGTTTTCTGCAGTAAACAAAATGTCAAAATTAATTTTCGTGAAAGTCAGAAATTTCTTTCTGAGAATTGCCATAGATGATATAATGTACCCATAATAGCGAAAGGGGGTTTGGACATCATGAGGCTGTCGAGATAAAAAAACGATTAAAGGAGGGCCCATTGGATATTTTTTTTAGTGATGGGATAAACTTAATGGATGTGTCGTCGGAACAGCGGGGGGAGTGCTTCAAAGATTTTGTGCGGGTGGATTGTCCCCACCGGCTGACCTGCCGGTATGCAGATCTCGAGAAGAAGAAGCATTGTGTCGGGTACCTGTTTGATTATCGTCACCATGACGGTGCCAGTATGGTCGCCCTCAAATGCGCCCGGGCCAAAAAAGTGGTGATGGTCCGGATTGATAATCATCACCATTCATTTCTTGAGTCAGGGTCGCCGGAGCTGCTTGATTTTGCCAGTCAACATCAAAAAATTCGTTGCCCTAATTGTGATCAACGCCTGTTTGATGCCGTTGTGGAGAACAAACTGGATCTACGCTTTAAATGTTCCCGGGACAATCGCCAGTTGGTTGTGTTGCTGTCAGAGAATCACGATTCCGAACCGGAATTAACACAAAATTAAACGTTTAGAAAAATTGTCGCTGCGACAATCATAAAACGGTGTCATCAGGCACTGAGAAAAATGCTGAGAACCGCCTGAAGGCTCAGGAATCAGCCGTGTTTAGTTTATCTAGAGTAGAATTTTTATAGGCGAGAAGTTTATATACGTAAGAAGTTTTTTATATGATAAGAGCATTCACAGACTTGTTCTAAGATCAGTGAATAATATTGAAAGATCGCACTCTGGCCGCCAGTCGGCCAGGGCATACAAATAGAATCGAATGTAACCACATTTCGAGTTAAATAGGGCCGTTATTGTGCCACTGACCTACCGAATGTCGTTAATTAACCTGCTGCTGCAGGCATTAACTTCATTCGGTTTTTTTTGTCAAAATTGTTCAGTTAATTTAACGAGAAAGAGGTAAAAATATGAATAATCAACAAACACAGTATCGCCTGGTCACCGAGCTGGCCGAACTGGACGCGTATCTGGCCGGAGCCACGGTGGTGGCCTTTGATTTTGAAACCGCCCCCCAGCCGGCCTGGCAAGACGACGGGACAGCGGCACTGGATCCCCATCGGGGGACGATTGTTGGGATATCACTGGCGGTTGCTCCCACCGGGACTGAAAATAACGGCCTTCAGGCAATCTATATACCGCTTGGCCACCACGATCCCGCTGGCACCGGACTTAATGCCGACGCTGGGGCGGTGCTGGCACTGCTGCGCCACCGGGTTTTTGAAAACCCGGCCGTCACCAAAATTGCCCATAACCTCGGTTTTGAGGCCAAGTTTCTGCTGAACCAGGGGATTACGCTGGTGCCGCCGGTGTATGACACGATGGCCGGGGCGCTGCTGATGTACAAAGAAGAAGGCCACTTCCGGCGGCTGGCCGATGTCGGCTTAAAAACCCTGGCCCGGGACTGGTTGGGGCTGACGCTGCCGGGCTTTATCGCGGTCGTCGGGGTCGGGAGCTTTGCGGATCTGGATCCGCGCGACCCGGCCACCATCGCCTATGCCGGTCGTGATGCCGAGCTGGCGTGGCGCTGCTACCAGCTGGAAAACGACTGGTTTCAAAGCCATATCCCCGCCCATCAGCGCCTGGTACATGCCATCGAAAGCCCGGTGGCGCTGTTTACGGCGCGGATGGAGCAGCGCGGCTTTTTGGTTGATCGGCCCGGGCTGACGGCGGCCGCGGCCGCGGCGGAAGCACAACTGGGCCGTTACCTGAACCAGCTGGAAACGATGGGTCGGCGCCCGGTGCAGGTCGGCAAAAACGCCGCCACCAACGATCTCAAGGCCTATCTGTTTGCCGATCTGGGGTTGCCGGTGTTAAAACAGACCGACACCGGCAAGCCATCGGTGGACGCCGCGGCGATTCTCGGGCTGCGGGACTACTGCCGCGACCATGCTCCGGAACAATTGCCCTATCTGGAGGCGATTTCCGCCTATCGCGGTCTGGCCAAGCTGCACAAAACCTATCTGCTTGGCCTGGCCGCTAAAATCAATCCCGTTACCGGGGCGATCCACACCCAGTTTTTTCAGCTGGGCGCTGAAACCGGGCGTTTTACCAGTGCCCATCCCAATTGTCAGAACCTGCCGGCGGGGCCGCTGTATGGCGTCAATGTCCGCGATTATCTGATCGCCCGGCCGGGTTACACCTTGGTGGCGGTGGATTACAGTCAGATCGAACTGCGGATCGGAGCCTGGTTTACCCGGGACCCCAACCTGCTGGCGGTCTACCGGGAGGGCGGCGATATCCATGCGGTGACGACGGCGGCGGTTTACGGGATCACCCTGGCCGCGGCCCAGGACAGCAGCGATCCGGATTATAAGGCCCGCCGGACGGTGGCCAAGAATATCAACTTCGGGATTTTTTATGGCCTCTACCCCAAAGGACTACGCGATATTCTGCGCCTTAAGGCTGGCCAGAACCCCAGTCTGGAAGCCTGTGAGGCGATGATTTTCAATCTGAAACGGACGTATCCGGAGCTGGGCCCGTGGCAGGAGCAGGTCAAAGCGGCGGCCCGCTATCGCGAGACGGTCGACACGGCGCTGGGCCGGCGGCGTTGTCTGGCGGGCATCAACGCCCCGGAGGAGGGGCTCCAGGGCCATTTTGAACGGGCCGCGCTGAATCACCCGATCCAGGGCACGGCGGCGGATATTTTAAAGCTGGCGATGGTCCGGCTGGAGGCGGGACTGACGGCCCGGCCGTTTATCTGCCCGCTGCTGACGGTTCACGATGAGATTGTCTTTGAGGTCGAAACAGCGCAGTTGGGGGCAGCCATCCCCTGGCTTGTAGCCGTCATGGCGGCGCCGCCCTGGCCGGCCTTTGATGTGCCGCTGGCCGTGGAGGTCACGGTCGGGCAGCGCTATGGGACGATGGGGGCGTGGGCCGGGGCCGAGTAGCAGGTAGTGGTCGGGCCCACTTACGGTAGGCGTGGTCGGGCCCGATCATTTATCAATCTGTTGTTCGCCGCGGAATCGGACAGGTCGATGACCTGTTCGCTCCGATGCGGACAACATGATGTGATAAATGTCGGCCCCTGAATTGAGGGTTGTTGTTGGGCCCGGAATGATGGTATAGTTTCGGCCAGATGTAACAATTGTCGGTACTGGCTGGCGCTGGTATGGGGTTGTTGCCTCACGAAACGACGGGCCTAATTACGGTAGGCGTGGTCGGCCCCTGAATGGGGGATTGTTACGGGGCCCTGAATAATATGAACTTGGAGAAAAGCGATGAAAAATAATAACGATTTTGAAAATAATCTTGATAAAAATTTCCCGGCCCTGGCTGCCGTCACGCCGCTGGCCATCACTCCGGCGGCGTTTCTGGCGGCGTTTGGGCCGGGGTCTTATGGGTTGCGGACCTTTTGTGATCAGGGTCGCGGGTCGGGCCAGAATTATACGGTAGCGGATGGCGACGGCCTGGCCAGGCTGCTTACGGAGCTTGGGCGGGTTAATCAGAGTGAGCGGCGGGGGGTCTTTTTTGTGGTCAATGGTGGCGGCCATAAGGACGCCGAGATCACCCGGGTCACGGCTCATTTTGTCGAGGCCGATGGGTTGCCGCTGGCGACCCAGTGGGATAATCTGATGGCCTTTCCGCTGCCGCCGTCAATTGTGGTGCGGACCCGGAAGTCGTTGCATGGCTATTGGCTGATGAAAGCCTCAGATCAAAGCACCGACCCCCACCTGGCTAATTTCCGCGCCGTCCAGAAACAACTGGCGGCCCACTTCGGTGGCGATCCGGTGATTGCCAATCCCAGCCGGGTGATGCGGTTGCCGGGCTTTGACCACCACAAGGCCGAGCCGCTGGCGGTGGTCTGTCTGCTGTTTGAGCCGGGGCGGCGCTATACTCAGGCGGAACTGGCGGCTGCTCTGGCAAAGCGGCAGCCTGACGAAGCGAGCGGCCCGGGCGCGGCCGCGATTTCGGCCCCAGCGGCCGAGACGGAACTGTCGGAGCGGGACAGCCAGTTAATTATGAAAAACTGTGACTTTATCGGCTACTGCCGCGACCACGCCGTCAATCTGCGGGAGCCGCTGTGGTACGCAATGATCACCAATCTGGCCGGTACCCGGGGCGGCGCGGCGCTGATCCATCAGTTGTCGCAACCCGATCCCCGCTATGATCCGGCCGCAACTGCTGCCAAAATCGCTCAGGCCGGGAATGCCGGCACCGGCCCGATCACCTGTCAGACGATCCGGGACTGGGGCTTTGGCTGTCCGCGGCTGGGCAGCTGTCCGGCCAAATGCCCCCAGCATCTGGGGAAGCCGCCGCTGCCACCCTGGTACCAGCAGCAGCCCCGCGGTCTGCGGCTCAAGCCGGGGGTCCTGGCCGATTATCTGAGCCGTGACAAACCGCTGATCTATGCCGGGGAAGCCTATTATCAGTTTATTGGCGGGGTCTACACGATGGTCGATGAAAACCACGTCAAGCGGCTGATCCGCAAGCAGCTCCGGGTCGATCATGTCACGATGGCCCAGATCAGGGACGTTCTGGGGCAGCTGACGCTGCTGATTTCGCGGTCGCTGGATAAGCTCAATGCCTGCTGCCACTGGATCAATCTTAAAAACGGCCTCTACGATTTACGGACCGGGGCCCTCAGCCCGCACGATCGCGGCTATCTGTCAACGATTCAGATTGCTACCAATTATGATCCTGACGCCACGGCCCCGGGGTTTATGGCTTTTCTCGGGCAGTGCCTGGACCCGGCCACCGAGCAGCTGGTGCAGGAGCTGTTCGGTTATCTGCTGATCCCCGAAACCTGTGCCCAGAAGGCCTTTGTGCTGGTAGGGGAAGGCGGCGCCGGGAAATCGACGCTGTTGTGGGTGGCTCAGGATCTGTTGCTGGGCCGGGGTAATGTCTCCAACGTGCCCTGGCAGAGTCTTGATGACCGTTTTAAAACCGCCGAGCTGGTCGGCAAGCTGGCCAATATTTTTGCCGATCTGCCGTCTCAAAACATTGCCGACAACGGCCTGTTTAAAAGCATCACCGGGGAGGACCGGATCACCGCCGAGCGCAAGAACCGCGATCCCTTTGCCTTTGTCGCGACGGCCCGGCTGGTCTTTTCCTGCAACGCGATTCCCAAAAACCTCGGCGATCGCAGTGCCGCCTTCTACCGGCGGCTGGTGATTGTGCCCTTTCGGCCGGCCCGACCGGCACAACTGCGGGACCCCAAATTAAAGGAACGCTTTATCGCCGAAGCGCCGGGGATTTTCAACTGGGCCCTGGCGGGACTGACCCGACTGATGGCTAACGGCTACCGCTTCAGCGAATCCCCGGACAGCCACGCCGCCCTGAACCGCTACCGCATTGATGGCAGCTCGGTGCTGTCGTTTGTAGCGGAGCTGTGCGTGGTCGATGCTGCTGCCCAGGTCTCGTCGACCCAGATTTATTACGCCTACACCGAGTACTGCCGGGACAGCGGGCTGAAGCCGGTGAGCCAGAAGCGGTTTGGGGTGGAGTTGGAGGCGGAGGTGACGGGTCTGGAAAAATATCTTGATTCTCGTTCACGACGGAAACTCTACAAGGGAATCAGCTTGGCTGAGACCGAAATTTATGACTGTATTTGATCTTTCACCCAAAATGCGAAGCGGTTGTCGTTATTTGCGAAGGTATTGCGAAGCCATTGCGAAGGGGTCAAACGCCAGTAATAAGCCATTCGAAGGCATCGAAGCCTTTTTTTCTCTTTTGGCGAAAACCTGTGATTAGAATTCTTTAATCACGATATACAAAAAAACAGCGATAAACCCCTTCGACCCCTTCGCAAACACGTGTTTTGTTTCTAATTCGATAAAAGGAGGACCCGATGTCCATTAAAACCACCAAAGCCGCCATCACCCGGCTGCAGGCCCAGCTCTGGCGCAACACCCAGTATCTGCGCCA
The DNA here is from genome assembly GCF_000472665.1 of Acetobacterium malicum subsp. dehalogenans DSM 11527. Taxonomy (GTDB): domain Bacteria; phylum Bacillota; class Clostridia; order Eubacteriales; family Eubacteriaceae; genus Acetobacterium; species Acetobacterium malicum. The sequence goes on along the minus strand of NZ_AXAC01000003.1, from coordinate 172,347 downwards.
CACCCAGAAACAACTGGCGCTGATCGACCGGGCCAGCCCGGCCAGTGGCCACCGCAGTCGCCAACAGCTCCGCGCCCTGCAGGCCGCCATCGCCCGGGACAGTGCCAATCTGGAAACCCTCAATCAGGCGCTGATCGCAGCCATTGACAGCCAGGCTAATCCGCAGATCCAGGAAATCCTGACCCGCCGCTACCTTGGCGACGAACCCTTTACGGCCATCGCCGCGGCGATGGGCTACGATCTCCGCTGGGTTTATCGGCTCCATGCCCGGGGGCTGGGGACGGGGGCGGAACTGTTGCCAATCAGCACTGGTAACGGCTGAGAAGCGCGGGTTATTGCTACTCGCGCAGTTCCTTGATGAGCCTGCCCAGGTTACAGCCAACTTGCTGCTCCAGTTTTTCAATTTCTTCACAGAATTGCTGCGCATTTTCAATAGCGGTATCGATTTTCTGCACGAGCAGATGGGCATCATAGGATGATTTTTGAAAACCCGGCATTAGTTTGTTCAACTCATGCTCAGCGTAGCGACGCCTGCTGGAAACCTTCGGATTATTTAATAACCGGGTTTTATCAAGATTCAATACCTGATCGAAATGAAGTAAAAGCCAAAATTCAAAACAGGGATTTGTAACGTAAAATCCCATTTTCTTTTTTTTACATGTTTCAAGCACATAGTTATACTGATCATTATCCAACTTGCAGATAAAACTCTCCCGATCCCGGTCAACAATCAAACAGATTTTGTCAAAATCCTCCGCATAGGTTATCGCCTGGCTTTTGATAATGTCTGAGATGTTCTCTGAAATTGTTGCGATACACGAAGCCTTATCCAAAAAGCCTGCGATGATCGCGGATGTTTGCTCTAAATTAGTGACGAGATCACGCCTGGTTTTATTCTCTTCGGCACAATACCATTCAAGGATGCTCGCAATGTTTTTAGCCTGAAGGGTTTTGCTGATGATTTCTTTTTCAAGCAAATAATCAATCACCCGATCAATTAAGGTGCCATAGGTTATGTCACCGGTTTGTCCTTCAGTGACATTCTGAATAACGCGATCAAGAATTTGTTTGGGATTGCTCCATCCAGATTCACTATAACTTCTGATCAATGGGGTTAGCTCAATCAGCGGATTAAGGCTTATTTCTTGTCGCATATCATTCACCGCATCAAAATAAAGCAGTTCAGTTTTTTCACCTTCATAAACCAAAAAATACTTTTTACGGGGTTCGCTTTCGGCCTTGGTAACCGATCTGACTCCAAATATTTTTTTCACCCGCATCGCACTATACCGCTTCGATGGGGAACACCGTACTGAAAATAGGAACGCCGCGATAGCGCCCTTCCAGATAGGCTTTATCAATTTTCTGGTCAAATCGGGAATTATACTCTTCCAAAGAATAGATGTCACTTTGACCGGATTTATCTTTATTGGCAAACCAGATTTCATCCCGGCGCAGCAAATCAAAATCCATTAGTCGGGATTCGTGGGTTGTTACAATTAACTGGATGTTACGTTGAGCAGCAAACTGTAAAAATGTTTCAACAAACTTATAACTCAAACTGGGATGCAAACATCGATCTAATTCATCGATTAGATAAACCTTGTTGGCAGTTGTATTGATTAATACTTCTATTAAATCCAAAATGCGGATGGTGCCGTCTGATTCCTCATTTAAATTGAACAAGACATTCTTCTCACCATGGGAAAACTGGATGGTCTTACCGATGAGCTGGCCATCCTGATCGCTTTCAAGAATAAAAAAGTCTTCCTTGCTGCGCATGATAAAAGAGAATTTTCGATCAGTTGCGTCTTCAGGCTTGGGCGGCTCCGATAGACTGATCCGGTTCTTCGATGTTGCCTGTTCAAGTTTATCAGAAATATCCTCCACGATGAATTTGGGAAGTTTACTGACTATTTTTTCAACCGGGACAGGGACAACCTGATAGCTGGTGATCCCGGTTCCAAAAGCCGATATCATCCGGCAGACTTCATCAATATTGGCACTATTTGCCATATACGAATAGTTTGAGATGGGACTGTCGGGATAATTAATATCCAGACAGAGCAAAAACCACTCATAAATATTTTTGAATAATAGCGCTTCCTGATGAACCGAATACAGATTTTTTTTATACTGATTCATAACTGATAGCAGCAGTGCAGATTCATCATTTTTTATGTCATCTGCATATAGATTCAATTTTTCCTTAAACTGCTTATCTTTAAAGATTTCGCCAGCGTCAAATACGCCCGTTCGGATCTCTCGTGTAAACACGATTTTTTCATTTCCGTCAGGAGTCAACGCTACTAACCATTCGGCAACAAACTGGCTTTTATTCAAGATAACTTCAAATCCATAGGCATAGTAGCGGTCATTAAGCAGCAGTTCCAGTTCAAAATAGCTTGCCTTATCGCGATTGATGGGGTCAACTTTACAGTATTGTTCGGTATGACCTTTAGGCAAACCAGTCAAAATAGTATTTTTCATAAAGTCGATGGCTTTGATTAAGTTTGATTTTCCCGATGCATTGGCACCATAGACAGCAGCAAACTTGAGTAATTTTAACTTTCCATCATCATAAAGATGATTCTTTTTATTTCTGACCTTTCCAGCGATCATTGAAAACTCCTGCGCCTGGCTGTCATCTCTAGTTGAAAAGGATAAAAAATTCTTTACATTAAATCGAATAAGCACGATAGCACCTCCTGTTGATTATTATTAGTATTGTCATTTTATGTGAAAAAATCACTTAAGTCAACGATAAACGATGAGTATTTTCAGTACATGTCGGAATAGACGGATGAGATAACGATAAAATCATTTTGATGAATGAAAAAAATTACTTTCAGTCCTCTGGCAATACGCCATTTAAAGCCATCCCGCCACCATGTTAGACTGGTATCAAGACGAGGAAAGGAGGAACACCAATGGCAGTAACCACTGATTTTATCGAACAGAAGATTCAGATCCGCTCCAACCACGGGATGGTTGACGGCAAGGAAAAAATCACCACCCGCACCTACGGCGATGTTCGGGCCAGCGCCACCGACCAGGACATTTATGACGTTGCGGTGATCATTGCCGGGCTGCAGCAGCCGGTAATGGAAGAAGTCTTCAAACAGGAAACCAACCTGATCATCCCGGTTTAAACCATGATGACGAAGGTTCATTACGTAATACCGTGCCGACCAATTGTTAATCGGTTGTTCGCTGCGGGATCGGACAGGTCGATGACCTGTTCGCCCCGATGCGTACAACATGATGTAACAATTGTCGGCACTGGGGTTCGGCTGGCATAAGCTGAACCTCGCAATGACTACATCTTAACAGAAAGGAGGAACCATATGGCAGCAAATACAATTCTGCAACTGACCTTTAAACGGTCGGATCTCAAAACGACGACGATGTCGATTGCGACGCCCAAGGCAGGACTGACCGTGGATGCGGTGAACACCGCGATGGCGGCGATCATCGCCAAAAATATTTTTGCCCCGGACAACATGGCGCTGGTCTCCAAGGTCAAAGCCGAGTTAGTCGTCACCGATACCACCGCCTTTAGCATGAGCTAGGCCGCAGGCCGAAGGTTTCGGCGGGAACTCAGGTTTCGGCGTCGGGCCGGCCCTGGAATTACGATTCGTGTCACACTGACGTACCGACCAATTGTTAATCTGTTGTTCGCTGCGGGATCGGACAGGTCGATGACCTGTTCGCCCCGATGCGGACAACATGATGTAACAATTGTCGGTACTGGTTGTTGCTGGTATGGGGTTTTTGCCTCACGTCAACAACGGCCCAAAATTATTCACAGAAAGGAACACCTATGAACGAATTTATCAAAAAAGTCCAGACGGCTCTGGCGGCCCGGGGGTATCAGCCCGGGCCGCTTGATGGCCGGGAGGGGCCGAAGACGCAAAAGGCGATTAAGGCGTTTCAGCAGGATTCGGGGCTGGACCCCGATGGGGTGGTGGGGGCGCTGACGGCCAACCGGCTGTTTACTGAGCAGCTCAGTGTGATCTCTTTTGACAGCGACGGCTCGACGCCGCACTTTGCCCGGGCTGAGTTTGGCTGTGACTGCGGCGGCTATTGCGACGGCTTCCCGGCGGAAATGAACCTGGAGCTGCTGTTGAAGCTGGAAGCCCTACGCAACGCCGTAAATGTTCCGGTGATCATCACCTCCGGGGTCCGCTGCCGCCAGCGCAACGCTGAAGTCGGCGGGGTCGACAACTCCCAGCATCTGTTTGGCCAGGCCGCTGATCTCCATGCCCCCGGCATCCCGATTGAGACGGTGGCAGCGATTGGCGAAAGTCTCGGCCTGACCGCGATTCTGTATGAGGCCGAAGGCTTTGTCCATCTGGCGATATAGCTGGGCCCTGCTCGGCGGCCTGATCGGTCAGTTCCTCGGCGGTTGGGACGGTTTTCTGCTCTGTCTGACCGCCTTTGTGGTGATCGACTACCTGACCGGTTTTCTGGCTGCCGCCTGCCAGCAGCGGCTGTCCAGCGCCCGGGGCTGTCGCGGCATCGTCAAAAAAATCCTGATCTTTATCGTCATCGGGATGGGCCACCTGCTGGACACCCTCCTGCTGGGCGGTGCTGGTGAACCCTTGCGCTCAGCAATGATCTTCTTCTACCTCGCCAACGAAGGCCTGAGTATTTTAGAAAACCTCGCCGCCCTCGGGGTGCCGATCCCGCAACGCCTCAAACAGGTGCTGGCCGGGCTGGGGGCCGATGATTCATCCCAGATACCCAAAAATCCCAGCAATGACAGCTGAACTGTCGTTGCTGGGATTTTTATGTTATCCGTTAAGCTGGTTTTAGGCGTGAGCGCCGATTTTTTTATCCATCCCGGAAATGTGCTTGGTCAGCCAGTCAACGACCATCTGGTTGGCACCGATAATCACGGCAATATTGCCGCCGGATTTGTCATACTCGGCACTGAGTTTGGTCAGTTCATTGATAAACGCCTTGTGGGCGGTCTGCTGCTCAGCCAGGCCGGGGTATTTGATGGTTGCCATATAGCTTTCTTCATCTCTGAAATGTTGTTTAGTGTAAGCATCTAAGAAGTTCAGCAGCTCACCGATTTTTTCCTTCGATTTGCCGGTTTTTCCGGCTTCAAAAAGCTCATCGGCCATTTCAAATAATTGTTGATGCTGTTTGTCAATACTGTTCACTCCGACCGATAAATCCTGGGTCCATACGATTGCCATATTAAATCCTCCGTGTGTAAAAAAATTATGTTAGTTTAAAATTATAATAGATATGTGAAAATTATAACCCTAACGGGCGCAGAAATCAAGAGTGATTCTAAATAAAATAAAATACCACCCCTGGTAATCCCTGAGGAGCGCCGGGGGTGGTATTTTGGGATGGTGGGAATTACTGAAAAAAATGATCGGTCAGGCGTTCGTCGTGTCGCCCTTAATACTTGTCATTATCCCAGTCATCCAGCTCAATCCGCGGTTCAGCTGGGGCCGTGACCGGTTGCGGCCGGGTGGCAGCCGGGGTGGCGGCGGTAAAGCTGCCGCCGTCGGCTTTGATCGTAAAAGCCCCGACCATCTGCTTGAGCATTTCGGCCTGGCCGGACAGTTCCTCACTGGCCGCGGCGCTTTCTTCGGCCGTGGCGGAGTTGGTCTGAACGACCTGAGAAACCTGTTCGATGCCCTGAGTAATCTGAGCGATTTCCGAGGCCTGATCGTTGGAGGCCCGGGCGATGTTACCGACCAGGGCGGTAACCTTGCCGATATCGGCGAGAATCTGGGTCAGGCTTTCGGCGGTTTCATCGGCAATTTTAGAACCGACCGCGACCTTATCGATCGAGCCTTCAATCAGCCCGGTGGTTTCCTTGGCCGCTTCGGCGGAGCGAGCCGCCAGCGAGCGGACCTCTTCGGCGACAACGGCAAAACCCTTGCCATGTTGTCCGGCCCGGGCCGCTTCGACAGCGGCATTCAGAGCCAGGATATTGGTCTGGAAGGCGATGTCGTCAATGACCTTGATGATTTTAGAAATACTCTGGGATGAGGTATTAATGTCCACCATCGCCGTGACCATGTTGGTCATCCGGGCATTACCGATTTCGGCATTGTTGCGGACCTCGATCGAACGCTCATTGGCTTCGTTAGCCCGCATGGCATTCTGTTTGGTTTCCTGGGCGACCTCATCAATCGAAGCCGTCAGTTCCTGAATCGCTGAGGCCTGCTCGGTCGTGCCCTGAGCCAGGGCCTGACCGCCATCCGATATCTGACGGGCGCCGCTTTCGACCTGGCCGGCAGCATTGTTAATTTCAAACATGGTGGTGCTGAGGCTGGCGGTAATCTCATTGAGGGCTGTTTTAATGGCCTGGAAATCGCCCAGGTAGGTGGTCGTAATTTCCTGATTGAGGTTGCCGCGGCCCATTTCTTCCAGCGTCTGGGTAATTTCTTCGACATATTCTTTCAGGAAGGCGATGGTCTGGTTCATATCTTCTTTAATCTGACCATGCTGGCCCTTAAAGTCGCCGTGCATTTCGGTGTGAAGATTACCCTGGGACAGTTCCCGGAGCGTCGCTGAAGCGGCATTAATCGGCTCAATAACGACATCGAGGGTCTGGTTGAAGCCTTCCACCACCTTGGCGTATTCGCCCTGGAATTTGGTCACGTCGCCACGGTTGGTCAGATCGCCGGAAACGGCGATCTGCGTCATCGTCTGGGTTTCGGTGACCAGCCGGGCAATGCTTTCGATCATGCTGATAAAGCTGGGCACCAGGGTGTCGTTGTCGCTGCGCTGACCAATGGCCTTGAGGCCGTCCAGATCACAGAGGTTTCCGGCAGCAATGTTGTTGGCAATTTCGACAATATGGACCATCTGGGCGTGAACGCCGTTAATCGATTCGCCAATTTCCTGATAAATGCCCTGATATTGACCTTCCATTTTCTGCGACAGATCATTGGCACAAAGCAGCGCCAGCACCTGGTTCCCTTCGGTCAGAGCGCCGAGGCCGTCGATACAGGCATTGATGTTGGTTTTGAGATCATTAAAATCACCCTTGTATTCGGTGGTGATCTTGGGTGGCAGCACCCCGTTGCCGATCCGTTCAATGGCCTTACTGGCCACTTTAAGCGGTTTGACAAAGGTGTTGATCATGTTGTTGAGGCTGATAATCATATCCTTGAAGGCACCGGTATACTCGGTGGTGTTACCGCGGTAATTCAGCTGCCCTTCCTGGGCGGCGGTACCGATTTTTTTGATCCCCGCGTTAACCTTGTTCATTTCCGCAACCATATCAATCAGGGCATAAGCCAGGACATCCTGATCCGATTGGGGGATGATTTCGACCGCGAAGTCGCCGGTCGATAATCGTTGGGCGGCCTCGGCCTGGTCCTTACGGTTGGCAATGATGGTAGCAAAGGAATTCATCAGCGCCCCAATTTCGTCTTCGCTGGCAGCAGCGATTTCCAGATCGACATTACCCAGGGCCATCTGATCGGCCAGGGCGGTTAAATCGACAATCGGTTTGGTAATCTTTTTGGCCAGATACCAGGCCGCAGCACCACCAAGGACCAGCACCAGCAGCGAAATCAGGATCGTGACAGTGCGCAGATGGACCATCGGGGCCAGAACATCACTTTCATACTGAGCGATGATCAGGTTCCAGTTGGTGCCGGGGATGGGGGCGGTCGCGCCGATTTTGGTGTCACCATTTAAGCGGTAGGTGAGCATCCCCGATTGACCGGCCCCCAGCTCTTTAAAAGCCAGCCCGAAATCTTTCCAGGTGCCGTCGTTGTCGATGTCGGTGAAGACATTAGTTTGTTCCAGCACCACCTCATCGTTAGGATGGGCCATAAAGCCACCATCGGCATTGACGACAAAGCCGTATTGGCGGTCGCCGTCACCCATGGCATTGGTGGTGTCCTTTAAAAAGGTAGGATCGCGACGACCGACCAGTAAGCCGACCACCTGACCATTGTTTTTAATCGGGGCGACATCAAAGACCACTGGTTTTAGCGTGACCTTACTGATGGCGACGTCAGAAACGGCGGTTTCGCCGTTAAAGCCGTTCTCATACCAGAACTGCCCGGCGGCGTCAAACTCACCGCCGCCAGCCAGATATTTGGCGTGGCCATCCAGCTTCATGACGGCGATGTCCTCATAACCGAGGGTGGTGACATCCGCGCCGATAGCGGCCACCTGAGCATTCCAGTCCATTGAGGCAACACCGCCGCGGAGGGTGACCTCGTTGAGGGTTTCCAGATTTCCGGCGATGATCGCAGCCACGTGAGCGGCGCCTTCGTTGGTATATTTCTGGGCATCGCCATTGGCCTGCTCCAGTAGGGCCGCGGAGCCCATATTATAAGAAATAATGCCAAGCGCGATGACGGCAATCGCCAGGATCGCCAGGGTGAAACCGAGCAGTTTGGTCGACAGGTGTTTTTTGATTACCCGCCTGTCGTTGCCAGCTCTAAAGCCGGTGGCCGGAGTTGGGTCCAGGGCCGGGGATTTGCCCAGATTTTTGTCCGGGGTTTTGTCCATTAAGGACGGTTCATTTTGTTCCATGATTAACCTCTTTTCTTTATCGTTCTGGCTTTAACCGTTTTTGGGGGTCAACGTCAAGTCCAATCCGTCAGGATTGTCACACAACCTGGGTTGCCACTGTGATTGTGAAGGGCCGGAGTTTATTATTGAGTTAATCAAAAATGATAGCGCTGACCGCGATCCTTGCGGCATCACGAATGAATCCTAAAAACATTAATAAAGCCTTACCTATTATATCGATTCGACCCCATAATTACCAGCGAAATTGTTAAAAAAAACACAAAATATTAATCGCAACGTGCAAGTAAGGGGGCTACGGTTGGCGCGGGTATTATGCGGTTATGATAGAGAAGGTAAAAATCAGCGCATGCCGCGGTTGACAAAGGGGCGTTTTTGTAACAATCGCAAAAAATTACACTTGTCAGTCCATAAGAAAACGATTATGATGGTTCAGTAGAACATGCACAATAACAGAGATAAGTGAATAAAATTCTTTAAGAATAACGAATAAAGTCGAAATCGGCAACATTGCCTATTTCCGGGAGGTCTTATGTCATTACTGAGTCAGAAAATAACCGAATACATCAGCGAAAGTGGGGAAAGCGTTCAGTCCCTGGCGGAAATGGGGAACATCAACCGGACCACCCTGCAGCGGGTAAAGTCCGGGGAACGGCTGCCGACCCGGGCCTTTTTCAAAAAATTGACCCGGGTGCTGCGGCTGTCACCAGCCGAAGAAGCCGAACTGGAAACGCTGCTGGCCATCGCTCAGGTCGGGGAAGGGACCTATGCCAACCGTCAAAAGATTATTGAATTGATCGAAACGGTTTCGGAATTAACGGAATATAAGATCCCTTTTTCCAAGGAGTTGCGGCAACGGGAGGGGGTTCAAAAAAACAGTGAGCCGCTGCCGACGATGCAAATTGTCGCCGGCGAAAAACAGGTGCTGAGTTTGATCCAGCACTGTCTTGACGGGGAGTTGTTTGCAGCCCCCACGCCAACCGTGAAGCTGGCCATTCCCTATGGTTTCCAGGCGGTTTATGATTATCTGTTTTTGCAGCTGCTGGGAAATAAAAAAACCTTAAACCTCCAGGATGTCCTGAGTCTGCACCGGGAAGTCGGCGACACCGGCGCCGATCCGATGCTGGGGGCGCTGAAACATCTGATTGCCCTGACCCTGCTGGACAATGTCAACTACCAGTCCCATTGCTGGGTGCAGCAATCCGAAAAAGCCAGCTCCGGCCCGGAAATCAGCGCCCTGTTCCCGTATTTTATCCTGACCTCCAGCACCGTCATCACCCTTTCCCGGGATTTAAGTCAGGCCGTCCACTACCAGGATCCCGCCTTTGTTCGCCTCTACAGTGACAGCTTCGCCCAAATGCTGGCATCAACCCAGCCGTTTATTCTGGAGAGTAATGATATGTATAAGGTATTTGCCATCGACCGGGAATTTCATATTAAATATGTTTTTGAACCATTGCCCTGCTTAGCCTATTATGCTGATCGGGAAATACTGGAAAAAAAGATAAACAGGGATTTCCCCTATTACGAAGCACTGTTGGAGGCGGTCGATCAGTACTACCAACGTTTCAGAAAATTGAATACCCAGATGCTCAATATTTTTTCACTGAAAAACCTGCGCCAGTTTATGAAAGATGGCAGTCTGATACTCCCTGAGTATCTCTATCATCCCTTAACACTGGAAGAACGGTTCACGACAATACAGCAGGTCCGGGATGATCTGTTCCATAAACGCCGTATTCTCTTTGCCCTGGATGATGATAAACTGTTTCTAAATTCAGCGGTAGAATTTATCAGTGAAGGCGATGGTCTGCGTCTGATCCTTCATTACAAGATCGATGATAAAATCATTTACAAAACAGTTGAACTCCGGGAACCCGGCATCATTGCTGCCTTTGAGGATTTTTTTACCAGTCTCCCCAAAAGTGAATATGTGCTGCCCACCGAAACCACCCTGGCCGAAATTGACGCCCTGCTTCGGGAATACCAACCAGCCTTTATGAGCGCAACCGGCACCGATCCTAATTTCACCGAAAACCTTGTCGAATCACCGCCACCGGGGTTATAATAAGCTTATCAACTAGCGATATAGCAAAAAACAATAAAGTCATACAAGGCTTGTTTTGCAGTTGGTTCTAAAAACAATTTTGTAAAAAATAAAAATAAACTGAGCGACAACTTCAAACCCAGTACCGACAATTGTTACATCATGTTGTACGCATCGGGGCGAACAGGTTGATAAACCTGTCCGCTCCCGCAGCGAACAACAGATTAACAATTGTCGGTGCGCCAGCGAAGCGCTAACCTCCAGTTTGTACAAAATTGTTTCGCTGTACCAAAATCCATCACAGGAGGTAAGCTTATGGGCGGTATTATTTTTGTTGTTCTGGTCGTTATTGTCGCCGTCGCCATCTGGCTCTATCTGACCGCTTCGCAGCACAGTCCGACCGGCCAGCAGCCGCTGCTGAGAATTCCCTGTAAAGACGGTTATCTGATCGGTTATTATCAGGGCAGCCGCTTTATCGGCCAGCGTTTTGTTAACAACCGGCTGGCCTCCGAAGGCGTTTTTGTCAACGCCATCCAGGTCGGTGTCGGTAAAGAATACTACCCCAATGGGACCCTGAAATACGAAGGCAACTTTAGCAACGGCCTGGCCGCCGGTCAGGGCAAGCTCTATGAAGAAAACGGCAAGCTGAAATATATCGGCAATTTTGAAAGTGGTTACGCCTCGGGGCAGGGGCGGATCTTTGACCAGAACGGTAAACTGAAATGCGAGGGCAATTTTGCCCGGCTCCCCAGTAATCAGGAAAATATCAAGGATCCCTCGGTACCAACTGGCCATTGCAAAGAATATTACGACAATGGCCAGCTGAAATACGAGGGTGAATTTGTCAATGGTGTCTGGCATGGCGAAGGGCGTTCCTATGACCGCAATGGCCGACTGGTCTTTAAAGGAAAATTCGCCTACGGCAAACCGGCCCAATAAGCGGCACGGCATAGACAAAAAAACAACCGCAAAAAAGCATCCGGACTGATCATCGCCAGTCCGGATGCTTTTTTATGGTGCGCCCGGCAGAATCAATCAGAGTGAGTCGGATTTAGCTTGTTTATTGTCCGCGATCGTGCTATCATAAAATCAACAAGGTCGACACTTATAAACCAGCTGGTTTCAGTTGAATCGTGAAGCAGTACCGATGCTTCAAAGGGGGACACGATGTTTATTGCCAGACAACCAATTTTTAATGATCAACTGGACGTTTATGGATATGAATTACTTTTTCGGTTAAACAGCCACTCCAGTCAGTTTGGCGGGGTTTCTTCCCAGGGGGCTACTGCGGCGGTGATCACCGGCCTGTACGAATCGGGGATTGAAAATATCGTCGAAGACAAACTGGCCTTTATTAATTTTGACGAGATTTTCATTCATTCCGATGCGCTGGAACTGATCAAACCCGATCAGATGGTGGTCGAAATGCTGGAAAAGATCAAAATTGACGGGCCCTTGATGGCCCGCCTGCAAACCATCAAGGATCAGGGCTATAAGATTGCGCTGGACGATTTTGAAGAAGTTTATGACAGCTATCCACTGACCCCCTTTGCCGATATTATCAAGTATGACCTGATGGTCACCCCGTTAGCGACGATTGCGGCTGATGCCGCGGCGGCGCTGACCCAGGGAAAAGTGCTGCTGGCCGAAAAGGTCGAAACCCAGGCCGAATTTCAGCAGGCCAAAGAAATGGGATTCACGCTGTTTCAGGGCTATTTTTTCAGCAAACCGATTATCGCCGGACATTCGGTCAGTAAATCACCGACCAAGCTCCAGTATTTCAAGCTGATTTCCGAGCTTAAAAAGGATGATCCTTCCTATGATGCCCTGGCTGAATTGATCCAGCAGGATGTCACCCTGGCGTATCGGGTCATGCGGATGGCCAGTGTCCGGTCCAATCATGACCTCGTCAGTTCGATCCGCTATGCCCTGACCTATATGGGTCTCAACGAAATTGAACGCTGGCTTAATATTTTAATGCTGCAGGATCTGGGCAAGGACAAACCCGAAGAATTGATGAAAATCTCGATTATCCGCAGCCGCTTTGCCCAAACCCTGGCCAAACGGGCACTGCTGACCTACAATGCCCAGCATAGCGCCGGGATGATGGGCCTGTTCAGTGTCCTGGACGGTATTCTCGATCAGACGATGGCCGAGGCCCTGGCCGGGATAACCCTGCCACCGGCAATTCTGGAAGCCCTGCTTGACGGCAGCGGCCCCCTGTATCCGATTTATGAATTAATGGCGGCCTATGAAAAAGGCGATTGGGCCACCACCCTGCGCCGGTCCCAGGAGCTGAACATCGAAGAGTATATCCTGTATCACGACTATCGCGAAGCGATTCAATGGGCCAATGAAATTATTTCAAACCTTGACTGATAGCACCGGGTGCCCAATCAACGCGGCCGCCCATCAAGACGTCAGTAAGCAGAAACATGACCGGCTCCAGCGCGGTCATGTTTCTTTTTATTTGAGCACATGCAGCGGCGGCGGTGACCCGGGCCGCACATAAAGGCCGCATCAGGTGGATAAAAATACTTGTATTTAATGAAACTAAGTGATAAAATAAAATTATTGAAAAGGATTAGACTATGATAAAATTATGCGTTTAGCCAGATTCAGGAGGCCCCATGTTTATTGCCAGACAACCGATTTTCAACGCACAGCTTGAAGTGTACGGATATGAGCTTTTATTTCGCCTTAACAGCCAGTCAACCCAGTTTGGCGGCGTATCATCCCAGGGGGCAACGGCCATGGTCATCACCGGCCTGTTTGAATCGGGCCTGGAAAATCTGATTGAAGACAAGATCGCCTTCATCAATTTTGATGAGATCTTTATCCACTCCGAAGCCGTGGAGCTGATCAAACCGGACCGGATGATCGTCGAAATGCTGGAAAATATCGAAGTCAGCAACAATCTGATGGCGCGCCTGACGGATATCAAAGCGATGGGTTACAGCATCGCCCTTGATGATTTTGCCCAGACCTTAAAAAGTTACCCGCTGACCCCGTTGGCTGATATTATCAAATACGATATTATGGTCACCCCGCTCGATCGCATTGCCGCCGACGTTCCCGCCGGGTTGGCCCAGGGAAAGACCCTGCTGGCCGAAAAGGTCGAAACCCAGGCTGAATTTATTAAGGCCAAAGCGATGGGTTTTACCCTGTTTCAGGGCTATTTTTTCAGCAAACCGCGGATTGCCGGACGGTCCTTCCGGGCCACACCCTCGCAGATTCAGTATCTGCAGCTGATGACCGAAATCAACGCCGATGAACCCTCTTTTGACCGCCTGGCGCAGCTGATCGAGCAGGATGTCACCCTGACCTATCGGCTGCTGCGGCTGGCCAGTTTTCGGGCTGGCAGCGAATTGATCAGCTCAATTAAATTTGCCCTCAGCTACATCGGACTGCGGGAATTTGAACGTTGGATCAGTATTTTAATGATCCATGATCTCAGTAAGGATAAACCCGCCGAACTGATTAAACTGTCACTGATCCGTACCCGCTTTGCCGAATCCCTGGCCAAACGGGCCGGGCTGATCGAACTGGAAGCGGATGCCGCCCTGATGGGACTGTTCAGCGTGCTGGACGCGATTCTCGATCAGCCGATGGCCGTGGTGCTGGCGGGGATTACCTTGCCGCAGGCAATTCTTGATGCCTTAATCGAGGGCGAGGGACATCTCTATCCCATCTATGAATTAATCCTGACCTATGAAAAAGGCGACTGGGGTCAGGTTGATAGCAATGCCCGGGCCTTGAATATTGAGGAATATTACATTTATCACGACTACCGGGAAGCCATCAACTGGGCTCGGAACGTCATTGGCAATATCGCCTGAAAGCACTTAAAAATCGCGGCAGCGAAAATAACCGGAACGAATCGTCAAAAAATAATAAGATCCGCGCAAAGGGGATAGTTCAGCCAGTTAAACTGGGGGAACTGTCTTTTTTTTATGCCGCGTCAAGACCCGGGCCGCCAGAAAATAAAAAAACCGGAATATTCTGGCACACAAAATGCCACATCTTGCAATTGCCTGAAACACCGCTATAATTAAGGTAGCGCCCGGTTTGATTAAATCGCCGCGCGCAAGTCAGATCACGATGATATCAAATCGGATCGATCCAACAATCATAAAAAACGACACATAAAGCGAATTCAAACAAATAAATTCGAACAGGAGCAGAGCATGACACGATTTAGCAAACGAATTGAAGAACTGATCGATGAAAGCGGCGAAACGGTGCAATCACTGGCCGAAATGGGCAAAATCAACCGCACTACCTTACAGCGGCTTAAAACCGGGGAACGGCTGCCGACCAAAAGAGTTTTCGACAACTTATGCAAGGCCTTACGACTGTCCAATGCGGAGGTCGAAGAATTGCAGACGCTGCTGGAAATAACTCAGGTGGGCGAACGCTGTTATTATAATCGCCAAAAAATAGTCGAACTGATCGCCATCATTTATGAACTGACCAGCTATCAGATTCCCTTTATCAAAGCGGTTAAAATAAAAGCCGCAGGCGAGCCGAAAGGCGGGTCCGCAACAGCCCCACTGGTCCGGGAGCCAATCGAGATTATCAATGGCCCCGGGGCGGTGCTGGCGATGATCGAAAACAGCATCGACCGGGAACTGTTCGGCGCTGAACGGCCCCATTTAAAGCTGGCCATTCCCAGTCATTTTGAAGCCATCTATCGGCATATTTTTGAGCAGATGCTGGGCAACCCGAAACATCTGACCTTGCAGGATGTCCAGAGTTTTCCTGAAACCGCGGCCGCAACCGCTGATCCCGGTCTGGGGGCCCTTAAGACCCTGATTGGACTGTCGTTGCTGGACAATGTCAGTTACCAGTCCAATTATTACTACCAGTCCACCGGGGACGCTCCCGAAATTAATGTGCTGTTTCCGTACTTTATCCTGACCACCGAAGCGGTCATCACCATTTCCCGGGACTTCGGCCGGGCTGTCCGCTATCATGATCCCGAGCTTTACCGCCTCTATCAGAAGGGCTTTGTGACAATCCTGCAGCAGACCGAGCCCTTTATTGAGGAAAGTCGGGACTTGTTTGCCATCTATACCCTCGACAGCACCTATCGGATCCGCCAGGTCGTCGAACCGCTGCCCTGTTTTGCCTATTATGCCACCCATGAGATGGTAGCCGCCAAGGTCAAAAAAAATCTGCCCTTTTATGAACCGCTGGTGGCCGCCACCAATCGCTTCTATGACTATTTCAAACAGGAAAACCGGTCGATGATCAACGTCTTTTCGCTGACCAATCTGGCCACCTTTATGGAAACCGGCAGCATGTATTTTCCCGAGGAAATCTGTGAACCCTTTACCCCGGCCGAGCGGCTGATGCTGATCCGGCAGGTCCGCGACGATATTGTCGCCGATGTCCGCAAAACCTATGCGTTTGATGAAGGTAAGATCGCCCTGAATGCGGCGGTGGAGTTTGTCAATGAAGCCACCATGGTACATCTAATTCTGCACTACAAAAAAGGTGATCAGCAGGTCTTTAAGACGGTCAAATTAAAAGAAGCCAATATTGTCGCCGCCTTTGACGATTTTTTTCGCAGTCTCCCCGGCAGCCCCTATGTATTGCCCAAAGAAGCCACCGTCGCCGCGATGGATCAGCTGATCAGCCAATACGAAGCCCGGGCCTAGGTCCGCGCGCCAGTTAGCATAAAACTGCCGTACCGACCAATTGTTAATCTGTTGTTCGCTGCGCCATGCGAAATCCGCTTTGCTCCTTTCGCATTGGTCGCGGGCAGTCGCCAACTACAAGCAAGCTTGTGATTGGCTCGTTGCCTGCACGCAGAATCGGACAGGTTTATCAACCTGTCCGCTCCGATGCGTACAACATGATGTAACAATTGTCGGTACTGGGTTGGCATTTGAAAAATTAACATGTGTGCTAATCTGGGCGCGCAGGTTAATGAGAGCGACCGTGCCGAACACGGGGTTCTCCATTTTAACAGACAAAAAGCACCGGTTTTTAGCCGGTGCTTTTTTTCGCTTGTGTTTAGATTGAGCAGTGATTAGGCGATCGCCCGCATGATGATGAAGGCCGAATAACCGACGTAGCCCAGCATCATGACAGCGCCTTCCCAGCGACTGATTTTTTTGGAGGTGTACATCATCGGGACCACCACGACCATGGCCGCCAGCAGGATCCACAGATCGGTATAGTTTTCCATGGCAATATCGATGGGATAAATAACCCCGGAGACACCCATAACGAACAGGATGTTAAAGATATTGGAGCCGACGATATTACCGACGGCAATATCGTTTTCGCCCTTCTTGGCGGCGACCACGGAGGTGATCAGCTCCGGCAGGGAGGTACCGATGGCGACGATGGTCAAACCGATTACGGTTTCGGACATCCCTAACAGGGTGGCGATTTCGATGGCGGCTTTAACCACCAGATCGGCACCAAAAACGATTGCCACTAATCCACCGAGGGTAAAGAGAATGCTCTTGGGTACCGGCAGCAACAGAATTTCGCCCTCGGATTCTTCCTTGCCGAGGATGGCGATTTCCACCATCGAATACAGATAAATAGCAAAAAATAACAACAAGATCCAACCCTCAGAACGGGAAACCACCGAGATCGGGTCACCGTTGATCAGACCATCCATGACCATCAGCATCAGTGCGACGGTGGTCAGAATGGCGAAGGGCATCTCTTTGAAAATTGTTTTTGACTTGATGCTGATGGGGGTGATAAAGGCCGAGATCCCCAGAATAAAGAGGACATTGACAATATTCGAACCGACCACGTTCCCGAAGACAATCCCATTGGCCTGGTTCATCGATCCGGATACTGAGACAGCCAGTTCTGGGGCACTGGTCCCAAAGGCCACCAGGGTCAAACCGATGACCATGCTGGGGATGTTAAAGCGCTTGGCAATGGAAGACGAACCCTCCACAAAAAAATCGGCGCCCTTGACTAATAAGACCAGCCCGATAATTAAAAAGATAATACTCACAACAAATCCTCCCTTTAAATATAAATTGCAGTTGCCTGTTGGCGGTTGCCGGCAATCGAACCAAAATGAATAAAAATAGCACTGTATTTCAGAGCCCTTATAACAATACCAGCAGATTTGCGTTTGGTCAATTTTATTTTACCGAAAGTTGTGAAAATTTTACCCGAAACCGTTTAAATCGTAAAAAACAGGCTATACAATGTAACAGAGTGTCATGGTTCTGTAAAATTGATTAAAACAGAATGATTGGAGCGGACCCCCCGGACCGGGGTATCCGGTTCGCATCAATACGAAAAAAGGAGCGTCGTAATGCAGATACAACCCTATCTTAGTTTTAATGGAAATTGTCAGGAAGCTGTGGAATTCTATGCCGATGTTTTCGGCACCGATATCCCCGAAATCATCCTGTTTGGTGACCGGCTTCCAGAACCGGAAGCGGTCGAGCAGGATCGCTCTGACAAGGTGGTGATCCGGGCAGATCTGGAGCAGGATGAAACGCGGATGCTACTTTCCGATATACCCTTAAAATCCCCGGATAGTCATAAAGACAAGATGACCCTGGTGATCTTCAGTGACGATCTCGATGAGATCAAAATCCTCTATTATAAATTAAAAGAGGGCGGCACCGTCGAGATGGAACTTCAGGAAACCTTCTGGAGCAAGGTCTACGGTTCCCTGGTTGATAAATTTGGGGTCGGTTGGCAGTTAAATTATGATGACGGCAGAATGAATCAGGTGGTATAATAGTGATAATCTTAGACTAACACGGACACCATTTGATGATAATAACAATTTTCCATCAACGTGAATAACACCGGGTCATAGATCCGGTGTTGAGGTTGTCGATAAATTACCGTACCGACCAATTGTTAATCTGTTGTTCGCCGCACCATGCGAAATCCGCTGCACTCCTTTCGCCTTGGTCGCGGGCAGTCGCCAACTACAAGCAAGCTTGTGATTGGCTCGTTGCCTTCGCGAAGAATCGGACAGGCGCTGCCGTGTCCGCTCCGATGCGTACAACATGATGTAACAATTGTCGGTACTAGGTTATCTTTTTTGACAGTCTTTACACCGGGTCACAGATCCGGTGTTATTTGTGTGGGTGTAGTGTGGTAGGGTTCATTTCCAGCATAGTCATAAGATACCAAGCATAAGGGGGAACCATGGAAACAAAAAAGATTTTACCACTAAGTCTGGCCAGCCTCGACGAAGCCAATACCTTTGTTGAAGGGCTGCTAAACCACTATAAGTGTCCCAAGACCGACAACCTGAAAGCTCAGCTCTTTGTCGAAGAAGCGATTGTTTACTGGGCCGATCAGGCGGCTGACACGGCCAGTTTTGAACTGGCGATTCAGAAGCGTTTTAAAACGATTACCCTAACCTTGAACTACTGGGGCGATCCCCAAAACCCGCTGGCGCTGCCGGAAACATCGGAGGATGAGGACGCCGACTACAACCGGATCGGCCAGAATATTCTGATTGGTTTATCAGCGGTGACCTATTCCTATGAAAAAGGCTGTAACACGGTTGCCTATACCCTGAAACAGAAACCGCTGAATCCGGCTCTGGCCACCGCCGTGGCGCTGGTGGCGGCAATCCTGGCGGGGCTGGTTTTTGAGGCACTGGCGCCGGAGCTCGGTAAGCAGCTGGGGGCCGGCATTCTGACACCGATCAGCAGTACCTTTTTCGGCTTTCTGAACGCCATCGTCATTCCGGTGCTGTTTTTCTCGGCCATCGGCAGCATTGTCAATATGGATAACCTGGCCCAGATGAAGCGGATTTTCCGGTTGCTGCTGACCTGGTCGATGGCAGTTATTCTGCTGGCGTCGGCGGTTTCACTGGCTCTGGCTCAGCTATTTTTGCTGGGCCGCAGTGGCTCGGCCAGTGCCGGCGGTCAGGGTGATCTGTGGAATCAGATCGGGGCGATGGTCTTCGGCATTATTCCCACCAATATCATAAAGCCTTTTATCGACGGTAATACCCTGCAAATCATGTTTCTGGCGATTATTGGCGGGATCGTGATGCTGACCTTAAAGGGCCGGTTTCCCGCAATCACCCGGATCATCACCGAAGCCAATCTGGTCTTTGCCACGATTCTCGATGCGATCTGTGCGCTGATGCCCGGGGTCGTTTTTATCAGTATCCTGAACATGATGATCTCCGGCGATGGCGCCGCCCTGCTGGGGGCCTTTGGGCTGATTGCGCTGTTGCTCGGCTCTTTTCTAATCATCGATCTGGTGATGCTGTTGAGTGTTGCAGTTTATCATAAAATCAGCCCGCTGGCCTATCTGAAGTCCGCCGCGCCGTTTCTGCTGATTGCGCTGTCCACCGCCAGCTCCAGTGCCACCTTTGCCAGCCACACCGCGACGGCCCTGAGCAAACAAAAAATCCGCGACTATGTGGTCCATTTTTCGATTCCGGTGGGGGTCCTGTTCAACAAGCAGGATGCCATTCCGATGCTCTTGCTGACCGCCCTGTTTGTCGGTAATATTTATGGGATCAGTTTTTCGCTGCCGGATATGATCCCGGTGGTGATTTTGTGTATGATCCTCTCGGTGGCCGTGCCGCCCTCGCCGGGAATGGGCGCCTTTCTGTTTACGATTGTCTTCAACCTGCTGGGCATCCCGCTGGAAGGACTGGCCCTGGCCGTAACCATTGCGATCTTTTTAGACTACCCAGCCACTGCCAGCAACGTCATGACCACCAACATCGGCATGCTCCACACCGAAGCCCGGCTCCGTGCCAGTGAACTAAAAAAGCGCCCTATCTAAGGGCGCTCAAGTTAATCTTTAAATACCAACCCAGTAGCGACAATTATTACATCATATCGTACGCATCAGAGCGGACACGGCGAATAACAGATTAATAATTGGTCGGTACGGTAGTTTTCACCAACCCGGGCGCCCATAGAAGGGCGCTTTTTATGTCTTAAGCCAACCCGTCTTCCATCGCCAGAGCAACCGGTTCGGTCTTGCTGGCCCGCAGTTTACGGTAGGTGACGGTGTACATTGACACGGCCAGGATAATGGAGACAACGTCGGCCAGTGGTTGAGCCCAGATAATACCCTGGAGCTGAAACAGCGAGGAGCCAATAATCAAAATCGGGATAAAGGCCAGTCCCTGGCGGCAAACAGTCAGGATCAGGGACGGGATCGCTTTTCCTAACGACTGATAGACGGTGGTAACAATAAACTGGAGGCCCAGGAAGGGGCTGACCAGCATTTGAATAATCAGCATCGTCGCACCGATGGCAATAACATCGGCGTCATTGATAAAGAAGGTGATGATCTGGGTGGCAAAAAGGATCGCGAAGATCATCACCACGGTTCCCATAATCATGCCAACCACCGCCGTAAATTTGATGGCATCGTTCATCCGTTTATAGTTTTGCTGGGCGTAATTGTAGCCAATAAAGGGCTGAATCCCCATCGCCAGACCCAATGCCAGCATCACCACAATGGAGAAGACCCGGCCGGAAACACCCAGAGCGGCAATCACGGTATCACCATAAGCTGAGGCAAAACTGTTTAGCATGATCATCGAAAAACTCATCAGGATATTATTAACGGAGGCCGGAATCCCGATAGCGAAGGTGTTCTTGGCAATGGCTCCTTCGATCCGGAAATCTTTGGGAGCGATGGAGAGCACATCACTGTGTTTGAAAATGTAATAGATAAAATAAAGCACCGCGCAGGCATTTCCAATCACGGTGGCCCAGGCCGCCCCAGCCACGCCCATACCCATGGACAGAATCATAATCGGATCGAGAATGATGTTGACGATGGTCCCGATCATCATCCCGATCATCGATTCTTTGGCCGCACCGACGGACCGGACAATCTGGGCCAGGGAATTCTGCAGACTGATGGCGACGGCGCCATAGGCAATAATGGTTAGGTAGTCCCGGGCCAGGCCGATGGTATTGGGGCTGGCGCCGGCAATGGTCAGAATCGGATCCATAAAGATCAGGAATACCACCATCCCGATCAGACCGAGGGCAATTGAGCCATAGAAGGCGAAGGAGGAGGTATGTTTAATATCGGTGATTTTTCGTTCGCCCAGCAGCCGCGAGATATAAGAACCGCCGCCGATGCCAAAAATATTACCAAAGGCCATCAGCAGAAAGAAGATCGGCATCGTCAGGGTCACGGCAGCCACCTGATTGGGGTCGCCGGTCTGACCGACGAAGTAGGTATCAGCCATGTTGTAGACAATCGTCACCAGCATACTCAGCATGGTGGGGATCGCCAGGGTCATAACGGCTTTGGGGATGGGGTACTTTTCAAATAGATCGTTTTTCATAAAAATAATTCCTTTCGTTGAATCATAGTGTAGGGCCGGTAATGTTTTTTAAAATTTGATGCAGAAGTGCTTCCAGCAGTTCAAGGTGTTCAGCGGAAATGCCCCGGAGGGTTTCCGCTTCCAGGCGGGTGATCTCGTTACAGACCAGCGATTCCAGTTGCTGGCCCTTTTCGGTCAGTTCCAGATAGTTAATCCGGCGGTCCTGGCAATCGGGTCGGCGCCGGATAAAATCCTTTTCAACCAGGCGTTTGACAATCCCGGTTACGGTCGGCCCTTTCAGCAGGAAGGCGTCCTCGATCATCTTCTGATTGACCTCCTGATCCTGATGGTGCAGGAGAAAGATAATCACGGAAAACTGGGATGAGGTCAGATCCCATTGTTTCAAAGAATGATTAAATCGCATTTCCATAATGTTGTTCAATTGTTTAACGGTGCCACCAAAATTAAAGGTATCTGTCTTCATCGTTTCTCCAATACTTAGCATGCTATCTATTTTATCCAAAGAATTTTTAATTGTCAAGTCAACTTTTACACGAATCGTTTTCATAAAAAAAGATCCCGGAAAAACGAGATCTGTGACCGTTAAAAAGATTACCTAGTACCGACAATTGTTACATCATGTTGTACGCATCGGAGCGGACACGGCGGAGCCTGTCCGATTCCGCGGCGAACAACAGATTAACAATTGGTCGGTACGGTAGTATGTCGGCAATGATCGATTGACTTTATTCTTGGGGCATCGCGGCCAGTTGCTCCATCAACGCGGCCTTGCGCTTTTCGGGATAAATCTTGACAAATTTGACGGTCACCAGTCCCAGTAACACCGGGATCAGCAAATTCAGAATCCCACTGAGACTACGCATCCCGTTGACATCGAGAAGGTAGGTGGTGCCGGTCACGATCAGATAATAGACCCCCCACATGGCTGTAATGATCCGGTTGGAATCGAGAAAAATCTGGTTGTAATAGCCGCGGTAGCCAAATTTCCCCAGCTTGTAATGAACCGTCAGGGGGGCTTTGGTCAGACAGGAACCCAGCCACATGGCGCCAAATAAAAAGTAGGAGGTGCAGACGATCAGGGTCTCATCCACAGCGACCAGCCCCAACAGGCATAACGCGGTCACCAGAAAAATACTCAGCCGGTCATAAAAGGTCAGCAGAAACTTGCGGCTCAGCAAGGGCATCAGCGAGGAATAGACGATTCCGGCAATGCTGCCCCAGAAAACATCAAAGGACATCACCATCCAGATCATCATCCACTGAATGATCATTAGATTCAGGGTTGCTTTTTTGATGATTTCTTTTTTGGTCAGATCAAAATAATCTTCAAAAGCCATAATGGTGGCAAAGGCGCCGTTGATCTGACAATCATTGTTCAAAATCACCTCCTTAATACACAGACCTTTAAAGGCGACCTCTTCAAAAATATCAAAACTGATTTCAATTTGCGTGGTAAAATCGACAAAGTCGGCGGATTTAACCACACAATCGGTTACACCCATCACCAATTGATAGCGGGAATCAAGATTGGTGAAGACAAACTCCAGAATGATATCGTTTTTGTAGTGAACGGGCTGGTAGCGGTTGGCAAAGGCCGTCAGCTGTGCCAACACTTTTTTTTCAGAGGGCTTGTAGACAAAGGGAACCGGAGTGGGGCCACTATTTTTGGGGGACATAAGAATACCTTCCTTTCATGATTTGAATGGGCAGTTACGGGGGAAGCTGATTCGTTTAGAATGGTCTCTTTCTGATTACCCGGAATCAAAACGTTATAACAGACGGGCATTCGGGTAAGAACTCTTTTAATGATCATAACAAATATTGCGCGCCAGGACAACCGGGATCAGATAAATAAGACTGGCGTATATTTGCTCTAACGGGGCCTACGCCAATTAAAGCACCTTGACAATGCCCCGGGTCGACGTGGTAAAATAAAGCGATAGAATCAAGTTGCGGTTGCCGCAAAAACAAGAAAAAAAGCACAACAGATCATGAATCGGAATCACGTCAACAGACAGTGTTAACAATCACAATCGAAGGGAGCTGACAAAAAAGATGCTCAGTAACGACGCACAGTCAATTTTAGAGTACTACAAAGCCCTGCTTAATGACCTTCACGTCAGTCCCGCGGCCCCTGAAAATCTCAGTAAGGATGACACCTTTTTAGCGGTTGAGCAAACCCTGAGAACGATCCGGGCAGCCGCGGCCGAACTGGGCAACGGCAATCTTTCCCATGATATTAAAGGAAAGGGCTATGTGCTGGGCTCGATGAAAAATCTCCAGGCCTCGCTGCGGAACCTGACCTGGATCACCAAAACCATCGCTTCGGGCGACTTTTCCCAGCGGGTCCATTTTCTCGGCGATTTTTCCGAGGCCTTTAACAGTATGACCGAAAAGCTGGAGTCTTCCATCCATGAATTGGAAGAAGCCCGCTCCCATTTTGAAATGGTGTTTCAGACCATTCCTGATGCCACCGTGATTACCAAAGTCGCCGACGGGACCCTAATTGCCTATAATCGGGCCTTTATGGAAGCGACTAAATTTACTGATGAGGATTTAACCGGCGGACAATTTAATATCGCCGATCTTTATGTTGATCTCAGCCAACGGGAGGTCTTTCTCAAAACCCTGGAACGCGATGGCAACGTGGAAAACCTGGAATTTTCTTTTTATGCCAAAAACAATGCCCGACATATCGGTCTGGTGTCATCAAAACGCATCATGATCGATGACATTCCTCACGCCCTCAGCGTGATTCGGGACATCACCCAACTCAAGGCCATTGAAGCGAAACTGCAGCAGAGTGAAGAACGGCATCGGCTGTTGGCTGATAATGCCGCGGATGTCATCTGGACCATGGATCTGGAAGGCCGGTTTTCCTATATCAGTCCGTCGGTGGAGAAACTCCGGGGCTACACGGTCGAAGAGATTATGGCCCAGACGCCGGAGGAGGTCTTGTGTCCGGACTCACTGATTCATATGCAGGAGGGGCTGGCCCGGGCTATCAACTCGGTTCAAAACGGTCTGCCGTTCCAGGTCTTTCGGGGCGAGCTGGAACAACCCTGCAAAGATGGCAGCACCGTCTGGACCGAGGCAACGGTATCCGGTATATACAGCGAAGATGGTCGCTTTATCGGGATGCTTGGGGTCACTCGGGATATCAGCGAACGCAAACTGATGGAGGAAGAAATAAGACGGCTGTCAATCACCGATAAGCTGACCCAGAGCTTTAACCGGCTGAAACTGGACGAAACGCTGGAACAGCAATTCGAATCGTCAAAAGGCGGCGGGGTGCCGTTTGCCATCATCATTCTGGACATTGATCATTTCAAGCTGGTCAACGATACCTACGGCCATCAGGTCGGGGACCGGGTTCTGATTGAACTGGTCGAGGCCCTTCATGATAATGTCCGTGCTGGCGATGTGGTGGGGCGCTGGGGCGGTGAAGAGTTTCTGATTATTCTGCCGGAGACCACGCTGGCCGACGCCACGGTACTGGCAGAGCGGCTGCGCCAGGCGGTTGCCGGCCATGCCTTCAGCACTGCCGGGCAGGTGACGATCAGCCTCGGGGTGTCGGCGTTTACCACCGACAGCTCGCCGGAAAGCATCGTTTCCCGGGCCGATACGGCCTTATATCAGGCCAAGGAAAAGGGCCGCAATCGCGTTGAAGTGAAATAAAGAGGTTTTTATTAACGGAGGGGTCGATGACTGCAAGAGCCAAATCAAAAAATGCCCAGGATAAAACCATAAAGTCCGGTTTAATGGTGAATTTGCTGATCTTTTTTAGCGTCTTCTCGGTTACGATGCTCGTAACCAATCTGTGCCTGGGGCCAGCCTTTTTGGTCCGGGCCGGGTCAGAAAAGACGGTCCTTTTTATCAGCTCTTACAGTGAGAGCTTTGTCTCGGTACCGGATCAGGTTGCCGGTATCCGGTCGGTTTTTGATGAACAGAAGATCAATCTGGAAATTGAATACATGGATACCAAGCGCCTCGATACTCCGGAAAATAAACAGGTTTTTTATCAGAGCCTGAAATTTAAATTGGCCCAGCTGCCAACCTATGACGCGGTGATTGTGGGGGATGACAATGCCCTCCAATTTGCCCTTGATCATCAGGCCGAACTGTTTCCCCAGATGCCGATTGTTTTTTTAGGTGTAAACGATGAAACCCGGGCCCGCCAGGCCGCCGCCGATCCTTATATCACCGGCATCATTGAACGGATCTCGATTAAAGAAACCCTCGAGATCGCCCGGGTCTTTAACCCCCGGGCCACCCGGGTCGTCGCGATTGCCGATGAAACCCTGACTGGTCAGGGCAACCGTCAGCAGTTTGAATCCTTCCGCCAGGACTTTCCCGAACTGACCTTTACCACCCTCAATACCCCCGACTACAGCTTTGCCGAACTGGGCGCGGAACTGGAGCCACTGGGGAATGAAACAATTTTGCTGTTTCTTGATATGAATCCCGATAAGCATGGCGACTATATGGATTTTGAAAAAGCCGCGGCCTTTTTGTACCAGCATACCCAGATCCCTGTTTACCGGGCTTCGGTGGGCGGCGTCGGTGCGGGGCTGCTGGGCGGAAAAATGGTGGACTACCAGGCCCTGGGAAAAACAGCGGCCCAACTGGTCAGTGATATTTTGGCGGGCACCCCGGTCGAAACCATGGCGATGATTGAAGCGACGCCCTATTATTATATTTTTGATTACACGCTGATCCAGCAGTATAAGATTCCCGATCACTTGATTCCCACGGATGCGGTGCTGATCAACAAAACCGAACATCCGCTGGATAAATACCGCAATCTGATTCTGGCTACGGCGATTATCCTGATCGCGCTGATGCTGGTGACACTGGTGCTGATCTATGATAATCTGAAACGCCGGAGTATCCAAAAAGCGCTGGAGTTTAGTAATACCGAGCTTAAAATAACCTACAATGAACTGGAAGCGGTGGAAGGGGCGCTGCGGCGGCAATATGATGTGATGGAAGAACACGATCGTGAAGTTGGCGAATTGAACCAGAAGTTTGAGCTGGCCATCGAGGGTACCAACAGCGCCGTCTGGGAAGTCGATCTCACGTCCAAAACGATCACTTTTGCCGGTGACTGTTCCCGGATTATCAATAAAACCATCAGTAATCATAGTAATGTCCATGATTGGATGGACATCGTTCTGGAGCCCAGCCATCGCGACCATCTGGTGACTGAAGTCCGCAACTACCTAACGGGAAAAACAGCCCAGATCAACGTTCAGGTGCTGACGGCGGGCTCCGACCCGCACCAGAAATGGTTGTTGATCCGCGGCAAAGGAATTAAATCAGAAGCCGGCAGTTTTTGCAAGTTACACGGGATTCTGCTGGACAATACCAAATTTAAGGTTCAGGAAGAACAGATCCGGCATCTGGCCCGACATGATTTTTTAACCCAGCTGCCCAACCGGATGAGTTTTCTGGTGCAGCTGGAAAAAGAACTCCAGGCTGGTCATACCGGGGCGGTGCTGCTTCTGGATATTGATAATTTTAAAAGTATCAATGACACCCTCGGCCATCTCTGCGGTGATGAATTGCTCAAGCTGATTGCCGGCCGGCTGCTCTCTATTTCTGACGAAAACATGATGGTTGGTCGTCTCGGTGGCGATGAATTTCTGATTCTGATTACCAATAAATCTTGTCAGGCCGATATTGAAGCCTATGCCGATAAAATCCTGACCGCCTTTGATGAGTCGTTCCGACTAAATAGCCGGGAAGTTTTTGTCAGTATCAGCATGGGCATTTGCTGCTATCCCTACGACAGCAACATCATCGATCAGCTGATCATGAATGCCGATACGGCCATGTACGAGGTTAAGAACCGCGGTAAAAACCACTACATGTATTATCATCATGAATTGAAAAAGGAAATGAACCGCAAAATCGAAATTGAAGCGCTGCTCCGGACGGCATTGAAATCTGACGGTTTTAAACTGGTCTATCAGCCCCAGGTGGATTTGCGCAGCGGCCGGATCAGCGGGTTTGAAGCGTTGCTGCGACTCAAAGAAAACCGCTATGGACCGGATCAGTTTATTCCGGTGGCCGAAGAAACTGGCCTGATCAGCGAGATCGGCCGCTGGGTGGCCCGGGAAGCGGTGACCCAGATCGTCCACTGGCGCAATCAGGGTCTGGCGGAAAAACCGGTGGCGATCAATTTTTCCAACCGTCAGCTGCGGGACAAAGATTATGTCAGCCATATCACCGCGCTGCTGCAACAGCATCATGTCGAGCCCCGGTTTATTGAGATTGAGATTACCGAAAGTATCTTGATGGAAAACAATTTCCAGACCGATCAATTCCTCAAGGAGCTTAAAGACGCCGGGCTGTCGGTGGCACTGGATGATTTTGGCACCGGTTATTCGTCGCTGAATTGTCTGACCTATTTGCCGGTCAACAAAATAAAACTGGATAAATCGATCAGTGATCAGTTTTTACAGGGCAACCGGATCAAGGTGATTGAAAGCCTGATCCTGCTGGCTCACAGCCTCAATTTAAAAATTATGGCTGAGGGCATTGAGGAGTGGGATAAAGTTGCCGTTCTCAAAAACAGTGACTGCGATGGCATTCAGGGTTACGTCTTCAGCAAACCGCTGGATGCCGCCGAAATCGCCGCGATTTACAACCACAATCTACTGATAAAGCCGCCGGATTTAAAGGCCTGAGAAATCAGGCGGGGCGGTTCGAAACGAACACGAAGCGATCGGATTAGCCGATTATCGCTCGAATAAAAGGGAGAGCAGTGTGAAACTTATTGACAAACTGAACATCACCGCAAATGATGTCATTACCATTACTGGCGGCGGCGGTAAAACCGCGCTGATGTTTGCGCTCAGCCAGGAACTGGCGGATCAAAAGCTTAACCATGTGATGACCACAACCGCCAAAATCTGCATTGCCGATGTGCCGGAACCACAGTGCCTGATCCGCTCAGAGATGACGGCAGTGATCGCAGCGATTACTAAAGACCCCCAACGGGCATGGCTGATTGGCAAGGAAAGGGTCAACGGACAGAAAATATCGGGGTTTTCCGAAGCCGAGTTGATTGATTTAAAGGCGGCGATTGTGCCCCTGGTCATCATTAATGAAGGGGACGGATCAAAACGCAAACCTTATAAATTCTATCACGACTACGAACCATCGATTCTGTCGATTACCACCAAACTGATTCACGTCATGGGGGCCGAGATCCTGTTTCGGAAAATTGACGCGGATACCTTTCATCGCGCGGAACTATATAATAACGAACAAAATAATAATGATCAGGCGGTTTTTGATGAAGCCGTTTTACAGCAGACCCTGGCTACTTTTATTGACAATAAACTAAACCAGACCCTGGCTCATAATACCACCCGGATTCTATTTATCAACAAAGCCGATGGTGACAATCTGACAAATGCCCGGTTGATGGCAAAAATCGGAGCGCCCTTATTTGACCATTGCCTGCTCGGTTCCATTAAAGAGGGTTGGGTTGAACAGCTTAAATAAAGAAAAGAAGGAGCTTATATGAAAATAAAAATTACCGCAATTGTTATATCGGTTCTGGGGATGGTGACCCTGGCCGGCTGTACCGCCGCAACCACAACGACCAACAGTGAGGCCGCTGCAGCCAAAGCGGACACCCTCTTCCAGGCGTCCACCATTAATTCTCTGCTGGCCGGGAATTATGATGGTTTTATGAGTTTTGGTGAATTGAAACAGCACGGTGATGTCGGCATCGGCACCTTTAACGCCCTGGACGGCGAGCTGGTGATGATTGACAATACCGTCTACAAGGTCAAAGCCAGCGGTGCCGTGGAGGAAGTCCCGGACACTGACACCACTCCCTTTGCCGCGGTTACCTACTTTAACGAAGATGCGACCAAATCACTGGGCCCAACCGCCAGTCTGGAAGCCCTGGAGCAGGAACTGGACAAAATGATGACCGATCCGAATGCCTTTTATGTGTTCCGGATCGACGGCACCTTCAACACCATCAAAGCCCGTTCGGTACCCAGTCAGGTAAAACCGTATCCGGTGCTTTCCGAAGCCGTCAAAAACCAGTCGATCTTTGATTATCAAAAGATCAGCGGCACTCTGGTCGGCTTGTGGTGTCCGGCCGATATCGGCGGCTTGAATGTTAAAGGTTACCACTTTCATTTCATCGCCGATGACCGCAGCAAGGGTGGCCATCTCCTCGATGTCAGCTTCGACAGCGCCGACGCCTTTGTCGATCAAACCGACGGTTTTTTTATGACCCTGTCGCCAACCACCCCGGAGGGAACCGTTACTGATGCCGACTCCGCCATCGATGCCGTCGAAAAATAGCCCGGTTCTGATCTATTATAAAAAGACACTCACAAGAACGTCTTTCAGACTGCCAAAAAAGATAACCCAGTACCGACAATTGTTACATCATGTTGTACGCATCGGAGCGGACACGGCAGAGCCTGTCTGATTCCGCGGCGAACAACAGATTAACAATTGGTCGGTACGGTAGTTTATCGACAACCTCGGACACTCGCGCGAGTGTCTTTTTGTGCTCAAGATTCCGGTTCCGGCAGGGCCGTACAGAGCCGGGTGATGCCGGTGGTGATTTCGGCAAAGGTGAGGTGGGCGTAACCGAGGAGGATGTCGCTGCCGTAGGGTGCCGGGTTGCCAAAAACGTAGTTGTTGATGGGGTAGACCCGGATCTGTCGGGAGTTGATGCGATTGATCCGCGGGGCGTCAAAAACAATGCCGTTAAAATGGACAACCATGTGTAGCCCGGCGGCGTGGCCTTTGATTTCAAATTGATCCGGATAGCAGCGGGATAGTTCAGCGATCAGGTGCTGGCGTTTTTTAGCATAGATTTTTTTCATCTTCCAGATATGCTTTTCCAGCCCGCCGCTGTCAATAAATTCGGCCAGGGCGTACTGGGTCAGGGCTTCGGTATGGACATCGGAATATTTCTTGAGTTCCAGGTAAGGTTCGATCAGTTGATCGGGGAGAATCAGATAACCCAACCGAATGGCCGGGGTGAGGATCTTGCTGAAGGTCCCCAGATAAATGACGCGGTCAGGACTCAGCTCATAAAGTGATGAAATCGGTTGGCCTTCAAAGCGGAATTCACTGTCATAGTCATCCTCCAGCAGATAAGTATCATTAGCGATGGCATACTGAATCAGTTTCTGCCGGCGTTGGATTGGCAGGATGCCGCCCAGCGGGTATTGATGGGAAGGAGTCGTATAGATAAAGGCCGGGGCCGGGTGGGGGGCCAGTAAATCGGTTATCAGACCCTGATCATCGACCGGAATCCCGATTAAATTGAGTTTAGCGTGCTCAATAATCTGGCGCAATCCGGGATGGGTGGGATCTTCAATCAGGACCGCCTGCTGCTGATCACAAAATAACGCAGCGATCAACGCCAGACCCTGGGTTGAGCCAGAAACGATCATAATCTGGGCAGGATTACAAACCAGTCCCCGGGTACGCCGCAAATAGTCGGCTATCGTCTGGCGCAGGCTCAGCACCCCGGCACTGGGATGATAATGAAAAGCCGCTGCGGGAACCTGATCCAGGCTGCGTTGATAGGCTTTTTTCCACTCCGACAGTGGAAACCGCGACGAATCAATGACGCCGGACTGAAAATCGATGACGGCGGTGGGTGGTGCTTTTTCTTTAGTCGCAGTGGCAGCGCGTTTTTTCGCAGCGCTTTTCAGGGGGCTCGAAAATACATCAATACCACAGGCAACCACCGTACCAGACCCATGATTGCCAATCAGGTAGCCCTCGGCAATCAATTGATTGTAGGCATCGAGAACGGTACTGCGGGAGATTCCCAGATCGGCTGCCAGCTGTCGGGTTGACGGCAGCTTTTCGGCCGGGGTCAGCTGACCGTCTAAAATCAGGTGCCTGATCTGCTCATAAAGTTGTCGCATTAAGGGCTGTTCACTCTTTTTGTCAATATTAACCCACATCGCGTTCCTCCTAAAGTGGTTTGTTAAAAAAACTGTTTAAGTGGTTCTTTACAAACCACATCAATCTGGTAAGATTTTATCATAACCATAGCGAGGAGAAAAGAGGATTATTATGGGAGAAAAACTAAGCGCCTATCTGGATTTGATCGTATCGATGTTAATTGCTGGCAGTGCGGTTGTGGTCAGTAAAATGATGGTCGACCGGGTGCCGGTATTTTTGGCCACTGAATTGGGGATTGCGATTGGGCTGGTCTTTCTGCTGCTGGTCACTTTTGTGATTAAAAAAGAACACCACCGCCTGGATAAAAAAACCGTTGCGGTGCTGCTGGGTCAGGCCCTGGCCGGGATTGTCCTTTATCGGGTCCTTATTTTCTGGGGCCTGCAACTGACCTCCGCCGCCAACAGTGGTTTGATTTCCAGCTCCGGGCCGGCCATTGTGGTGATTCTGGCGTTCTTGATTTTAAAAGAGAAGATCTCAAAAAACAACGCCATTGGTCTGGCTTTCGTCATCATCGGTCTGCTCTGTATCAACCTTTACACCTATTTTTCGGAAGGGATCCTTGACAGCTCGGTGCTGGGAAATTTTCTGATTCTGATTGCCGTTACGGGTGAGGGCTTATTTTCAGTGCTCAGTAAAATAAAGTGTATCCCGATGTCCCCGGTATACCGGACAACGCTGGTGGCGGGGCTGGCCTTTATCTGTTTATTGCCCCTTGCCATTTATGACGCCTGGAGCTATCCGTTTGCGGAAATGTCGCTCCAGACGATTTTGTGTATTGCCTATTATGGGATCTTTGTCTCGTTTATTTCTTATGTCCTGTGGTTTCGGGGGATTGCCAAGGTCGCAGCCAGCAACGCGGCGATTTTCATTAGCGTAGTGCCGGTCAGCAGCATTATCCTGGCCGCCATCCTGCTCAATGAAAAAATCCAGCTCAGTCATTTACTGGGAATGAGTCTGATTATCTGCGGCATTCTCATCGCCACCCAAAAGTCGCCGGCGCGCCCCGGCGAAATGGTCGGCCCGGAGCTTAAAACCATCACAGTTGAAACGATCGAAAGCGACTGATCCCGGCCGATATCAGACAGTGACGCGACTAGTGGCGTTTACCCGAATAACTGCTAAGTTCAACCGCAATCACGACGGTCTGATCGAGGATATGTTGATCAAAGCTGAAATCGTCCCGGCCGGTCTGCTGCTTCATAATCGCCTGTAAGGCCTGGCTTTTAGCCGCGGCATCGTCAAGAAAAACCGCCTGACCGGTGCCGATAAAACTTTCAAAATAACAGCTGTAATCACAGCCCTTTTCGCCACTGAGCAGTTCCTTCATCTGATCCATCTCAATACAGACTTGATTGTTTTGTTTCAGGATGTCCATTTTGCGACCTTCTCTGGCACAGTGCAGAAAGATGGTTATGACTGAATCATCCCGGTGATAGCCAAAATTCAGGGGCACCACATAGGGCTGGCCGTTGTCCACCATGGCCAGCCGGCACACCTTACAGCCGTTAATAATTTCAATAAGCTCCGTTAGTTCTGTTACTTCCCGATTTGCTCGTCGCATTTTTGCCTCCACTTGTTTTTATTTGATCATTAAATTATAGGTATGAATGTTAACCCTACACTTGTAACTTATCGTACCGATTTTCATGCCGGCAGTCAAGCAGCATTTATGCCAAATACCGGGATAGCATCATAACCATTCTTGTGTTTATGGCGAAAGCAGTTTATAATTAAGAAAAAATTGCAGTTAATTAGGGGAGACGAAGCCATGGCGAATCACAATAATTCTAGCGAAACAAAAGCCTCCAGTGAAATAAAAGCACTAAAAGCAATCCTGTGGGTGTATATCATCCTCTGCCTGATCATTGCCGGGCTCAATTTTGGCTATGTCAGCCGGGCCACTCCGGAAGTGGCCGCCTTTATCAGCTGGCTGTGGGGTTTTTATGAAAACTGGGTTAAGACCAGTTTTATTGTTCTGGGCAGCTTTCTGACCCTGCGGATTATTGGCTCATCCCGACGGACCGTGATGCGCAAACGCAATCTGACCGGCTTCATTGTGATGGCTTTGGTCGTCCATATAGTTGGGCCGATACTTTTAAATAATCAGGAACTGTACTTTTTTGCGATGCCGTTGCCCTGGACCACCATCCCCTTACAACTGATGGACCCCAGCACGGCTTTTTATCTCAAATATCTGCCGGTCTTTGGTCTCACTGGCATCTCGCTGGCGCTGCTCTTTTATCTGCTTGTCACCCTCGTTGTTCTGGTCGGAACGCTGCTACTGGGTCGGCGCTGGCAGTGTTCGACACTGTGCCTGTTTAATGGTTTTGCCAGTGAGGTTTTTGATCCGGTGATGCCCTTACTGGGGGCCCGGAAAAAGGTCAAGGCCCGCGGTTTAAAACTGTTTGCCATCCTGCGCTGGCTGTTTCTGGCACTCGCTCTGGGTTTTACCGCCTACTGGGTGTTATATCTGCTGGGTCTGCCGCTGGCCAACAGCGAGTTAGTGGCAAAAATCGAAACCTATAAATACCTTTCCGCCGAGCTGCTGATGGCGATGTTTTTCTGGGTCGCCTTTAGTGGTCGCGGCTACTGTTACTATTGTCCCCTAGGAACGGTGGTGGGCCTGCTCGGTAAGCTGGTTGGTCAGCAAATCACAACCAATCAGAGCCACTGTATTCAATGCGGCCGCTGCAATGCCGCCTGTCCGATGTCCATCGATCTAAAAACCAGTGCCGCCAGCGGTCGCCCGGTCGCCGAGCTGCGCTGTGTCGGCTGCGGTCACTGTGTCGACAGCTGCCCCACCGAAACCCTGGCATATTCAACCCGGTTTCTCGAGCTCTTTAAAAATTAATAACAGCTAACCCCAGTAATCCGTCGGCTTAAATCCATGGGCCGGCGAGGTTGTCGCTAAACTACCGTACCGACCAATTGTTAATCTGTTGTTCGCCGCGGCATCGGACAGGCTTTGCCGTGTCCGCTCCGATGCGTACAACATGATGTAACAATTGTCGGTACTGGGTTATCTTTTTTAACAACATCAACAGGCCGTCGGACGATCCGACGGCCTGCCTTTTTATGCTTTTACTAAATTTTCAAGTAAGTTGTTCATAATGGGGTATGAAAAAAGAAACAAAGACGGAAAATGAGCAGCAGACAGTTAATTAAAATTGCAGACAGTTAATTAAAATTTGAGTAGGAGGCAAGATAATGGCAGAAATTTATGTTGATGTGAGAGGCGAAACCTGTCCGGTTCCTTTGGTAGAAATGCGTAAAGCCGTCAGGAAGGCGCAACCGGGCGATGTCATTGAGATTACCGGGAACAATGCCGCCTCGAAAAAAGAAATCCCGATGGCCGCCGACGCCTTGTCGCTGGCAGTTATCAGCACCGAAGAACAGGACGGCACCTGGACCATAAAAATTAAGAAGTAAAGGAGGCTTTGTCATGGCGGACAAAACAACAATTATTGTTCAGAGCGGTGATATGGATAAACTGTATAGTGCTCTGATTGTGTCCAATGGCTCGCTGGCAATGGGGATGGAGGTGTCTCTGTATTTCACCTTCTGGGGATTGCTGCGCCTGAAAAAAGGCGGCCTGGAAAAAGGTCCATTATCGAAAATGCATTTTCTGGGGTTGGGAAAAAAGATGATGCTGGGCCGGATGAAAAAAAATAATGTCGCCTCCCTGGAACGGCTGATGGCTGATTTCAAGGAATTGGGTGGCAAAATCATCGCCTGTGAAATGACCATGGACATCATGGGTTTAAAACGATCCGATCTGATCGAAGATATCATTGACGACTACGGGGCCGTCGGAACCTATATCCAGGAAGCCCGACAGTCAGCCATTACCTTGTTTATCTAAGGGGGGAACTCATGGAAAAAGTGTATTATTTGGATAACGCCGCCGCCACCCGGCTGGATGAGCAGGTGCTGGAAGTGATGACACCGCTTTATTTTGACCGTTACTCGGTGGCGACCTCAGAATTTGGCTATTCGCTGGGCGTTGAGGCGAAAGAAGCTTTGGATGATGCCAGAACCCGACTGGCTCAGGCCCTGGGTGCTAACAGCCAGGAGTTTATTTTCACCTCGGGCAGTGCCGAGTCCAGCAATTTGGCCTTAAAAGGGGTTGCCAAAGCATTGGGGGCGAAAAAAGGCAAACACCTGATCGTTTCCAAAATTGAAGACTTTCCGGTGCTGTACAGCGCCAGAACCCTGGAAAAAGAAGGCTTTAGCGTTGATTATCTGGACGTCGACGGCGATGGTCTGGTTGATTTGAAAAAACTCCAGGCGCTGATCAGACCGGAAACCATTCTGGTCTCGATTCAGCATGGTAATCAGGAAATCGGCACCCTTCAGGATATCAATGCGATCGGCAAAATTTGCCATGATCAGGGGGTCCTCTTTCACACCGATGCCACCCACACCTTTATGCGGGTGCCCCTGGATGTGACCGCCGTCGCCGTTGATCTGATCACCGTATCGGCTCATACCCTGCATGGTCCCAAGGGGATCGGCGGACTCTATGTAAAAAAAGGCACCGCCCTGGCTAAAATAATGGATGGCGGTTTTCAGGAATTTGACCTCCGCGGCGGGATGGATAACATTCCCGGAGCGGTCGGCTTCGCCAAAGCGGCGGAACTGGTGACGGCCGATGAAAACATCGGGCTGGCGGTGCTGCGGGATAAAATTATCACCATGGTGAGCGATCAGATTCCCGATGTCATTCTAAACGGACATCCCCGGCAGCGGACTCCCCAGAATGCCAATATCACCTTCCATTACGTGGAGGGGGAATCGATCACCCTGCATCTGGACATGTATGGCATCGCCGTCAGCACCGGCTCGGCCTGTTTCAGCCGCTCTCTGGAAGCCAGCCATGTGATCGCTGCCATCGGTGGTGATCATGAACGGGCCCATGGCTCGATCCGGATGACGGTGGGACGCTTCAATACCATGGAAGAGGTCATTTTTGTGGTCGAAACGCTGAAAAAGGTGGTTGAAAACCTGCGAAAAATCAGCCCCCTGGGCAAGGAATAGGAGGAAATAACAATGGCAAGTCCTTATAATGATCTGGTCCTGGAACATTTTAAAAATCCCCGCAATACCGGGCG
The DNA here is from genome assembly GCF_000472665.1 of Acetobacterium malicum subsp. dehalogenans DSM 11527. Classification (GTDB taxonomy): domain Bacteria; phylum Bacillota; class Clostridia; order Eubacteriales; family Eubacteriaceae; genus Acetobacterium; species Acetobacterium malicum. Next base: position 135,404 of record NZ_AXAC01000003.1, on the reverse strand, counting down.
GATTGAGGATCCCGATGGCAAAGCAACCGAAGGCAGTCCGGCCTGCGGCGATATGGTATCGCTCTATTTAAAGGTCGATCCCGAAACCAGAGTGATCGATGATATCAAATTTGAATCCTATGGCTGTGCCTCAAATATTGCTACCGGTTCGATTATTACCGAACTGGCCAAAGGCAAAACCATCGACGAAGCCAAAAATATTACCTGGCAGGAAGCCTCGGAAGCCCTGGGCGGACTGCCTAAAATCAAGGCTCATTGCTCGGTGTTGGCGGTGGAGGTGTTGCGCTCGGCAATCCAGAATTATGAAGAAAAGCACGGCCTGGTAACCGAAAAGGTCGTCACCACTGAAGAAATTGTCAGAAAACGCTTAAAGAAGGTCATGAATCCGATCAAAGGCCTGGATATGGTGGCAACCCATCTGGTCAAGGAAATTGATATCAACGATGGGGTCGTCCGGATTGTCCTCGATCTCCCCGAAACCCATCAGTTTGCCAACGCCATCAAAGAAGACGCAGTGGAAAAAATCGAATCACTCTGGGATATCGATCAGGTCATCGTCGAGTTTACCGACTGATAAAAAAAGTAACTTAGGCAAGATTAAAAGCTAGCCCAGTACCGACAATTGTTACATCATGTTGTACGCATCGGGGCGGACACGGCGAATGCCCGCGACTAATAAAAAATTTATTTCTTATTAGTGTCCGATCCCGCGGCGAACAACAGATTAACAATTGGTCGGTACGACAGTTTAGTGATAACCAAAAAAAAGAGCAACCCTGTCAAAGCGTTGCTCTTTTGCCGCTAACGGGCAGTTTTTGAAACAGCAATAATGCTTAAGGTCAGAGCTGCGGCACCCATTACCAGGGCAACCATACTGGATACAAAAGCGGCTACTTTCATCGAACTACCTCCTTATTTGATGTTTTCAGTTTGCTTTAATCCTCGTCATAAAAACCGCTCATGGAATAATCTTCAAGCGCTTCCAATAAAAAGACCAGACTCCCGGTCATGCTTTCGGCGGTGGTAACGACAATTTCTTTTTCTTCTTCAGTCAGCTCCATGAATTCTTCTTCAAGATCACATAGGCGCTTAATTAGAAATAATAATTCTGTTTTCATATTTCTCCTGTCCACTGTCTGTTCTAATTATAATACTATCGGCTTAGCAAAGAAATTGCAAGAAAAATTGTGTTTAAATGGTTTAATCGACGCTTTTCAGCGGTCCCCGGGCCCGGGTGGCGGCGATTTTCTGCCATAATTATGGTAAAACTGCTATAATGGTGTTATCGCAGACAAAGGAGAAAACACAATGAGTAAAACAAAATGGCCGGGATCGGTATTGCTGGCCCCGGTACCCCCGGTGTTGGTAACCTGTGGCGAGGCCGCATCAGAAAATATCTTAACGGTGGGCTGGACCGGGGTTCTTAATACCAAACCGCCGATGACCTATATTTCACTGCGGCCCAGCCGACTATCCTACGAAATCATCGCCGTCACCCGGGAGTTCACCATCAATCTGTCCACCGTGGCGCTGGTCAAAGCCGTCGATTTCTGCGGGGTGCGCTCCGGCCGGGACATGAATAAATTTGAACGAATGGGTTTAACCACAATCCCCGGCGATACGGTAAAGAGCCCGATGCTGGCAGCCAGTCCCTTAAGTATGGAATGCCGGGTCAAAGAAATCATCCCGCTGGGTACCCACGATCTGTTTATGGCCGAGATTCTGGCAGTCCATGTGGCGGACGCCCTGATTGATGCTGGCGGTAAACTCCATCTGGATCAGGCCGATCTACTGGCCTACGTCCACGGCGAGTACTTTGGCCTGGGCGAAAAAGTCGGCAGCTTCGGCTATTCAGTCCGCAAAAATAAAAAGAAGAAACGACCCGCGCAGCAAAAATAAACCTCAAACGATGGGCGTAAACCCATCTTTTGAGGTTGGCAAAAAGTGTACAGTTAACTTGCTTCATTTTAAATTAAACGTAGTGCCGACAATTGTTACATCATGTTGTACGCATCGGAGCGAACAGGTTGATAAACCTGCGTGGAGGCAACGAGCCAATCACAAGCTTGCTTGTAGTTGGCGACTGTCCGCGACTAATAAGAAATTTTATTTCTTATTAGTGTCCGATTCCGCAGCGAACAACAGATTAACAATTGGTCGGTACGGCAGTCCAAAATCAAACTCTTTTATAGCTTGGTAATCCAGCCTTCGGGACCGGCCAGATCGCCCAGTTGGATGGCGGTGAGGGTATCGTAGAGCTTTTTGGTGACCGGACCTACTTCGCTTTCGCTGTAAAAAACGTGTAACCGGTTGTGATGGAAAATGCCGCCGATCGGGGTGATCACGGCGGCGGTGCCGCAGGCGCCGGCTTCGGCAAATTGATCCAGTTCGTCGATGAAAACATCCTCTTCGGATACGGCCATCCCCAAAACATGTTCGGCCAGATAAAGCAGCGAGTATTTGGTGATGCTGGGTAAGATCGAGGGGGAGTCGGGGGTGACAAAACGGTTGTCTCTGGTGATGCCAAAGAAATTGGCGGCGCCGACCTCTTCGATTTTGGTGTGGCTGGNGGGGTCCAGATAAATGCAATCCGCAAAGCCTTTCTGTACCGCAATTTCATGCGCCAGCATCGAGGCCGCATAGTTGCCGCCAACCTTCTGCTGGCCAGTGCCATTACAGGCCGCCCGGTCATAGTCGGAGACCATAAAATTAACCGGTGTCAGGCCGCCCTTGAAATAAGCGCCCACCGGCATACAGAAAACCGTGAAGATATATTCGCTGGCTGGCTTGACAGCCACACTATTGCCGACCCCAATCATCATCGGGCGGATATACAGTGAGCCGCCGGTGCCATAGGGCGGAATATAGGCTTCGTTGGCTTTAACCACATCGAGGCAGGCTTTGATAAAGGTTTCTTCAGGAATCACCGGCATTAACAGGCGCTGGCAGGAATCCTGGAAGCGTTTGGCATTCTGGTCCACCCGAAACAACTGAATCTCGCCGGCTTTGGTCCGATAGGCTTTCAGTCCTTCAAAGCACTGCTGTCCATAGTGCAGACAGGGAGCCGCTTCGCCCAGATGCAAGACATTATCTTCAGTCATAACCCCGTCATCCCACTTACCCTCTTTCCAGATCGACAGATACCGATAATCCGTTTTTATATAATCAAATCCCAATTGATCCCAATTAATTTCTACTTTTTTAGTCATTTTTAGCTCCTTTTAAATTTCAGTTCTTATACAAAGGACATTACCAGGCCCATAATGCAGCCCAATAATCCGCCCAGCCAGACAATTGCGTTGAGTTCTTTTTTCATAATTTCCAGAATCATTTTTTCAAAAGTCAGAACATCGTAGCCGTTAATCTGATCTTCAACCAGTTTTGATAAGTCCAGGGCGTGAATTAAAATGCCGATGTTTTTGTCGATCAGCTGATGATAGGTCGATATAACCCAGGCGACAAATTCCGGAATCCGGTCTTCGTATTCGAGATAAAGATCGCAAAGCCGTTTGTCGAGTAGATTCGTGCTTTCTTTTTCAAAGATATTATCGAGAATACCCTCGCCTTTTTCAACCACCATCCGTTCGATGATTTCAGACATTTTAACCTTGGCGGAACTGATCAGGTTTTCATTGATTAGCATCGCAAACATTGAACCCTGCAGATTGCTGACAATTTCGGTGACGGCGATTTCCGATAAGAGCGGCCCAAGTTCCATTTTGACCATCCGTTCGTAAGAAAAACCGACCACCTTGGATGTCACATCAGTGATCATCTGCTCACCCCGTTCGGCGCCGGAAAACGCGTAAAACAGCTCCCGCAGGGTTTCATCGTTGGTGCTTTTTTTTGCGATCAGGCCATTGACGGCGACGGCGATCTTATCGTCCATTTCCGGGGATAGCAGACCATTTTTAATGACGTCCTGATTGAGCAGATTGTTGGCGACCACGTCGCCCAGTGATTTGGCGATGCGTGGTTTTTCTTTGGGAATTAAGCCTGGGGTGAAGGGGAGGGTCAATCCCAATACTTTGATGGCTTTGAGGGGGCGAAAGAGCATCCGAATCGCGATGCCGTTAGTGATCAGTCCGATAATGCCCCCTATGATCGGACCAATAAAGAATGATAAATCCATGGTTTCCTCCTGTTGTAACTTCTGGTTAGTAGCTTTTGGTATATTCTAATCTTTTTAAAACAAGCTGTCCAGTAGAATGATAAAAACCAGTAACAGGAATAACAATTACTGGTAATTATTATTGTGTTTACTTTAGCTAGCTGATACAATAAAGCAAGAAAATTTTTGGAAGCAGAGGGAAATGATGAAAAATGAGAATTTAAAACGGTGGATCTACCTATGTGTCGGAACCATCATGCTGTTGTTTCTGGGATTATTGTATGCCTGGTCAATTTTTAGGGCCCCGCTGAACAAGGTCTTTGAAACCTGGACTGTAACGGACTTATCACTTAATTTTACAATCTCAATTATCTTTTTTTGTATTGGCGGTTTTGTCAGCGGACAATTAACCCGCTTTATCAAAAACCAGTACATTGTTCTGATGGCGGCAGCGATGCTGTTTATCGGTTTTTTCGGGGTCTCGAAAATCGATCCGAGCCAACCGGGACAAAGTTTAATCCTGCTGTACCTGTTTTATGGAGTACTCTGCGGAACTGGCGTCGGGATGGGCTACAATTCAATTATCAGTGCGGTGGTGCCATGGTTTTCCGAAAAAGCCGGTTTGGCATCAGGGATTTTGCTGATGGGCTTTGGTCTAGGGGGACTGATCCTCGGGACCATGATCAGCTCTTTTATTGGCAGTGTCGGAGTATTGGAAACCTTTTTCTATCTGGCTATTATGGGCGCGGTAGTGATGGCGTTAGGTTCCTTCTTTATCAAGAAACCGGAAATGGCACCCAAAAAAGCGGTGGCTGTGGCCGGTCAAGCCAGTCAGAAAAAAGAATACACCGCCGGAGAAATGTTAAAAACCGGCGTTTTCTGGACCTATTTCTTCTGGGGAATTATGATTACCGCTTCAGGACTGCTGATCATCGGTAGCGCGGCAACCATTGCTGTGGCCTTTGGCGCACCAGCTCAATTGGGTTTATTAGTTTCGGTATTTAATGGCGGCGGCCGGGTGGCCATTGGCACCTTGTTTGATAAGGTCGGCAGAGGCAAAACCATGGCAACCAACACCATTCTGTTACTGGTTGCTGGTGTTTTCTTATTAATGGGCGCAACTATGAATAATGTCATCTTTATCTTCATCGGCCTGTTATCGGTTGGGGTTACCTATGGTGGGGTACCAGCCTTATCTTCAGTGGTTATCAATTCCAGCTTTGGTTCGAAAAACTATCCGCTGAATTTCAGCTTGTCCAATTTCTTACTGGTACCGGCGGCCATCATCGGACCAATGATTTCCAGTTATTTACTGCAGAGCTCCGGCGGCAGTTACGGATCAACCTTCATTGTTATCATTGTTTTCGCAGCCATCGCTTTAGTACTGAATCACATTTTAGGGATTCAAAGTAATAAATTAAGCCAGTCGTCAATTGTTGCCGCGGTCGAAAATTAAGCCGTTGCAATAAAAATTGTTGTTCAATTAAAACCCGAATTAAGACTATTATGTTATAATCGGCACAAGAATGTACTGATAAATAATGAGTAAATTTGGAGGGTTATTATGGAACTGCAGGATAAAATTTTAGCGTTAATGAAACAGCAGGGAGTACCGATGACTGCTGGCGAAGTCGAAAAAGCCCTGAAGGTTGATCGTAAAGAAGTGGACAAAGCCTTTAAACAGCTAAAAAAAGAAGAAGCCATTGTGTCCCCGGTGCGTTGCAAATGGGAACCAGCCAAAAAATAACTGAAAAGAAAGGGAAACCTTTCTTTTTTTTCGAGCTAAACTGGCTTTTCTGAGATTTATTCGTTATACTGGTAGCAGCATAAATGTTTGCGTGGGGAGCGACTCCCCGATTAAGAGATGAAGGATAAAAAAGATGGAACATTTTATAGAATTTAAAGACGTACATAAGCGTTACCATATGGGGGAAGTGACCATTAATGCCGCCAACGGGATCAATTTTTTTATTGATGAAGGCGAATTTGCGGTGGTGGTCGGGCCCAGTGGAGCTGGAAAAACAACGGTGCTAAATATTCTCGGCGGAATGGACAACTGCGATGAGGGCCAGGTGATTGTTGGGGAAAAAGATGTCGCGGCTCTGAGTCGCCGCGAGCTGGCGGAATATCGGCGTTATGATACCGGTTTTGTGTTTCAGTTTTATAATCTGATCCAAAACCTGACCGCCGTTGAAAATGTCGAGTTGGCAACGCAAATCTGTCGTGATCCGATGGATGCTGAAACAGTCTTAAAAAGTGTTGGCCTGGAAGAACGGCTGGGGAACTTTCCCTCCCAACTGTCCGGCGGCGAGCAGCAGCGGGTGGCCATTGCCAGAGCGCTGGCCAAACGACCGAAACTGTTGCTGTGTGACGAACCCACTGGCGCCCTGGATTACAATACCGGCAAAAATATTTTAAAACTGCTCCAGGAAACCAGCCGCAAAGAAAAGATGACCGTCATCCTGATTACTCACAATCAGGCCATAACGCCCATGGCCGACAAGGTCATTATCATGAAAAATGGTCAGGTTCAGAAAAGTTATCTCAATGAAAAGCCCTTATCCGTTGATGAGATTGAGTGGTAGCCGGATCAGAACGCTTTGCGGAACCCTGGCCCTGGATGGCTTTGCGCTGGTTAAACCGCTTGCCCAAGGTCGTTTTGGCAGCTGCTTTCTGGTCTCCCGGGATGCAGTTCGCTATGTTTTAAAGATCTTTAATCGCAATGATGTCAAACGCCGCAAAGAAAAGCTGACCCGGGAAAGTAAATTGCTCAAAAAAATCGACCATCCAGCTATCCCCAAACTGATCCAGGTCTTTGATCGGGATGGTTTCTACGGACTGGTGATGGAACAAATGCCGGGCCAGTCACTGGCTGATTTGTTGGAATGGGATTACGCCTTTAGTAAAACTGAAATTACAGCCATCATGGCGCAATTAATCGCGGTGATGGAGTATCTTGCGGCACTTAACATCAGTCATCGCGACATCAAAACCGACAATATGTTATGGACCGGTGAGCAGCTGTCGCTGATTGATTTTGGGACTGCCAGCGGGGTATTACGGCTTAACAGCCGCTTTAATCCCGACTGCTGGGGCCTTGGTGATGTTTTTCTGCGACTGGCCGCCAATTGTGATGAAATGGCCGCCAGTTCAAATAATTTTTCGCTGGCCCAGCTCAACTTAAAGCCGGCCCAGCGGGAAGTCATCGAACGTCTGCTTTACATTAAAAGGCCCTATCGCAATTCTCAGGCTGTAACAGAAGATTTTAATCATGCCTGGCTAAAAAATACGGACTGATACTCACGTCACTTTCTTAATTACCAATGATCGTATTAATCAAAAGGGGAGGGCTTTACAGCTGTGAATGAATTAACCTACTATCTGCCTATTATTCTAATCGTCACGGCCAATGTATTTTATAATATTTGTACCAAGTCGACCCCGGCAACTGCCAATCCGTTTTTATCGCTGCTGGTCACCTATCTGGTGGCGGCGCTATTGACGCTGGTTCTGATGCTGACCAATGGTCTGGACGAAGGAATTGTCCAATCATTTAAACGGCTCAACTGGACCAGCTACGCCCTGGGGATTTCCGTTGTGGCCCTGGAATTTGGTTATATTACAGCCTACCGGGCTGGATGGAACATCAGTCTGGGTTCGCTGGTAGCCAATATCTCATTGGCCATCCTGCTGATCCCGATTGGTATTCTACTCTACAAAGAGGTTCTGACCATCAATCATCTGGTCGGAATCGCCCTTTGTCTGGCCGGATTGTTTTTTATTAATCGCTAGTGACAATACCGAGATGTATTGGCTAAAAACTGAACTGAAGTTGAAAAGGAGAGTGAGACAAAATGCAGTTAAACACAAATTATTTTGAAGAACTCTGGTTAAGCGATAACCAGAAAAAAGAACCGACGGTTGAGTTTTGGAACTTCCGGGCGGAAGAGTATAACCTGTCGTCATCAACCGTAGATGCCCAGTTAAACCGTCTGGAAAAAGTTCAAGCCCTAATTGATCGAGGAATCATCAATGCCGAATCAACGGTCCTGGATATCGGCTGTGGATCGGGACAATTTGCAGTTGAACTGGCAAAAAAAACCAGAAAAGTGGTGGGTCTGGATTTTTCCGACAAGATGCTCAGCTATGCCAGTGCCAATGCCGCCGCTGAAGGTCTGAAAAATACTGCGTTTATCCACTCGGATTGGGATGGCTTTCACTACGCGGAAGCCTTTGATCTGGTCATCGCCAGCATGTCTCCGGCCATTCATAAGCCGGATCATCTCTATAAAATGATGAAATACTCCCGGGGCTATTGCTATTTATCATCCTTTGTGGAACGACACAGTGGCTTGAAAGAAAAACTCTATCGCCTGACCGATCAGAGCTATGTCCGTCAGTTTAATAAGATCAACTATATTTTCAATCTGTTATGGACAAAAGGTGTTTTCCCGGAATTGACTTACGAAACCGGAATTCATAAACGGGTATTTCCCTTGGCAAAGGCACAAGAGATTTACACCCGGGAACTGTCCGTATTGGAAAGTCCAAAGCAGGCCAGCCGCATTCATCAATACCTGGAGGCCGTTGCAGAAAATGAAGTGGTCACGGAATTATTGCAGCAACGAAAAGGTGAATTGATCTGGAAACAATCCTGATACAAAAAGCAAAATGTCCGCCATTCTAATTTGTAGAATGGCGGACATTTAAAATTTTTGGTATTAACCAGCGGAATTAATCGATACTAGCAAAATTAAGCTGATCGAGTTTGGCTTTAGAAATTCGATGGAAGACGACCAGCGAGACAATCAGCAGTCCTACCGAGGTGACCCAGGTCAACAGGAGATTTCCATAGCTCAAACCGGCGACCAGATAGCCGATAAAGCTGCAGGTGGCGACCAGAACCGCATAGAGCATCTGGGTTGAGACATGTTGAATATGATCGCAGCCGGCTCCCGTGGACGATAAGATGGTGGTATCTGAAATGGGCGAACAGTGATCGCCAAAAACCGAGCCAGCCAGCGTCGCCGATAAGGTTACAACCATCAGTTCCGGGGCGGTGTATTGGGAGATCATCACGACAATCGGAATAAAGATCCCGAAGGTACCCCAGGCAGTGCCGATGGAAAAGGATAGCAGCGCCGAGACCAGGAAAATCATCGCCGGAATCAGGCCCACCGGGATACTGCTGGCTTTGACCAGTTCGCCAATAAAGAGGCCGGTACCGAGTAGATCCTGACACAGCGCCCCGATGGTCCAGGCCAGGGTCAGGATGATATAAGCGGGGACCATGGTTTTAATCCCTTCACCAATCCCCCCCATAAAGGTTTTAAAGTCAATCAGTTTCCGGGGAACAAAGAGCAGGAAGGTCACCACCAGTGCCCAAAAGGCCCCCATTACCAAAGCTGCCGAGGCATCGCAATTACCGAAGGCTTCCGACAGGGATAAACCTTCGCCCGACCAGTAGCCGCCGTTCTGGAGCATTGACAAAATTGAAAAGGCAATCAGTGAACTGATCGGAATGATCAGATCCCAGATTGTGCCCTTGCCATCCATCAGAATTTTTTCTTCCAGTTCAGTATCCAGGGCCCCCAGTTCGCCGGTTTCGATGGCCTGCTTTTCAATCCGGGCCATCGGTCCAAAATCGAGGTTAGTCACCGACAGAATAATGACCATCAAAATGCTTAATAAGGCATAGAGATTATAGGGGATCGTTGCGATAAAGGCGCTCAGTTCATTCTGAAACGCGCCGGTTTCATAAAGCGTCGAGCCCACTGCTGCCGCCCAACTGGAAATCGGTGCGATGATACACACTGGTGCCGCGGTAGAATCGATGATATAAGCCAGCTTGGCCCGGGATATCTGATATTTGTCGGTAACGGGTTTCATGACCGTGCCGACAGTGAGGCAGTTGAAGTAATCATCGACAAAAATGATCACGCCCAGAACACTGGTGGCCAGCTGGGCACTGCGTCGGGATTTAAGCTTGGTTGCGGCCCAGTTGCCATAGGCCCGTGAACCGCCGGCAATGGTCACGACATAAACCAGGGCACCCAGCAGCCCCAAAAATAGGATGATATTGAATTTACCCGGTTCACCGACGGTTTCGGCGATTAAACCAAAAGCCACCGTACCCATTTCAATCAGGCCTCCGCCGCCACTGCTAACAACATAAATCAGAGTTCCGGAGAGGATTCCGATCAACAAAGCAGAAATAACTTCTTTAGTAATCAAAGCCAAAACAATGGCAATAATTGGTGGAATGATGGACAAAATGCCCACATCGACTGTTTCAAACAATTTTTTCTCCTTTCACGAACATAATAATTTCAGATAATTGCAAAACAACCGTGAGATTTGAGTAGCAGTTTCGCAATACCTGACTTAAAATTTTCAAACAGGGAGTAGTCTATCACAATTGATATCGTTTATCAAATGCGCCTTTTCTAATAATGACTGGAGCTAAGCTGAAGCGGTGAATATTTATTCTGAGGCGGGGACTGTACAAGCTGTTAAGAATCATGTAAGATAAGGTGTGCTAAAATTAGGCCGACTTTTAAAAAATTATAAATATGAGGAAATGAATGAATAATTATATCGAAAAAAATATTTTACCCCTGGTCACAAAACCGATCACCTATCTTGGCAATGAGGTGAATGCGGTCCATAAGATCCCAAGTCCGGAGATGATTCGCTTTGCCTTTGCCTTCCCGGATACCTATGAGGTGGGCATGTCCCATTTGGGTATGAAAATTCTGTATGGATTACTAAACGAAGAAAAAGATATCTGGTGTGAGCGGGTCTTTGCTCCCTGGGTGGATATGGAAGAACAATTACGGCGCCATGATCTGCCTCTGTACGGACTGGAATCGATGATGCCCTTAAACGACTACGATTTTGTCGGTTTTACGCTGCAATATGAAATGAGCTTCAGCAATATTTTAAATATGCTGGAATTAGGCAAGATTACCCTGCGCAGCGCCCAGCGAAAAGAAGCCGAACCCTTTGTCATTGCCGGGGGGCCCTGCGCCTATAATCCCGAACCGCTATCTGACTTTATTGATATTTTTGTCATCGGCGAAGCGGAAGAGGTGATTCTGAAAATCATGGCGACCCACCGGGAGTGGAAGAAAACTGGTGGCGCTCGTCAGGACTTTTTGAAAATGGCGGCAGCGATTGAAGGGGTTTATGTGCCGGCTTTTTATGCGGTCAGTTATGATGAAACAACCGGTGTGATTACTGCCTTCGCCCCAGTTATTGAAGAAGCCCCGGCGACGATCCGCAAACAATTTATTGAAGACCTGGATCAGGCTTACTTTCCGGATAAAATCGTGGTGTCTTATACCGAAACCGTCCATGACCGGATCAGCTACGAAATCTTTAGAGGTTGTGGCCGCGGTTGTCGCTTTTGCCAGGCTGGGATGATCTACCGGCCCACCCGGGAAAAAACCGTACCGACGATCCAGTCAAAAATTAAAGCCCTGATCGCAGCTACCGGTTATGATGAGGTTTCATTATCATCCCTGAGCACCGGTGATTACAGCGAAATAGAAACCCTGATCAAAAACCTGGTCTGTGATGCTGAATCCGGAAAAGTCAGTATCTCGCTGCCATCACTGCGGATTGACTCCTTAAGCATTGAGATGCTGGAAGAAATTCAAAAAGTGCGGAAAGCCGGATTGACCCTGGCCCCGGAAGCTGGAACGCAGCGGATGCGGGACGTTATCAATAAAGGCGTAACCGAAGAAAACCTGATGGATACCGTCAAAACGGCCTTTGAAAAGGGTTGGGGACACGTCAAGCTCTACTTTATGATTGGTCTGCCGGGCGAAACCCTGGCAGACATCGAAGGCATTGCCGATCTGGGTCAAAAGGTCGTCGATGAGTACTATAAAATTGATCGGGAGTCCCGAAATAAAAGTCTGAAAGTCGTCTTAAGTGCCTCATCGTTTGTGCCGAAACCCTTCACTCCATTCCAGTGGATGGGACAGAATACGCCAGAAGAATTTAAAAACAAACAGCGTCACTTAAAAGCCAGCATTAAGGATCGCAAGATTTCCTACAGCTGGCACGACAGCGGAGTCAGCTTTCTGGAAGCGGTTTTTGCCCGGGGTGACCGCCGCCTCGGTCTGGTACTGGAAAAAGCCCATCAAAAGGGCTGCCGCTTTGATGGCTGGGGCGAATACTTTGATCTCCAGAAATGGACCGAAGCCTTTGTCGAAGCCGGGATTGATCCGGATTTTTACGCTCTACGAAACCGCGACTACGACGAAATCCTGCCCTGGGATTTCATTGATACCGGGGTTACCAAGAAATTTTTAAAAGCCGAGGCGCAAAAAGCCGAAGCGGCTGTGACAACTCCTTTTTGCCCGGAAAGTTGTTCAAATTGCGGCATTATGGAATTCAAGAAAGGATGGAAATGCAATGGTTAAAATTCAATATCAGTTTAAGCGCTCCACTCCGCTGCGTTTTTTATCCCATTTGGATCAGCAGCGCCTGTTTCAGCGGGCTTTTCGCCGGGCAAATATGCCGGTTGAATATTCCCAGGGTTTTAATCCCCATCCCCGAATGTCATTCGCTCTGGCCATGTCCGTGGGCTTGACCAGTGATGGCGAATACGGCGAAGTGATTGTGTCAGAGGACATCGATGTCGAAACATTTATCAGTCGCATGAATAAGGTATTGCCCAATGGTCTGGAAATCGTCTCCGCCAACATCTGTGGCGAAGGGGTTGGCTCGCTGTCAGCAGCGCTGAGCAAGAGCGTCTATCGGATTCGCATTAAAGTTATACCGGAAACAGATTTAGCAGCACTGGCAGAAGCAATCCAGTCATATCTGGCGCTGCCGCAGATTTTGATCCAGAAAAGAAATAAAAAAGGGAAGTATGTGGAAAAAGATATTCGGCCCTTTATTGAATCGATTGCGGTATTTGCCGACCCGGGTACTGATAAGGTCAACATCAAAATGACCCTGATTTATATTGAGCAACAATGTGTCAAGCCGGAACAGATTTTAGAGAGTATCAATAATCAGAATAGTGCTGTCTTTCTCATTGATCCCACCATCGAGATTCATCGGGAAAAATTGCTGATTACAGCCGATGCTTAAGGTTTACATAAGGCATAAAAACGTTTACAAAAAAAGACTTGACCTTTAAAAAAAACGTGCTATAATTTAGCTAAATCAAAGATCAACTCAATCCTTTTCCAGATTGACTGACACGGTCATTGAAAAGTAAATAAACCTTAACTGCTGATAAAGATTAACGGAAGACGGTGATCGGTTCGAACTGAAATTTAACCCAAACCGGATGATTAATTAAGTTTTATCACTTGTCACCTCCTGAGATGCAACAGTGACCAGAGTCTAATTGGCTAAATGGTCAGGTTGTAGAAAATCATTGTGTGATTGATTAGAGATCGGTATTTACATTATGGAAAAAGAACATCAAATATTTAACAGTACAAAATGATGTGGCCATAAATACGAATAATGGATCAAAGATAATAATCCACCTGACAGGAGATTTCAATTAACAATAAATAGGAAATAGAATGGAAAAAAACCGTAAAAATGGATATGATTCCAGGTTGTAAAACAGATTTAGATTTCTGAATACAAAGTTTCCCAGGTTAAGTGTTTATTACTTGTGAAAAGCGAATAGAAGATTTTTGGTTAATTGAAAGGGGTGAGTCCAAAAGGAATGATATCAGAAGTTAAAAGCTGAAGCCGGTTCTGCACAGTGATGTGGAATCGGCTTCAGCGTTTTTTGTAATTTTATTTGTTTGTACTTATTTCTTGATCGTTGTTTTATTCACCCAATCGCTGTAAAATAGTTCTAAATAAAACCCTGAAAGTGAGGCTTACGATGAAAACATACGCTTTGATTATTATGAAACCGGACGCTCTGGAAGCAGAGTTAGTGGAACCGACTATCCGTCGATTTATTGAGGAGGGGTTTCAGATTGAGATGATGGGATTTAAGCGTGCTGATGAAAATTTAATCTTAACCCATTATGCACACGTAGTTGAAAAACTGGGGGAATCTTTTAAAAAAATGGCCATTATGGCTTTTGTCGGAAAACCGATGATTCCGATTATTCTTAGTCAAGTTGGCGAAAATGCCATTGCCAATGCCCGGGAATTAACTGGTGCCACCGATCCATCCAAGGCCCGGCCGGGTACAATCAGGGGTGATCTGGGGACAGATTCCTTTGAAAGTGCTGACCAGGAAGAACGGTGCTGCTATAATTTAATCCATTGCAGCGATTCAAATGAATCATTATTAGCTGAATTAAAGCTATGGTTTGAACCAGAAACCTATGAAGTGTTTGCTCCTCTGATCAGCCTGGTTGACTGAATCATATCAATTCAGCTATCAAAGTAAGACTAACTTTTTAAAGAATTGATTAAGAATAGCTAAAGAAATTGGCATATTACCTCTTGATCCTGATCCGGATCAGCTGCTGGTAAATATTTGTCATTAGTCAGTTTAGGTTAATTTTTTATTGTGAAGTGAGAAAAATAGTGATAAAATGATCCCACTATATTTTTAAGGGGGTTAAGATGAATTTTTCTGAAATTATTGCAGCTGTCAACAATTTTGTTTGGGGACCTGTAATGCTGGCTTTACTCATGGGAACCGGGATCTTTTTAACAATTCGGTTGAAGTTTTTGCCATGGCGAAACTTGGGCTATGCGTTGAAATCGGTTTTTACCAAACAGGATCCATCAAAAAAAGAATCGAGTGGGGATATCTCGCCATTCCAGTCTTTGATGACGGCACTGGCGGCAACCATTGGAACCGGTAACATTGTCGGGGTAGCTACGGCTATGGTACTGGGGGGACCCGGCGCATTAGTGTGGATGTGGATCAGTGCCTTATTTGGTCTTTCGACTAAATACGGAGAAAGTGTTCTGGCGGTTAAGTACCGGGAAACAAATTCCAAAGGCGAAATGGCTGGCGGACCAATGTACGCCATGAAAAATGGCTTCAAAAACAAAACTATCGGGTCAATCCTGGCGGTGCTGTTCTCGGCTTTTGCGGTGGTCGCTTCTTTTGGAATCGGTAACATGACTCAGGCAAATTCCATTTCCGGTGCGGTGTTAGGAACCTTTGGCATCCCAACCTGGATTACCGGTGCGATAATTACGATCCTGGCAATTGTTGTGCTGTTAGGCGGAATCAAGAGTATCGGTCGGGTTTGTGGTGTTTTTGTACCATTTATGGCAGTATTTTATTTTGTTGCTGGGATATTAGTTATTATTATTAATTTTGAAAATCTACCAGCAGGTATTGCTCAAATCTTTACGATGGCCTTTTCACCAATGGCAGTTGCCGGTGGTGTCGGCGGTACCGTGATTGCCAGCATGCTCAGCGCCATGCGTTGGGGTGTTGCCCGGGGTGTTTTCTCAAATGAGGCGGGTTTAGGTTCGGCTCCGATTGCTGCAGCTGCTGCCAAAACCGATCATCCCTCACGACAGGGTTATATTAATATGACCGGGACATTCTTTGATACCCTGGTCGTTTGTTCGATCACCGGTTTGGTTATTGCTTCTTCCGGGGTACTGGGAACCATGACCGAAGCCGGCAAACTACTCAGTGGCGCAGATTTGACGATTGCCGCATTTGAATCGGCATTGGGTCCAATTGGTGGATACATTGTCACCATTGGGATTATGTTGTTTGCCTTCTCAACGATTTTAGGCTGGGAATATTACGGCGAAAAATCTCTGGAGTACTTGATTAAAGCTCCGATCGCGGTAACTATTTATCGTCTGTTTTACAGCTTGGTCGCCTTTGTCGGTGCCACTACTGCCCTGCAGATTGTCTGGGATTTCTCAGATACGATGAACGGTTTGATGGCGATTCCAAACCTGATCTCACTGCTTGTTTTAAGCAATGTCATTGCTAAAGAATGTTTTGATTATGAAGAAAAAGTAATCAAACCAGAGCGGGAATTAAGAAAACTGGGCAAGAAAGCAGTTGTCGAAAACAAATAGTTGATAATCGTGCGAACGCATTAAAAAAGTGTCCGCAACTAAGCATCATGATAAATGATGTCTAAGTTGCGGACACTTTTATAGTTATTTTATTTTTCGGGCATGAACGGCAAAACGGGCATCATCAAAGGTGTAAATACAGGTTGACAGGGTCAGTACTTCATCAGTTGGTGAAACGACCACTCCAGTGTCATATA
The DNA here is from genome assembly GCF_000472665.1 of Acetobacterium malicum subsp. dehalogenans DSM 11527. Lineage (GTDB taxonomy): Bacteria > Bacillota > Clostridia > Eubacteriales > Eubacteriaceae > Acetobacterium > Acetobacterium malicum. The sequence continues at coordinate 119,093 of NZ_AXAC01000003.1, read as the reverse complement.
GCGACCTGGCTTTTAACCGATTCATATAATTTATAAAATCAGTATCGTTGGCGAAGCTGGGCTGGCGATAATCGTATTCGGCTTCGGTAATATAAACCGAGAAGATTTCCCAATCACCGGGATTCCCGGGTTGGTCAAACTGAATCACCGGATGGAGCTTGAAATAGGCCTGATCCTGATAATTCCACAAACTGCCAAACATCGATTCATCGGACATATAATGACCATAGAGGACGTGATTCCGGGTCGTGACGGGATCGCTTAAGTAGTCCCGAAAAATTGCGCCTTCAAAGGATGCTTCCTTTAAAAAATTATGGGACAGATAATAATCATTGTTATCAGTTTGCGCAACCGGATACTCCAACGGGGTTCCTTCGATTTGAACCCAACCGATAGTCTCAGGATTGATCGCCAGTAGGGCAGCAAAATCAATACGGTCGGCGACCTCGGTATGGTTTTCTTTGGCAACGGCAATAATTTTATCCTTTTGCATCGTTTGATTAATCTTCGGATAAAAATTATAAATAATGAATCCCATCGCCACAACAATTAGTAAAACGACGGCCACAATCTTTATTCTAGGCATGCTTTTTTGCAATTTCATTTTCCTCCTAAAGCTCATTTATTATTATTATACCCAATTATCCTGAAAATCACCAAAAAAATGAAAAGAGTTCAGGCGTTTAAAGTTCTTATTGCATGACAGGATTTGATTATTTATTATTTTGATTGACTTTATGTGCTGCGCATGTTAATATTTATAAAGTTATGTAGCCGCACACACAAGGTTTTAAGTCGAGAGCACCTTTTGTGGCGAGTCTGGTATGAGGAGGTGTAGAATCATGTATGCAATTATTAAAACAGGTGGTAAACAATACCGCGTTCAAGAAAATGATGTTATTCAAATTGAAAAAATCAATTTCACAGAAGAAGATGTAAAAGAAATTACTTTTACTGAAGTTTTAGCAGTCAACAAAGATGGCGAAATGATCATTGGTACTCCAGTGGTTGAAAATGCTGTTGTTAAGGCTGAAATTTTAGAAGTTGCAAAAGGACCTAAGGTTATAATTTACAAGTATAAATCTAAAAAAGATTATCGTAAAAAACAAGGTCATCGACAACCATTCATGAAAGTTAAAATTACTGGCATCCAAGCCTAGGACATTTTATGATTTCAGTAAAGATTCAAGGTAAGAATAATAAAGCAAGTGAAATAATTGTGTCTGGTCATGCCGGTTTTGCTGATCATGGCGAGGATATCGTTTGTGCTGCTGTTTCAGTTTTAACCATCAGCATCTTAAACGGTCTCACCGAAATTGTTGGTCGGAAAGATCTTGGCGAAGTGATCGAAGAAGGCTATGTCCACTTTATCATTCCCGAAATCACAGATGAATCAATGAAATTGGAAACAGATACCCTGATTTCGACTTATCTCCTGGGCATCCGGGGGATCAAGGAAGCTTATGGAGATTATATCCAGTTTGAAGAACAATAAATAGGAGGTGAACAACATGTTAAAAATGAACCTTCAACTATTCGCCCATAAAAAAGGGGTTGGTAGTTCAAGAAATGGTCGTGACAGTGAAGCCAAACGTCTTGGAGTTAAAAGAGGAGACGGTCAATTCGTACTAGCAGGAAATATTCTTGTTCGTCAAAGAGGAACAAAAATTCACCCAGGTACTAACGTTGGAAAAGGCGGAGATGATACATTATTCGCATTAGAAGATGGTATCGTACGTTTTGAACGAAAAGGCAGAGATAAAAAACAAGTAAGTATTTATCCTCGGGAAGCCATCTAGTTTTCCAGTGACAAAATAATACATCCATAAAACCTCTTATGCTCGTTTTTACAAGATAAGAGGTTTTATTTTTTGTTGTTTGGGTAGATACCATAAAAAAAGCGAGGTAGCAATGTTTGTAGATAAAGCAGAGATTATTCTGAAGGCTGGCAACGGCGGACACGGCGGGATGAGTTTCCGCCGCGAAAAATACGTTCCCAATGGCGGTCCTGATGGCGGTAACGGAGGGCATGGCGGCAATATTGTTTTTATGGCCGACAATGGTTTTCGGACCCTGATGGAATTTAAATATAAAAGAAAACACAAAGCGGAAAATGGCGAAAACGGTACCGGTTGTCGATCGACGGGTAAAACCGGTGAAGATCTGATCATCAAAGTACCGGTAGGAACCATTATTAAAGATAAAGAGACCGGACGGATCATCTGCGATCTTTCGGAACACGGTCAAAAATACCGGGTAGCCGAAGGCGGCCGGGGTGGACGTGGGAATATGAATTTTGCAACTGCCACCAGACAGGCACCTCGTTTTGCCCAGGGTGGGGTTAAGGGTCAGGAACGCACTGTTATTCTTGAACTGAAACTGCTGGCCGATGTGGGCCTGATTGGTTTTCCCAATGTTGGTAAATCAACCCTTCTATCGGTTATCACCAAAGCCAAACCCAAGATTGCCAATTACCATTTTACCACCATCGTGCCCAATCTGGGTGTGGTCGAATGGCGAAATTTCGATCCTTTTGTGATTGCCGATATTCCCGGTTTGATTGAAGGCGCCCATGAGGGTACCGGACTGGGGGATCAGTTCCTCCGACACGTGGAACGAACCAAACTTCTGATTCACCTTCTCGATGCCTCTGGCAGTGAAGGTCGGGAACCATTGGATGATTTTAAAAAGATCAATTTTGAATTGGAAAAATACAACGAAAAATTGGCAAAACGGGTTCAGATCGTGGCCTTGAACAAGGTTGACCTACTTTCTGAACCAGCGGAAACGGATGAATTAAAAGCTGAATTGGAAAAATTGGGCTATGAAGTCTTTGTTATTTCAGCCGTCACCGGTCAGGGACTCAACGAACTGTTAAGCCGGACGATTCAATTGCTGGATGAAATTGGCGAAGTTGAACCAATCTTTGACTTTGAACCCGAAGCAGAAACCATTTTCACTCCAGACTTTAAAGAAAAGCAATTCACGGTTGAAAAATTTGATCACTTATTTGTGGTTAAGGGGGCCTTCCTGGAACGACTGATTACTTCGGTTAACTTTGAAGATTTGGATTCCATTGGCTTCTTCCAGCGAGTTCTGAAAGATAAAGGCGTCTTCGCAGAGTTGGAAAGCATGGGCATTCAGGATGAAGATGTGGTTCAATTGGAAGACATCGAATTTGAGTATTTTAAATAGATTTCCCGCTTTATTATATGTTATAATAGCGTCGTAGAAAGTAGAGAAAAAATGTTAACAAGTAAACAAAGAAGTTATTTAAGAAAGCTTGCCATGGATATTCCCGATATCATTTTCATCGGTAAGGAAGGTATCACCGAACAAGTCATCGTGCAGACCAGGGATGCCATCATTGCCCGGGAACTGATCAAGGGAAAGGTTCAGAATAATTCTCTGGAAGATGTCAATAATGTGGCCCGGGAATTAGCCGCTGCCACAAAATCTGATATTGTCTGCACCATTGGAAGTAAATTCATTCTTTATAAAAAGAATTTATTAAAAACCAAAATCGAAGTGCCGACAAAAAATCAGAAACCCATTAAACGGGTTAAGAAAAAAGCACTAAGTCCATCACGAAAATTCACAAATTCATAATAAGTAAGGGTTTGAGATGAAGAAAAAAATCGGTCTTCTGGGAGGAAGTTTTAATCCCATCCATACGGGTCACCTGCTGCTGGCAGAGTCGGCCCGGGATCAATATGAATTGGATAAGGTATTGTTTATTCCCACCGGGAATAACCCATTTAAGTTATCTCAGGACGAAATTGCCAGAAAACATCGGCTGAAAATGGTGGAACTGGCCATCGGCGGCAATGACAGTTTTGAAATTTTGACCCATGAAATTGATCAGAATGGCATCACCTATACCATTGATACCATCAATATCATTAAAGAAATTTATCCGGACTGCGATTTTTATTTCATCGCCGGGGCTGATTTAATGTTTGAAATCACCTTATGGAAGGGTGCCCCGGAGCTGTTGAAGTCGGTGAAGTTTATCACCACCTTCCGGCCGGGCTATAGTCATGATCGACTGGATATGCGGATCAAAGAATTGCAGGAGATTTACGGGGCATCTATCTTTAAACTGTACGCCACTGAAATGGATATCGCCTCTTCGGACATCCGGGCGCGGATCAAAAATGGTTACTCGATCCGTTACCTTTTACCCGATGCGGTGGCAGACTACATTCATGAACATCACCTTTACTTGCCGAACACTTCAAGTGAGTTTAACGATGAATTGGACTGATATCGAAGCTGATTTAAAAAAACGGCTAACCCCAAAACGGTTTAGGCACACGATGAATGTGATAGAAGCAGCTGAAAAACTGGCCCGCACCTTTGGCTGTGATCCAGAGCAGGCCCGGCTGGCGGCGTTGTTGCATGACTGTGCCAAGAATCTAACCGATGGGCAGCAGCTGGACTATGCCAAACAGCACCAGATCAAGATCGATCGGGTCAGTCAAAATGATCCTCAATTGCTACACGGCCCAGTGGGCGCGGTACTGGCCAAAGAACGTTATGGCGTCACAGATGCCGCGATTCAAAACGCCATTAGTTGTCATACCACCGGTTGCCAGCATATGAGCACCCTGGATAAGATCATCTATCTGGCTGATTATATTGAACAAGACCGTTCCTTCCCAGGGGTTGAGATCATTCGGGGAATAGCCGAAACTGATCTGGACGGGGCCACCATTATGGCACTGACCAACTGCATCTGTCATGTAGCTCAAACCGGTGCTTTGCTTCACATGCGAACCATCGATGCCCGAAATGATTTAATTATCAAAACTAAAAACCTGAAATTAAAATAAAAGAATTTAAAATTATAAAAGAAAGTGAGTGATTTTTATTAATCCAGAAGAATTTGCACAAAAAATAAAAGGGTGGATTGAAGACAAGAATGGGATCGACATTGAGGTCATTAATGTAACGGAAATGACATCCATCGCCAACTATTTTGTTATTGCCAGCGGGAGTTCTGAACGTCAGGTCAAAGCCATCGCTGACAATATTGAATATGAAGCCAAAGAATTAGAAATATTCCCTAAAAACATCGAAGGCCAACGCGAAGGCCGTTGGATTTTATTGGATTATTACGATGTGATCATCCATATTTTCCATGCTGAGGAACGCGAGTTTTATAGCCTTGAAAAACTTTGGAAAAACAGCCCAGTCAGTCGCTAGACGGCTGTCTGTCAGACCAATCTCTGAACAAATCGAAATGGTGGCACTTCTTGATCCCTCGGGACCAGGGAAACCCACCTTTTTAAATGTCAGGATTAATTTTGAGTCCAGCCCGTATGTTTGGACTCGAACCAAATTAACAAATATCATTAATAAGAAAATGTGACAGTTGCGTAAGGGATAAATATTGAACAATGTTCACGATACTTTCGCAATTATCTAATATGAAAATTAGAAAGAGGTAACTATGAAGATAGGAATCGTTGGCTTACCCAACGTCGGGAAAAGCACCATATTCAATGCGTTGACCAAGGCTGGGGCAGAGTCTGCCAATTACCCATTTTGCACCATTGACCCCAATATCGGGGTTGTGACGGTACCAGATCCCCGCCTGGCGGTTTTAGAAAAAATGTATAACTCGAAAAAAGTGATTCCCACCACCATCGAATTTGTCGATATCGCCGGTCTCGTGCGCGGCGCCAGCAAAGGTGAGGGTCTTGGTAACAAGTTTCTTTCACATATCCGCGAGGTTGATGCCATTGTTCATGTTGTCCGTTGTTTTGAAGATGACAACGTTGTCCATGTGGAAGGAAAAATCGATCCCATTGACGATCTCGAAACCATTAATCTGGAACTGATTTTCTCAGATATCGAAATGCTCGATCGACGGATTGAAAAGAACAAAAAACTGGCTAAAACAAACCCCCAGGAGAAAGCCAATATCGAAGTAGCCATGCGTCTGCGGGAAATTCTGGAGACGGGTAAGATGCCCAATGATGATGAGTTTACTGCCGACGAATGGGAGTTCATTCAAACCAATCAACTGATATCCATTAAGCCAGTCCTGTACATTGCCAATGTTTCTGAAGACGATCTTCATGAAGATAATGATATGGTAACGCGCTTGAAAGCCACTGTTTTGGAAAACCATTCCGGAAATCATATCGATATTATTAAAATATCGGCAAAAATTGAGGAAGAAATTGCTCAATTTGATGATGAGGAAAAAGCTGAGTTCTTATCCGACATGGGTCTGGAAGCATCCGGGTTGGATCAGGTTATTCGGGCCGGCTATAAGCTCTTAGGTCTGATAACTTTCTTAACTGCCGGTCCCCAGGAGATCCGGGCCTGGACGGTTATCGAAGGCACCAAAGCGCCCCAGGCCGCCGGCAAGATCCATAGTGATATTGAGCGCGGATTTATTCGGGCTGAAATTACCAGCTTTGATCAACTGATTGAAGCCGGTTCTGAAGTGAAAGCCAAGGAAAGCGGTGTTACCCGGGTGGAGGGAAAAGAGTATGTCATGAAAGATGGCGATGTTACTTTTTTCCGGTTTAACGTATAATTTTTCATTAACTGTTATGAACTGACACCACCCAATTACCTGGAGGTTACTGTGAAAGATCTTGTTTTAGTCGCCATCAATGCCAAATACATCCATACCAATCTGGCCGTTCGTTCATTAAAAGCGCAATTGCCGGATTTTGATGTCGAAATTCTGGAAATGTCGATCAACGATCCGCTTCATCGGATCATCAAGCTGTTGCTGGATCTGAATACCAAACGGATTGGTTTTTCGTGTTATATCTGGAATATGGAGCTTGTCCTTAAGTTGGCCGAAGTCCTTAAAAAAGCCCGGCCCCAGGTGCAGATTATTTGGGGTGGACCGGAGGTCAGTTTTGATGGCTTGGCACTGATGAAAGCCCACCCTTTTTGCGATCTCATTATCCAGGGCGAAGGGGAAGCCAAGCTAAGAGCATTACTGGCAAACGATGATCCGGATGACTTAAGGACCATTCCCGGTCTCTGTTATCGCAGCCGCGCCGGGGAACTGAGCGAAAATCCCGATGCTGAACCGGTCTCATTAAACCAATTCGTTTTTCCCTATTTAAATATTGATATGGACAGTCTTGATCATAAAATCATTTATTATGAAACCATGCGGGGCTGCCCATTTTCCTGTTCGTATTGTCTTTCCTCGGCTAAACAGGGATTGAATATGTTGAGTCTGGACCGGGTTTTTGCGGAACTGGATTTCTTTATTCAGGCTGGTGTCAAGCAGGTTAAACTGGTCGACCGGACTTTTAACTGCAACCTGGACCGGGCTAAAGCAATATTTTTCTATCTGATTAAACAGGGCGGCGATACTAATTTCCACTTTGAAATGACCGGCGACCTGATCGACGATGAGATGATTGCGCTGCTTGCCACAGCACCGCCGGGATTGATCCAGTTTGAAATCGGCGTCCAGAGCACCGCCCCGGCGACACTCTCGGCGATTGGCCGAAAAATCAGTGTGACCAGAACCGCAGAACACGTAATAAAACTGTTGGCTCAGCAGAACATTCATATTCATCTGGATCTGATTGCCGGCTTACCTTATGAAACCTATGCGGTTTTCAAAGAATCCTTTAATCGGGTGATTGCCCTTGAGCCGGATATGCTACAGCTGGGTTTCCTGAAATGTCTGAAAGGGACCCGGATTCGCGAAGAAGCGGATAGCCATAATTATCAGTATGCCAGTTTTCCGCCCTATGAAATTATTTCAAATAAGTACATCAGCGCTGAAGAACTCTATCAATTGCGGCAAATTGAAATGTTGGTGGACCGTTACTACAATAGCGGCACCTTCAAAGATAGTCTGGCTTTTATTTTGGCAGCCCGGATTTATGACACCCCCTTTGATTTTTTTGAAGCCTTTTCCCATTATTGGGACCGCCAGGGTTATTATGATGTGGGCAAATCAAAGGAACAGCTCTTCGGGATCCTCGAGGACTTTTTCAAGGATCATCAAGAATTCCAGCTGATCGGGGAATGGCTTAAATTTGATTTCCTCACCCAGAATCTCCGACTGCCAGCCGGCATGGGCGATACCAGCCCTGATAAAGAATGGATTTTTGAGTTTTTAAAAGACTCCCAGAACATTGAAACGTATCTGAGTGAATTTATTGATCTGGCACCGAAAAAAATCTACACCCGGGTCAAATTTCAGTATTTTTCGGCGGCCTTTCTCAGTCGGCTCTCAGGAACTGCTTTATCACCCGCAGACAAACCGGGATTAATGGTATTTTCGGCAGCGGGCTCGCGCATTATCATTCAATAAAATATTAAATTTGCTGAAAAGTATTGATTCCTGGTTAGATAAAGGTTATACTGATAAGCAATAAAAATAAAAAAAGACGCTGATAAGGACGAGTAAGTTATCCATACGTTTCAGAGAGTAGGCAACCTGGCTGTAATTGCCTATACTGCAGATAATTGAAAACCACCTTGGAGTCGTAAACCTGAAATTGATTGGAAAGTCGCGTTATGCACCTGCTGGCACTTTCTTTTATAGTAGGGTTTTTCGGAGCTGACCGTTATTCAGAACTTAAGTGGATTCACGCAAGTGAATCAAATTGGGTGGAACCGCGTTGATACGTCCCTTTGTTTGACAAAGGGGCTTTTTTGTTTTTAAAATAAGTGTTTTTAAACAGCGGTCGCTAAAAAATACCCTGTTTTTCAATAAACGCCAAAGAAAAAGGAGAAAATTATGATTACTATTACGTTAAAAGACGGATCCATAAAGACTTATGAACCCGGAATCACTGTTCTTGAAGTTGCCAATGATATCAGCCCCGGTTTAGCTAAAAATACCATGGCGGGAGAACTTAACGGTGAGGTTGTCGATATCCGCCAACCAATTAATGAAGATGCCACCCTCAATCTGTTGAAATTCGAAGACGAAGGCGGCAAGCATGCCTTCTGGCATACCGGTTCCCATCTGCTGGCCCAGGCAGTCAAGCGCCTTTATCCACAAGCAAAACTGGCGATTGGACCGGCGATCGACAATGGTTTTTACTATGATATCGATGTGGATGTGATAATCACTCCGGAAATCATGGAAAAAATTGAGAAAGAAATGGCCAAAATAGTCAAAGAAGGATTGGCCATCGATCGCTATGAACTAAGCCGCAACGAGGCTCTGGCCAAAGTGAATGCTGAAGGCGAGATTTACAAAGCCGAACTGATCGAAAACCTGCCGGAAGACGCCATCATCAGCTTTTATTCCCAGGGTGAGTTCTCCGACCTTTGCGCTGGTCCTCATATTCAAAACCTCAGCGGGATTAAAGCGGTTAAATTGTTAAGTCTGGCCGGTGCTTATTGGCGCGGTGATGAAAAAAATAAGATGCTACAGCGGATCTACGGCATTACCTTCCCTAAAAAAAGCGAATTGGAAGCCTATCTGACCCGGCTGGAAGAAGCCAAAAAACGCGATCACCGTAAGTTGGGAAAAGAGCTGGATCTTTTCTCGCTCCAGGAAGAAGGTCCGGGGTTCCCATTTTTCCATCCCAAAGGCATGATTATTCGCAACGAACTGGAAAATTTCTGGCGCCAGATCCATCAACTGCGGGGCTACCAGGAAATTAAAACCCCAATTATCCTCAATGCTGAGCTGTGGAAACGATCCGGTCACTGGGATCATTACAAAGAGAATATGTATTTCACCGAAATTGATGAAGCCTCCTATGCCGTTAAACCAATGAACTGCCCGGGTGGTATGCTCGTTTATAAACGAAAAGGCCACTCTTACCGGGACCTGCCGTTAAAAATGGCCGAGCTTGGTCTGGTCCATCGTCATGAGCTGCATGGTGCCCTCCACGGCCTGATGCGGGTGCGAAACTTTACTCAGGATGATGCCCATATCTTTATGACTCCAGATCAGATTGAAGCCGAAGTCATCAAGGTCATCGATCTTGCCGATGATGTTTACCGGGTCTTTGGGTTTAACTACAAGGTTGAATTATCAACCAAACCAGATAAAGCTATTGGCTCGGATGAGGTTTGGGAAATCGCCACCGAGGCCTTGCGTAAAGCGCTGGAGAAAAAAGGGATTGACTATCGTTTAAACCCTGGTGATGGGGCTTTCTACGGTCCTAAAATCGACTTCCATCTGGAGGATAGTCTCGGTCGGACCTGGCAATGTGGGACGATTCAGCTGGATTTCCAGATGCCGGAACGCTTTGACCTGAACTATATTGGCTCAGACGGCGAAAAACACCGTCCGGTTATTGTTCACCGCACCATTTTAGGTAGTATCGAACGCTTCTTCGGGATCCTGATTGAGCACTTTGCCGGAAAATTCCCGGTTTGGCTGGCACCGGTTCAGGTAATGATCATTCCGGTGGCGGATGCTCATCACGATTTTGCCAAAGGTATTGCCGAAGAACTGACCGCCATCGGCGTTCGCGCCTCGGTGGATATCCGGGATGAGAAACTGGGCTACCGGATTCGGGAAGCACAGATGCAAAAAGTACCTTATATGCTGGTCGTCGGTGATAAAGAAGCTGAAGGCGGCGATCTAGCCCTGCGAATCCGCGATACTGGCGATGCCGGCCTGATCAGTCTGGCCGATCTCAAAGAAAAACTGATCGAAAAAATTAAGACAAAATCATTGACCCTGGAATAAATCAGGAATAATACGGGTCGAATTTGCAATAATGGTTGACAAATTCGGCTCGTATAAATATAATAAAAAACAATAAAGTGATGACCAGGAACAAGTAATAATTGGATGATCTTTGCAGAGAGCTTTCGGTTGGTGTGAGAAAGCAGGACCCCGTTATGAATACATCCTGTGAGCTGCTCACCGAAAGGCTTTGCCCGGTAGGCTGGGCCGGATACCAACCGTTATCATGGCTAAGTGACTAAGGTTGCTTGCAGAGTGTGATGTGTAAGCATCAAAGGCAAGGTGGTACCGCGAATTTGTATTCGTCCCTGTTATTCAGAGACGAATTTTTTTTGCGTGAAGGTAAAAAAAGCAGCAATCTGTACGAACAATTCGACCTGAAAAGGTTTTATTGAATAAAAAATGAAAATGGAGGAAAAGAAATGAAAACACACGGAAGAAAATTAATGACCGTTCTGCTCGTTGCAGCTATGGTTGCCTTAGGCGCCGGATGCACAAGCTCGGCCACAAAAGAAGAAAGTCAAGAAGCGACTATCGGGATTGTTCAATACGTCGATCATGTCGCCCTGGACGCGGCTCGAGAAGGCTTTGTTACCGCACTGGCCGACAATGGTTATACCGATGGCGACAATATTACCATTGATGTCCAAAATGCCCAGGGTGATCAAAGTAATTTATCAACCATCAGTGACCGTTTTGTCAGCAACAAGGTTGATATGGTTCTAGCCATTGCGACCCCGGCGGCTCAGGCCATCGCTGGTAAAACGACCGAAATCCCAATTTTGGGAACTGCTATTACCGATTATGAAGCCGCTCGACTGGTCACTTCAAATGAAGCACCGGGCGGAAATGTCAGCGGAACAACCGATATGAACCCAATTAAGGAGCAAATTGACCTGCTGGTAAAACTGGTGCCGACTGCCAAAACAGTTGGAGTTCTTTACACTTCCAGCGAAGATAATTCAGTAATCCAGGCTAAAATTGCCAAAGAAGCGATTGAAAAACTGGGGCTGAAATATGTGGAAGTAACAGTTACCAATTCAAATGATGTTCAACAAGCGACTCAATCGATTGTCAGCCAATGTGATGCCATTTACATTCCCACCGATAATGTCTTTGCCTCAGCTATGCCTCAGGTTCAAAGCATTACCTCCCAGTCAAAAACACCGGTAATCTGCGGTGAATCCGGGATGGTTGAATCCGGTGGATTAGCTACCCTGGGAATCAGCTACTCAGACCTGGGTTACCAGACGGGTTTAATGGCCGTAAAAATTCTTAAAGGCGAAGCCGAACCAGCAACCATGCCAATCGAATCCGCAACTAAATTTGAGTATGCGATCAATGGTGCCGTCGCTCAGGAAATTGGTTTAACCATTCCCGCTGATCTTCAGCAATATGTTATTACCGCAAAATAAAAGATTTAAATAAAAACGATTTAGCAAGCAGTAATGAACACCATTACTGCTTGCTATAATTATTAATCAAGATAATCAATAGATAAAAAGTGAGGCAGAATAATGTTTGAGATTATATTAGGTGCAATATCGCTGGGTCTGCTATGGGCGATCATGACGATCGGCGTTTATATCACCTACCGAATACTCGATATTGCTGATTTAACAGTAGAAGGAAGTATTGCAATGGGAGCTGCCATCGCAGCTTTTTCAATTTTTAATGGGATGAATCCTTTCGTCGCCACATGTTTAGCCTTTGTCGGCGGGATGCTGGCCGGACTGGTCACTGGAATTCTTCATACAAAACTAAAAATACCCGCGTTACTGGCCGGTATTTTAACAATGATCGCGCTTTATTCGGTCAATCTGCGGATCATGGGGAAGGCCAACCTGTCACTGTTACGGATTGATACTGTCTTCACCCCCATGGAGAACCTGGGATTAAGCCCAACATATTCGGTCATGCTTTTTGGCTTTATCAGTGTAATGGCGATAGTTGGTCTTTTATACTGGTTTTTCGGAACCGAAATCGGCTGTGCGATCCGGGCTACCGGTAACAACCCGCAAATGGCCCGGGCTCAGGGGATCAACACCAATAATATGATTATTCTCGGTTTGGTCATCAGCAATGGTCTGGTTGCTCTCTCCGGGTCGTTAATCGCCCAGAGCCAGAGCTTTGCTGATATTCAGATGGGAATCGGTTCAATCGTTATCGGTTTAGCCTCGGTTATTATTGGTGAAGTTATTTTTGGGACCCGTAATTTTTTCAATTGCCTGATTTCATTAGTTCTCGGTGCCATTACCTATCGTATTATCATCGCACTGGTATTGAAAATGGGGATGCCGGCCAACGACTTGAAATTGTTCACGGCGATTACCGTGGCCATTGCGCTGTCATTACCGGTCTTTAAAACCTATCTCCGACCGATTAAAAAATCGATGAATGGAGGGGACCTATAAATGTTAGTAATTAAAGATATCGAGAAAAAATTCAATGCCGGGACGGTCAATGAAAAAGTAGCGCTCAGTGGTTTTAGCCTGTCCTTAACCGAAGGCGATTTTGTCACCGTCATCGGCGGCAACGGCGCCGGGAAATCGACCTTTCTTAATTGTGTGGCTGGAGTCTTTGGCGTCGATAAGGGCTCCATCCAGATTGATGGCTTAGATGTCACCAAGCTTCCGGAACATAAACGTTCGGCGGTCATCGGCCGGGTCTTTCAGGACCCGATGATGGGGACAGCCGGCAATATGGGGATTGAAGAAAACCTTGCCCTGGCTTATCGTCGCGGCAAAACCCGGTCATTGAGCTGGGGCATCAGCAATAAGGAACGGGAGATTTACAAAGAATACCTCAGTCATCTGGATTTGGGGCTGGAAAATCGTCTTCATGCCAAGGTCGGTTTGCTTTCGGGGGGACAGCGACAGGCATTGACCTTGTTGATGGCGACCTTGAAAAAACCGAAACTGCTGTTGCTGGATGAACACACGGCAGCTTTGGATCCAAAAACAGCCGATAAGGTACTGCAACTAAGTGACCGTTTTGTCAAGGAAGGTAATCTGACAACCCTGATGGTCACGCATAACATGCGCCACGCGATTGAACATGGCAATCGTCTGATCATGATGCATGAAGGACGGGTTATCCTGGATATTAAGGGCGAAGAAAAGCAACAGCTGACCGTTGAAGATTTACTGAAACGCTTTGGTCAGGTCAGTGGTGAAGAATTTGCTAATGACCGGGCGTTACTTTCCTAAAAAAACGCTTGACAACGGTGATGGATAAGCATATAATAGCTAAGTAACAAAGTAGAGGAAACACACTTCTCACCTCATTTCTCAGGGAAATAGGTAAATATGAATGAACGCATGATGAATGTTCGTTAGTATTTTTTTGCAGGTGGAGTGACTCTACCTGCAATTTTTATATATGGAGGTATATTACTATTAGCAAAGAAGTTCAACACGAAATTAATAACGAGATCCGTGATCGCGAAATCCGTGTAATTGACGAAGCAGGTGAGATGTTGGGAGTCATGAATACAAAAGACGCTCAAGCATTAGCCGATGAGAAAAATTTGGATCTAGTGAAAGTTTCACCAAACGCAAAACCGCCGGTTTGTAAGATTCTTGACTACGGAAAGTTTAGATACGAAGAAATTCAACGATTAAAAGAAGCTAAAAAAAATCAAAAAGCTGTGGTTATTAAAGAAATTCGTATGTCAGTTCGAGTTGAAGAGCATGATATTAATGTTAAAATTAAAAATTGCATTAAATTCTTGGAACAAGGTAGTCGGGTTAAAGTGGCTATTCGTTTCAGAGGCCGTGAAATGGCTTATACGGAACAGGGAAAAGAAGTATTACTTGATTTTGCCGAACGTGTTTCTGATCTTGCCGTTATTGAAAAAGCGCCGAAAATTGAAGGCCGAAATATGGTTATGTATATCGCCCCCAAAAAGATAAGTTAAGTAAACAACGTTAATTGACTATCTGTTATCGAAACTTAGTTATTGTTAATTAAGTTTCTCAGATATAGTTTTTTATAAAAGATACCTTGTACAGGGAGGAGGAAATAGTTATGCCAAAAATGAAAACACACCGTGGTGCTGCAAAGCGTTTTAAAATAAAAAAATCAGGTTTTATTAAACGGACCAAAGCTGGTAAACGCCATATTCTAAACAAAAAAAGCAGTAAGCGAAAAAGAAACCTCAGAAAAGCTACTGGTTTAGCTCCTGGAGATGCTAAAGTAGTAATGAAAATGATCAAAATGGTAAAAAGATAATATTTGAAGATAGGAGGAAATAGATAATGCGAATTAAAAAAGGCGTTAATGCCAAAAAGAAACATAAAAAAGTACTTAAACTTGCAAAAGGCTATTATGGTGCTAAAAGTAAGTTATATAGATCAGCAAATGAAGCCGTTATGCGAGCACTCAGATCTTCATATGTTGGCCGTAAAGAAAAGAAGCGAAATTTCAGAAGATTATGGATCACCCGAATCAATGCCGGTGCCAGAATGTATGGCTTAAGCTACAGCAAATTCATGTTTGGTTTAAAACAGGCAGGTGTTGAAATTGACCGTAAAATCTTAGCTGATTTGGCCATGAATGACATCAATGCATTCAAAGATTTAGTTGAAGTATCAAAGAAAAACATGAACTAATCGTACTGAAAAAACTTCTCAACGGATTATCCATGCTTGGGAAGTTTTTTTATTGTATATAATTGTTGCTTTTTTATAGCAGCGTGTTAAAATATGTATGATTGTCAAATATTATATGTGGAGACAGAATTGTGGCAGAAAAAATACGTTGGAATTTTAATAAATTTGTTGGACAGCGCTCCCCTGCGGAAATGCTGATTTACGGATTCGCACTGGTTATTTTGCTGGGTGCAATTCTTCTTACTCTGCCCATTGCCAGTAATTCTGGGGAGAGCGGCGGTTTCATCAACGCTTTGTTTACATCAACATCGGCTGTCTGTGTGACCGGATTAGTAGTTGTCGATACGGGGACATTCTGGTCAGGATTCGGGAAAGTTGTCATTATTTTGCTGATTCAAATTGGTGGATTGGGTTTCATGTCACTGACCACGATGTTTTTTGTTCTGGCCGGGAAACGGATCACCATCAAAGACCGGTTGCTAATTCAATCTTCCGTCAATATGGATTCGATCTCAGGGATTGTTAAATTTACCAAGTATATTTTCTTCTCATCCTTGGTGATAGAAGGAATTGGAGCTTTGTTGCTGGCTCTTGTTTTTATCCCGGAATACGGGTTTTTACAGGGGACTGCCTATAGTTTTTTTCATTCTATTTCGGCTTTTTGCAATGCTGGTTTTGATTTATTTGGAAATTATTCCAGCTTAACAAAATACGTCGGCAATTTTATTGTCAATTTTGTGATTGGCGGTTTAATTATTCTCGGCGGTCTGGGCTTTGCCGTTACCAGTGACTTAATTAATATCCGTAAGTTTGATAAAATGAGTATGCATACCAAGCTGGTATTAACCGTTACCGGCGCTTTGTTAGTTGTCGGTTTTGTGCTCTTTTTTATTTTTGAGTATAATAACCCCAAAACAATGGGTAATTTATCGTTGCCGGTAAAATTTATGGCTGCAGCTTTTCAGTCGATCACTCCGCGAACAGCCGGTTATAATACCATCGATATTGCTGCCCTCACAACGCCATCGCTGTTTTTAACGATGCTTTTAATGTTTGTAGGTGCATCACCAGGCTCCACTGGCGGGGGTGTTAAAACAACCACCTTTGCCATCATCATTATGACTGTTGTCTCGGTCCTGCATGGCCGCAAGGATGTCGTTGCATTTAAACGCAGTATCTTAGGTCCGGCCATCCGTCGGGCAATTTCAGTGCTGGTTATTGCTTTCGCTATTGTCATCTTTATGATTTTTGTGTTATTATGTACTGAACCCGAAGCTTCTTTTGAAACCGTGGTTTTTGAAGTGCTTTCTGCATTTGGCACGGTTGGTTTAACAACCGGATTAACCCCTCAATTATCAATTGGGGGAAAAATAGCCATAAGTATTACCATGTTTGTCGGTCGGCTGGGTCCATTGACAGTAGCCTATGCTATTTCACGTAGTGAAAAACGCGCCCGGGAAAACGTGGGTAATTTTAAATTGCCGGAAGGCAATATTATGATTGGCTAGAGGAGGAGTATTAATTGAAAGAAAAGCAGTTTGCAGTCCTTGGTTTAGGGCGTTTTGGTGAAGCACTTGCCATCACTCTCAGTGAGTTGGGCTGTAATGTTGTTGTTGTCGATAAAGACGAAGAAAAGATTCAAAACATTGCGAATTTAGTAACCTATGCGGTCCAGGCCGATGTCACCGATATCAATGCCCTGAAGTCAATTGGGTTAAAAAATGTCGATGCCGTGGTTGTTTCGATCACTTCCGATATTAACAGCAGTATCATGGGCATTGTCAATGCTCAGGAGCTGGGAATCAGCGAAATTTATGGGAAAGCTAACAATGCTCAGCATGAAAAGGTATTGCTAAAATTAGGGGTTAAAAAGGTGTTTTCACCAGAACGTGATATGGGCGAGCGGGTTGCACATAATCTGTTCTCTGGCGATTTTATCGATATTTTAGAATTGGATACCAATCATTCGATTGTCGAAGTGGAGTCCCTCCATATCTGGGAAGGAAAAACTCTGGAGCAACTGAACCTGAGAGAAAAGCATGGCTTAAATGTGATTGCCATTCGGACCCTAGATGTTCTAAATGCTTCCCCGGTTGCAAGTGATATCGTTCGTTCTGGCGATAAGTTGATTGTTATGGGCGAAAACCGATCGATTAATGAGATTAATAAACTCTCCCGAAAAGACCATTAACGATGTTTCAGGAAATTACTTCAAAAAATAATGAACAGCTCAAATATCTCCGCAAACTTACCAGTAAATCATTTAGAGATGCGGAGGGTTCCTTCGCAATCGAAGGAACCAAGTTATTTCTCGAGGCTGTCAAAGCGCAGTTGCCAATTAAACAAGTCTTTATTACTAAAGAATGGCTGGATATCAATGCGGGATCGAACAGTGATTATTTGCTGTCGCTAGCTGAAAAGGATGTGACCATCGCCATTGTTGGCCCTTCTGTATTTTCATCAGTTTCAACGTTGCAAAAATCTGAAGGAATTATTTGTGTGTTGCCTAAAATCAACTTCCCCCCGGCAACATTCAAACGTTATGTTTTACTGGAGGACGTTCAGGATCCCTACAATGTTGGCACCATCATCCGAACGGCTGATGCAGCTGGCTTTGACTGTGTGGTGACATCCACCAAAACGGCCGATGTTTATAACGAAAAAGTACTGCGCGGGTCGATGGGTTCAGTTTTTCACCTGCCGATTTATCAAGTCGAGTCCTTGCTCGATTATGTGCAGCAATTAAAAGACCAGTCGATTACCATCATTGGCACCTCCTTAATGGGCAGTTCCTTATGGGAGCGCGAACCCCTTAACAGATCATTAGCCATTGTGATGGGTAACGAGTCCAGGGGAATGACACATGAAATGAGTGAATGCTGTGACCTGTTACTTAAAATCCCCATTTTGGGTCAGGCCGAGTCGCTTAATGTGGCAACCGCAGCAGGAATTATTATGTATGACCTGGTCAGAGATTTTCAATAAATGCTTTATCGAGAAAAATCAAAAGAAAAATTGAATAGCTTATCAACAATGATAGAGCGAGTAAATAAATTTTAAATTTTACAGAGAAAAAATCCCAGGCTGAGAGATTTTGTGTTTAATTTTATTGAAGTTCCCTCTGGAGTTTTAGACGTGAACGTCATCCGATTGCGATGGCCTTTAGCCTCTAACGTTAATTGCGTTAAAATTTTGAGTGAATACAATCAGTATTAATTTAAGGTGGTACCGCGGAATTATTTCGTCCTTTTTCAGAAGGACGATTTTTTTATTTTAATGATTAAATATGCAAAGAATTCAAAAAAGCATTTAATAAGATAATTAATAAAGGAGAAAGAAATGGAGTTAGAACTCAAACAATTAAGAGATCGCTGCTTGGCTGATCTTAATGCCGTTGAAGAATTAAAAACACTGGATAATGTGCGAATAAAGTACCTGGGGAAAAAAGGGGAGCTGACCATTGCCCTGAAGGGCATGGGCAAGCTCTCCAACGAAGAACGACCGATCATTGGAAAATTGGCCAATGAAATCCGGGAAGAAATTGAAAATAATATTTCAGCTCAGAAACACGCCCTTGAGCAAAAAGAAATCGAAGCCCAGATCAAAGAAGAGAGTATCGATGTGTCCTTACCGGGGAAAAAGCACCAGGCCGGAAATCTCCATCCGCTGACCACCACCGTCAACGAATTGAAAGAAATCTTTCTGGGCATGGGCTTTTCGATTGCCGAAGGTCCGGAAATTGAATGGGCTAAATATAATTTTGACTACCTGAACGTTCCTCAGGATCATTCCGCCAGAGACTTGCAGGATACCTTCTATTATGAAGACGATATTGTTCTGAGAACTCAGACCTCGCCAGTGCAGGTACGGGTTATGCAGGAACAAAAGCCGCCATTGCGGATTATTTCACCAGGCCGGGTTTATCGCTGCGACGAAATAGATGCCACCCATTCGCCGGTTTTCCATCAAATGGAAGGCCTGGTCATCGACAAGGGCATTACCATGAGTGATCTTAAAGGAACTCTGGATTTATTTGCCAAAAAGCTGTTTGGCGAACAGACCAAAACAAAATTCCGCCCGCACCAGTTTTATTTTACCGAACCCAGCGCGGAAATGGATGTCACCTGTTTCAAATGTGGCGGCGTCGGCTGCAAGGTTTGCAGCAACACCGGTTGGATCGAGATTCTGGGCTGCGGTATGGTTCACCCGAATGTCCTGCGGTTTTGTGGCATCGACCCGGATGAATACAGTGGCTTTGCCTTTGGCATGGGCCTTGACCGGATCACGATGATCAAGTACGGAATAAACGATCTGCGTTTATTATTTGAAAATGATCTGCGTTTTTTAGCGCAATTTAAATAGGAGGAACCATAATATGCTCGTTTCACTGAATTGGTTAAAAGAATTTGTTGATATAAAAATGTCCCCTTATGATTTTGGCGAGGCCCTGACCATGTCAGGCACAAAGGTCGAAACACTGACTGTTGTTTCTGAAAATGTTGCCAATATCTTGACTGGAAAAATTACCAAAATTGAACCCCATCCCAATGCCGATAAGCTAACTGTTTGTACGGTGGATATGGGAGCAGACGAACGGGTGATTGTCACTGCCGCCAAGAACGTCTTTGAAGGCGCTATTGTTTCCGTTGCTGTTGATGGGGCCGTGCTTGCCAATGGTACCAAAATCGGCACCAATGATTTTAGAGGACTGCTTTCCCACGGGATGTTCTGCTCGATTGAAGAACTGGGTATGAATACCGATTTGTTTTCCAAAGAAATCATGGAAGGAATTCTGATTCTCCCAGAAAATACCCCGCTGGGAATGGATGCCCGGGAACTGCTGTGGCTGAATGATGTGATCATCGATGTGGAATTGACGGCTAACCGGTCGGACTGCCAATCGATCATTGGCATCGCCCGGGAAGCGTCAGCAACTCTGGATCTCCCGATGGCCGGTGTAACCACCTATGATACCGTTGAAAGTACCAATCAGATTGCCGATTATTTGAGTGTCAGAATCGAAGATCCCGCTTGTCCTCGTTATGTCGCCAAGATGCTGAAAGTTAAGAAAATTGAAGCATCGCCATTGTGGATGCAGATCAAACTGCAAAACAGTGGCGTGCGTCCGATTAATAATATTGTCGATGTCACCAATTACGTGATGCTGGAACTGGGCCAGCCGCTGCATGCCTTTGATTATGACAGCCTCCAGTCCCAGGAAATTGTGGTTAAAACCACCACCAATAAGAAGATTGTAACCCTTGATGACAAAGAACGGGACATCGATGAAACGATGCTGATGATCACCAACGGTAAGGTACCAGTAGCGATTGCCGGCGTCATGGGCGGCGAAAATTCCGAGATAACCGAAAAAACCAGTCTGATTGTGCTGGAATCGGCCAATTTTAACAAAGGCAGTGTTCGGCTAACCGCTAAAAAGCTGGGCCTGAGAACCGAGGCATCATCTCGTTTTGAAAAGGGCGTCGATCCCGAACTGGCTGGTATGGCAGCGCTGCGGGCCACCCAGCTGTTGCTGGAAATCGGTGCTTGCGAAGTCATTGAAGGGCTGATCGATGTTTATCCCAGCGTCGCATCCTTAAAAAAAGTCAACCTGGACATTAATTGGTTCAATACCTTTGTTGGTATTTCGCTCACAATTGATGAGATTGCCAAAATGCTGACCCGGTTGTTTTTCAACGTCGAAAAAAGCTCTGATTATGTGCTGGAAGTGGAAGTCCCCAGTTATCGGTTGGATATTGACCTTAAAGAAGATCTGGCCGAAGAAGTGGTCCGGATTTTTGGTTACGATATGATTCCTGGCACCATCATGGGCGGCGAAACCATGGTTGGCGGTAAAACCCCGGTGCAGAAATTTGAAGACGCCCTTAAGAACATCCTGGTCGGTCAGGGCTATTATGAAACCCTGACATCCTCTTTCACTAGCGAAAAACGTCTTCACGGGCTTAATTCACAGCTTGACGAAAACCTCGTCCCACTGATTAACCCATTGGGCGAAGAAAACAGTATTATGCGCCATACGCTAATCGGACATCAATTGGAAGTGATTTCACTCAACTATAATCGCAAAAATCCGTTTGGTCGTTTTTTTGAACTGTCCAATACATATCGCAAGAATACGAAGTCAGGGGAATTACCGATCGAGGAACAGAAACTGGCTATCAGTAGCTATGGCGGTGAGGATTATTTTGAATTAAAAGGGGTTGTCGAGCTGTTACTGGAGCAGTCCGGCATTAAATATCCCGATTTTATTGCCGGTGGCTCAGACTTCCTGCATCCCGGCCGCAAAGCTGAAATTTTTGTCGATGGGATAATATTAGGCGAGATTGGGGAGATTCATCCAGTTGTTGTAAAGAATTATGAACTGCCCAAGCGTTGTTATATCTGTCAATTGTCGTTTAAGGCGCTATTTGACTGCTCATCACTGGATAATAAATTTACCGATCTGCCCAAATTCCCGGCGTCAAATCGCGATCTGGCAATTTTATTAAAGGCCGATATTCCGGCGGCGGCGGTTGAAACCATTATCCGCAAAAACAGTGGTGATATTCTTGAAAGCATCGATTTATTTGATGTCTATACCGGGGCGCAAATTCCCGATGGTTACAAGAGTCTGGCTTATGCCTTAAACTTCAGACATCATGGCCGGACCCTTAATGACAATGACATCAACCCGGTGATCGAGCAAATCCTCGGTGAATTAAAGCGATCATTTGACGCCCAGCTGCGCGAGTAGTTGTTAAACGAACGGGTATGAATAACATCCATACGCTGATTATTGGACTCATGCAATTAAAAGGGGTCGGACGCCAGAAAGTTAGACTGCTACTGGAAATACTTACCGCACCCCAGGATCTCTCGTTCAGAGAGATGGTGGAAATCGGCCAAGCCCTTCATATTATCCCTAATCAAATCAGTCAAACCGAAATTGAGGCATCCATGGATTACGCCAAACGGCTAATCCATGAATGCAATGAGCTGGGCATTGATCGCACATCATTTTTAGATGATGGTTTTCCGGTTAGCCTGTATTTTAATGATTATCCGGTCTTGATTTACTATAAGGGCGATCTTGAAATTTTAAATCACCCCAAACGGGCCGCGGTTGTCGGCAGTCGGACACCATCCCGGCTGGGTTCCGACTTCGCCTTTCAGGCTGGTAAAATGCTGGCCGAAAACAATTTTGTGGTGATCAGCGGCCTGGCAGTTGGCACCGATTCTTATGGACATTCAGGCTGTCTGGCTGGTGGTGGAAAGACGGTAGCGTTTTTACCTTCGGGTTTGACACAGATCTATCCGGACACAAATCGCGATTTAGCGGGAAAAATTTGCGACCAGGGTGGTTGCCTGATTTCAGAGTACAATCATCATCAAATGGTTCAGCCCTATAAATTCATCGAACGCGATCGGCTGCAAAGTAGCACGAGTCAGTTTGTCATCGTATCCAATTTTGCACCGGGCAGCGGAACCATCCATACCCTGGATTACGCCAACAAATATAATAAGCCGGTTTATTCCATCCCGATCATTTATGAAGAATCACGGGATGGTTTTAATCACCTTAACCAGAAGGGGATTAACTTTCAGATTATCCAGAATACCGAGCTGACACAAGTCATCGAAAATTATTAATTGACAAATCATTTGTAATTTTTTTGTTTATTACATATAATAGAAGATAACAGAGTAGAATATGATTATTACTTTCAGAGAATTAAATTTATTTCACAGGAGGAAAAAATGCCTGAACAAACAATAATGGAATTACGCATATTAGATACCGAATTTAATTTAAAGGCAAAGGGAAACGAAGAGCATATCAAACATGTTTCTGATTACGTCAATGCCGAATTGGAACGCGTCAAGGCTGCTAATCCTTTTACCAACCACATTCGGATCGCGATCCTCGGCTGTATGAATATTACCGAGCGGTTATTTATTGCTGAAGAAGAAGTTCGTACCAGTGAAGAGTTCAAAGTTAAGGAAAGCGGCGAGATTAAACTCGTCAAAGAAGAACTTAAGAAAACAAACGACATTTTAGCTGAAGAAAAAGCAAAATATGAAACCCTGGTTGAAGAAACCGAAATACTGCAAAAAGAATTGGATGAAAAAAATGATTTACTGGCTCAGTATCGTGAACATTTGCGCCAAAGTAAGATCGAAAGCGAAACCAGCCGCAAAACAATTCTGGATTTACAAAATCAACTTTTTGAAAGTCAGATTGAATTAGTAAAAGCTAACAAAAATCATATTGAAAAAGACGTCTTCAAAAGTATTGAAGACAAAATGAAACTGGATTAAAAAACTGATAAAAAAACAAACACAAAAAAAGATGTGCAAACATCTTTTTTTGTGTTTAGAATTTACGGATTAATCCGGTAACCTTACCAAGAATTTTGACATCTTCTTCATTGCAGATAATTGGATCCATCGTTTTATTATCCGGCTGAAGGCGAATTTTATTGGTGTCTTCATAAAAAATCCGCTTTACGGTGGCTTCGTTATCTTCAAGCATGAGGGCCACAACAATTTCATTATTTCTCGCGGTTTCCTGTTTTCTGACGACAATTTTATCCCCATCAAGGATGCCGGCATCAATCATACTGGTGCCCTTAACTTCAAGAATAAACGCGGCATCAGTTCCGGTAAAATCCAGCGGCAGCGGGAAAATATCAGTAATATTTTCGATTGCCAGAATCGGAGAGCCCGCCGTAACACAACCTAAAATTGGCAGTGAAACAATCGTTTTTTCGTCAAAGTAATTAGAAATTGTTTCGTTAGGATCATGGCGAAGGACTTCGATAGCCCGGGTTTTTGTTGAGTCTCGTTTAATATAACCAAGTTCTTCCAGCTTTTTAAGGTAGGTATGAGCAGTGGAAGTCGATTTTAAGTTAACAGCGGCACATATTTCCCGTACCGAAGGGGGATAACGTTTATCACGCATTTGAGTTTCAATAAATTTTAATATTGCAAACTGTTTGCTGTTTAAATCCTCATACATTAGCATTCCTCCAAAAATTTATAGTTTATTATACCATATCCGAAAAATAAAAACAAACGTAAGTTCTCATTTAAACAAATTCTCAGTCATCATCGCTTTCAAATTGCGATAACGGGTTTTGATTTAAGGTGTCCCGCAGCGTTTCTTCATTGATATGGGTATAGATCTGGGTTGTCGAAACATTCTGATGACCTAAAATTTCCTGAACCGACCGTAGATCAGCATTGCCATAGCGAAACATCAGAGTTGCCGCTGTATGTCTGAGTTTATGGACACTGATTTCGTCGGTATTCAGTCCACAGCTGGCCAGGTGTTTCTTGACCAGATGTTGAACCGCCCGGTTGCTGATGGGCGTATTCTGCTGGCTGAGAAATAAGTAGGGGGAGTCTGATTCCTGACGAACAGCCAGATATCGGTTAACCGCTTTGAGACAGGCATGGTTTAAAAAGACGGTTCGTTCCTTATTTCCTTTGCCAATAATCCGCAGGGAATCATTCTTTATATCAGATATTTTAATTTGGGTCAGTTCGGAAAGTCGCATTCCACAATTTAAAAACAGCGTTACAATAGCAAAGTCCCGTTCTTTATGACGGCCAGTAATTCCTTTTAGTAGATCAACGGCTTCATCCCATTCCAGATAACGGGCATGACGGGCCGGTAGCTTGGGCATTTCCAATTCAGTCACCGGATTAGGAAGAAAGTACTTCTGCTTATTACAAAGGTAATTAAAGAAAGAGCGGAGTGACGAAACCTTCCGGCTACGGGCGGCATCAGCATTATGGCGCTCTTTGCTTGAATAAGAAAGAAAGGCGTAGAGAATCCCGAGATTGACAGCTTTCAAATCATCAATTGTGACATCATCGATGGGAATTTCATCAAAGTCAAGGGCTTGCGGAACCATCGCAAAATAGCGCTTAATAAATCTGAAAAAGATAATCAGATCATAACGGTAGGCCTGAGCTGATTTATCAGAGTAACCTTTAATGGTCAAAACATAGTTCAGAAATTCATCAATCAAGCTGTTGTTCGGAATTATTTTATCTGTTAGATTTGTTGGGGATGTCATGACAGGTCTCCTAAAATTTATTTGGCAGTCAGTTGGAGAACATGAGCTCCAGAAAAGCCGCTCAGTACAGATCATTAAATTAATCTGGCGGCGACGGATGATTTGTTGATAGCTTATCATATTTTGACACTTTTGTCACGAAACTTACATTTCGCGACAAAAGATTTCAGGCTCTCGATCGAATCTACTCAGAAATACAGATTTAAAAATGTGCATTGACATATACTTCGGACATAGTTTGACATATAAATGGTAAAAAATAATTCATTTGTTTGCGCTTATGTATAATTGATCGGACATAAATAACGAATTTAATTGAATTCTATGAACAATAATCAGAAATATGAAATTTTATTATCTCCGGTGAAGAAAATGAAAAATAAAATGACAGGTTCGTATGATACCTATTTTATTTTAAAAATAGGTAAAATTTGACATATAACCCGTAAAAAATGGAAGGTTTTCATGAAAAAAATAAGTTCTATATGTAATGCCAACTTTCAGTGAAAATGTATTAAGCCTTATAATTATCCAATGGAAACATTGTAGCGTACAATCAGACTATATCCCCCAACCATTGTTTCCATATTATCTATATTGTTTCGATAATCTTCATTCACCTGAGACTCTTCTTCTTCGAAAAAATAGACATTAT
The DNA here is from genome assembly GCF_000472665.1 of Acetobacterium malicum subsp. dehalogenans DSM 11527. GTDB lineage: Bacteria > Bacillota > Clostridia > Eubacteriales > Eubacteriaceae > Acetobacterium > Acetobacterium malicum. The sequence continues at coordinate 93,083 of NZ_AXAC01000003.1, read as the reverse complement.
AAAAGAGATCATTCTCGATAATAATGCCTTTATAGGCTGGGCCAACTGAAATACCAGAATCTAAAAGATCTTCTGTAATTATTTTTATAAAGTCACCATTTCTAATATTATTCTCAATAAAACCTAATAGTCTACAAAAGTATTCAAATAAATAAAACTCGATAATTTTACAAGCAAGCTGGAAAACATCGGCCGAAATTGTTGTGCTTTTGGGATCATTAAAGAAATCATAAAAGAGTTGAATGAGGTATTCATATAAGGACAACAAGAAAGAAGTATTACACTCTCCTGCCCTATTTCTCAATATACAAGAATATAACCATAGATAATATGCATATTGTTCTTTTTTTATTTTTTTATTACCATAGAGACATTTTACAAAAATATTATTTAATTTCGTTTTGTAATCAATATTTGTTCGATTCATATTTTCGCAATGATAACCAACTCGGAAAGTTTTCTTGATCCGGCTGTCGACTTTATTTATGATATCTTCAAGTGATGAAAGAATTGACAAATCATTTTTTGAATAGTCTTTTACTAAATTAATCCAATCACAATCGCAATTTGAGTAATAATTGTTCAGATTACTAATTTCATATTTAGTTAATTTCGTTACTTTTCGCACACTAATTGTCGCTAGACTACTCTTTTCGCCGTTGATAAGATAATCTTTTATAAATTTAGCGCCAAAATCCGGAAGTTTATTTTTAATTTTTAATTGCCAGGGATTAATCTCAATTATAGTACAACTTCTATCCGAAATAGATGGAAGATTCAACGGTATTGATTTATTATGATAACTTCTTGCAACAAGCTCCATTGGTGAGTGTATCATGAAATGTCGGAATAAGTCAATTTCACAATGGGGACAAATATAATAACTTTTTTTATTGAAGCAAAATTCCGAAAATCTGCGATGGTTACAAACAGGGCAATGTTCAACCAAAAGCATATTATGTATAAGACATTGATCTAAAAAAGAAAATTGATGAAATAAATAATGATTTCCTTCTTCCAGGCACTTTGGACAATATTTAAAATAATGATCGAATAGAAAAATGAGATTATGGGAAAGAAATATTGAAAATGGACCTAATAGTCTCTTCACATCTTCTTTTATTTGCAGAAGAACTGGTTCTTCAATTATGGAATTTAAACCTTCAACGTTTATTTTACCCCTATATTGAAATAAAAGTTCTGGCAAAAATTTATTTGTATCATTATTGTTTACCAATATTGGTTTAATCAATATATTTGAAGAACAAGAATTCACGTAACATGATTTAACTAAATAATCATAAAAACTTTCATATTGATTTCGCTTAAATTTTGTTAGCATACCAGCTTATCCTAGTTTTATACTCACTTTCGCTTTCCATTGATACATGCATTTAAAAGGTCTTGCTCGTGGCCACAGTCTGCAAATTTGACAGTCTCGATCCACATATCTTCGGTAATCCATCCATCCCCTGCCCCTTCAATTCCATGTTCTATAAAAAGAAATTCAATCATGTTACATAAATGACTCATTGACAATCCATGTTTACTGAAAATAGTTTTTCCATAAATATTACAAATACAATTATATAAATTTTCAGTTTCATGGATCAAAAATTTACTCTCACTGAATGCCGTTGGAAAAAAATAGTTCGTGTATGTCAAGTCTGAATCTAAGGGAAATCGCATACCGAAATCGTATGCACCGAGGACATCTTGAAGTTCTTTCTTTGTCCGAATACCATTGAATATGTGCGTTTTTTGCATGAAACGTCGCACAATCTGGACTTCCTTCATTCCTGAGAACAAGTTCCGCTGCGAGATTAAATCTTCAGTACCAACTAAAATTGTCGTCATTTCTATACTTTGAGCTTTTAACTGGTTATTAATATCTTTAAGGCATTGGTATTCATTCTTATCTAACGCATCTGCTTCATCTATGAAAAAAAGGATTTTTCGATTTCCGTTTTCTTCAAGGGCTAAATTTATTAGCTGAGAACACAATCGATCCGATTTATCTTGTGCTGAACCTTTGTTAAATAAATCATGATTTGTGGCTTTCAATAATCGCGTGTAAAAAACATTGGTGTTCTTTAGTGGATCAGGCATGGAGCTCACAAACGTTAAAATTTCGCGGTCATACTTTTCGTATATTTCATTTTTTATTATATTGATTGCTGTCGATTTTCCATAACCTGATGGTCCATAAATAATCATCCCTTGTATTCTAAATTTGATCGCTTCGTCTATTTTTTTGATTGCTTCTTCGACAATCGATGTTTTTATTTTGTAATTACCAGTGTGAATGGGATGTTTATTTTTTACTTTTGATTTTACTTGATCAAATTGATCTGCATTCATTTTATTTTAGCCCTTTCACTTCATTACCATGTGCGCTTGGATGGGTCTGACCATTTCGCCATTAATTCCTCATCGCTTAACAAATTTTTGTCATCTTCACGAGTGATTTCGTCTGTAGTATTGGAACATTTTTTATTTTGAGGTAGAATATTTGATCCTGGACTTCTTTTTTCAGCCTCATTTCGAACAGATGCCAAGTGAGTTGCCGCCGTTTTACTGAATAGGGCTTTTTCTTCCAGATTATTTGCAAAATTTGTTATTATATCTTCGACGTGACTGTTATTCATGTCATTATTATTCGCAAAATCTCGAATTAATTTATTTGTTTTTAAGGAAATCGCAGTTCCAATCTGTTTACCTTTGATCACTAAATGTCCAATATGAGCGCCATTTTCTAAATATGCTTCCATCTCTCTAATATCAAGCGGATCAAACTCGATTACAATATTCTTACCGACTGGTGTATAGCTTGAAGACAAAACAGAACTTGTATATTTGTATCCAGCAAAATTGATATATGGCCGGATTCCCTTTTTTTTATTGCCTTGAACTTTTCTGATTTGATAACATTTCATTAGCGAAAAATCCTTTCTGCTATCATCTGAAACATATGATGGAATCAAACCTCGATCAATTCGGTCTCTCATAACTGATAGAGGCGAAAAGCCTCCTAATCCTTGATGAGGTTGCAAATTGTATTCTGAAATAATTATTTCAGCAATTTCGGAGATCTCTTTGAGGGTAATCCGATATGTAACAGCATCTTTTTCTGCTCCGATTCGACGAATATCATTAATGTTGCTCCCCGTTGTAGATGGCATTCGATGAAAACCTTTCTCTTCTAAAGTTCTAAAAAATCGTTCAATGAGTGGGCGTCTATGAGGTGTTGCAACAGGGCCAAAATTTATACTGATACCTAATTTTTCTAGATTATCCGTAACGTCACGTGAAAGATGAGAGAGTGCATTATCCATACAAATCTCATCAAAGAGCGCCCATTGCGTAAAAGGGACTGCTACTGAATGGTATCCTTCAATACTTTTTATTAAATTGAATTGACTAAAATTCAATGCTTTATGTGGAATTATTGCATTTTGAATACATTCCAATACATCAAATCGATTATAGTTTTGACTAACAGAAATAGTGTACCCAAGTATAACGCGAGTCGCTACGTCAATAATTGCTAAAATCCAAATACGGTTTGCTAAAACATAGACAGTATCTCCATATTCATTTTCAACAGCAACTGTAAATAATGCATCGATTTTATGCCCATCTAACTCAACTTTTGCAAAAGGTCGTTTAGGACTGGATTGATCCGGCTGTATGCATCTTGTGTTGCGAAATAATTGCTCCGCATTTTTTCCGTAACGATTCAATGAAGCATAAGGATTTTCGTCACCAATATTATGCAAAAATCTGACCATTGATCGATATCCTTGGGATTTAGTTTCAAATGGATAGTCGGTCTCTTTAAAGCCGTTTGCTATCAGATTTTTTATTAAAGATTCATGGATTGTTTTAAAAGATGATAATTTGTCCCATTTTGATTTTTTTTCATTAAAATAATCTAATAGTAATTGATCTCGAATATCGGGGTGATCCTCCATTAATTTAATAAATGGACCCTTTCTCGATTTCAATCGGTGCCCTTTTATTAATCCAATATAACCTACAGGTTGGCCACTCGTATCAAGGCTTGCACATCGATCGACAAACTCTTTAATATGAGAATGGTTTATGCCGGTCATTTTTTCTATGTTTTTCATTGACTCACCATTTAAATACAAATCAACTGCTTTTTTCCTTGATTCATAGATTTGTTTATCAGAGTCTGACATATTATAGGTACTTACAGTTCGCCATGTTTTACTTTCTTCATAAAATTTTGCGATCTTATTATTCCAAAAAACGTTTGCCATAACACACCTCTGTATAAAAGTTCAATTCCTGATTAAACACATCCGCTTTGATCTGATCACGTATCAGCAAATAGACCAGGCTTGGAAATACCATTGTTGGCTCTGGATCAGATTCATAGATATGTCCAATTGTAGTATCCCCTACTTGTTCTATAAATCGTTTTATTCGTTTTATACAATTTCCGAGTAACCTTTCATCAGTTCTACAAATGCAGTGATACATAAATCTCATATTATTGAGATGTTCCAGACCTTGAAAAATATCATTTTCAGTACGCACACGATATAGAATATTATTTTTCAAACACCAATTTTTTTGGATAGCAATTTGAGACTTTGCTCTGACTGCGGATTTATTGTCTCCAGTTAAATCAGAAGAATACTTAATTTCCCATAATTCATTAATATTGTCTTCATAAAGAACTTCCATATCAAACACTGTTTTGCACATTTTGCCATCATCATTTTTTCCAGTTATTTGAAGTGGTTGTTCGACGTATTTAATAATTTGCGGGTTCAATTCAACAGATAAAAAGTTCGCATATTCCAGATTACTGTAAAAACATGCCCTTCGATTTAGTTTTAGACTATGACAAATAAAGTAATTCGATCCATAGCTCTGTGAGCGTGGCATTTCGATTGGCTTTTCACTTAACATGGGCTTCCTCCGCAATATTTATTAATCTCAAAACTCAAAAGCAAATATTGTTATCGTTTACTTATCCAATTTTCTTTAGAATAATCACAGAAATTTATTCAAAGATACTTTAAGGTTTAAATACCAAAAATGACGGATTGAATTTTTTATTTCAATCCGTCATTAGGCTCAATTTAATTTGTTAAAAGTATAGTAGTGTTTAATGTTTAAGCTTCATTTGAAACTAAAATAGCAACACTAAATTAATGATCCTTTAATCTATTTTTACAAATTTTTCGTATTCATGACTCTCATAGCATTTAAGACTGCTAACAATGCAACTCCTACATCAGCAAATACTGCTTCCCACATTGTAGCAAGTCCACCGGCACCTAATATTAGGACAATTACTTTTACAACAAACGCCAAAGTAATATTCTGTAATACTATACGTCTCGTTTTCTTTGAAATATTTATTGCACTGATCAGTTTACTCGGTTCATCAGTCATTAGCACAACATCCGCAGCTTCAATAGCGGCATCAGATCCTAACCCCCCCATTGCAACGCCAACATCAGCTCTTGCTAAGACTGGGGCATCATTTATACCATCTCCAACAAAAACAACGCATCCTTTAGTGCTTTTTTGGTTATAAAGCAGCTCCAGTTTTTCTACCTTTTGATCGGGAAGTAGATCCGAATAAACTAAGTCCAATCCTAGTTGCTTACCAACTTTATCACCGATGATCTTATTATCGCCTGTCAGCATAACAGTCTTTTTTATACCGAGTGCTTTTAAGTCACCAACAAGTTTTTTAGAATCCTTTTTGATTTCATCTGAGATGACAATCGAACCTGCATAACTCCGATCTATCGCTATATATACAATTGTTCCAGGTTCATCATTTTCCAGTATGGCTATTTCTTTATCGGCCATCAGCTTTGCATTACCTGCAAAAATTTCCTTCCCTTTAATATTAACCTTTAATCCCAGGCCGGGTAGTTCTTCATGCGCTTCAATTACGCCTTTGTCAATTTCTTTGCCATAAGCTTTCATAATTGATTGAGCAATGGGATGGTTGGAATAATTTTCAGCATATGCAGCATACATTAAAAGCTCATCATTGGTTATGCCTTGGACCGCTTTAATTTCTGTTACTTTAAACACACCTTTTGTCAAGGTTCCAGTTTTATCAAATATTACAGTATCAACATTATTCAAAGCCTCTAGATAATTTCCACCTTTTATCAAGATACCATTTTTTGAAGCGCCTCCAATTCCACCAAAAAAGCCCAGCGGGATTGAAATAACCAATGCACAAGGACAAGAAATTACCAAAAAAACCAATGACCTGTAAATCCAGTCAGAAAAAGTTGCACCTTGGATAACTAAAGGCGGAATAATCGCAAGCGCTAAAGCTGCTACTACTACTATTGGGGTGTATACTCGCGCAAACTTTGTAATAAACTGTTCCGTAGGCGCTTTTCGACTGCTGGCGTTTTCAACCAGTTCCAAAATTCTTGATACCGTGGAATCGCCAAATTCTTTTTTAACTTCAATCGTTAATAACCCGTTTTTATTGATGAACCCTCCGTAGACTTCATTACCAACTTCTACTTCACGAGGAACGGACTCCCCCGTAAGTGCTGAAGTGTCCATCATGGATTTCCCTTCAACAACAACTCCATCAAGTGGTACTTTTTCACCTGGTTTCACAATAATATATTCTCCGATAAGCACATCCTCTGGAGAAACAATTTTGATATCATCCCCATCCTTTAAATTTGCGTAATCAGGTCTAATATCCATAAGTTCGGCAATCGATCGTCTGGACCTGTTTACCGCCAAATCCTGGAAGAATTCGCCCACTTGATAGAACAGCATTACTGCAACACCTTCTGGATATTGACCGATAGCAAATGCTCCTATCGTTGCGATTGACATCAGAAAACTTTCATCAAAAAGCTGTCCGTTTTTTATATCTTTAGCAGCTCGCAACACAACTTCTCCGCCAACTATCAAATACGCAACAAAATACAAAATAAATTCCACTGGTGTTTGGAATGTAAATATTAAAGCAATGGCAAACAACACCCCACCGATTGCTAATTTGACAAGCTCTTTCCTATTTTCATCACCAATTTCCACATGTTCCTCGGTAGCTTTTTTAGCTTCTTCGTTTACCATTACATCAGGCTCTATTTTTTTTACAATAAGTTTAATATCTTTTATTGCTGTTTCGAGATCTCTATTTCTTGTTTCAATATTAAGTTTACCCGTTGTAAAATCAACATTGGCGTTTTTTATGCTATCTAGTTCCTTGATTTTTCCTTCAATTTTCAAAGCACAATTAGCGCAATCAAGTCCTTCTAATACAAGTGTCTTTTTAATGTATTTATCATGCAACTTTTCAGACACAGTGACATCAGGTTCAATCTTATATACAATTTCCGTTACATGTTTAATAACAGATTCTTTCATATCAGCATTATCCAGTTCAATAGTCATAATTTTAGAGACGAAATTAAGCGTGGACTCTTTAACTCCCTCTATATTGTTCGCTTTATCATTAATTTTTGCCGCACAGACAGCACAATCCAAACCATCTAAAACAAGTTCAATTTTTGATTCTTCCATTATTGATCTCCTCCTTTTTTATTATCAACTATATTTCTACTTTTCGTTTATGTGTACCATCCCTTGATTAAATATTTGCTTAACGTGGTCATCATCCAATGAGTAGAATACTACTTTTCCTTCTTTTCTATTTTTCACAAGTTTTGCTTGTTTTAAAACCTTTAGCTGATGTGAAATGGCGGATTGTGTCATATTCAATAGAAATGCGATGTCACATACACACATCTCACTTTCAGCTAATGCCCACAATATTTTGATTCTTGTTGAATCTCCAAAAACCTTGAATAACTCAGCAAGATCATATAGGAGCTCTTCTTTTGGCATTTTATCCTTAACTTGCTTTACAACATCCTCATGGATTACATTACAATCACAACGTTCGATTGGATTCTCAATACGAATCATGTCATTCCCCTTACATTTAAAAGATTTATACATGAACAGCTATTCATGTATCGATTATACCTCTTTCATGGACTAATTGTCAATCAATATTTGAATAATTGTTCATATATTCATTTAAAATAAGATGTTCAGCTCCGAGTATAAAGTCTATGAGTACATTTATGACAAAGTTACATTGTTTCGGGAAGGGTAATATGGTATTGGCTACATATTTTATCAATCTTTACTTTCACAAACATTCAGAAATGATTTATAAGCAATACAATCATGTTTAATTGACATTTACGATCAAATCGATCTTTTTCATGTAAGTTGCTTTCTATGTATATATATTTCATTTATAAAAGAAACTAAAGTTCATAATAATGATTCTAACTTTTTTTACGTGTTATATGTCAAATTTTCGTTTTTTACGTGTTATATGTCAAAAAATCAAAAATTACCACTTATATGTCAAAATATTTTGACATATAAGTGGTAATAAAAAAAACGAATGGCTTTTTTATGGGATTTTTATAATTGAATTTTGTACGGGTTATATGTCAATGCACAAAAAAGAACGAAAATTCTGCACACGCTGCGGCAAAATTTTCGTTCTTTAAAACAAAATCTGGTAATTAAACTTGAGATCTTACTCCGACCGTTCCCGGATAAAGAAACGAATCGGTGTTCCAAAGAAATCAAAGGTTTCACGGAGCTTGTTTTCCAGATAACGCTGATATGAAAAATGGACCAGGGTCATATCATTGACAAATACCACAAATGTTGGCGGATTAATGGCTACCTGGGATGCATAATATAATTTCAGACGACGGCCATGTTTTGATGGCGGCTGTTTCATCATTACAAATTCGGCCAGCGCTTCATTAACCTTACCGGTGGTGATCCGTTTGGCGCTCTGAGCTTTGACATATTCGATGGTTTCAAATATTTTACCCAATCGCTGACCGGTTTTGGCTGAGATAAAAATGATTGGTGCGTAATCCATAAATGAAAGTGCGTCGCGGATATCCCCTTCCATCTTCTTCATGGTTTTATTATCTTTTTCCACAGCGTCCCACTTATTGACAATAATAATCGATGGCTTGGAGCGATTATGGGCGATCCCGGCAATTTTAGCATCCTGTTCGGTGACGCCCTGGGATGCATCAATCAGAACCAGCACTACCTGGCTTCGTTCAACGGCGGCAATGGCGCGGATGATGCTGTAACGTTCTATATCTTCGTAGATTTTTTTCTTGCGTCGCAATCCGGCGGTATCAATTAAGACATAGTCTTCCCCGTCGTATCTGACGCCGGTATCGACGGCATCCCGGGTTGTCCCGGGGATATCGCTGACGATCAGTCGCTCTTCGCCCAGGACCTTATTGATCAGGGTCGACTTACCGACATTTGGTTTGCCGATAACGGCAACCCGTAGTCGGTCATCTTCGGTTTCTTCTTCGTCGTAATAACGCTTAACATGGTTGATGATTTCATCGAGAAAATCACCTAAACCCAATCCCTGCTCGGCTGAGATAGCTATTGGTTCCCCGATTCCCAGGTTATAGAATTCAAAGGCGTTATTTTCCAGACCCTGGCTGTCAACCTTATTGACGGCCAATAACACATCTTTTTCATGTTTTCGGATCATATTGGCAACTTCCAGATCCGATGCGGTCATTCCTTCACGACCGTCGACCATCAGGACAATCAGATCGGCCATATCGATGGCGATTTCAGCCTGAATCCGCATTTGCAAAAGAATGTCATCCTTGGTATGGGGTTCGATCCCGCCGGTGTCGATCAGGGTAAAATGGTGGTTTTGCCATTCGGCGTCGGCAATGATCCGATCCCGGGTTACACCGGGAGTATCTTCGACGATGGCTATACGTTCTCCAACTAATTTATTAAACAGCGTTGACTTTCCCACATTCGGGCGGCCAACTACTGCTACGATAGGTTTTGGCATTTTATTTCCTCACTTCATTTATAATCATTATTCATAATTTTATTTTTTAATCATATTTTTAATTGTCTAATAACGTTTGTAACAGTTCTTCACCCTGAATCGGAACGCCTTGAATTATCACATTAAGGGCTTCGCCTAATGTTTCCAGGGTCCAGTCGTCCAATAAGGTGTCGGTACCGCTGCGTAGGGCATTTTCAGGCAGCAGCAGCAAATCGCAGGGATTTAGCTCCTGCAGGGGTTTGATTTGGGCAAGGATGTCAGCACCGGTGAGCAGCCCGGATACGGTAATGGCTTCGCCAAAAAAATGGTTAGTAATTGGAAAAACGGTCAGAACCAGCAATGGATATTCCTGTTTAATTTCAGCAATAAGGTTGTTGAGATAATCATATGCTGCTGTACCGGTCAGGATCCCGATTCTTTTGGTGGCGGTTGTTGGTAAATCAGCATTCTCAGTTTTGATCACCGATAAGGCTTCCTGAACCGAGGCCGTAAAATCAGCCATCATCCCCACCCCATTTTCAATTTGGGGAAAGTCGTTGTAATAAGCACTTTCAGGAATGGGAAGCTTAGCCAGTAAAAAAAACTCGTCGCTGGGATAGACAAATCCATCGCCATACGCGGCTTCCATTTCATTATGGACGGCATTAATAATTTCCAGGGTTTTCAGGGCATCATCCTGATTAAATTGACGAAGCTTTTCCAAACCCTTGCGATGGTTGGAAAGACCCACCGGGACCACCGAAACGGACTGCAGAACGGGATAAAACGCTTTTAAATCAGTAAGTGTCTTGACCAGTTCGTTGCCATCGTTACAATCAGGAACCAGCACAATTTGACCGTTCATTTGAATACCATTATCATAAAAGGTCTTAAGATATGCCATCACATCCCCGGCAAAACGGTTTTTAAGCATCTTGATCCTTAAACTGGGATTGGTGGTGTGAATCGATAAATTCATCGGCATAATGCGGTAGCGAATAATTCGATTCAGTTCATCGGTGGTGAGATTTGTCATGGTAATATAATTGCCGGTTAAAAACGATAATCGTTCGTCGTCATCTTTGACATACAGGCTGTCGCGCATGCCAGCTGGCAGCTGATCGATAAAACAAAAGATACAATTATTCTTGCAGGTCTTTGTGCCAATCATCGCTTCCGGAAAGATTACCCCCAAATCTTCTTCATATTCTTTTTCAATATCCAGTACCCAGATTTCGCCATCCGGTTTTTCAATTTCGACCTCTAGGGCATCGTCGGCAATCAGATAGCGATAATCCAATATATCCGTTACCGGCATGCCATTGATCGACAGCAGGATATCCCCCGCTTCGACTTCCATTTCATTGAGAATGCTATCATTCTCAACGCCGTTTATTATAAATTTTTTCAACACTTCTCTCTGTTTCTTTACAATTTAAAAACTGCCTAGCAAAACCAGCCGGCAGTTCTCCTTATCTATTATATAATATTTTTCAAGAAAAAAAAACCTATTTAAGCATTTTTCCCAATTAAAGCAATCTTTTGCAGAAAATTTATAAATCATTTGATCAAAAGTTGCTTATTTTTTAATCGGACAGGCGACAACACATAAGCCGCAGACAACACCCCGGCCGATATGATGATAGACTTCTTTCATATACTGGCTGCAGGCGTAGGCATCATAAAGCTGATTGCGCGGCATGCCGGGTTCCCATAGCCGGCCTTCAATGGCCATTGCCGGGCAGGCACCGACACAGGCCCGACAGGAACCGCAAGCGCTTTTAGTGACCGGTTCCGCCGCGACTATCGGAGCATTGGTTAAGATAGTCCCGAGGCGGACCCGGGGTCCGTAGCGCTGATGAATAAATAAGGCGCTGCGTCCGATCCACCCCAGTCCTGCCAGAACGGCGGCTGTTTTATGTTGAAATGCGCCGGTGAACGGATCTTTCGGATCGGTCACAGACTGAGATGCGGGAATCGCCACACTGGGATAACCTTGGGCTTCCAGCGCTAATAAAATCCGTAGGCAGATGTCATCAATCAGACGGTTAACACTCCGGTAGTGGCTGAAATAAGTTTGCGTCGGTTCAGTCCCGATCTGATTTAAAATACCATCAGAAAGCTTAATAACTACACTGATGCCGTGCTCAAAGTTCATTCTTTTTTGGGCCGGTAGTAGCGATAAATCGGAAAACCCGATTTCTGTAGCGCCCAATGATTGCCCCAGACTGATAATTGTCTGATTACATTGATTTTGCGCCAGCGCGTGATTGCGGTTGACTTCTTTTTTCATTTTTTTCTCTTTTTTACATAGAAATAGGGAAATTGCTCCATTGATATGTTACAATATTCATAGCAAACAAAGGTGGTGGTATTCATGCTCTTTAATTCTGAACAACAGGCTGAGGATAAACTGATCATACTTTATGTACTAAAAAAAATCAAAACCTCATTAACCCGCGAACAGGTCGCTCTGATAATTATCGAAAATTTACAGATTGGTTATTTTGATATTCAATTATATATTGATGATCTGATCAAAGATGAGTTTCTTTCGGTGTTGGATTATGACGGAAAGTCAGTACTCACCTTGTCAGCGATGGGCAAAGAAGCACTAAAGCTCTTTTGCAATAAAATTCCGGCTTATATTAGCGATATGATCGATCTTTATCTTAAGGAAAACCGGGAAAAGATCTTCAAGGAAGTGAAAATTACCGCGAACTACCAGAAATTAGGGGAAACTGATTATCTGGTTGAATTAAAACTTCACGAGAATAATATTGTCTTGATGGAAATATCACTAAATGCTCCCACATTAAAGCTGGCCCTTGATATCTGTAATCGCTGGAAAGAAAATACCCAGGATCTTTATGCCTCGGTATTGAGTCTGTTAACCTGATCAGTTTCAATGCTGGTACATCAAAAAGGTTTGCCATCGGGTTTTTGAAACCTCTTGGTAAACCTTTTTTTCTCAGTCACATTATTTTATTTTTTATGGGTCCCGATGACATCACGTTTGATCCGATCTTCCACCCGCCGGTTTAGCCACATAATGGCGGTTTCAATATGAACTAACGCCATCGCATTTTCAGTACACTCAAATTCACCTTCCTGGAATAACTTTAAGCGATCTCTGACAATTTCAAGCAAATCAGAATCGATTACGCCTACTTCCGATACCGGTTCGTTTCTGGCTCCTTTTTGAAACTTAATTCTGGCCAGTTCAACGGGTTCATCATCTTTAGTCCGGATGACATACTCGTTATAAGCATTGCCGACGCCCTTGTCAGCAACGCGATAAACCTCATTTAAATTACCTTTGTACTGAACGGTTGTTATTCTTTCGCCCATTTTTCCGCCCTCTTTCCACTCTAATTTAGAATTTATTTGACTGTTTTAGTATTCTCGTATATACCCCAATAATAACCGCTTATTCAGTTCTTTTCAACATTGACGTTTCTAATGGTGCTACATTTTGAAAACTCTTGACAAAAGCTCTTCTTCATAATATTATTGTAAAAGGGATTTTTATTTTTAAAATTGCCTGATGTAGCAAAGGAGCTTCAAATATACTATAACACAATGCGTATATTTAATGGAAGTTCTTTTTTTTGCTATTGTCATTAGATATGGAGGAAGAATAATTGATAAAACTTCAAGATGTAAATAAATATTTTGGTGAAAACCATGTGCTGAAAGATATTAATCTAACCGTCGCGGAAGGTGAAAAATTGGTTATTATCGGACCGTCTGGTTCGGGTAAAAGTACCACTGTTCGTTGCATGAATTTTTTAGAAGCCCCCACTTCGGGGCAGGTTATTATCGATGGCGAAGAACTCACCCAAAAAAACAAAATACAGCTGGTCCGACGAACATCAGCGATGGTATTTCAGAGCTTTAACTTGTACCCCCATAAAACAGTATTGGAAAATCTGACCCTGGCGCCGATAAAACTGCAAAAACTGACAAAAGAAGAAGCCATCAAAAAAGCACGAAAATATTTGGCTACGGTTGGTCTGAGTGAAAAGGAGAATGCTTATCCGTCAACCTTATCTGGTGGCCAACAACAACGTGTCGCCATTGCCAGAGCCCTGGCAACCGAACGAAAGATCATTCTTTTCGACGAACCGACATCAGCACTTGATCCGGAAACAGTTCAAGAAGTACTTGATGTCATGATCAAATTATCAAAGGAGAATATCACCATGGTAGTTGTTACCCATGAAATGGGTTTTGCCCGGGTGGTTGCCGACCGTATCATCTTTATGGATGAAGGTCGGATTGTTGAAGAAGGAAAACCGGAACATTTCTTTGAAAATCCTTCAGAGGAACGAACAAAACTTTTTCTCAGTAAGATCTTGCGTTAATTTCTAATATCTCAACGATATTAGGTGTTATAATTATTATATTTAGGAGGAAAATGATTATGAAAAAGGTACTCTCTGCTCTGCTTATTTTATGCCTGGTGTTTACCCTGGCAGCCTGTTCGTCTTCGACTGGTTCAAAGGATACTGCTACCACTGATGGCAGTCTTGATTCAGTTGTAAAAGCCGGTGTTTTAAGAGTCGGTGTTAAAGAAGACGTTCCCAACTTCGGACTTCGCAACACCGCTACCGGTGAAATCGAAGGTTTTGAAATTGATATTGTCAAGCTACTGGCCAAAGAAATTTTGGGCGATGAAAATGCTTATGAATTAACTCCAGTAACTGCAAAAACCCGTGGTCCGTTACTTGACAATGGTGAAGTTGATCTCGTTATTGCAACCTTCACGATTACTGACGAACGAAAATTAACCTACAACTTCTCGACCCCTTATTATGAAGATGCGGTCGGTTTGTTAGTTAAAAAAGATGCCGGTTTCAAAGGTCTTGCTGACATGAATGGCAAAGTAATCGGTGTGGCTCAAAGCGCGACTTCCAAAGACGCCGTTCAAAAAGTAGCCGATGAAAAAGGTATCACCGTATCATTCTCAGAATATGCAACCTATCCGGAAATCAAGGCGGCATTGGACTCTGGTCGAGTTGATGCTTTCTGCGTTGACGGATCAATCCTGGGGGGCTATGTTGATGACTCAACGATGATTTTACCCGATCGATTCTCACCGCAACAATATGGTGTTACCTCAAAGCTTGATAGCCTGGCCCTGACTGAAGCGGTTGACGGCTATATCAATGGATGGCTTGAAGATGGTACAATTGAAGGCCTAATTACCAAATGGGGACTTAAATATTAATGAAAAGTTCTAATCCTTTTGCCTTATGGCGTTGGGAGAAGATGTTTGGCGAATGGCAAATGTTTGGCGAGGGGTTTCTGCGAACGATTGAGGTCGCAGCCCTCGCCTTAATCCTCGCACTTGTTCTGGGCATTATCTTTGGTGTGATCTCAACATCGAACAACAAAGTAATGCGGGGGATTGCAAGGGTTTACGTTGAGTTCTTCCAAAACACTCCCCTAGTTATTCAGGTTTTCTTTATGTATAATGGTCTGGCCATTGCCGGAATACGGCTAAGTGTGTTTATGATTGGTGTTTTAGGGGTGGGAATTTATCACGGCGCTTATGTTTCTGAGGTTGTCAAAACCGGAATTACCTCAATTCCAGTAGGACAAGTTGAAGCAGCAAAGTCCCAGGGATTTACTTATGTCCAGTATATGCGCTATATCATTCTCCCACAGACCATCAAAATCATCCTTCCACCGCTGACAAATCAGGCTGTCAATCTGATTAAAAACACGTCAGTCCTGGCAATGATTTCAGGTTTTGATCTGATGTATATGGCTGATTCCTGGGCATCATCCAGTCTGGATTACGGTCCGTCTTATGTATTTGCCGGATTTTTATATTTCATGCTCTGTTTTCCATTGGCAACCTGGGCAAGAAAGTACGAAGAACGTCTCAAACGAAAAGACACCGCCCGTATTCCCTTTGATCCAAGTGAGGAGGCGGTCACATGCTAGAAGTATTTCAGAATGTATTTACGCCTTCAAACGTTGAGTTTTTAGCCAAAGGAATGGCGTTAACCTTAGTGCTTTCGGTATCAGTTGTCCTTATCTCGATCCTTTTCGGTACCATTTTGGCCTTACTGCGAACCTATGAAAAACGGGTTTTGGGTAAGTTAGCCGGATTCTATATTGAAATGTTTCGAAATACCCCGTTATTGCTGTGGATTCTGGTCTGCTGTTTTATGATTCCCTATGGTACCATTGTCATCCGGGGCGGTTTAGCATTGACATTATATACATCCGCTGTCATTGCTGAAATTGTTCGTGGTGGTTTGAATTCTGTGGCAGAAGGACAATTTGAAGCAGCAAAATCTCAGGGTTTTACGCTGATTCAAACATTGATATTGATTGTGCTCCCGCAATGTTTCAAAAGTATTATTCCTTCCCTGTTATCTCAGGTCATTACGACTGTTAAAGATACATCTTTTTTACAGGTTGTTGCGATCCCGGAGTATACCCGCAGCGGATTCGTAGTGATGGGACGATATACTACCACTCCAGAGGTCTTTATGATTTTTGCGGTACTGGCAGTTGGTTATTTTGTGATTTGTTTCAGCCTCTCTTGTGTTGTCCGAGGTTATCAAAAAAGAACTGAAATAGTCAGATAATGAAATCAAACAAGATATCGATAATGATTTACAGACACAAACAAAGTCATGGATTCACATTAAATCCATGACTTTGTTTTTATGTTCGATAGTTATTCGTTTATTTGAACAATTTTATTGTACCCACATCATTTAAATGTTTCAGTAGCGAGAGCGCTATTGGAAATCCAAATAGACCCAAAACCCCCAGCAAGTTCACACCCAAAAACATACTCATTAAAGTAACCACCGGATGAAGTCCAAGCTGGCTACCAACAATCTTGGGCTCTAAAATATTTCGGATCACCGTCACAAAAAGATAAACCAGAAGCAATCCCAGTCCTGTCTGATAATTTCCCTGAAGCAGAGTTATAATCGTCCAGGGAATCATAATACCGCCGGTTCCCAGCACTGGTAAAATATCAAAGATGGCAATAAAAAAGGCAATCAGGATGGGATTGTCAATCCCGACAATTGACAGCCCAATCGAGAGTTCAACAAAAGTAATTGACATAATCAGTGCATAGGATCGAACGACAACAAACAAGGTATTGACAATAAAATTTTTAATTGTCTGGATAATCTCATTTCCTTTTTCCGAAAACTGCCTGAAAACAAATGATGACAGCATCTCATAATCAACCGCCATAAAAAAGGTCGCGATCACCATCAACAAAATTTTTATTAAAAATGCCGGCAGGGATCCTGCAAGGTCTGACAAGAATGCTACAAAAGTCAATGATATGCTGGTTACATTATCACCTAAGGAATTGATCAGCTGTTCCGTCGTCGCATTCAAAACATCAACAAGTGCCGCATCAATCAGAAAAACCGTTTGTTCAATCCCGTCAAAAGTGGTCATCAGAAAAGGTCTCAGTTGATACTCATAGATTTCTGGCAATGCACTGCTTGTTTGCGAAATGATTGAGATCAATTTGACCCCTACTAGTGACACCAGAATCCCGGCACCACCATAAAACACCAGCACCAGAATAAATGACACCAGCTTATTGGGTAATTTTGTCAATTCTGAAATCGCTTTGGCGGGTCCTTTAAGCACATAAGCAATCAGAAAGGCCAGGATAAAAGGGCTCAGCAGCGATATTGCATACTCAAAAATCAGGTATACAATCGCTGCTATCAATAGAATATAAACAGCATTGATGATAAACTGTCTTTTTTTGTCATAAGGGGATTCCATTTATTCCTCCGATTTTTTCATCGAACACACCTTGGCATTCGATTATTAACAAAACCGCTCCTCAGGTAATCTGAAAAACGGTTTGCGTTCACGCTCTGTTTTGTTATTGTAGTAATTCTACCCCATCTCGCTGTAAAGATCAATGATATTATACATATTTAAACATTGGTATCATTTACAACTGGGCTACAGTTTATGCATTTGTACCTATAAATTCATCATCAGCTTTAATAATGCACTGTCCTTCTCGATATTGGCTTTTTTTATATCAAGACAGCCTATTATTAATTTCGTTTTAGAAAGATGATCTTGTAAATCAACAATCATTGGAGCTGGCAAGTCTTTCTCAAACAGCGGATAGATCAACGTCACTGAATCAACGCCATAGATCTTTGCATAGGCAAAAACCTGGTAAATATCAGCCTGACTAATATGGTCGTACTTTCCATTCTGATAATGGGGGTTTTTATATTTGGCATCTGCGATTAAAACCGTTTTCTCGTGATGTTCAAGAATAATGTCCGGTCGTACCTGTCTGCCAAAAACTGCTTTTTGACTACTGGCAAATCGACGGCTGTTTTGATAATTTGCGTGATAGCCTTCTCCCAAATTAGAAAAGAGTTTATAAAGATAAAATTCAAATAATTCATTTAATGGAATCAAAAATGAACAAACGGTATCGTCCCCTTGGTAGCTCTGTGGTGTTAAGTTGTAAAAAAACATCTTTGCCATTTCAAAAACTGGTTTGAATGACATATTCAAACGTGTAAATTTAACGGCATCAAACAACTCTTTCGTTAAAGCCACATCGCTGGCATCATCTAAAAGAAACAGGGCTTTCTTGAGTTTCTTTTTATTTTCCGGTACGCTGGTCAATTGAATCAATTTTAAACAAACACTTTTAATCGTGTTATTTAACACATTATCATGTTCGTAGCTTTGATATGTGATCATATGTCTGTCTCGTCTGATGGGATTTGTACGAATATTTGCAGAGAAATCGATGCTCCCTTTTACAAAAGAACTGTTTTCGCTGATATCCACATATTCGCGGTTCATTTGGCGAGAGTATACTTGAAATACTTTATCGCCAAATAGCGAAATGAAGAGCTCCATAATGTCTGATTGTTCAGCGGCACTGGACTGGTTTGGTAAGCATAGAATTTTGTTGAACTCCGACACTCGCAGCAAATTCAGTAATACTTTCATTGCCTCACGCTGTTCGTCTTGTTCGGTCAAACCGCTGTTTTCATATATTTTTGGCAAGATCTGCAGGCGCGTGTTTCCCTTGGAAATAAAACCAGCATAATGTCGAATGTGAAGCACGCCATCATACGATAATGACAGGCGGTTTTCGCCAATGATGTGACGAAGTTCGAGAATATCAGTCTTCTGCCAGGGTAAAAGTTCACATTTCTGTTGGCGGTCTTCAAAAACTGTAATGACGGTTTGCACCAGGTTTATACCCCTTTTTCATAGATTGAAATCAGCGCAGCTTCAAATTGAGATATGCCATCTTCATCAGGTTTTAAGCTGAATTGAATAATCTCACCTGTCTGTTTATCAAAAAAACGATCGCCAATAATCTGGCCGACCTGTTTGATATCGTTGTAAAAATATTCCATCAGCAAAGGTAGCAGTTTATAATACCAGACATTATACAAATCATATTTTGTCACCAGATCATCACCCATAAAATAGCTGTGGCCAATGCGATGGTCCCGGTCTATTTTGTCCGTTATACGATTATTCAATGCCTGTAATAATTTACCCGGCGACACATTTCCGCCAATTGAAGGATGGAATCGTTCCACAAGCGACGCGTCAGTGTTGATTTCAACAAAGGCAAAACGACGACGCAACGCAGTATCTAACAGGGCGATGCTTCGGTCACTCGTGTTCATGGTGCCGATCAGAAATAAATTGCCTGGGATTGAAAACGCATCCCGGGAATAGGGCAGTTCACAGGTCAGAAGTTCGCGCTTATCT
Source organism: Acetobacterium malicum subsp. dehalogenans DSM 11527 (assembly GCF_000472665.1). Lineage (GTDB taxonomy): Bacteria > Bacillota > Clostridia > Eubacteriales > Eubacteriaceae > Acetobacterium > Acetobacterium malicum. The sequence continues at coordinate 73,411 of NZ_AXAC01000003.1, read as the reverse complement.
TTCTCAATTAAAGTAATCAATTCACCGAATATTTTGGCAATATTCCCTCTGTTTATCTCATCAATAATCAGGTAATATGGCTTAGGTAAATCGTCTTTGTTTTCCTCTTTTTCTAGTAGCGCCAAGGCATCATTAACAGAAACTCTCAGCTTATAGATGGCACCCTGCACCAGTTGCTTATTTTTGTTAATCGCAATAATATCTTTTGGCTTCGCTTCAAAATTAGCTAACCACTTAACCGCTCGTCGATGTCTGTAACCAAACCCGTCACTATTATCATAAAAATAATCACTGGTGATAACACCCATCAGTCGTATGGTCTGGGGACTATTGAAGACCATGACAATATCGCCAATATTCACGCGGCTATGCAGACATTTTAGCGTACTTGTCGGATCGCTTTGATCTAATTGGGCATCATTCCAGTCGCTGACATCTTCTTCTGGCCCGTAACCAATGGCGATGACATTCTTATCGCGTAAGGTTGTATAGATGTGGTTTTCTTTTTTTTGTCCAAGTGAAACCTTCCAGACCTGATTGCTGGGTGTTGTATTATTTAGCGCTTCTTCTTTTATATTTTTCTTTTTTGACTGCATACTGCATGCATCAGCAAATTCTTTTAAAACACCTGGCTGCACCGGATATGCCATCTGACCTTCTTCATCGATTTGCGGACGTATGCCTTCTACAAATTCTTCGTAGGAAAAGGCCTGATGAAAGGTAATAAATTTTGCCCGTTTTTCAGCCACCACTTGCTTGAATGAAACCGGACTACCGTTTTGCTTCTCAAATGCTTCAATTATACGCATTGCCCCGTAAGTTTTACCTGTACCTGGCGGACCGTACAAGATTACATTGGGATTGAATTGCATCAGCTTTGCATATTTTTCATAATCGGTGGTTTCTTCAACGTCGGTTAGATCATCCTCAACCGTTGTACTGACTGTCCCTGTTGAACCGCCTGATGCTGATCGTTTGCGTCCGACAATTACATTATCATATAACGAGATTGGACTATCAACCGGAAAGATCGACTCGGAATCCAACTCACTCAGCAACGACGTGATATAGTTGCGTTTTTTAGGAGCATCATCATTTTTTTCATTTGCAAACTCCAGTAATTGGCGCAAGGAATACTTCTCATTGCCATTTGAGGTTTTGTCAAGATAAAGATCCCACAAAACATTTTTTCGACTGAACGATTGACCATTAAATTCAAGAATATCTTCGATTCTTGTTTTTTCCATATCGGAAATAACCAGGCAGATATCAAAAGGCTTAAAAAAAGCAACCTGTTCCAATTTACTTTTCAGGCAAACAAAGAATCGTCGTTTTGATTTATTAAAGTCAATTTCTGGTATTTCGGGACTGTTTTCTTCCAACGCAACCGGGATAAAACCAACACCTCTCGTCGATTTTATGGCTTTGTTCAACAAATTTAAATCCGGCTGAAAATATTTACAACTAACAATATTTCCAGTTAAAGCCAGTTTGGGCTCATAAACTTGTACAACTCTAAATTTTGCCTCAATATTTGTTTCATTCGTTTCAAATTGCTCAAGCATAAAAAGTTTTTCGATCTCACCGGCTTTCACAGGCAACACATAATCACCCGCCTCCATACCGTTAAAGTGCTGTTTAAAAAAATCTTGATCCGTGGTATCAATTCGATAGTAGTTTTTATCGAGCTGATCCCCCGTTTTGAACTTTCCAATAAATAATTTATTCATCAACCTGTCCTTTCTGTTGCGCTTTTGTTACATTATAAAGGGTTGGCTTTGGTTCCAGGCAACAATCGGTAGCCGCAAGTGTTCGGACACCAGACCTTGTTATCCGGGCGATCGCCGTTGAGCTTATTGTTCTACCGGTGTCGGTCGTCCATGACCGTAGTATACGGTTTTTGCGGGCAGCTGCTGCACCGCCTGAATACTCTTTTGCAAGGCTGCGGTATCTTCCCAAAGATACGCCGGATGTGGGCCGGTCAGATTCATGAGGATGTCCCCTACAAATAATTCACCGCTGGGAAAAGAAACGACCATGGAGCCCCGGGTATGACCAGGCAGGGGCTGGATGGTTTCACCAAAACCCAGCCGGTTGGTTTGTGGCCCGGTGATGACGAGATCCGGCTTGAAGGGTTGGGGCGGATTCCGCTTCATGGAACCCTGCCCCACCCATTTGATCATTTTACCGATGGGATGGGTGGCCTGCATCTCCTGAGACAACGGATTGTCAATCAGCGAGAGGTCGTTTTCATGGATGACAATCGGGATTCCATATTTTTTCTGAAAAACAGCAGCATTGCCAATATGATCGCTATGACCATGGGTCAGAACCAGATAACTGATTTGTTCCATGGCAATCTTATTTTGTGCCAGGGTTCTTTCAATTTTAGCTCCCATACCCGGAGCACCGGCGTCAATCATCAGATGACGTTCCCCATCGGAGATCAGGTGACAATTAGAACCGGCTGAGATGGTGATGATGTTCATTTTTGATTCTCCTTTGTTATGCAGCTCATCAGTCACGTGAGCTCTGCACATTCAGCACTAATCAAAGTTGCCTGTTTTTGTTGTATTCTAATTATACGCTTATACTCCACTACTGACCATAACAATTTTCGTTTCAGGTAATGCTGATGTTTTTTTATACTTAATATTAGGACGATTGCCATCACAATGGGTTACTATGTTGATAATTCAGAAACCATGTCAAATTTGGGATCATCCGCCACCAGACCGACACAGCTCTGTAATTGGGATCTGGCGGTTGCCTACCTGCGCACGACAAAAAACCCGGAATAACACTGAAATGACTTCAGGTTGCTCCGGGTTCTGATTGATTTCAATTAAGTTATTTAAAAAAATTGTTACTTGTTAAAATACTCCAACCGTTCGACTACTTTTTCCATCGTTTCGATGAATTTTTTCTGTTTGTCCCGTTCAATTTCGACTACCTTTTCCGGGGCTTTGTCGGTGAATCCTTTGTTGCTCAGCTTCTGGGTGACCCGGTCAATTTCCTGCTGGAGTTTCTTTTTCTCGGCTTCCAGACGGGCAATTTCTTTTTCCTTATCGACCAATTCGTCGAGGTTAATATAGATTTCCAGATCTTCCACCACCGCGGAGACATAGTTTTCCTGGATCTCGGCTTTGGTGATCGGCAGAATCGTCGATACTGAGGCCAGCTTCTGGAAATAATGAAGTGAGTCGGCCATCAGTGACAGGTGGGCCTGATTATCACAAATCAAGAATAACTGGGTCTTTTTGGAATTAGGTACATCCATTTCAGCACGGATGTTGCGGATGCTGCGGATTGCGGCCATTAAAAACTCCACTTGTTTTTCATCTTCCGGGAAGACATAAGCCTCGTTGAAGTGGGGCCATTGGGCCACCATGATATCACCGGTGGTACCCGGCAGGTAGCCGTTGATTTCTTCGGTAATAAAGGGCGTAAAGGGGTGGAGTAACCGCAGGATCGTATCCAGCACTACGCGCAGGGTATACTGGGCCGAGATCTTGGTCTGCATTTCCTCGCCGTATAACCGTGGCTTCACCAGTTCGATATACCAGTCACAATATTCGTTCCAGGCAAAATCATAGATTTTGGAAGCGGCGATGCCCAATTCATATTTAGTCATATTATGGTTGACTTCAGCGACGATGGTGTTCATTCGGGACAGAATCCACTTATCGGTGTTCCCCAGATAAGTCAAAGCCTGATCCTTTTTGTCCATAATGTCTTCATCCAGATTCATCAGCACAAAGCGGGCGGCGTTCCAGATCTTGTTTAAGAAATTACGGCTGGATTCGACCTTTTCATCCTGCCAGCGGATATCGTTGCCGGCGGAGTTCCCGGTGATGATGGTAAAGCGCAGGGCGTCGGCGCTGTAGGTTTCGATAAGTTCCAGCGGATCGATGCCGTTGCCTAATGACTTGCTCATTTTACGGCCCTGGGAATCGCGCACCAGACCATGAATATAGACATCTTTAAAGGGCGTTTCGCCTATTTCGAAGAGGCCCATAAAAATCATCCGGGCGACCCAGAAGAAGATAATATCATAACCGGTGACCAGCACTGTGGTCGGATAGAACTTTTTCAAATCTTCGGTGTTTTCCGGCCAGCCTAGGGTTGAGAACGGCCATAGGCCGGAACTGAACCAGGTATCCAGCACGTCTTCATCCTGACTAAGCTGGGTACAACCACACTTGGGACAGCTTTCAGGTGCTGTTTTGGAAACCACCATCTCTCCACAATCGTCGCAATAATAAGCAGGAATTCGATGTCCCCACCACAATTGCCGGGAAATACACCAGTCTCTGATGTTTTCCAACCAATTGTAGTAGATTTTGTTAAAACGCTCAGGAATGAAATCAGTCTCGTGATTGCGTACCGCATCGAGGGCTGGACCCGCCAGTGGTTCCATTTTGACAAACCATTGTTCGGAGGTCATGGTTTCGACCGTGGTTGAACAGCGGTAGCATTCGCCAACATTATGCTGGTGTTCTTCAATTTTTTCCAGCAGTTCCAGCGCTTCCAGATCTTTGACGACCGCTTTACGACAGTCATAGCGATCCATACCAGCATATTTTCCAGCCAGTTCGTTCATCGTGCCATCATCGTTCAGCACCCGAATCTGTTCCAGATTATGGCGCAGCCCCACCTCGTAGTCATTGGGATCATGGGCAGGGGTCATTTTAACCACCCCAGTTCCAAAGCTCATATCAACATAGTCGTCGGCAACGATGATGATTTCTTTGTCAAGCAAAGGGAGCATCACGGTTTTGCCGATCAGGTGGGCATAGCGCTCATCTTCCGGATGAACAGCGACGCCACTGTCCCCCAGCATTGTTTCGGGTCGGGTCGTGGCAACGACCAGATAGCCGTCACCTTCGGTTAGCGGGTAGCGGATGTGCCAGAGATTACCCTGGTGTTCAGCATATTCCACCTCGGCTTCAGAGAGCGCCGTTTTGCAGGTAGTACACCAGTTGATTATGCGGCTGCCCTTATAAATCAGGCCTTTTTCATAGAGGTTGACAAAGGCTTCGTTTACGGCCTGGCTACAGCCTTCATCCATGGTAAAGCGTTCGCGGCTCCAGTCACAGGAGGCTCCCAGTTTTTTGAGTTGGTCGGTAATCCGGGTTTTATAAGTCAGCGCCCAGTCCCAGGCCCGTTCCAGGTAGGCTTCCCGACCGATATCCTGTTTGGTTTTGCCTTCTTCTTCACGGAGCTTATCGACGACTTTGACTTCCGTAGCAATACTGGCATGGTCGGTTCCCGGCAGCCACAGGGCGGAATAACCATCCATCCGCTTATAGCGGGTCAAAACATCCTGCAGGGTACCATCAAAGGCGTGGCCCATGTGGAGCTGTCCGGTGATATTTGGGGGTGGCATCACAATCGTAAACGGTTTGCCGTCAGGATTGACTTCCGGTTTGAAATAACCCTTTTCCTGCCAGCTGGCATAGGTTTTATCTTCTACTTCTTTGGGATCATAAGTTTTTGACATTTCTTTCTTCATTTTTGCACCTGCTCTTCTTAATGGTCTTCAATTTCTTTGATTTTGTAGGGATCCGGTTGCGGTTCAGGGAGGGCTTTTCGGGTGGTATAAGCGGCAATCAGGTTTTTGCAGAGCTCGATGGTTTTACTCATCGATCGTTTCTGTGCCTCCTCCGACATGTTTTCGGACATCCGTTTAATGATATATTTATTTTCAAACAAAAAATCAACCATCGAGGTCAAATCTTTGATCTTATCAACTTTAATGGCCATTCCCCCATCAACCAGGTAATCGGCATTTTCTTCTTCCTGACCGGGATAATAGAACGGAATAATCATGGGGATGTTTTTTACAATCGCTTCGGTGGTGGTGAGTCCCCCGGGCTTGGAAATGATGGCATCGGATTGATCCATCAGCTCGGAAACATTATTGACAAAACCGTGGATTTCGACAATTTTATCATCATCCATTTCCCGGGCGTAGAGACTTTTAATTTCTTTTTCAATTTTAGCATTGTTGCCACAGACCACAATAATCCGGATTTTCTCTTTGACCTTCAGCAACGATGAAAAGGCTTTTTCCATTTGTTTGCTGCCTAAACTGCCGGCCATTAACAGGATTGTGCCCGCTACATCGGAGATTTCTTTTCGCTCAAGATGATTGTTGGTTAAAAAAGTCTGCCGAATCGGAATGCCATAGGGATAAATGATCTCCTCGGCCACCCCTTTTTCGACCATGGTTTGCTTGGTATAGTCACTGCCGACAACATAGGCATCAATCATTTTTTTCAGATAAAGGGTATGAATCTTATAGTCTGTGACAATCGATAAAACCGGAACATCAAAAGCATTATGCTCTTTAAGCGTACCTAATACATTGGTTACAAACGGATGGGTGGTAATGATTAAATCCGGTTTTCCAGAATTGATCAGTGGCACAATATCAGGATTCATGACCTTGGTCAGCACCTGAAAAATGCCCTGCTGAAAATGATTCATATTATTGAACTGATTGTACATTTGCTCATAAAGCTTCGGCACATTCACCACCATTTGCTGATAGCCTTTTGTAATCAGCCGGTCCAGGGTGATATTCGTTTCTTTAAACGCATCATAAACTTCAGTCTGAAAGCCGGTATCGTCCAGCGACTCTTTTAACGACTGGGCTGCTAAATTGTGACCAGCACCGGTTGAAGCTGTAAAAATAAATACTTTTGACATGGCAAACCTTAATCTTCGAATTCTTTAGTAAACTTGTAATTTACCCGCATGAGCTTACCACCCATGGCTTCTTCTTTTCTTTTTTCGACAAAATAGATGCCACCAAAAACCATTAACATTCCTGCGGCAACGGCAGAAAATCCTACGAATATTTTTTTTAACATAAGAATCCTCCATATTTTATTGTATTTGTATTATTCTTTTGAATCACTTAAGAAAACGGTCCCTATTTCTTTTCCATTGAGAATATCATAAAGGGTTTTAACATCTTCCCCAGACGCGATGATCACATCGATACCGCGATCAGTAGCATATTTTGCAGCCCCCAGTTTGGTGATCATGCCACCGGTGCCCAGGCACGAGGCGGTGTTGCCGGCACTTTTCATAATTTTGCTGTCAACGTGATGAACCGTTCGGATCAGTTTGGCTTCACTGTTAATGGCTGGATTATCATCATATAGCCCATCGACATCAGACAAAATGATTAGCAAATCGGCATCGACCAGGTTGGCAGTCATGGCCGAAAGAATATCATTATCGCCAAAACATTCCTCCTGAATTTCATCGGTGGCGATACAGTCATTTTCATTGACAATCGGGATAATTCCCCCTTCAATCAGAGCATTGAAGGTATTCATGGCGTTATTCCGCTTAATCGTATGTTTGAAAACATCTTTGGTCAGCAGAATCTGTCCCACTGTTTGATGGTACTCATCAAAAAATTTATGATAGACCCGCATCAACAAGCCTTGTCCCACCGAAGCTGCGGCCTGTTTTTCCTTAAGGGTTTTTGGTCGCTCTTTCAGCTTCATCCGATTCATACCGGCACCAATGGCTCCAGATGAAACCAGTACCATTTTTTTACCGCCATTTTCAAGATCCGTCAGAACCCTGGCGAGGATTTCCAGCTTTCGTAGATCCAGGGTTCCATTGGCATGTGTAACTGATGTTGTTCCCATTTTAACAACAATTGTTGTGGCATTTTTAATCTTTTCTCGCATCTAAATCTCCTAAGTTGTGTATCCTAGTTAATTATTATATCAAACAATGGGAAAACATCAAACATTTTTTAGCTGCAACCAGTGGTTGTGCCGCAGTCGAGACATAACTTACAGGTTCCATTGCGCATCATCCGGTCGCTACCGCAATGACTGCAGGTTTCGCCGTATAATACCTCGCCTGACACCTCATTATTGTAGTCATGCGGCGTGTTTTCGGCGGTACTGACACTTTTGACCATGTTTTGTTTATGCATCAAGGTAAAGTTTTTTGGTTTAACTTGACAATTGGAAAAATCCCCATGTTCAATATCAATGACCTTGCTGATCAGATCAGAAATTGACGACGCAAATTTTATGTATGGATGGCGTGAAACAAAACCGGAGGGTTCGTATTTCTGACCTCTAAGCATTTTGGAAATCTGATCGGGCGGGATATGGTATTGGAGCATGTTGGATATCGATTTGGACAATGATGCCAACAGCCCTTTGACAACGGTTCCCTCTTTGTCAGTCGATACAAATATCTCGGCAATGCCACCATCTTCATAAAATCCAATCGTGATATAAAGTTCAATATCACCGATCTTCGCTGCATGGGTGCGACTGAGCCGCATGCCTTCCGGACGGACCCGATTTAGGGCTTTGGTTGAGCCGTCTTTTACCAGTGCCAGTAATTCAGCATAGGAGTAGTCGTCCAGCACCTTATCGTGGTCATCAGCCATCCCCGAGCTTAACGGTTGAGAGGCTTTACAACCATCGCGATAAATGGCGATGGCCTTGGTTCCGGTTCGATAGGCCAGCAAATGGATGTTTTCGACATCTTCCACGGCGGCATCATTGGGTAGATTGACAGTTTTAGAAACCGAGCCGCTGATCATTGGGGTAATCGCAGAAACCATTAAGACGTGGCCCATTGGTGAAATGGTGTTGGCGGTATCAAAAATCGGCAAATGTTCCGGTTTGATATGGGGGGCGCCAGCCACTCCTTCGTGAAGAAAATAGCCCTGGTTATCTTTTTCCAGTAGGTATGTCAGGATTTCGCCGATTTCTTTTTCACTATAACCGAGATTGTAAAGCGCCATTTCCATTACTGGATTAACGATTTCCATTGATCCGCCGCCAATCAGTTTTTTAAAGACAACATGATTATAAAAAGGTTCCACCGAGGTAGCGCCACAGTCCATTGCAAAGGAAATGGTTCCGGTCGGCGCAATGACAGATACCTGGGCATTGCGATAGCCATAAGCATCGCCAGCTTCTTCGGCCAGTTTCCAGGCATTTTTCAACTGATTGCTGATCTCTTTAAAGCCCATTTTTTGAAGCAGTTTATGGTTGATCTTAATCGGTTCATAATGAAGTTCTTCATAGTCGTCGATGCGGGCCCCGGCAACCCGACTATGGTTGCGGATGACCCGTTTCATATAGGGCTCATTGACTTGATATTTCGGGAAGGCCCCAATTTTTCCGGCCATCAGTCCCGAAACATAGTACGATGTTCCCGTCATGATGCCAGTGATTCCGGCGATCAGATTACGACTTTCCGCGGAATCATAGGGATAGCCCAGGGCTAGTAGCAAGGATGCTGCATTGGCAATACCGAGACCGGTGGTGCGGAACAGATAACTTTTTCGGGCGACGTCTTTAGTGGGAAATTGACCGTGATAAATAGAGCCTTCCAGGGCACATTGGATCAAGCCTACCAGGTGGATGTAGGGTTCAAGTTCAAAACTATTGTCTTCTTGATTATAAAATTTAAAAATATTAATGGAAGCCAGATTACAAGCGGTATCATCTAAGAAAGCATACTCTGAACAGGGATTGGTGGCATTGATCCGATTGAATTTTTCATTGATGTTGCCATTTTCGCCGCCGGGACAGGTATGCCAGGCATTAAAAATATCGTCAAATTGAATGCCCGGATCGGCGCATTCCCAGGTAGCCTGATTAAGATGATTCCATAATTCCTGCACCGGTACTTCCCGATCAACCTTATCATCAACCCGCCCCCGCAGTTTTAACTTATGATCCGGCTCGTTTTTTAAATTCAAGACGGCCTGCATAAATTCAGCGTTGAGACGGACCGAGTTATTGCTGTTCTGGCCGCTGACGGTCTGGTAGGCTTCACCATCCATCGAAATGTCGTAGCCCATTTTTCCCAACGCCCGGACTTTTTGTTCTTCTTTGACTTTCCAGTTGATAAAATTATCTATTTCCGGATGATCAATGTCGACGATCACCATTTTGGCGGCCCGCCTCGTCGTTCCCCCCGATTTAATCGCTCCGGCATTGCGATCCAGACCCTGAAGAAAACTCATCATCCCTGATGATTGCCCACCACTGGTAAGACCTTCATTGGCAGCTCTGAGGCTGGAAAAATTCGTGCCGACACCGGATCCACCTTTGAATAACTTGGTTTCACTGACATAATGTTCAGAGATGGAATGATCACCAAGTAGCCGATCCTCAATCGATAAAATAAAGCAGGCACTGGCCTGAGTGCGGGTGTAGCGATCTTCGGATTCGAGAACCTGTTCGGTTTTTTCATCGTAAAAATACAAATCATCTTTGGAACCGGCAATCTGATAGCTGCGCATCAGCCCGGTGTTAAACCATTGGGGTGAATTAGGCGCCCACATTTGCATCAGAAAGGCATAAACCAGTTCATCGTAATAAATCTGCCATTCCTCATCAGAGTTAATTAGTCCTTCTTCGCGAATGGCGTCAGTCCAAAAGCCGACCAGACGGTCAGCAATTTCGCGCATGCTGTGTTCATAACCAAATTGATTGGGAACACCTTTTCGACGGAAGTACTTGGTGGCGATAATATTGCAGGCATTTTGAGAGTAATGCTCAGGGAATTCCAGGTCTTTCATTTCATAAATGGTTGCACCGGTTTTATAGTTTTTTAAAATAACGTCGACAGTCTGCCATTGAAACAGATCATAAACCGTTTTATCTGAATTTTCCAGTTCTTTGGTGAATACCCGTTTGAACAGTTGATTTATTTGATTCAATTCTTTTGTTCCTCCTAATTTTTTTACATGATCTTGGGTTTTATCTCTAATTATAATCATATATATAGTGTTTAACAATGTATTTTTTAATGCGTATGTTGCAAATTTCAAAGTGTGTCTCAGAGCAAATAAAAAGGCTCATGACAGAGCCTTTTTATAAGAGAATCTTGTATTTATTGATTATTAAAAATTCAATTATCTAATTTTTCATTTTAACTTTTTGTCCCAGCTTGCTTTCCCGCCCCTGAATGATCCGGCCGATATTCTTGCGATGCTGGAATAAACTGAAAAGACATAAAACAACCGCAAAAATAACTTCGGTCACAGTACGGCCAAACAAAAGGGCGAAAATTGGCAGCATCGTCATCCCAACCATCGATGTCAGGGAAACCATTTTCCAGATAGCCAGAACAATCAAACCGATCATGATGGCAATGATAGCAACCTCCCAGTCATAGGTCAGAAAGACGCCCAGCGAAGTTGCAGTGCCCTTACCGCCGCGGAACTGCAGAAAGGCAGGCCAGTTATGACCAGCGACAACGGCGATTCCACCTAAAACAAGAAAGACCTCGTTCAGGCTTAAAACATAGCGACCAATGACAACCACCAGACAGCCCTTTAATGCGTCAAGCAGAAACACGGGAATGGCGACATTTTTTCCCATCACCCGGAGTACGTTTGTTGTTCCCGCGTTGCCGCTGCCGTAGTTGCGCACGTCTTCATTTTTTAAAAATTTCACCAGGATATAGGCAAAATTCAAATTTCCAATTAAATAAGCCGCGACAACAAAAACAAGTCCAATAACAATCGACATTTCACTACCCCTTTAACACATTAAATTTTAGTTATTCTGAGTTGTTCAATGAGCGTTCCCAGTTTTTCCAATACCTCATCATAATGCTCGCGCTGGTGAGGAAAACTGCAAGAACTGCAGTTTTTAATACCCTTATCCGTATAAGTAAAATGACCACCACAGTTACTGCCCAAGGCATACAGCGGACAATAACAAAACAGACAATTAAAATCTTTTAGATCATCAATCTTATGGCAAGGAAAGTACTCGCAGGCGGTATGCTGAAAATATTTATAATTCGAATCGTCTTTTTTCATTTTTATACAGCATTCATTCCGGCCTGCAGGGCTTTAATATTAAGATCTTTAAACTGAGCTTTGACATTATCGGCAATAATTGCTTCCCAATCGATATCGGTCAGGCCCATCGATTTGATGATCGAACCCAGCAGAATCACGTTCATGACCTTGGGATTACCCAGCTCTTCAGCCATTTTGGAGGCTGACATCACCCGCAGATTAACCTTGCTGTTAATTTCATCGAGAATATTGTCAGGATAGGTGGTGACACCAATAATGACCGACAGTGGAAAGATTTCAGTATCATTAACGATCATTTTGCCGGTCGGTTTAAGGTATTCCAGAGATCTCAGACCTTCCATTTTTTCAAAAGCAACGACAATATCGGCACTGCCGATCTCAATAACCGGAGACTGAACATCATCACCATAACGAACTAACGAAGAAACCGAGCCACCACGCTGACTCATGCCATGAATTTCGCTCATTTTCACGTCATAACCAGCTTCCATCAAACCAGTGGTTAACAACTTGGCCGCTAAAATGGTGCCCTGACCGCCAACGCCCACTAATACAATATTTTTTGTTTCCATCTCTATCTCACCTCCACATTAATGGCTTGTTTGGGACAGATCTGAGCACAAACACCACAGCCAACACAGGTTTCTTTTAAAATGCCGGATTTTTTATTAGCGCGATCAAATGCTAACGCCGGGCAACCGGACTTCAGGCATTTTTTACAGCCAATGCATTTTTCCACATCGACGGTTGCAACCATTTTAAAAGCCGTCGGAAACTCCTTATTATCCTGGGCTGAGAACTTTTTAAGAACACAGGGCCAACGGGTAATAATGACAGCGGGTCCTTCGATGTTAAGACCCCATTCAATCGCTTCTTCAACAATGGTCAAATTATTGGGATCGATGGAAATCAGGTTTTTGACGCCACAGGCTTTAACCATCGCTTCAATGTCGATCATTGGCGCAGCTTCGCCCATTAAATCGTACCCAGTACCGGGATTCTGCTGGTGACCAGTCATGCCGGTAATGCGATTATCCAGGATAATGGTCAGGGTATTGCTTTTATTATAAGTGACATCCATCAGACTGGTAATGCCAGAATGGAAAAAGGTTGAATCGCCGAGGATCGACACCACTTTTTTTGAATGATCGCCCTTAATGTCAAAGGCTTTTTGAACGCCATGGCCGGCACTGATGCTGGCGCCCATACAAATCATGGCATCAGTAGCATTGTAAGGAGGCATTAGTCCTAACGAGTAGCAACCAATATCACTGAAAATCATCAGATCTTTGCGACGCCCCAGTTCATAAAAAACGCCACGATGCGGACATCCGGCACACAGCGCTGGAGGTCGTGGCAATACCATTTCTGGGTTTGGTTCAATAATTTGAGCTTCCTCGTTTAAGAGGGCTTTACGGACACGATCAGGAGTCAACTCTCCCATAGCAGGCAATTTTTCTTTGCCGATACAGTCAATTCCAGCCGCTTTGATTTCGGTTTCCATAATCGGATCGTTTTCTTCAAATATATAAAGGGTCTTTTTCCCCTTGGCGAAGGCGGCAATTTTTTCCATCGGCAGTGGATAACTAAAGCCAATTTTTAAATAAGAAACGGTCTTCCCAAACACTTCCTTGGCATAACGATAGGCCACCCCAGATCCGATAATACCGATATCAGCACCATTATCTTCAATATAATTAAATGGCGAATTATTGGAATAGTCTTCCAGTCGCTTAAAATTATCGGCTAGCTTAACCTGCATGCCGCGAGCAAATGCCGGCAGCGGGCAATATTTCCGGATATCCTTTTCGTAAGGCTTATCCATTACTTCAACCCGGTCGCTACAGTCGACAATTGATTTGGAGTGGCATACCCGGGTGGTCATTCGAAATAATACTGGCATGTCGTAGGCTTCGCTGACGGCATACGCTTCTTTAAGCATATCCTTAGCTTCCTGGCTGTCTGATGGTTCAAACATACAAACTTTGGCATGACGAGCATAATTACGGTTGTCCTGCTCGTTTTGAGATGAATGCATGCCTGGTTCGTCAGCTGTGACGAGAACTGACCCGGCGTTAACCCCCAGATAAGCAAAGGTAAACAATGGATCGGTGGCAACATTGACCCCCACGTGTTTCATCGCACATAAGCTTCTGACGCCACCGATAGATGCTCCAGCCGCTGCTTCCAGGGCGACCTTTTCATTGGGGGCCCATTCGGAGACAATTTCCTTATAAGTAGCCACATTTTCTAAAATTTCAGTACTTGGTGTTCCCGGATAGGCTGTGGCAAACTTTACCCCAGCCTCCCAGGCCCCTCTTGCGATGGCTTCATTTCCTGTTAATAATAGCTTCATTTCTTTCTTGATGCTCCTCTCTGATTTGGTGACAATTGCCCATTCTCTGGGTTAGATATGCCCCCAGGATAATGGAATTTAATTTATTTTCATAAGAATCCGATCGGGATGTTAAAATAATGGGTGCACAGGCACCCATTACGATCCCTCCCAATTGGGCATTACCCAAATGAGTCATTACTTTTATGATTGCATTACCGGTTTCAATATTTGGCATGATAATAACATCGGCATCGCCGGCGACATCCGATTCATAACCCTTGACCTGGGCGGCTTTTTGAGAGATCAGCAGATCCATCGCAATGGGACCTTCAACCAGCACATCAGCGCCAAAATACTGGTGTTGAGATAATTGTTTTAATGCTGCGCCGTCCACAGTTGCCGGCATTTTGGGATTAACCTTCTCTTTGGCTGCCAGACAGCCGACCTTAATCGGAGAAATACCCAGCAGTCGCGCAAAATCGACAGTATTCGCAATTATCCCTTGCTTTTTCACCAGATCTGGATCAATGATCATTCCGCCATCAGACAGAATCAAAAATTTGTGATACGACGTGATTCTGACCATCATTATACTACTCAAGAGGCGGCCAACCATCAACCCCTCAGCCTTATTGATCACAGCTTTGAGAAAGACAGAGGTATCCACTAAACCCTTCATAATAAAATCAGCCTGTCCATGGTGTACCAGTGACACAGCCTTCTGACAGGCTACCGCCGTGTCAGCGACGTCGATGATTTCCATATTACTGACGTCGATGCTTTCATCACGACTGATCGTTTCGATTTTCGTTCGACTACCAACTAGAATAATGTGACTCAGATATAATTCGTTTGCAATGGCAAGGGCTTTTAACAAGTCACCTTCCGCAGCGGCGGCAACAACCAGGGTTCCCTTTTCGCCACACTTCACCGATTCACCAATGTCCTTAAAATTATCAAACATCTTAACCTCATTTTTTTCATATGAAATATTATACACTAATTCAAACCCATAATAAAGAAACAATTTTGTTACAATTACTTCTGGACAATCTCTGACTGATGCTGAACACCGTAAAATAAAATTTGTGATAAAAAAAGCTTCCTGATCTATTCTAGCACAGAACAGATCAGGAAGACTATACAAACACGGAGATATTTTTTCTTGCTGTCAAAACAGATCCTCAAATTAAGGAACTATTTTCGTTCGTCTAATGGTTCGTAAGCTCGTCGTTCGCTGACATTCATATAGGCGGGACGAATAATTTTACCGGCATTGATCAGTTCTTCAAGACGGTGAGCGCTCCAACCGGCAATTCTGGCGATGGCAAAAATCGGGGTAAAGAGTTCCAGTGGTAATCCCAGCATGCTGTAAACAAAGCCACTGTAGAAATCGACATTGGCGCTGACGCCTTTGTAGATTTTTCGTTCTTCGCCGATTACTTCAGGGGCCAGACGTTCGACCATTGAATAGAGTTCAAACTCATCATGCAAGCCCTTTTCTTCCGATAAGCTGCGGACAAATCCTTTAAATACATTGGCCCGGGGATCCGATACCGAATAGATGGCATGACCCATACCGTAAATCAGACCGGCATTGTCAAAGGCTCGTTTGTGGAGTAGATCGACCAGATATTGACGCACCTGTTTTTCGTCGGTCCAATCGTCTAAGGTTTTCTTCATATCAGCAAACATTTCGACTACTTTAATGTTGGCACCACCATGTTTCGGTCCTTTTAATGAACCCAGCGAGGCGGCAATAACCGAATAGGTATCGGTGCCGGAAGATGAAACCACATGGGTAGTAAAGGTCGAGTTATTCCCACCGCCATGTTCGGCATGGAGGACCAGCGCGATATCCAGTATTCGTGCTTCCAGCTCCGTATACTGGCTATCTGGTCTCAGAATATAAAGAATATTCTCGGCGGTTGACAGCTCTGGTTGGGGTTGATGAATAAATAGACTCTGATCATCATGATAATGTTTATAGGTCTGATAACCATAGACTGCCAATAATGGAAATAAGGCAATCAGCTCCAGCGATTGTCTCAAAACATTGGGAATTGACACATCACTGGCGTTGTCATCATAAGAAAAAAGTGTCAGCACACTTCTCGCCAGGGTGTTCATCATATCAGAACTTGGCGCCTTCATAATGATGTCACGAACAAAGCTGGTTGGTAAGCTCCGATAATTACCGAGAACTTTGGTAAAACTACCCAGTTCCTCCCGACTTGGCTGATCACCAAATAGCAACAGATAGACAACTTCTTCAAAGCCAAAACGTTTTTCTTTAACAAAGCCATCGACCATTTCTTCAACGTCGACACCGCGATAAAACAATTTCCCTTCAGTCCCAATTTTCTTGCCTTCTTCAAAGACATAAGCCTGGATTTCTGATATTTCAGTCAAGCCAGTTAAGACACCGTTTCCGTCTAAATCTCTCAAACCACGGTTCACTTGATATTTTTTATATAATTCAGGTTCGATGTAGCTATTTTTTACACATAATTCACTATACTCTATAATTTCAGGGGTAATTTCCGAAAAAATACGATTCATCATCAATCTCCTCTATCTCACTTATTTTCTATAATTATACCTTAAAACAGGATCCAGATAAAGTTAATTTATAACTATTTTTTGCATTTTTGAAAGACAATCAGAAATAATCCCTTTTTTTTCTTTAGTTCCCGTAAATAATATGAATATTTTCGAAAATATGAAAGTTTAATTATATTTCTTTCATTATTTGAATTATTTTTATTCTTTACCACTTAATTAATTCTAAGCGACGTTGGTTGTTTCGCAACTAAAAAAAACTTCGACTCAAACGAGTCGAAGTTAAATTTCATTAAAATGGCAGGGGCAGAAGGATTTGAACCCTCGGCACGTGGTTTTGGAGACCACTGCTCTACCAGCTGAGCTATACCCCTACAACAGCAACTACTATATTATAATTGCTGGCGCGGTACTTGTCAATAGCTATATTTATTTTTTTACTTATTTGTTAATACAACGCTGCATCACTTAGACTTTTAAGTCAATTCTGTTTAAATCAAGCAATTCCTGGTTAGCATCCAGGATTGGATTAACTTCTTCGCTAATAAAATCATCAACCTGCTGGGGTGCTCTGCCAACGTAAAGGATGGGATCCAGAAGGGCATCAACATCTTCAGCTTTGAGATTAAACGATGGATCCTTAAGGATTCTGTCGATTAAATCATTGGGCTTCCCTTCGACTTTAACGGTATGACCTGCTTCCATGGAGAGGACTCTGATTTTTTCATGAAGATCTTGACGATCCCCACCCCGTTTGACACCTTCCATGATAATATTTTCGGTGACCATAAACGGAAGCTCGGCGTTGATGTGCTGAAGGATGACTTTGGGATAAACAACTAGGTTTTCCGATATATTCATAGCAATCATTAGAATCGCATCAGTAGCTAAAAATCCTTCGGGAATACTGATCCGCTTGTTGGCTGAATCGTCCAGAGTCCGCTCAAACCACTGTGCCGAGGCCGTTAAGGCCGGATTAAGAGAATTGACAATCACATAACGGGCCAGCGAACAGATCCGTTCTGATCGCATCGGGTTACGTTTGTATGCCATTGCTGATGAACCGATCTGATTTTTTTCGAACGGTTCTTCGACCTCTTTTAAATTCTGAAGCAGGCGGATGTCGGTGGCAAATTTAGTCAGCGTTTGAGCAATGCCACTTAGGACGTTCAGCACCTGGGAATCAAATTTTCTTGAATAGGTCTGTCCACTGACTGCATATGATTTTTTGAACCCCATTTTTTCGGCGACCAGATCATCCAGGCGCTTCACTTTTTGATGATCATTATCAAAAAGTTCCATAAAACTTGCCTGGGTACCAGTGGTTCCTTTAACCCCTAGCAGTTTAACATTGCTGATGACGTGATCAAGATCGGCTAAATCCATTAATAAATCCTGAATCCACAAACACGCCCGTTTGCCGATAGTGGTTAATTGGGCTGGTTGAAAATGGGTGAAGCCTAATGTTGGTAAATCTTTGTGTGTATTTGCAAAGTGGGAAAGATGGTTAATCAGATTAATCAGTTGCTTACGAACATGCAGCAATCCTTCAGTGTAGACAATGACATCAGTATTATCACCGACATAGGCACTGGTCGCGCCAAGATGGATAATGCCTTTAGCTTTAGGACATTGGGCGCCATAGGTGTGAACATGAGCCATGACATCATGGCGCAGTTCTTTTTCTTTTTTTGCAGCCAGTTCATAATCAATGTTGGTGATGTTTGCTTTAAGCTCAGCAATCTGCTCTTCGGTAATATTAAGACCCAGTTCGCGTTCGGCTTCGGCCAGGGCCACCCATAACTTTCGCCAGTTTTGAAATTTGTTGTCCGCAGAGAAAATATGGAGTATTTCCTTTGATGAATAACGTTCGATTAAGGGGTTTTCATAATATTCTTTCATAATAATTTTCGTTTATTCCTTTCACAGTTAAATCACAGCTTCGATAAGGTCAGGATTCGATGAATCAGTCACTTACTTTTCGACTTCGTAGGTTTCATATAATCGAGTGATTTTACTCACCTTATTTTCAATTTCATCGATTGCCAGGATGATCCCATTGATTTGAACGTTGCCGGTGGCAGTCACAAAGCGATTGGGTCTTTTGGTCAGCATCGTATCGATAATAATCTGGCGATCAACACCGATCACCCCATCGATAGGTCCAGTCATACCGATATCGGTAATATAGGCGGTTCCACCTTCCAAAATTCGCTCATCGGCGGTTTGAACATGAGTATGGGTTCCGTAAACTGCGGTGGCCCAGCCATCCATAAAATAACCAAAGGCAATTTTTTCTGAGGTTGCTTCGGCGTGAAAATCAATGATCACCAGATCCGCCGATTTTTTTAATGTATCCATCAGCGGCGCCATTGTATTAAAAGGGCAACTCAGGTTGGGCATAAAAATCTGACCGGATAAATTGACAACACCGATTTTTTTTGTAACACCATTTTTTAATTCACAGCTAAAAAAATCATAGCCCTTACCGGGACATGGCTCCGGATAATTCAGGGGCCGGATAATTTGAGGAAAGTCCGCGATTGTTTCCAATAATTCTTTTTGCTGCCAGACATGGTTCCCCATGGTAATGACATCGATTGGTAAATTCAACAATTCCCTGGCATTTTTGGTCGAGAGTCCATTTCCGGCGGAAGCATTTTCACCATTGACGATGGTAAAATCAATTTGATGCTCCGAAATTAAATGGGTTAGTTGGTCCTTTAAAATTCTTCGTCCGGGTCGGCCATAGACATCACCCAGTATTAATATATTCATAATTTATCCTTCTACCTGCTTAAGAAAACGGCTTAAAAAAAGGGGAGATTATCTCCCCTTACTCTTGATGCTGTCGACTATACCGATAAAGCAGTACCGACAATTGTTACATCATGTTGTACGCATCGGAGCGGACACGGCAAAGCCTGTCCGATTCCGCGGCGAACAACAGATTAACAATTGGTCGGTACGGTAGTTTATCGACAACTTCAGACTATTTAGCGTAGTCACTTGCTCTAGTTTCACGAATCAGATTAACCTTAATGTTTCCGGGATATTCCATTTCTGCTTCAATCTTCTTGGCAATATCACGTGACAATAAAATCATTTCATCATCATCAACTTCGTTTGGTTTAACCATAATTCTCACTTCACGTCCAGCTTGAATCGCATACGATTTCTCAACGCCTTCAAACGACATGGCAATGGTTTCCAATTCCTGTAATCGTTGGATATAGGAAACCAGGGTTTCTCTTCTGGCGCCAGGTCGTGCTGCTGAAATGGCATCTGCTGATTGAACCAGAACTGCTTCCATTGTTCGCGCTTCAACATCACCATGATGAGCTTCGACAGCGTGAATAACGTTCTTATTTTCTTTGTATTTCTTTAGTACATTGACTCCGATTTCAACATGGGGACCTTCGACCTCATGATCAATAGCTTTTCCAATATCATGTAATAATCCTGCTCGTTTAGCGACCTTAATGTTACCATCCAATTCCGCTGCCATAATACCAGCCAGATGGGAAACCTCAATCGAATGCTTTAATACATTTTGACCATAACTGGTCCGGTATTTCAGCCGTCCCAACAGTCGTACAATCTCAGGATGCAGGCCATGAATTCCAGTATCAAAACAAGCTTGTTCCCCAACTTCTTTGATATGGTTTTCGACTTCTTTTTGTGATTTCTTAACCATCTCTTCAATTCTGGCCGGATGGATGCGACCATCAATGATAAGTTTTTCTAAGGATAGTCTGGCGACTTCCCGGCGAATGGGATCAAAACCGGAAAGAATAACTGCTTCTGGGGTGTCATCAATGATCAGGTCAATCCCCGTTAATGTTTCCAATGTACGGATATTTCGACCTTCTCGACCGATAATACGGCCCTTCATTTCGTCATTTGGTAAGTTGACGACGGTAATGGTTTGCTCTGCCACGTGATCGGCAGCACAACGTTGAATGGATTGGGCAATCAGTTCTTTTGCTTTTTTATCAGCAACAGCTTTTGATTCAACCTCGATTTGGCGGATCATGATAGCCGCTTCTCGTCGGGTATCCTTACTGATGTCTTCAAGCAGAATTTCTTTTGCTTCGTCATAAGTAAGACCGGATATCCGTTCAAGTTCCTTTACCTGTTCGTCATACAAGCTATCCACTTTTTCTTTTTTCTTTTCAACTTCTTTCCCTCTTTTAGTAAGGGCTTCTTCGTTGCGTTCTAAATTGGTTAGTTTCTTCTCAAGATTTTCTTCTTTTTGAATCAATCGATTTTCAAGTTTTTGAAGCTCGGCTCGACGTTCGCGGTTATCTTTTTCAAGGGATTCTTTTAATTTCAGGGATTCTTCCTTGGCATCAAACAGAATTTCCTTTTTTAAAGTTTCGCCTTCTTTAACGGCATCATTCACAATTGTTGTAGCGGTCAATTCAGCATTCTTGATCTTGCCTTCGGCAATATTCTTGCGTACAAAATAACCAATCACAAAAGCTGCGATGATACCAATGAATAAAATAATTGTTAGTATGTCTATAATTTTCACCTCCTTATAAACTATTTGCTATGTTTTTAATCTACTCATCATGATCTATATTTTATACTCTTTTGAAAATAGTGTCAAGAAACAAAGATCACTCAAAGGGGTTATTTTTAAGAATTCAAAAAAAGAACCTCTAAAAGGTTCTTTTTTGAATAGATTTCCCGCTTAATTCATTTATTATTCAATATCTTCATCATCCATCAAGTTTTCTTCGATGTCTTCAGGTTCAGCAACAATCTTACTCGCGGCATTCTTTTCACGTATTTCTTTTTCGATGGCATTGGCAACTTCTGGATTAGCCATCAGATATTCTTTTGAATTATCCCGGCCTTGTCCCAAGCGTTGTTCATTATAAGAAAACCAGGATCCCGACTTATCAACAATTCCGAAATCGACACCGACATCGAGTAGATCACCTTCTTTGGAGATTCCTTTGCCATACATGATGTCAAACTCTGCCTGCTTAAACGGCGGTGCAATTTTGTTCTTGACAATTTTAGCCCGGGTCCGGTTACCAACAATTTCAGTACCCTTTTTCAGGGATTCAATCCGACGGACATCGATTCGCACTGAAGCATAAAATTTAAGTGCCTTTCCGCCAGTTGTTGTTTCTGGATTACCAAACATGACTCCGATTTTTTCTCGCAACTGATTAATGAAGATCGTTGTCGTGTTCGATTTTTTTATTACCCCGGTCAGTTTTCTCAAAGCCTGAGACATCAAACGAGCCTGGAGTCCCATGTGGGAATCGCCCATTTCACCGTCAATTTCAGCCCGGGGCACCAAAGCCGCAACGGAGTCAATAACCACAACGTCAATGGCGTTACTTCTGACCAGGGCTTCAACAATTTCCATGGCCTGTTCACCGGTATCCGGTTGGGCCACCAGCAAATTGTCAATGTCAACCCCCAATGCTTTTGCATAGGTGGGATCCAGCGCATGTTCGGCATCAACAAAGGCGGCATTTCCGCCAGCTTTTTGGGCTTCGGCAATGATATGCAGAGCGATCGTCGTTTTACCTGAAGATTCCGGACCATAGATTTCGACAACGCGTCCCCGGGGGACACCGCCGACACCCAGTGCCATATCCAAACCGATGGAAGAGGTTGAAATGACTTCCACATTTAATTTGGCCGCATCATCACCCAGACGCATTACGGCACCTTTGCCAAAACTTCTTTCAATATTTTTCAGAGCCGCGTCCAGAGCTTTTTGTTTATCTGTTAATTCTTCATTATTATTTGTTTTCGTTTTTTCAGCCATTTGTAACCATCCTATTCTTTATTAGAACATTCGTTCTTGCTCTTTTTTTATTATATCTATTTTATTTGGATTTGTCAACTATGGTTTTTCGAATCAGATGAAAGACTTTATTGGCAGTTTTTTGTTGGACAATTTTTCGGTCACCATTAAAGTGATAGTGATAAACGTCGGTTTTTCCGTCAAAGCAAACCCCGATATAGACAAGTCCCACCGGCTTTTCGGCACTGCCTCCATCTGGGCCGGCAATTCCGGTTACCGAAACACACAGCATCGCTTGCGAAATCTTTTGCAGGTTTTCACACATTTCTATGGCAGTTTCATTACTGACCGCGCCATATGTATCAAGCGTTTCTTTTTTTATCCCTAACAGATTGATTTTCGCTTCATTTGAATAGGTCACCAAACCGGTTCCGAAAATTTTGGAGATACCCGGGTATTCGGTCACTTGGGAGGCTATCAAACCGCCGGTACAGGATTCGGCGGTAGCCAGGGTGATATTTCTTTCCAATAATAGTTTACACACAGTGATCTGGAGCGAATCTTTAGAAAATGAAAAGATATTATCTTCAAATCGAGATAGCATAATCTCTTCATAGTGATCAAGTAAGGCGTTCATTTCATTTTCATCATTGCCGTTGGCAGTAATTCGGATCAGCACTTCGCCCATCTTGGCGTAGGTGGCAATGGTTGGATTGACCTGGGTATCGATCAGGTCCAACAGGCGATCTTCAGCTGCTGATTCGCCAATGTCCGATAAATTATAATAACGGGAGATCACCAGCTGATTATTGTCATGTTTTAAGATCGGTAAGACCGCTTCTTCAAAAACCCGGGTCATTTCTCGTGGTGGTCCCGGAAGCATGATAATCATCCGGCCCTGTTCTTTTAATAGAATCCCCGGAGCGGTGCCGCAAGGATTAAATAAGATCTCGGCACTTTCCGGGATGAAAGTCTGTTTAAGATTATTAGGGGTCATGGTAAACTCACGGTTGACAAAATATTGCAGCAGATCTTCTTTAGTCTTCTCATCCTGAATCAGCTTTTTTTTAAAAAGTTCCGCGATAACTTCTTTGGTTAAATCATCCTGGGTAGGTCCCAGCCCACCGGTTGTGATAATCAGATCACTACGGTTAAAGGCAATTCTGACCGCTTCTTCCAAACGTTTTGGGTTATCGCCAACGGTTGTGTGAAAATACACTGGAATACCTAAGAGGGACAACTCCCGGGATAAAAACTGGACATTGGTGTTAAGAGTATCCCCCACTAACAGCTCAGTGCCGACAGAAATCAATTCACATTTCATTATTTGTTTCCTTTCAAAGTGTTAACGGTTTTATGCACAATTAATTATTGCTCGATCCCTTACATAGAACGGAATACTTTTTTATTCAGGATAATGTAATCAATTCCGGAATACAAGGTCAGAATGGTAGCAACATACATCATAATCGTCGCCGCCGGGATATTGATCAGTGAGAATGGCCAGTTGCCAAAAAGAATCAGGATGATGGCAATCATTTGGGAAATCGTTTTGGCTTTCCCCCATTTACTGGCGGCAATGATAATCCCATCGGCGGCAGCCAATGAACGTAAGCCGGTGATGGCAAATTCTCGGGCAATGATGATAATAACCATCCAGGCTGGAACCGAACCTAACTGGACAAAACAGATCAGGGCTGAGCAAACCAGTAATTTATCTGCCAGCGGATCCATGAATTTGCCAAAATCAGTAACCAGGTTTCGACTTCTCGCCAGATAACCATCGAGACTGTCGGTTAACGAGGCGATAATAAACAAGGCGGCGGCAAGGGGCTGATGGTAGGGAAAATCGATCAGTAACGCTGCGATGAAGAAAGGAATCATGACCATTCTGACAACGGTAATCTTATTTGGTAAATTCATTTTCAATATCTCCTATCAAATCATATTCTAAGGCATTGACTATCTTAACGGAATAAAAGTTTCCGATTGTTAAGGGGGTATCGTTGCTGTCGACAAAAACAGTTCCGTCGATTTCCGGGGCATCACCATAAAAACGGCCAAAGCATGACTCTTCTTCCACGCCTTCGATCAGCACTGGCAGGGTTTTACCGATAAAACGCTGTTTATTGGCATGTGAAATAGTTTGCTGGGTGATCATAATTTCATTGTAGCGTTTTTCTTTTTCATCTTCGGAAATTTGATTGTCAAATTCAGCGGCCGGGGTATTTTCTTCCTGTGAATATTTAAATACCCCTAAATGATCAAAAGGCAACAGTTTAATTTTTTTAATCAGGTCGCCATGCTGCTCCGCGGTCTCACCCGGAAAGCCGGTGATGATTGAGGTTCGCAGCACCGCGTCCGGCAGATTCGTTCGGATTTTGTGAATCAGATCGCTGATTTGCGCAAAGCTCATCTTTCGGCCCATCCGTTTTAAAACCGTATCATTCAGATGCTGCAGCGGAATGTCGAAGTATTGGCAGATCGCCGGATATTGTTTGACAACGGCCAGCAATTTGTCGGTGATGCCTTCCGGGTAGAGATACATCATCCGGATCCAGGTGAAATTAAACTCCGTGGCAATTTTTTCCAGCAGTGCGGGCAGGTCTAAACCTTCATCCAGATCGCTGCCATAGGGCGCAATGTCCTGTCCAATCAGAATAATTTCTTTGATCCCTTTTTCCTGGAGGACGCGCAGTTCATTAAAAATCTCCTGGCTGTGGCGACTGCGGTATTTGCCCCGGATCTTGGGAATCACGCAATAGGTACAGCCGTGATCGCAACCCTCACTGATGCGGACGAAGGTCGACACCGTGCCGGCCGGGATATAGCGCCGGGCTTCGATGATGGTTTTATCAATGTCGCCGAAAAACTGCTGCGCATTCCTTTTTTCATCGTCACCGATCTGATCCGGCTGATCCGAATCAGACTTGGTTTCCAGAGCAGTGATTAAATCGAGAATATTGTCGAAATGACCAACTCCCAAAAATCCGTCGACTTCGGGTATTTCCGCTGCCAGCTCCTGATGGTATCGCTCGGCCATGCAGCCGGCCACAATCAGCAGTTGACATGACCCCGAATTTTTATACTCAACGTATTCCAGGATGTAATCGATCGATTGCTCTTTTGCCGATTGGATAAAACAACAGGTATTGACAATAATAATTTCGGCCGCTTGGGGATCATCAATAATATCATAATTTTTTTCTTCAATTAAACCCAGCATCATTTCTGAGTCAATGGTATTTTTATCACATCCCAAAGTCGTCATGTGAAGTGTCTTCATATTTACCTACTCTCTTTTCTTAAATTCATCTTCCGTAATTAAAATTTGCCGGGGTTTGCTGCCGTTGGGACCGGAAATAATGCCCCGTTCTTCGAGATCATCAATAATTCGTCCCGCTCGAGCATAACCAACCTGTAATTTTCGCTGGAGCATCGAGGTTGACAATTGATTGTATTCAAAGGCGATATTGAGGGCATCTTCCAGCAGAACGTCCCCTTCCCGACTTTGCGGTTTTTCTTCAGGTTCCTGGGAAATGGCTTCTTCGATGGCAGCATCATATTGCATCCCCTTTTTAATCTTCACGGCATCAATAACGGCATTGATCTCCGCATCGGATACGTAGGTACATTGTACCCGAGTCGGTTTCGATTGTCCAACCGGATAGTACAGCATATCCCCTTTTCCAAGCAGTTTTTCAGCCCCGCCGGTATCAAGAATGGTCCGGGAATCGGTGTTTGAGGCCACTGAAAAGGCAATCCGCGAGGGGATATTGGCTTTAATTAAGCCAGTGATAACGTCCACCGAAGGACGTTGGGTGGCGATGATCAGATGGATCCCGCAGGCTCTTGCCAACTGGGCGATCCGGCAGATGGCATTCTCACATTCTTTTGGTGAGGTGATCATCAGGTCGGCCAACTCATCGATGACAATCACAATCCGCGGCAGTTTTTTTGCGCCCGCTTGGGTCATCTGTTCGTTATAGCCCTCAATATCCCGGACGCCGGCTTCTTTAAAGAGCATATAACGATCGGTCATTTCTTTCAGCCCCCAGTTAAGGGCATAGGATGCTTTTTTAGGATCAGTCACCACCGGTATCAGCAGATGCGGAATGGCGTTGTATTGATTCAGTTCCACCATTTTGGGATCGATCATAATAAAACGCAACTCTTCCGGCGATGATTTAAAGATCAGACTGACAATGATGCTGTTGATGCAGACACTTTTACCGGATCCGGTCGACCCGGCAATCAGCACATGGGGCATCTTACCGATGTCGCCAATGACATTTTCGCCTGAAAGGGTTTTACCCAGGGCGAAGGTCAAGGGACTTTTGCTATTGATAAATTGCGGGGTCTCAATAATTTCCCGCAGGCCGACAATTTCCGAAATATCGTTCGGTACTTCAATGCCAACCGCCGCTTTCCCGGGAATCGGGGCTTCAATGCGGATATCGGAGGTGGCCAGACTAAGGGCTAAATCGCTGGACAGATTAACAAATTTATTGACCTTGACCCCCGGATCAAGTTGTAATTCAAACCGGGTAATACTGGGACCGACATTGACCTCGACGATCTTAGCTTTTACCCCAAAATTCTTCAAGGTCTCCTCGATGATCTTCGCTTTTTTAATGACATCATCTTTTTTTGATTTCTTTTTAATGGCCGGCGGGTTTAAAAGATCTAAGGATGGAAAGGTATATTCCGCAACGGCTGTTTCGAAACTGACGGCTGATAAGTCTAATACCTTTGTTTCATCATCAGCTTTTTTTTCTTTTTCTAATGCTTTATCAGAATCCTTTTTAGGGGATCCGAAATCGTCAAAGTTAGGTGGCTTTAAGAAGTTTTCATGAATTTTCATGGGCGTTTCCGGTTCATCCGCATCTTCTTCGATAAAACCAAAAGGATCTTGTTTGGTTTTCTTTTTTGCCGGTGGGATGACCCCCGTTACCGGTTCAAATAAAGGTTTCTCAGCGCTCTGATGAGGCTGATTAGACTCATTGATCTGATAGGGCTCAAACAATGGTGCATTGTCATCATAATCACCGACCATTGGGATCAATGTGGTTTCCGAGGTTCGTTCCTTAGTGGCTTTAACCTCTTGTTTGATTCGTTGTTTGTCCCGGATTACATCAATCCGATCTTTCAGGCGATCTTTAAGTGGCGGTGCGTTTTGACTTTTATCCTTGATTTGATTCAAATATTTTTTTAGCCTGTTTCGGAAAATGAAAATTAAGATAATTGCCGAACTTATAATAACCAGCAGCAGCGTGCCTTTGACAGCAAACAGTTTAATAAATAGCACTGCCAACAAAATCCCGATAATACCACCATATTGGCCGTACTGAGCTAAGCTGAACAGCTCAGGAATACTATAGTCCATCAGATTGGGGGCGTTAACTGTAAAGCCGATCATCGTGTTGACAAACAATAAAAAGACTAACACAAATGTTGTTGCCCAATCCTCAATTTTATTCAGACACAGCACCACCCCAAGGGTAACAATGAAAAGTGACATGAAAATAGTGAGCGCACCGAAACAATAGCTGAAGGCCAGGCTGACAAAGTTACCCACCATCCCGGCATTAAAGTCGATATAGGCATAAATCGAAAAGATTCCCAAAATAATTAAGAAGATCCCGATTGCCATATTGCTGATCGAAAATCGCTTCACCGTTTTGGGGGCAGATTTCTTTTTAGCTTTACTTTTATTTGATTTATTCTGATTTGTTTTTTTTGTAGTGTTTTTATTTGTTGCCATTATACTCCTCGAATTTAGGTTACACGAATTTATATGAGTCAAATTTAAATTATACGATCGTAATAAAAGATATGATAAAAGGTGCAGGTAAACCTGCACCTTGAGATTGTGTTATAAAGATAGGATTGGAAAGCGGTGCAGCAATCAATGAAGGTTCATGACTTTAGCTTACTTTTAATTATTTGCAGCGGATTATTTTCCAGAATGACCAAAGCCGCCATCGCCACGTTCGCTGCTAGCCAATTCTTCCGTGCTGAACACTTCTATAAAATCGGCTTTGACATACTCAGCAAAAACCATTTGAGCAATCCGCTCACCCGGCTCCAGCTGATACGGTTTATCTAATAAGTTTATCAAAATTATCTTAATTTCGCCACGATAATCGGCATCAATGGTACCAACCCCGTTGACCAGCGATAACCCATGTTTTAGCGCCAATCCGCTGCGGGCACGAATTTGGGCTTCAACACCAATCGGCATTTCTAAAAAAATACCGGTGGGGATCTGGTAAACCTTATGAGGCATGATGATCATTTTTGCTTCAAGATTTGCTCGTAAATCCACGCCTGAAGAACCAATGGTTTGATATTCCGGCAACGGAAACTGCGACTGGTTAAGTATTTTTATTGAATAATTCTTGATCATTATTATTCCTTTGGTAGCATTGCTTTTCGGGAAAGATTGATACGGCCCTGAGCGTCAATTTCCATAACCTTAACAGTCACTTCATCGCCGATTTTAACCACGTCTTCAACGGCGTTGACGCGTTCATTGGCTAATTTAGAAATATGAACTAAACCATCTTTACCCCCTGGCAGGGAAACAAAGGCGCCAAAATTCATGATTCGAACAACCTTACCGGTTAATACTTCGCCAACTTCAACTTCTCTGACGATGTTCTCGATAATTTCCTTGGCCCGGTTACCGGATTCGGTATCCACTGAAGCAATGAAAATTCGGCCATCATCTTCAATATCAATTTTAACCCCGGTATCATCAATAATCTTGTTAATGACCTTGCCGCCAGAACCGATGACGTCGCGGATTTTATCAGGTTTGATCTGGAAAATAATGATTCGTGGGGCATAAGGTGATAAATCTTTACGCGACTCGGCAATTTCTTCATTCATAATGCCAAGAATATGCAGTCGACCAATGCGGGCTTGTTCCAGTGCTTCGGTAAGGATCTGCTTGTTGATACCATCGATTTTAATATCCATCTGGATGGCAGTGATACCGTCAGCGGTTCCGGCCACCTTGAAGTCCATGTCACCAAGGAAATCTTCCATCCCCTGAATATCGGAAAGGATCGCCAGTTTATCATCTTCTTTGATCAGTCCCATAGCAATACCAGCAACAGGTGCCTTCAGAGGTACCCCGGCTGCCATAAGTGAAAGCGAGCTGCCACAAACACTGGCTTGAGAGGTAGAACCATTTGAGCTTAATACTTCAGAAACAACTCGGATTGCATATGGAAATACGTCTTCAGATGGCAGTACCGGAATCAGCGCGCGTTCAGCCAAAGCACCATGTCCGATTTCACGACGGCCGGGACCACGTGATGGTCGGGCTTCGCCGACACTGTATGATGGGAAGTTATAATGGTGAATATAACGTTTGGAGTCTTCATTCGATAAGCCATCCAGTTTTTGCACGTCACCAAGAACACCCAGAGTTACAACCGAAAGTACCTGAGTTTCACCTCGGGTGAACAATCCTGAACCATGGGGTCTTTCTAAAAAGTCGATTTTAGCGGTAATCTGACGGATTTCATCCATTTTTCGATTATCCGGACGAATGCGATCTTCAAGAATCATGCGACGAATTTCTTTTTTGACCAACGAATTAAGGACTTCGTCGATTTCGTTGCCCTGGTTGGGATATGTTTCAGAGAAATGTTCTTTTACTAAGTTTTTCGTTGCTTCAATATTGTCCAGTCGTTCCAGTTTATCAGCTGTTTTTACGGCGGTTGATAATTGATCGCCTAAGAAAGCGACAATTTCGGCTTTGATTTCTTCGGCTGGGGTGAACAGCGTATAAACCTGTTTTTCTTTGCCGACAACTGCGATGATTTCTTCCTGGAAAGCGACAATTTTTTTAATTTCTTCATGCGCCAGCAGGATCGCTTCCAGCATCAGTTCTTCAGAAACTTCATTGGCACCGGCTTCCACCATCATAATGGCATCTTTTGTTCCGGAGACAACCAGGTTCAGATCACTGATTTCGCGTTCAGCTTCATTGGGATTGATGACATAGTTGCCATCAACATAACCAACGGCGACAGCCCCGGTGGGGCCATTGAAAGGAATGTCTGAAATAGACAGGGCAATCGATGAACCGATCATCGCCGCAATTTCTGGAGCATTATCCTGGTCAACGGACATCACGGTGGCAACAACCTGAACGTCATTTCGGAAGCCTTTGGGAAAAAGAGGTCGGATCGGTCGATCCATCAGTCGGGAGTTCAGGATTGCCCGTTCAGTCGGGCGGCCTTCTCGCTTAATAAAACCGCCGGGGAATTTTCCGACAGAGTATTGTTTTTCTTCATAGTCACAGCTTAATGGAAAAAAATCCATGCCTTCGCGAGGCTTTTTAGAAGCTGAAGCGACTGCTAAAATTTCTGTTTTGCCATATCTGATCATCGCCGCACCTTTTGCAAGTTGTGCAACTTCGCCAATTTCCACCCGGAAAGGACGTCCCGCAATTTGAGTTTCAAAAATATTCATTCTTTTCTCGCTTTCTATTATAATTCACCAGAAGCGGTGCTTTAAGACTCCGTCTGGGTTGAAGACTGCAATCATCAGGGTTAGTTACCGCATTTTGATTGATGACCTTCAGGTAAAAAAAAAGGGCGGAATACTCCGCCCCAAATTATTTTCTTAAACCTAATCTTTGGATTAGTTCACGATATCGATTGATATCTTTGTTTTTCAGATAAGTTAATAATCTTCTTCGCTGTCCTACCAGTTTGAGCAGGCCGCGTCGTGAGTGATGATCTTTTTTGTGGATTTGAAGATGTCCGTTAAGATCATTAATTCGTGCTGTTAATAAGGCAATTTGTACTTCTGGTGACCCAGTGTCACCTTCGTGTGTTTTGTAGTCTTCAACTACCTGTGCTTTTAATTCTTTACTGATCATTTAAAATCTCCTTGTTTTTTAATTTAGCCATAGACCGAGTATTCTGTTGGAGTGTCAAAAAACTAAGTGAATGGTAATAACTTAATGAGTATATCATAAACATTTATCGTTGTAAATGTATTATTCAATAAAATCTTTTCTGATCTGGTCAATATCCATTTTAATTTGACTAATTAAATCATCGATCGAGTCAAATTTTATTTCATCTCTGATTTTTTTCTTAAATTCAATGGTGATTTCCTGATTATAAATATCCTCATCAAAATCGTAGATATAGGTCTCGATACTGAAAGGATGTTTTTCAAAAGTTGGGTTGAATCCCAAATTCGTCAGTCCATTTAAACATTTTCCCTGATAATGAACGTGGGTATAGTAAACGCCGGTACTCGGCAGGATGATTTTTTTATCTAGTTTTATATTGGCAGTGGGAATGCCAAACTGGTGACCCAGTCCCTTCCCTTGAACAACAACGCCGCTTAAGGCATAATCCCGGCCCAGAAAAGTCTTAACCTCATCCACCTGACCGCAGCTAATCAGTTCGCGTATAAAGGTTGAGCTGACCGAGTGCGTGTTAATGATAAATGGCGGTAGAATTTCAACTTCGAAACCATACTTTTTTCCCAGTTCTTTTAGTGTGGCTGTTGTTCCGGCTCCTTTATAACCAAAATTGTAATTGAAACCGACAACAACTACTTTGACATTGTATTTTTTTAAAAGATAGTCAGTGATGAATTTCTCTGGAGTTAATTTCATCAGCTTTTCGGTGAACGGATTCAAAAAAACAAAATCAACACCATACGCCCGAATCATCGCTTCTTTTTCAGCATTGGAGGTAATTAGCCAGGGCGTATAATTAGGAAAAATCAATTCCAGCGGGTGTTCTTTAAAGGTCATAACCCCTGTTTTACAGCCTAATCGTTGGCCGATTTTTTTTGTTTCTTCGAGTAATGCCTGGTGTCCCAGATGAACCCCATCAAAAAAGCCGAGGGCTAAAACAATTTTTTCTCCGCGATAAGTATTTGTTGTCATTGTTCACCTCACAGTAGTTTTGTCGGTTTAATATAGTTACCTTCTTCGTTCTGGACATATCTGCCCATCCCGATAAGCTGATCGCCATCGTATAAGCGCAGGGTTTCTCCCAGCTGAAAATTTTCCAGCGATTCATGGATATTCCATTGAAACAGCTTATTTCCATTGAGTAAAAACTTACGACCCTGCTCGGTTGCCCGGACGCAGGGATAACGTTCAAGTGAATACTCCAATGGGAAAAAAAGCGGTGTACTCGGGTTGTGGTTGACGATTGCATCAATCTCAGTCAGGGTTAAAGCGTCGTCAATGCTGAAGCTGCCAACGCGATGTCGGATCAGGTTTCCCATGCATCCCAACGTCCCCAGGGCACTTCCGATATCACGACACAGTGAGCGAATATAGGTTCCCTTAGAACAGGTTACCCTGATTTTAGCTTTTTGGGACGCTTCACAAAACTCCAGCAGACTGATCCCGGCAACATGAACGTCCCGTTCTGGTATCTCCACTGTTTCGCCGTTCCTGGCGTAGTGATACAGTTTTTTTCCCTTCACCCGAATAGCTGAATAGATCGGTGGTCGCTGCTGGATATCACCCATAAACTGGGGGAGGATACTTTCAAAAGCGTCCCGGCTGATCCGCTGATCGCTTTCATTAATAATAGTCCCTGATAAATCACAGGTGTCGGTTTCCCGCCCGAGGATGACTTCTGCTTGATAAACCTTTTCGTGGTCAGTGATATATTCAACCATTTTTGTCGCCTGCCCAACGCATAAAACAAGAACGCCCTGGGCATCGGGATCCAGCGTTCCGGTATGACCAATTTTTTTTGTTTTCAGAATTTTTCGGGCCTTAAACACCACATCGTGAGATGTCATGCCTTTTTCTTTGTAAACATTGAGATAGCCATTGAAACTGTTAATTTTCTCCATTTTGACTCTCATAAACCTCCATCAGGTCACGTTTCAGTTCATTAATATCACCACTGAAATTAAAGCCTGCCGCCCGTTCATGTCCTCCGCCGCCATATTTTAAAGCAATTTCATGAATATCATAGGGGAATTTTGCCCGCAAAGAGACCCGGTATTCGCCACCGTCGATTTCTTTTAACAGTGCCGTGATTGAAACCCCGATCGTATTTTGACCCAGATTGGCTACATCGTCAGTGATGTTGATGGTACCGCCAAATTTGATGATCGTTTCATGGTCCAGGATCATCATCGCAATGGGCATACTATCGAGTATTTCCAGCGAATGGATGGCTGCTCCGGTCATTTTCATCTGATCAATATTCTTTTGCGTATGCAGTCTTTTGGAAAGATGGGCGTAGTTAGTTTTGATGGCATACAATTCACTGGCAATTAAATGCGTGTCAACCGTCACATTGGAAAATTGAAAACTACCGGTATCGGTGGTGATTCCGGTGAAAACAGCATCAGCCATTTCTTCGTCAAATTCCACCTGCAGACCTTTTAAAATGCGAAAGACGATTTCAGCAGTTGCTCCGGTAATTTCGACAAAGTTAAGATCACCATAATGAGCATTGCTTTTATGATGATCAATAACCAGTTTGGTTTTGGCCGCGGGCATTTCGGCCGGTGAATAGGCAAAACTGCTGCTGGAGCAGTCTAAAAAAACGATGACGTCGTAGCTGTCCTGCAACGATTGATTAAAGTACTGAATTTCATCAAAGAAAACCAGTTTGTCCTCAAGCGGCAGGTCAATATAATAATCAACGGTTTTGTTCAGTTGCTTCAAACCCTTACCCAAAGCCACTGCTGATCCAATTGCGTCGCCATCGGGTTTTTGATGAAGCAGAATTAAAAACCGTTGATTATTATGAAAACAATTTAATATTTCATCAGGAATCTTCTTCATTCTGATCCTTCAATTCTTTATCGTCCTTTAAACTTTTTAAAATTGATTCAATGTGCATACCATATTCAATCGAATTATCAATTTCAAAGATCAGCGCTGGTACAGAATGGACTGTAATTACCTGACCAAGGCTGGATCTTAAGAAGCTTTTGGCATTATTCAATAATTCAAGAACAACTTTTTTCTGATGATCATCACCAAAAATACTGACATAGACGGTCGCTGTCTTTAGGTCCGGAGCCGCTTTGACCCTGGTAATACTGACATTGCTGTCTTTAATCCGGCTGTCTTTCATTTTGTGAATAATGATTAAACTTAATTCTCTTTGAATTAAGCCGTTAATTTTTTCATTTCGATGAGATGCCATTTTGTTTATCTCCTTCGTCGGAAAGATAGGCTTGCGCTTATCTTTCGATTTTTTCCATGGTAAATGCTTCGATGTTATCGCCAACTTTTAAATCATTGTATTTTTCGATCCCGATTCCACATTCATAGCCGGTGTTTACTTCTTTGACGTCATCTTTAAAACGACGTAAAGAGGCGATTTTACCTTCCAAAATTACGATGCCATCGCGAATAATACGAACATCATCATTTCGGTTGATTTTTCCTTCGGTAATATAGCAGCCTGCGATAGTACCAATACTGGGAATTTTAAATACTTCACGTATTTCTGCATTACCCATGACTTTTTCCCGGAACTCTGGTGCCAGCATTCCTTCCATGGCTTTTTTAATATCTTCAACCGCATCGTAAATAACCCGATAGAGTCGAATATCCACTTCTTCGGTTTCAGCCAGCTTGACAGCATTTTTGTCCGGTCTGACATTAAAACCAATCACAATGGCATTTGAGGTGGCAGCCAGCATTACATCCGTTTCATTGATGGCGCCAACTGCACCGTGAATAATATTAATCCGTACTGCTTCATTATCCAGTTTTTCAAGGGATTGCTTAATTGCCTCAATAGAACCCTGAACATCAGCCTTTATGATAATGTTGACATCCTGAATGTTACCATCCTGAATCTGACTAAATAGATCATCGAGGGAAATGTTGGACCGCCGTTGACGTTCGCCTTTTTGCATTTCTTTTCGTTTTTCAGCCAACTGACGAGCTTCTTTTTCATTTTCAAGCACGATGAAATCGTCCCCTGCCGCGGGAATATCAGAGAGACCTGAAATTTCTACCGGGGTCGATGGGCCAGCCTTCTTCAGTCGCTTGCCTTTATCGTCAATCATTGTCCGGATCTTACCGTAGGTCGTTCCTGAAATAATAGAATCCCCAACATGCAAGGTACCCTGCTGAACCAATAAGGTTGCAACCGATCCTTTACCACGTTTAATTTGCGATTCAATGACACTTCCTCGGGCTTCACGGCTTGGATCTGCAGTCAATTCTTCCATTTCAGACATCATGATGATCATTTCCAGCAGCGATTCGATCCCCTCACCGGTTTTTGCTGAGACGTTAACAGCAATCGTTTCGCCGCCCCATTCTTCAACAACCAGGTTATATTTAGTCAATTCCTGTTTAACCCGTTCCGGATCTGCTCCTGGCTTATCAATTTTATTGATGGCAACCAGAATTGGAACACCGGCCGCTTTGGCATGATTAATGGCTTCGACGGTTTGTGGCATAACACCATCATCCGCGGCCACAACCAGGACCGCAATATCGGTGATTTGAGCACCCCGGGAACGCATCGCTGTAAACGCCTCATGGCCTGGAGTATCGATCACTGTAATCGCATGGTTTTTGATATTAACGGTATAGGCACCAATATGTTGGGTGATACCACCAGCTTCGCCGGCAATAACATTTGCTTTACGAATTCGATCCAGAAGTGACGTTTTACCATGATCGACATGTCCCATAACCGTAACAACCGGAGGGCGGGGAATTTCGTTTTCGCTTTCTTCTTCATCATATTCTTCGAGAATTTTTGAAACAACATCTTCAATTTTAATCGCTTCGACTTCAAAACCTAACTCAGCTGCAACGATGGCTGCCGTTTCGAAATCGATCTCCTGGTTAATACTCACCATAGTACCTGAAAGCATCAGGGTTTTAATAACTTCGGTGGCACTTATTTCAAGAATGTCAGCTAACTCGCCAACGGTTAAAAACTCGGGAATTTCAAATATCTGGTTTAATTGAACAGATTTCTTTTTTTCATCTTTTATTCGTTTATAAACACTTCGTGCTGTTTTTTCTTTTTTACTATGATCTCTAACCTTTGGTTGCTGACCCTGATTGCTGGAAACGGGTCGTTTTTTATCATCTGCTTTTTTCGGCACATTGCCCCCTGTATTTTGTTGATTTTTTTGTGGTGGTCTGGTTGTTTTTTTTGTATCTGAACTCACTTTCGGGGCAACATTATTAGAACTGATTTTGACACTTTCCTTGACCGGTTCTTTTTTCTTTTCTGCTACCAGCTCTGCTTGATACTTATCTTTATCGAATTTTTCTTCAAACTCCGCAATTTGTTGATCAGTCAGGGCGCTCATATGGTTTTTTACAGGAATATTGTACTTATTTAGAATGGCTACGAATTCTTTACTGGGAATATTATATTTTTTAGCTAAATCGTAAACTCTTAATTTTGACATATTATTCCTCCCTTCAATATTTATTATTTCATTTGTTTTTTCTCTGACAGTTGCTGACGAACAATTTCGACAACATCACTTTCTACTTTTCTTTTAAATGCCCGTTCCAGGTAATTTTTACTCAGGAATTGATCCACACAGGCATCAGACGTGCATACATAGGCACCGCGTCCATTTGCTTTTCCAGTGGGATCAAAAAAAATTTCACCAGATTTATCTGATACAATCCTAAATAAGTCGCGCTTATCAAATTTCGAATGGCATATAACACAGGTTCTCTGTGGAATTTTTTTCATTGTACCTCCCTGACATTGTTTTATCTAAGTATTATAGCATAAAAAGCTATATTATTGATTAAACCTTTAATTTTCAAGATCTGAAATGTCTTCAAATACCGAATCATCATCAGGTATTGACGCATCCAGAATTTCCAATGCTTCCGCTGATTCCAGTTCTTCTTTTAGTTCCAGTAAAATATCGTCGGTAAAAACACTTGTGCTTTCATCGGTGATTCGATGCTGATTTACATAATCAATTTTACTCTTAATATCAATCTTCCAACCGGTTAATTTTGCCGCCAATCGGACATTCTGACCTTCTTTTCCAATAGCCAGAGATAACTGGTAATCATCGACAATGGCAATCGCAGTTTTATCATCTTTATTTGGGATAATTTCAACCACCTTCGCCGGACTCAAAGCATTGGATAAGTATTCTTCAATATTATCACTCCACTTAATCACATCGATTTTTTCGCCTTGCAGTTCATTGATGATGTTTTGCACCCGAACGCCTTTTTGGCCGACACAAGCACCTACTGGATCAATGCTTGGATCATTGGCTTTTACAGCTACCTTGGTCCGCGAACCGGCTTCTCTGGAAATGGAGACGATGTCTACTATCCCGTCAAAGATTTCAGGCACTTCAGACTCGAATAAGCGTTTTACCAGCCCTGGATGTGTTCGCGATACATTAACCTGTGGTCCTTTGGTTGTTTTTTTAACCATCAACAGATAAACTTTTAATCGCTGATTCAATGTATAAGACTCACCTGTTGTTTGTTCCGAAGGCAACATTACCGCCTCAAGTTTTCCAACCTCAACATAGACAACACCTTTTTCAATCCGCTTGATAATACCCGTTAATACTTCATCCTGGCGCTTGAGGTAATCATCGTAGATGATATTGCGTTCCGCTTCTTTAATCCGCTGGATGATCAGTTGTTTGGCATTTTGTGCCGCAATTCGTCCGAAATCTCTGGGGCGGACTTCTTTTCTGAAGAAATCGCCAACAGCATAGTTGCTATCGACTTCCCGGGCTTTTTCCAGCGAAATCTGACTGTGATCATTTTCGGGAACTTCGACAATTTCTTTTAATGCAAATACTTGAATATCGCCATTTTCCCGATCAATGTTAATCTCAACATTATGAGAGTTGCCATAATTCTTTTTATATGCTGTAGTAATGGCCGCTTCAATTGCTTGAATCAATTCTTCTTTATCAATTGATTTTTCTTCTTGAATTACATCCAGAGCGCGTATAAACTCCTGATTCATATTCGTTTTCTCCGCCTTCCGTTTTATTCAGCTGATGGAAGAGGTTTGAAATTCAACTCATCCAACCGATTTGCTTTTGCGATTTTACTATTTTCCAGTGTCAGCATTTCACCTGTTTCTAACTCAAGGGTTAATTCTGCTGCGGTATATGATTTTAATACCCCTTCAATATCCTTTTTCCCATCTAACGGTGCGAAAAGATGAACAGCAATTTTCTTATCAATATTTGAGAGAAAATGCTTTTCTTTTTTTAGTGGCCGATCCATACCAGGTGAAGAGACTTCTAAAAAATAGCTCTGTTCGATGGGATCCTTTTCGTCAAGCAATTCGCTGATCTGTCGGCTGACGATTTCACAATCGTCCAATGAAATCCCACTTTCCGAATCGATAAACAGGGTCAGGCACCAATCTTTGCCCTGTTTTTCAAAGGTCAAATCGGTTAATTCATAGCCAAGTGATTCCACCACTGGCGCAGTTAATTCTTCTAAAAAGAATTCTTTCGATACTTTTTTCATACTTTTTCCTTTTTTAATTCATTATTTATCTAAAATCGCGGGGACTTTTTCACAGCAGTTATCATCTTGATACCTACTCGAAAAATAGTTAAGAGTGGGTCTCCCCACTCTTAATGAAATACTATATAATTGAATGAACAATTAAAGAAATCATATCCCGAAAAAACAATTAAACTTCTAAAATTTCAGCTTCTTTTTCTTTTAGAATCGTTTCAATGTTTTTAATCTCTTCGTCCG
This sequence comes from Acetobacterium malicum subsp. dehalogenans DSM 11527, assembly GCF_000472665.1. GTDB lineage: Bacteria > Bacillota > Clostridia > Eubacteriales > Eubacteriaceae > Acetobacterium > Acetobacterium malicum. The sequence goes on along the minus strand of NZ_AXAC01000003.1, from coordinate 34,167 downwards.
TAACTTTCTGAATTTCTTTTTCACCTTGTTTCAAATCATCTTCGGTGATCAGTCCTTCTTTTTGACCGTCTTTCAGTTCCTGAATGGCATGTCGACGAATATTACGCATTGCGACCTTACACTCTTCGCCATATTTCTTAACGAGTTTAACCAGTTCTTTTCGTCGTTCCTCGGTTAATTGAGGGATTAATAAACGAATGATTTTTCCGTCGTTAGAAGGATTAAAACCCAGGTCTGATTTCAAAATACCTTTTTCAATGGCGGGGATAGCCGTAGCATCATAAGGTTGCACGACAATCATTCTTGCTTCAGGAGTGCTGATGTTTGCCAACTGATTCAAGCTTGTCGGTGACCCGTAATAATCAACCATTACCTTATCGAGAATGCGTGGATTAGCTCTTCCTGCCCGTAAGCTGCCCAAACTCTCATTTAGATTTCTGAGTGCTTTTTCCATTTTTTCATTAGCTGTCGCTTTAATCTCATTTACCATCTTCTATACCTCCTGAATAATTGTTCCGATTTTTTCGCCCATGATCGCACGTAAAATATTCTCCGGTTCATTTAAGCCAAACACTAGAATTGGAATGTGATTATCCATACATAGCGACGTTGCCGTTGAATCCATGACCTTTAGGCCTTGATTCAATACATCGATGTATGATAATTCGGAATAGCGTATTGCATCTGGGTTAACCAGCGGATCTGAATCATATACCGCATCAATACTTTTTGCTAAAAGAATAATTTCAGCATCAATTTCAGCAGCTCGCAGTGCTGCCGTTGTATCGGTTGTGAAAAAGGGATTTCCGGTACCACAGGCAAAAATGACAACTCTTCTTTTTTCGAGATGGCGAATTGCTTTTCTGCGGATATAAGGCTCGGCAATTTGTTTCATTTCGATTGCTGTTTGAACCCGCACTGGTACATCCATTTCTTCCAGAACATCCTGTAAACCAAGAGCGTTAATGCAGGTAGCGAGCATTCCCATATAGTCGGCTGTGGATTTATCCATTCCTTCGCCACTTCGTCCCCGCCAAAAATTACCGCCACCCACAACAATGGCAATTTCAACACCCAATTCAAAAACTTCTTTGATCTGGCTGCAGATTGATTGCACCGTTGGGGTATCGATGCCATGACCGGCACTGCCGGATAATGCTTCACCGCTTAATTTTATGATGACACGTTTATATTTCGGTTCCAAAAAGATTCCCCCTTTCATTTTCTATATTATATCGTAAGCAGAAACAATTTACAATCTTATCAACGGTAAAAAAAGAACACGAATGTGTTCTTTTTCAGCGTTTATGCGTTTAATTGCTTCGCTACTTCTTCGGCAAAGTTTTCTTCTTTTTTCTCTAATCCTTCGCCCATTTGGAATCGTGCAAATCGTCTGATTTTGACATTTTCGCCAATGGTCATGATTTGTTCTTTGACCAGATCCTCAATTGTCAGATCTGGATTTTTTACAAAAGGCTGTTCCAGTAAACAGATTTCTTTATAGAACTTACTAACCCGGCCTTCAACCATTTTATCGATGATTTTTTCAGGTTTGCCTTCATTAATTGCTTGAGCCCGAAGAATTTCTTTTTCTTTTTCAATTTCGTCCATCGGCACTTCTTCTTTAGTCACATATAAAGGGTTTGCTGCTGCAATATGCATAGCTACGTCTTTAACAAAGTTTTTAAATCCTTCATTTTTTGCTACGAAATCAGTTTCGCAGTTGACTTCGACAAGAACACCAATTTTTCCACCCATGTGAATATATGATTCAACGATGCCTTCAGCAGCAACACGACCAGCTTTTTTGTTGGTTGCAGCCAATCCTTTTTCTCTTAAAAAGATCATTGCATCTTCGATATTTCCATCTGTTTCGACTAAGGCTTTTTTGCAGTCCATCATACCGGCACCACTTTTAGCTCTTAATTCTTTTACTAATTTTGCGTCCACTTTTCTCCTCCTGATAGTAATTATAAATTATTCTGCTTCAGTAACTTCTGCAGTTTCTTCAACAACTTCAACTTCGACAATAACTTCTTCGACGGCTGGTGCTACTACAGGAGCTACTTCAATTTCTTCTTCAACTTGCTCGCCCTGACGTCCTTCAATGATAGCATCTGAAATAACAGAAAGGATTAAAGCAACAGCACGAATCGCATCATCATTACCAGGAATGATATAGTCAATTTCGTCTGGGTCACAGTTAGTATCAACAATACCGATAATTGGAATACCCAGTTTTTTAGCTTCGGCAATGGCAATTCGTTCTTTTTTAGTATCAATAACAAAAATTGCGCCGGGAACACCCTTCATATCTTTGATGCCGCCCAGGAATTTTTGTAGTTTTTCTCGTTGACGTTTCAGTTTAATAACTTCTTTTTTAGGCAGAAGCGCAAAGGTTCCGTCTTCTTCCATTTGTTCCAGTTCATTTAATCGGTCAATTCGTTTGCTAATGGTCCCGAAGTTTGTTAAGGTTCCACCTAACCAACGATGATTGACGCAGTAGCTACCACTACGTTTTGCTTCTCTCTCGATGCTTGTTTGAGCTTGTTTTTTTGTCCCGACAAAAAGAATTTCTTCGCCGTTTTCTGCCAGTTCTTTGACAAAACTATAAGCTTTTTCAATTCTCTTCACAGTTTGTTGTAAATCAATGATGTAAATACCATTTCTTTCTGTGAAAATATATGGAGCCATTTTCGGATTCCATCGTCGAGTCTGGTGCCCAAAATGCACCCCTGCTTCTAATAATTGTTTCATTGAAACACATGCCATAATTCGTTCCTCCTTGGTTTTTCCTCCACTCTCATCAATCAAGAACATCGACCTGAAAACAGGCACCTGATGCCTCTCAGAGAATGTGTGTAATACATACCTTCATATACTAGCATAGTCACTTCATTTGTACAAGCATTTTTTTAATTACAGCAAATATTTTTGATAATTATCCCGTTTATCAGATATATTGAAGACTCGCTCGACATAATTCATATCAATTGTAAAATCATCCTGTTCATAATCCGAAGCATAAAAGGATATTTCTTCCAGTAGTTTTTCCATCACCGTGTGCAGCCGCCGAGCGCCGATATTTTCATCTTCTTCATTCTGGAGATAGGCAATTTTAGCAATGTACTTAACAGCGTCCTCCGCAAAAATGAGATTGACATCCTCAGTTCGAATCAGCTCCTGGTATTGTTTGATCACCGAATTTTCCGTATGGGTCAAAATCTGAATAAAGTCTTCCTCCGTTAAACTATCCAAATGAACACTGATCGGAAAACGTCCCTGCAGCTCAGGAATCATGTCTGATATTTTCGAAACATGGAAGGCTCCGGCACCTATAAATAAAATAAAATCCGTTTTGATCGGGCCATATTTTGTATTAACGGTACTACCCTCGACGATTGGTAAGATATCCCGCTGGACACCTTCCCGTGAAACATCCGGGCCGTGATTGTTACCATTTCCAATAATTTTGTCGATTTCATCAATAAAGATAATGCCGTTTTGCTCGGCATCTTTGACGCCCTGCTCGTTTACCTGATCCTGATCAATCAGTTTTTGGGCTTCCTGATTGATCAGGATTTTCCTGGCCTCGGAAATTTTAACACTCTTCTTTTTTTTCTTTTGTGGCAGAAAATCGCCCAGGATGTCATTCATATTAAAGGACATGCTGTCATTGTTCATGCCTTGCATAACGCCAATGGTCTTCGAGCCATCATCATCGACTTCAATTTCGATAATCGTGTCTTCCAGCAGACCAGCTTCCAGTTCCTTTGATAAAGCTTCCCTTTTTTCTTTTTTTGATTTTTCCTTTTCAGCATCCCCTTCCAATTCATATTGGGTTGGAGTTGTCGGCGGAGTCGGTTTCATAAAGATATCAAAGGGCGTTTTTAGGGTTTCTTTCACTTTTTTTGAGGGCACCAAGGTGTCCAGAATGATTTTATTGGCATTCTTTTCGGCTTCGGCATAAACCTCTTTCATTTTTTCCTGCTGGACATTACGAATCGATGTGTTGACCAGATCACGAACCATCGATTCCACATCTCTGCCAACATAACCGACTTCGGTAAATTTTGTCGCTTCTACTTTTATAAATGGTGCTTTTACCAGTTTTGCTATTCTTCTGGCAATTTCTGTTTTACCCACCCCGGTTGGTCCGATTAAAATGATGTTCTTAGGTGTAAACTCATCAATTAAATCAGCCGGCAACAGTGATCGGCGATAGCGGTTTCTAATGGCGACGGCAACGGCTTTCTTAGCCGACTCCTGACCAATAATATAACGGTTTAATTCAGTAACGATTTTTTTGGGTGTTAATTCTTTCATAACCATACTTCCGTTTCTATAATACTTCTACAGAAATATTATTGTTTGTAAACACGCATATTTCTGAGGCAATTTTCAACGATTCATAGACCATTTCTTCAGCACTGAGGGTTGAGTGACTTTTTAGCGCTCTGGCTGCCGCCAAGGCATAGGATCCACCGGAACCGATGGCGGCCACATCGTCATCGGGTTCGATGACTTCACCATTTCCCGATAAAACCAGGGTTTCCGATTCATCCATAACTATCAGCAGTGCTTCAAGCTTTCTGAGGATTTTGTCTGAACGCCATTCTTTGGCCAGTTCCACTGCCGAACGTTTTAAATTGCCATTGTACTGTTCGACCTTGTGTTCGAACTTTTCGCAGAGGGTAAAGGCATCGGCAACCGAACCCGCAAAACCCACTAAAATTTTATCATGATAGATTCTTCTGATTTTTGTGGCCTTATTTTTCATGATCGTCTTTTCGCCCATGGTTACCTGCCCATCTCCGGCAATGGCGACCTGACCGTTATGGCGTATTCCTACAATGGTTGTTGCATGAAACATATTTTTTCTCGCTTTCTTATCAAAATGTACTGTGATTTATTCTGCCGTTGGGGCTTTATAACCACAATCTTTTTTATCGCAATAGATTGATTTTCGTTTGCCTAGACCTTTTTGAAAGAGTGTTGAACCACAGACCGGGCATTGGTCAGGGATTGGCAAATCCCAGTTCATATAGTCACAGGCCGGGTAATTACTGCACGAATAAAAGGTCCGACCCGTTTTGGAGGTTCGTTTGACGATGTCTCCGCCGCAAACGGAGCAGATTCCCCCGGTTTTTTCAAAAAAAGGCTTCGTGTTTTTGCATTCCGGAAAGCCTGGACAGGCCAGGAAACGACCGAACTTCCCTTTTTTTATGACCATCCGCCGGCCACACAATTCACAATCCACATCAGATTCAGGATCGGCAATTGTCACTGATTCCGCCTTTTCTTGGGCATTGGTCAGTTCCTTTTCAAAGCCCTTATAAAAATTCTTCAGCAGTTCAATCCAATCTGTTTCGCCCTCTGAAACTGAATCCAAACGATCTTCCATTTCGGCAGTGAACGAAATATTAACCACATCGCTAAAGTACTCCTTCATCAAATGGGTAACCGTGACGCCGAGCTCGGTGGGTTTAAAATGTTTATCCTCCACTTCAACATAGTCGCGATTCTTGATAGTCGCGATGGTTGGCGCATAGGTACTGGGTCGGCCAATACCTTTTTCTTCCAGGATTTTAACCAGTGATGCTTCAGTATAACGAGCCGGGGGCTTGGTAAATTTTTGTTCTTTCGTCGTTTTAAGCCGGACCAGGTCGTCTCCAATGGCTAATTCAGGCAGGATACTATCATCATTTTTTCCGGCACTTTTACCTACCCGGGTAAATCCATCAAATTTTTGGGTTTCACCCTTGGTTTTAAAAATCAGATTACTGCAGGCGATATCAACATCGGTAACGTAATACTGGGCGTCAGCCATCTGACTGCAGAGCAGTCTTTCCCAAATGAGTTTATACAAGCGATACTGATCCGGTTCCAACGAATTTCGGGCTTCATCTGGAGTCAGCATAACCGACGAAGGACGAATGGCTTCATGGGCATCCTGAACATTTTTCTTTTTGCCGACTTTTTTTTCGGTGCCCAGATAATCTTCACCAAAATGCTGCTTGATATATTCTTTACTCTCTTGTACTGCTTCGTCGGCAATCCGGGTTGAATCGGTTCTCAAATAAGTAATTAAGCCAGTCAAGCCAACACCTTTAATATCCACCCCTTCATATAGTTGCTGGGCCAGACGCATGGTCCGTTGAGTCGTGAAGCCAAGTGATTTATAGGCTTCCTGTTGGAGAGTACTGGTCGTAAATGGCAAGGGCGGTTTCTGATATCGCGTTCGCTTTTTGACATTTTCGACCACAATCGTATTTGCTTCCACTACTTTTTCCAACCGGACGGCCTCTTCAGCATTGGTGATGGTTTTTTTCTTGCCATCCTCAGAATAGAACTTTGATACAAATGATTTATCATCATCATGTTTTTTTAAGAGCAGTTCCAAATTCCAATATTCTTCTGGAATAAATGCAGCAATCTCCTCTTCCCGATCGACAATAATGCGTGTCACAACCGATTGGACCCGGCCGCCACTGAGACCCTTCTTGACTTTCTTCCACAAAAAAGGACTCAGCGAATACCCAACCAGTCGATCCAGAATACGTCGCGCCTGCTGTGAATTGACTAAGTCAATATCAATCATTCTTTTGTTTTCTATGGCGGCATTTACCGCTTTTTTTGTAATTTCATGAAATTCAATCCGGCATTTTGTCGCTAAATCAATCTCCAGAAAATTTGCCATATGCCAGGATATGGCTTCCCCTTCGCGGTCAGGGTCAGTGGCGAGATAAACTTGATCGGCTTTTTTGGCGGCATTTTTCAATTTTTTAAGCAACTCAGCCTTACCACGAATTTTAATATAATCCGGTTTAAAATCTTCTTCTATATTAATACCAATCCGACTTTTGGGCAGATCAATCACATGTCCCATAGTTGCTTCAACTTCATAGCCTTTTGGTAAATACTTTTTTATTGTTTTTGCTTTTGCCGGTGATTCAACGATAACCAAGGTTTTACTCATTGAATACCTCCTTCTTTCTTAATAGTAATGACGTTTTCTCTCTTAAAATAGCCACATTATAGCAAACATTTCCACAAAATACAAACTTATGCCGTCGAATATAACCCATTGTCCTTAAATTAAAACAATGTTTCCGTATTTAATCATAATAATTTCTTCTATTTCCAACATCGTCAGCAAACTGTTAATCCGACTGATCGGTAAACCTGAACAGGCAACCAGCTCATCGATGGAACGATAACCTTTCTTGATCAGATCAAACAGCAGCTGTTCTTCAACCGTTGCCATCTTTATGATGGATTGCTTATTACTTGCGTCGCCGCTTTTCGCGGTCTGATCAAAAATGACATAATCCTCTAAAATATCTCTGGGATCCGTAACAAGTTTGGCACCCTCCTTGAGCAGCTGGTTTCCACCGGCCCAGTTAGAACTGCTGATATCGCCAGGAATCACGTAAATATTCTTACCTTGTTCTAAGGCATGATTGACAGTAATTAGTGAGCCGCTTTTTTTCCGGGCTTCGATAACCAGAACACCCTGGGAAAGTCCGCTAATAATTCGATTTCGCTGAGGAAAGTGGTAGGGCAGCGGCTTCTCACCCAAATTGAATTCGGTAATAATTAGAGCCTTTTCTGACATCAAATCAAACAGTTTTTTATTAACCCGGGGATAGCAAATATCAATCCCAGTACCTAAAACACCGATGGTGCTGCCCAGTTCATTCACACTGGCCCAATGACTTTTACCATCAATGCCATCAGCCAAACCACTGACGATTGTAACCCCGATGGATGAAAGTGACTGAGAAAATAGTCTGGCATGTTTTTCTCCTGCTACAGTGGGATTACGGGAACCAATAATCCCGATGGCGAGCGGAGCATGCAGTAGTGATAAATTGCCTTTTGCATACAAGCCCAGCGGTGGCGTGTAAAGATTAGTAAGCGATTCCGGAAATTCAGGATCACAGCGAGGGATCAGCCGGATATTATTTTTCTCCATATAAGACAAATCATGTTTGGCCTGGTCGATTGATTTGGTCTGGCAAATATAATCCGCTGCATTTTGATCGAATATTTTTGTTTTTACAAGATCTTCAGAACTTAGTGAAAAAATCACTTCAGGGGATACAAATTGTTCAAGTAATATGTTTTTATGCTTGATTGATATTTTTTCAAGACGCATAAACCATATCCAATAAATTAAATCTTTCACCGCTTTGTTTTCCCTTCTTATCCATATTCTTTATAATATCACAATCATATTGGCAATTAAAAGCCTTTCACTATAAAAAAAGACCCGACCGAGAATGAAATCTCAGCACCGGGTCGGGAAGTTTAATTATTCTGACTATTCAATGACTTTTAAATTCGTATCAATGTTCTGGGTAACATCCTGGCCAAACCACTTCATTGACAATTCTGTTAATTTTCCATTTTCGCGCAAAGCGTCCAAGGCTGTATTTAATTGTTCGTTGAAGGCCGTATCAGCTTTTCGAACGGTGATACCGATTGGTTCGTTTGATAATACGTCTGAAGAAACAGCATAGACGTCTGGTTTTAAAGTTGTATAAAACTGAGCAACACTGATGTCGGTCATGATATTATCGATCTGTTTTCCTTCCAGAGCAGCAAAGGCGTCCAACATCGCATCATATTTATTCACGGTGTACTCTACATTTTCCTGAGTTTTCAAAGCTTCTGCCGCATAATCTGCGGTGGTTTCAATTTGTACACCAACCGTTTTTCCAGCCAGATCCTTTGGTGTTTTAGCTGGAGTTGCATCTTTACGAGACACGATTACGATCCCATTGGCAAGATATGGATCCGTCATATTAAATCCAGTTAACCGTTCTTCAGTAATGCTTGTTCCAGATAAGACAATGTCATACTGGTTGGCATTAAGCCCATTAAAGATACCGTCCCAAGCAGTCGGTACCCATTTGATTTCGACACCGAGTTCATCTGCCAGAGCCTGCCCCAGATCAATATCAAAACCGACAAGCTCATTGTTTTCATCCCGGAATTCCAGCGGCAGATACATATCATTAGTTCCGGCGGTTAAGACACCATCAGCCAGAGGATCTTCGCTGTTTGCAGTTTTACTGCCGCACCCTGTTAAAAACAAGGCCATTCCCAATACAATTGTAATCAGTAGATAACTTTTTCTTTTCATTTCTTCCTCCTGTAATATAAACTTTGTCTTTCATTATATTTTGCAATGCATAAAAATTCAAGTTTTATTTGCCTGAATAGAATAAACAGCTGGAATTCCATTTATCAGCGGATTCCAACTGTTTATTAGTTTTCGTGATATTTTCTTTTTATCATTCGCGGTTTCCCGGTATCAACAGAACGGATGCCGAAGCATGACGGACAATATTATGGCTGACACTACCTAAAAAAATCTCTTTGATAAAACCGCGCCCCTGGGTTCCCATCACAATCAAAGGAATTTTTTCTTTATCAACGAGTTTAATGATCTCTGCGGTTGGGGCTCCGTAACGTATCTGGATTTCAACTTCGACCTCATTTAGTGATATCAATTCGTCCTTAAGTTTTTGAAGCCGGCCATTGTCAACTTCATTAAACTCTACCAATCGATGCAAGAGGTAGGGATTAATTTTGGATTCATCCTGAATATGAAAAATCGTCACCTTCTTCACGCCATTTTTCACCATCTCCTTAACTTTTTCAAATGCGATATCAGCATTCTCAGAAAAATCTGTAGGAAACAATATATGCCGCATCAAATCCTTTGTATCATCGATCGATTGATCCTGATTCGTATCTTTGATTAGTAAAATTGGCTTTGTGGAACCATATAAAATATCATAAGCAATCCCGCCTAAGAACAAAGACCCGACAATCGAATGGTTTTCAGCACCGACAACAATTAATGAGTATTGATCCTCCTGGGCAATCCGATTAATTTCATTTTTGATATTACCAGAAATGATTTGCGTTTTGACTTTAAACCCCTGCTCAGCCAACATCGCGGACTGATTTTTTAAATTCTCATTAAATACAGACGTTAAATAAGACGAAACTCCGGCATCAATATCCTGGGGATTAAAACATTGGATAAGCAAACATTCCTCGGCACCCAGAGACCTCAGACTCTTGACGCATTTCACCATCTCAGAAGATGCATTTGAAACCTCAGAAACAACAATTATTTTATCAAACATCTCAATCCTCCATGAGTATAGAATAATCTGCCACATAAATGGCTTTGTTTTATTTATAACCTTTTTGAAGTTGATTAAACGCTGTTATCGCAATCTGTTTAAACTAGAGTTATGTATTCTACTTCGACTTCCACCTTTGTTAAGCGCTAAGTCAAATTAATCAAAGCTTATTAAATTAAAAAATAAAAAAACCTGACGAAATCATCAGGCGTTTATTTTAACTGGTAAATAATCTTATCTTTCGGTGCCAATAAAGAACAATGCCACTGTTCCCGGGCCACAATGAGCACCTATGACTGGTTCAATCAGATGAACGAGAATATCCGTAGTACCGAATTTCTGTTTTATTTTATCAGCCAGATAAAGAGCATCTTCCAAACAATCACCATGAGAAATGTAAATGGTCTGGTTTTTGGGATCAACGGCTGTTTGTTCCATTTGTTCCAAAAGAACACGGAGCGAATTTTTTCGCCCCCGTACCTTAGATACCGGAATCAGACGACCGGAATCATCCATATGCATGACCGGCTTAATGCTAAATACCGTCCCCATGATCGCACTTGACGCTGAGACTCTGCCCCCGCGCATCAAAAAAAATAAATCGTCAACCGTAAACCAGTGACAAAGATGCAATCGATTCTTGATCAACCAATCATAAACTGATTCAATGGACCGCCCCTCTTCTCGAAGTTTAGCCGCGTGGGTTACCAGAAGACCTTCACCAAGTGATGCCCCCAGGGTATCTACCGACATAATTTTAGCATTAGGATACTCAGCTTTCATTTCCTCCAGCACCTGAATACCGGTTTGATAAGTTGCACTGAGCGCAGATGAAAAGCCAATATAGAGAAGGTCTTTCCCCTGACTGAGAATACTCTCAAACAAATCACGACAGGTTCCTGAACTCATACAAGAGGTGGTGATAGCTTCTTTATTTCGCATCCGTTTATAAAAATCAGTTAAATCCGTTTGCTGTCCCTTGATATAACTCTCATATTCTTCTTCACCGATGCGATATAAAAGTGATAATATGTGCAGGTTATATTGATTAATTAATTCATCTGGCAAATTAGCAGAAGAGTCCGTTACAATTTCATAGCTCATTACTTCCACTCCTTTTTTTAGCGTTGATACCATACTAATACAGAATCATTGACAAATCAAGCAGAAGCAGTATTTATATTCTTAAATTGGCTAATTTTATTTGGGATCGCGGCACATTCGCCGAATTCCCATTTTTGGTTTTATCACTCCTGATTATGCTCACTTAAGAACATTTTCATCTTTAAATCCGCCAGCCTGTCTTCCTCTGTTTTGATCAGATTCAATGAACTATTCATATTTTCGGCGAGCTGAACCATTCTTTCCTGATGATTCTTAATGAACTCCTGGGCATTTGTCTCATAATCAGTTAGTAGCGCCTGAATCCTTTCATTACATCTTGCATTGATGGTTTTTAATTGCTCGTTTAAGATCGATACCTCACCCGTTAGTTTATGGTTCTCATCGTTGAGGCGATTTTTTTCTGCCAATAGCGCACTTCTTTCTTTAAGGATATCGTCGTATTGACTTTTTAAGATGTCGTTCGCTTCTGGCTTTTTTTCAACAAAAGTGTTCCCTGAATCATACCCGGTTATATTTTCTTTGGCATAGGTTTCAAGTTCACTGTTCAATTCTCGCACCATTGACTTAAGCAGATCCAGTTGAGCTTTCATTTCCTTGCTTTCCTGTTCAAAGCCCAGATATTCCTCGAGTTTTTTTTGTGATTCAACACTATCTTCTCTGGGATCCGTATGGACAGATTCGGAATGCAGTGGATTTTGATTGATGCTCAGTTCCTTGATTAATTGACTCAGCTCTTCATTTTCATTTTTCAGTTCGTCAATTTGATTTGACATTTCAATTTTTGAACTTTTACACAAATTATACATTTCCCCATATTGATCCCGCTCCTGTTTTAACATTGTTATCATGGCTGCATATTCTTCAAGCCGGTTATTAAAGGATTCCTCGGCACTGCGTAAATTCTCAGTTAAATTGTCGATATAATCCGTTACTTGTTTTTTATTGTATCCGCCCATTTCTTTTCCAAAAGATAGTTTTGTTTTTGACTTGACAGACTTATCCCTGAGTTCATCTAAGGTTAACTGTTCAGATTTTTTTGCCATAATTACTCATACCTTTCTAATTGTTCTGCCTGACAACAAGACGTTGATTGATTTCCAAATGATATTGTCGACCGGAACCGGACTTTAGCTCCAATACCCAGTATGCTCTTTTGATATGTGGACTAACTTTTCCTGGTCCCATTTCATGTTCTATGTACAATATATCCCCGTCTTTTGATAAAAATATCGCATCGATAAAAAATTTCATCCCAAAGGTATGGACCTGGTTACATTTTTTCAGCAGCAGCCCCTGATTCTCAGCCAATCCAGCGGTTCTCAATAAACCAACCAGTCGGGTTCCAAAACGATCAGCTACTTTTACCTCACTGAATAATACGATGTCATTTTTTAGGATGATACAATTCTTCATTTATTATACCCCTTAACCAAACTGTTTAACAAGCTGTAAAATCGTCGGTCCCAAAAGAACGATAAATAACACCGGGAGTACGAAAAAAACCAGCGGAATCATCATTTTTACCGGTGCTTTCATTGCTTTTTCTTCGGCCCGTTGCCTTCTTTTTATCCGCAATTCTTCCGACTGCGCTTTGAGCACATGATTGATGGGGATCCCCAATTGTTCAGCCTGAATAATTGAGCCAACGAAGGTTTTTAATTCTTCGACCGAATTACGATCAGCCAAACTCTTTAGCGCATCTTTTCTTGGTTTTCCAAAGTTGATTTCCGAATGGACAATATTCAGCTCCGCCACCAATACCCCACTTAAGCGCTCGCCGATTTTAATTAGGGCTGAATCAAAACCCAACCCCGCTTCCATGGTAACACATAAAATATCCATAATATCCGGCAATTCATTTGAAATGGCACCCTGGCGCTTATTAATCTTAAGTTTTAAAAAGATTACCGGGAAAACAACCCCCAATAACATACTAACAAACATGAATAATAATTCATTTAAAATGTTCCAGCGTGTAAATAAAGTCATCACGAACGCCCCCATGAAAAAGCCACCAAAAACTACAATCCGAATGGCATTATATTCATTGACAGCAAGCTGCAACCCGGCAAGCCTCAGATTGGTTTCGGTTTTTTTATTTTGCACGCCACTATTCTTGGGGAACAGGGAGGAAATTTTCTTGATTAATGATTGATAGATCGGTAGAATAACCCTTTGAAAAAACGGTTTTTCAAACTCATCTCCCAGATCGCTTTTATTTCTTTTTTTAATCGAATCAAGTCTTTTCTTTTTAGTATCAGCGACTCTTGCCTTATTATAAAAAATAATTAGGAGCAGGACAAAAAGCAGAGCTGAAACACTTATTGCTAAAAACATCATTGAACTCCACCTCGTTTCAAACTGAATAAAATAGTCACCACAATTAGAATTTTATATTGACAATTCTTCGAATCACCAGGTATCCAATCACTTCCATAACAATGGCAATGACAATCATCGCAATGCCTAGATTAGATTCAAAGAAAATCGTCACATAATCGGGATTAAAAAGCATAAATACCAGAATTATTGCCACGGGCATTAAACCAACCACAAGTCCTGAGGTTCTGGCAGTGGCGGTCAGTACTTTTATTTCGTTTTTTATTTTAAAGCGTTCCTTGATGGTTCCTGAAATATTTGTCAAAATTTCGGAGAGATTGCCCCCGGTTTGACGCTGAATCAGAATCGCTGAAACAATCATCATAAAGTTTTGGCTACCTATTTTTTCTGACAATCGGGTTAAGGAGGTCTCAATCGAGCTTCCTAATTTTAATTCTTTGACAACCCGTCCAAATTCTTCTGAAATCGGATTTGGCATTTCCGCTGAAATACTGACCAACGCCTGTTGAAAGGTGAGTCCCGCCTTTAAACAGCTGCTCATAATGCTGATGGCGTCAATCAGCTGTTGTTCAAACAATTCAACCCGTTTCGCTCTTTTTTTATTCACATATAATGGCGGGGTTAATAATCCAAAAATCAATAAGATAATTGAAAAGATAATATTGCTACCCAGCATAAACAACAGGGTTGAGGGAACAATGGCCAAGACAAACCAGAAAAGCAGAAATTCTGATGGCCTGATCAGAATTCCGGACATCGACAAGTCATTCTCCAGTTTTTTTAGAACCTTATGCTTGGATTTGTCGCGATTGCTTTTGACCTTTTTCAATGTTGCCAAATCCGAACTTCTCAGATTTGTCATTGCGTCAAATCGTTTTTGCATTTGCCGCTGATCGGCAGAAATAGCATACAGCAACAGCAACACCAAAAAGAAAACCGAGATCATCATTAGCAAGGTGACCATTATCGCGTTCATTGTATTACCCCATTTACGTTATTTATTCAATAAACCAATCATCGTTGATCATAATCCCATTGTGGGCAATTTTTTCTAAACACCGGGGTTTTATGCCCATACTTTTAAACCGCCCCTTGAATTTTCCATCGGTATCCAATTGTCCCGTCATTTCATAGCTGAAAATATCCTGCATAACGATAACATCTCCCTCCAGTCCAGTGACCTCGGTAATATTAACCACCTTTCTGGTTCCATCCCGGAGCCGGGATTGCTGGATGATGATGTCAATAGCAGAAGTCGTCTGATCCCGGATTGCCCGCAAGGGTAAATCCATGCCTGACATTAAAACCATGGTCTCAATCCGCGACAGCGAATCTCGTGGGGTATTCGCATGAATCGTGGTCAGGGAACCATCATGGCCGGTATTCATAGCCTGAAGCATATCGATGGTTTCAGCCGATCGGACTTCGCCGACAATGATTCGGTCCGGCCGCATTCGGAGTGCATTGACAACCAGTTCCCGAATCGATACCTTACCTCTTCCTTCCAGGTTGGATGGACGACTTTCCAAAGTAATGACATGATCCTGCAGTAACCGCAGTTCGGCCGAGTCTTCAATGGTGATGATCCGCTCGTTATCAGGAATAAAACTGGAAAGAACGTTGAGCATGGTCGTTTTGCCACTACCGGTCCCCCCCGAAACAATGATATTCAGTTTACCTTTGACGCAGGCTTCCAAAAAAGACAACATTTTTTTGGAGATGGAACCATAACCCAGTAACTGATCTGTCGTAATCGGTTTTTTTGAGAATTTTCGAATTGTAATGACTGGTCCTACCAGGGAAAGTGGCGGTATCACAACATTCACCCGGGATCCGTCCTGGAGACGGGCATCCACCATCGGACTTGATTCATCAATATGCCGCCCTACCGACGAGACGATCCGATCGATAACATTCATTACGTGCTGGTTATCTTTAAAAACAACCGGTGATAATTGAATCTTGCCATTTTTTTCAATATACACCCGATTATATCCATTTACCATGATTTCGGAAATATCCGGATCATTCAAAAGAACTTCAAGTGGTCCATAACCGATAATCTCATTGAGTAATTCTTCCGTAATACGACTGCGGTCCAACCGGTTGATATTTTCGGCTTCAACAGTCATGACATTTTCTAATATTCTTAATATTTCAATGGTATTTTCTTTGCCGACCTTTTCAACCTTGTTACTGTTAATTTCATTAATAACTTCCTGATGGACTCTGTTCTTCAGATCCTGGTGGATGTCAACATGAAAAACTTCTTTTTTCCCTTCCTCCTGGGCACTGTCTTTTTGTCCCAGCCGCTGTTGTTCCATTCTTTCCAGAAGTCCCATTTTTATACCTCACCTATTGATTCTATTCAACTGACCCGATGGTCGATTGTATTCACTACATAATTGGCAAGCTTTTTTAGATCCTTACCGATTTCCGATTTTGGCGCGTCCAACACAATGGGAATACCCTTATTGTGAGCGGTTGTCGCCGTCTTAAAGTCAAAAGTAATCGTGTTTTTAACTGCTTCATTTAAAACCCGTTGCATGTCTTTTAGACTGACAAGTCCCTTTGTTAAACGGTTAATGACTAATTCAGTTTTCTCTTTCTGCTGCAGGGACTCGAGAATATTAAGGGTTATTTTTGTATTACGCAAAGTTGAAATATCTTGAACTGAAATTAACAGGACCAGGTTAGAATTTTCGATAGCCGCCATGGTAATATCATTAAATACTGGAGCCGTATCGATTATTATATAATCATAAAAAGGTCGCATGGTAGTGATCATCGTTTCGATGTTTTTGGGCGAAACATATTCGGCATATTCCGGACTTTTGGGAGCACAAACAATACTGACTCCCGAAAAGTGCAAAGCCATCATTCTTTTGATGGCATCAATGTCGCCAGCGTCATTACCCTGGGATAGTTCAGAGATGGTATCCTTGGGATCAATGTCGAAATAGACATTGACATCTCCAAACTGAAGATCAGCATCGATAACAGCCACTTTTTTTCCCATTTTTGCCAGTGACACGGCTAAATTTACCGTGATGGTCGTCTTCCCAATCCCGCCTTTTGCGCCAAATACCGTGACGATTCGGGATTGCATATTATTTGATCCGGCCATATCAGAATTTTCCATCCGGGATTTTTCCATATAATGGGCTAATTCGATATTTTCTGTCAATGTTTCCGCATCAATCGGGAACTGCAAAACTTTTCGCACCCCGGCCAACATAACTTTTTCAATCATGCTTACATCAAAACTGTCACATAAAAGGATCACTGCGCAACCAGGTATCTTAATATAGATCTTTTCAGCCAAATCGATAGCGGCTATGTACTCATCCTCGCATTGGATAATCATCACATGGGGTTTTAAACTGATCGACTTATCCAAAACATTTTCATCATGTTTTGAAAATCCGATAAATGCAACCTTGTCATTCCGCAGTAAGCTCTTAATTTCATAGATCCGATTGTCATTGTTTCCGACGATCATTACTTTTATCTTTTCCATCGGTTCACCCCATTTCGTTTTTTATCGATTGCAGAACTTTATTGTTTATCAGAAAGCCTAAGTCGGATTGGGTGTCGTAGCTAAAATGGCGTGATCCACAGGTGAACGGAGTACCAGGCGATATTTCATCTCCATGCCAGTCAAAACTGCCGCATGTACTTTTTCAACCTGTGAAGCAGGAACTAATAGTGTCACCGAGGTATATTCTCCACCTTTGTCTCCACTACTTTTGGGCCCAATTTCTAAAATTTCAATGTCTTCAACGACATACCGAGAACTGATCACGCCATTATCCAATACTTGCGCGACAAGATCGACCCGGTCACCCTTTGTTAAAAACCCTCCCACACCTCTGTCTTCATCAACAAGGATGGTTACCCCCCGATAATTCGGTTCAATGGCATAAGATAAATTATTGTTTTCCTGATTGGTATCACTTAATCGACTTGTCAGAATCTGTTCATCGGCTTCAATGTTTTCTTTCGTAATCCGGCCTAGAACATCATCCTGATTGGCAATTGACAACGGGTGTACCATTTCAATAGGAATATCTGCCATTTTAAGCATTTCTTTTTCAATAACCGTACCCTTGGGAATTGCCTGGGCCGCTAATACAACCGGTTGTGTTTCTAGATTTTTACCTTTTTCCAATGATGATGCAAACTGAAAGATGGCAAATCCGGTAATCAATGATACAATCAATGCGATTATTATGAGTTTTTTCATAAATTTCTCCATTCGACTGATTAATGGGTTTATGCTTGATATCTACCCAGAATTCAATCAATTATTAATTATTCTGACAGGATCAAATTATATAATCCAAAATCCCCTTCTGTACCTTCGCCAACATTGCTTCCTGATGATGCTCCATTTGATACCATATTTAAAAATGAACCCGTGATGTATCCATCATTTGTCTGGTTCTCCAGTAGAAATGCAGCAAAGCCTTCTACCACCACTGTTTTTTTATCGACGCCAAAGGAATAGATGGGTACTTTGACAATTCTCGGGCAGGACGATTCAAAATTTTCAGTGGTACAACCATCACCACCGCTAAGGGCGCCAAAATGGGTACAGGCGGCATAACGTTCTTCAAAACCCTGATAAGTAGGACCCACCATATTTCCGCTTTCTTCCAGAAGCACATCGCCCACGCTGATTTCGCCGGCATAACCCTGAGTAATCCAAATCCGATAATCGCTAGCTCCACCGCCCTGTCCATCGAGATCCAGGGCCCCAAAGAATGACGTTGAACCACCTTGTACCCCATATTTTAAGGTGACATGGGTCAGGTTGTTGCTGGCAATTCGGGCATCCATTTCATCTTTAGTTAAGCCAATCGGGGCAACCCCGCTGGTTCGGATAACTGGCGAAAGTTTTGCAACAGCGCTTCTTGATAAATCGAGATAATCAATCCCAAAAATTTTTGCAAAATTCATGGGTACGGATTTATCGACAATTACCCGGATTTCAGTGTATTGGCCATTGCTGATTTTACCTAAAATAATATCATCTTGCGTTAAATCTTCAAATCCATTCAGGCTAGCATAATTAATCGCACTATTTTTAATTTGATTGACCTTTGCCGTATTGCCTGTTTCAATGGGTAGCAACCGCCCTGCAGAATACACGGCTGAATCTGCAGCTTTTTGCTGCTCACCGGTGCTTAAATAAGCCAGTCCCAGATCGATGACCAATGCTAAAATACCCATTATAAAGACCATTGAGACAGCTACAATAATTAATGCATCACCATGTTCCTCGCGTCTTATATATATAATAGGTAGTTTTTTTAATAACTTAATCAGCTTTTTCATTATTCCACCTTCATGGTACAGGATGAAGAAAGATTCATGGTTTCACCCTGAACAAAAACATCCACAATCGGTGTTAGTATATCGACATCATCACTGATTACAATAATTACATCACCCAGACGAGGATTAGAGGCGTTTGTAAAAGTAATATCGATATCTACCGTATCGGAAATATTTTCCGGCGCTATAGCCCGGATATGATCCTCAATTGCTGTTTTGCTGGTTGAATGAACGATTGCATACCGTGCGCCTTCTCTGGAGGCATAATCAATACTATTCTGGTTCATGAACAACCAACCAAAATCGATGATTCCACACAAAATCATAATCAAAATTGGCAGGGTTAATGCAAGCTCAACAATAGCTTGTCCGTCTTCTTTTTTTATTCTTTTGATTATGTTTGCAAACATCTTTCCTCCCCGATCGTTCCATTTGAAGATCTTATTTTGTCCTTATAAAAGCTCTCGGTATCCGTCGCTCAGTCCATTAAAAAAGGCATATTGATTACGTCTGGCAGAAATTTCTACTCTGACGTTGCCAATATGCCACTGGTTTCTTCACAGTAAACACAATAACTACCTATAGACTTTATGCTGCTAATTGGGTTCCGATATCGGTAAAGAATTGACCAATTTGTGGTCCCAGTAACCAGATGGCAGCAATGGCTGCTAAGGCAATCCCGGCAATAATTAATCCATATTCAACCATACCCTGTCCATCTTCTTCTCTCATCATTCGTGTAAATACGTTTTTCATTTCTTTCTTCTCCTTTATTTTTATAATTAATTCGGTTGCTTTAAGTGTTATTAGTAAATTGCTTGGATTTTTATGCTGCTAATTGGGTTCCGATATCGGTAAAGAATTGACCAATTTGTGGTCCCAGTAACCAGATGGCAGCAATGGCTGCTAAAGCAATTCCGGCAATAATTAATCCATACTCAACCATACCCTGTCCATCTTCTTCTCTGATCATTCGTGTAAATACGTTTTTCATTTCTTTCTTCTCCTTTATTTTTTTGAAATTTATTTTTTGATTTGAATGTTATCTGTAAATATTCTTTGCGTTTTATGCCGCTAACTGAGTTCCGATATCGGTAAAGAATTGGCCAATTTGTGGTCCCAGTAACCAGATGGCAGCAATGGCTGCTAAAGCAATCCCGGCGATAATTAATCCATATTCAACCATGCCCTGTCCATCTTCTTCTCTGATCATCCGTGTAAATACGTTTTTCATCTCATTTTCTCCTTATATTATTAAATATCGTTTATTAGTCTAACTAATCAGTGCTGCTATGCTGCTAACTGAGTACCAATGTCTGTGAACATCTGACCAATTTGCGGACCTAACAACCAGATGGCGGCAATAGCTGCCAAGGCAATCCCAGCGATAATTAATCCATATTCAACCATACCCTGTCCATCTTCTTCTCTCATCATTCGTGTAAATACGTTTTTCATCTCTTTCTTCTCCTTTTACATTGTTAATTTAATTTCGTAATCGTTAACATATATTTTTAATCTTTAAAATAACATACCTAATTCGAATAGATGATAGTTTGCATTTATAAGATTTAAAACTAAAACTGATACAAAACCTGATGCCATAAACGGTCCCAACGCAACTTTTGATTTTAAATTGCCTTTTCCTCTGATAATCAAATAACATGCATAGATCATCAGAAAGAAGGTCATGATCATAATTGCTGATATAATGCCATATGCTCCTAAACAAAAACCAACTGCTGCTGCATATTTCACGTCTCCCCAACCAGCGCCCTTTCCTATCATTGCCGGTAAGAAAAAAATAACAAAACCAATCAATAAACCAAAAACATTCATACCAATACTTGTAATGGGTTGACCTGTAATTATGAATGCCCCGCCAACGAAGATCGTCATCAATACCAACTCATTGGGGATTTTCTTTATGCTGATGTCTACCGCTGAAAGGATGAGACAAATAGAAAAGAGCATCATACATTCCAAAGTTTTTGATTCAAGCCCGTTGATTTTTATAAAGATCAGCCAAATGGTTGCATTCATTACGGCCCAAAACATGGTTTTAGCAAGGCTTCCTGAAAACTGATGGTGCGTCAGGGTCTTAACTCTCTGCTTGATCAAGTACACAGCTGATTTCTCCATCAACACTCCAACGACTGCTCCAATTATCATAATCAGTACTGTTGTTGTAAATTGATTCATTGGCACACCTCCATCAATTTTTGGTAATAAAAAAGCAACGTTTACGCGTTGCACTAAAGGCGAATTAAATACACCTAAAATCTGCAACTGGCTGTCATATAAAAAATTATTTAGACCCTATAGCTTTGCGTCCTCACCTTTCGGTAAGTTTGCCGAATATTAAATTATCCAACCGGAGAATGATATAGAATAAAAAACAACGCTCTGACACGTTGCACTAATATCATCTTGTGATGATGATTTTTTGCAACTGGCTGTCATATAAAAAATTACTTAGACCCTAAAGCTTTGCGTCCTTACCTTTCGATAAGTTTGCTAAATATTCTATTGGCATCATGATAAGGTATTATTTTACTAATGTCAAGTGATATATTTGTGATATTTTCTTTTTTATCAATTTTATCAGTAATATCTTGTTCGATTTTAATTTTGTACTTTATAATCTTCAAAACCTTGAATTCATTTTAAGCGTCGATGTTTCCTGTTTTTCAATCGCTTATTAATTACTTATGTTGTATATATTTGTTATTTTATTATCAATTATCCATTGTATTATAATAATCTAATATTGTAGCCGTTTCTTGTCTACTTTCCTTTAGAGATCTAAATATCAAATAGATTATCCCTAAAATGCACGTATGCATTTTATTATATTATATAAATATAATTTCACTATTATATGGTCTTCAAGTTGCACTGAAAAAAATCCTTAATAAAAGATTAAATTATTGACATACAAAGCATATTGTGCTAAATTTGATTATGTTAGCAAAAGCTAACAATAATAATTAATGGAGGCTATTTATGAGTATTGTAATCATTGGTGGAAATGATCGGATGATTTATCAATATAAAGATCTATGTAAAGAGTATGATTGCCAGGCGAAGGTTTTCACACAAATGCAGGGAGCGATGAAAAAGAAAATTGGCGTTCCAGATTTAATTGTATTATTCACAGGTACCGTTTCTCACAAAATGGTAAATTGCGCAACATTTGAGGCGAAAAGGCTGAAATTACCTCTAGCCCGATCACATACAAGCAGTCTGGCTGCACTAAGAAATATTCTTGAAGAGCATTGTTCTCAATGTAAAAATTGTGATCGATGTACCCTGAAACCAGCCACTCAGAAAGCATAATTATGAATGCTTTTGAAAAAGAAATAATCCGGCATTGTTCTCCAACATTGGCTGGAATCAAAACTGGTAATTTATTCAGCTATCCTTTTTCTGACTATCATCAACTAGTCGATCAAATTAATGATTGGAATAATTCACTGAATTCTCGCGGGGTTTATTTTAAAATACTAAAGACAAATGCCAGTCGGGTTCTTATTTATGTTTACCGAAAAAACCGCTTACTTAGGGACCTTTCATGTCCAAGGGCAGAGAGTTTTTTAACCGAAATAGGTTACCCAACTAAACGACTAGAGTCATGCTTGGATTTTTTGTCAAAACGTATTGAAAATTCAAGTAACTTTCCTCATGAGGTTGGCTTATTCCTGAGTTACCCTCTGGAAGATGTTCAGGGTTTTATCAGCCACGAAGGAAAAAACTGTAAACATTGTGGATACTGGAAAGTATATTGTGATAAGAATGAAAAAATCAAACTGTTCAACAAGTATAAAAAATGCACTGAAACATATTATCAACGTTTGCTCGATGGATCTTCTATTCTCAGACTAACAGTTGCAGCTTAATTTTGAAGACATTTAGTCTCTTTAGTGAACAGTGCATTGCAAGTCAATTTTTAAGGTCATCCGATTTTTGCATACATATTCGGATGACCCCCAAGAGAATTTTCCTGATTTAATCTTTGCAACGTTTTATTTAATCCTCGGCCATCGCAAAAATGTGATTGAATATTTCCTCTGCTTCTGTCGATTCTAACGGCTTGCTGAAAAGATAACCCTGAATATAGTCGCAACCAGCGCGTTTTAATTGCAAATACTGTTCCCACTCTTCAATTCCTTCTGCTGTTATTTTCAAGTTCAGACTATGTGCCAATAAAATCAGGCTGTCCATGACACGATTGTTTTTAAGATTGAGAAATTTGTCATTGATGGATTTATCCAATTTGACTTTATCGACTGGAATGTAGGTCAAATAATTTAAAGAGGAATACCCGGTTCCAAAATCATCCAAAGCTATTTTAAAACCAACTTCTTTTAGTTCTGCCAGAAAAGTCATAGTTTCATTGTTATTCTCAAGTAAAATACTCTCAGTTATTTCTATTTCGATAAGTTCGGGTTTGACCTTATTTGCTTTTGTCAATTGCGTCAGATAAATAATGAAGTCTTTATCTCTTAATTGTTTGCTGGAATAATTAATGGCGATTGTTTTTTCCCCGAGGCCTTTTTCTCGCCATCTGGCAAATTGTTCAATAGCTGTCTTAGCTACCCAACGGCCAATGTTAATTATCAAACCGGTATCCTCAGCTACCGGGATAAATTGATCTGGTCGGATATTATGATCTTTCAATCGCAGCAATGCTTCAAACCCATAAATTTCAGCCGAACACAAATCGACCTGAGGCTGGTAAAGCAGTTTGAAGCCATCTGTTTTTAATGCCTCTCTTAAGATCGCTTCAATTTCAATTTTCGTATTCATAACATCTTTCATTTTATTCTGATAGAAAATATAATTATTTTTGCCACTGTGTTTGACATGGTACATGGCTGTATCAGCATTCATAATGATTTGATTGATATCGTTGCTATCATCTGGAAAACAGGTAATGCCCATACTGATATTAATAAAATTAGCTTTACCATCGAGGATGAAGGATTCGTCAAAGGCGGTTTTGATTAATTGCGCAATTTCTGCTATTTCTTGCCTACTACTTACATTTTCGATTAGGATTAAGAATTCATCCCCACCTAAACGCGAAACAAACATCTTTTCATTGGATATTCTGCTTAACCGACCCGCTATTTTTTTAAGGATCTCATCGCCATACACATGTCCCTGGGTATCGTTAATCCCTTTAAAATTGTCAATGTCAAACAATAAAACAGCACCGGGTTTATCTGCCGCCATTACTGAAGCAAGCTTTTCTAAAAAGCTCATCCGATTTGGAAGCATCGTCAAATAGTCGTGGGTAGCCAAATATTCTATGTAGTCTTCCTGCTCCTTCATTTTTGTTGTATCCATCAGGATTCCATAAATTCGATTAATGTTTCCGTCTCCTCGGGATAGGCCTCTGCCCCTGATTAAGATCCATTTTATCTCATGATGCTCATCTTCAATAGGAATCTGAATGTTTATTTCCTGTTTGCGGCCTTCCAGATATGCGTTTATTTCAGACTTCAATTGGTTTTTATGTTCAGTATCCGTCAACAGATTTAATAAATCGTCGATATTTTCTTTTTTATTGATGAGTCGATTGGCAATCAATGAAAAATTTTCAGCAAGCTGAACATCTTTTGTCTCTAAATCCAGTTCCCAGACTGCACTATTCGTTATTTCCGTAGCAATGGCATATTTCTGGTTTAATATCCCAACTTCCATTAAACTTTTTTCAATCACTTCATACTGATCTCTTAATTTGTCTTCTGTTTTAGCCAGATCCTCATTGGTCGTTTTAAGCTTTTCGTAACTCGCCCTGAGTTCCCTTTGAATCGCCCGACGCTTTATATTATCGACGATAAGAATTACTGATACAATCAAGAGAAAAATCATGATCACACCGATACCAATAAAGATTTCCCGATATTTTTCGAAAGGTGAGACTTCTTTATTAATCAAGACGGCATTCTGGGGAATTAAACTGACTGGAATATTAAATTTCTTAACAAGGTCGTAATCAAAAATATAATAGTAGGGAGTTTCTTCGATGAGACTCATTGTCTCCACCGACTTACCGTTTAAAATCTCCATCACTAAATTCCCGGACGTTCTTCCAAAAGCTTCATAATCGATTAACTTTCCCCCGAAGATACCCTCGCCAATACCTCCAATACTGGTACGATAAACTGGCACTGCAGTATGCTCTTTGAGGAATCGATACTGGTCGTTTAAACTCATAAAAATGCCGGTATCATCTTGATTCATGCTGAGAAATAAAAGAATCACATCGTTGTCAAGACTTTCCAGGGTTTGACCAAATTCCTCAAAAGAATAATCCGAAACATTTAGGACCTTGAATTCCAGATCTGAAAATGCGCTTTGTGTTGCCAGAAATTGACCCTGATCGCCTTGCCCAGTAAGGGTTGAATCGACAATCCCCACCACTTTTGTGGCTTGGGGATTAAACTTTTTTGCGATCTCAATCGTTTCTACCATAGAAAACTTCTCAATCATCCCGGTAAAATAAGGATTCTCAGCCGCTTTCCTTCCCCGTTCCAAGTCATTGATTCCAAAGAATACAACTGGTATTCCGGGGAATAGCTCAGTGTGATAGTCCATCATGAATTGCAGGGCATTATCGTCTCCCACCAACACAGCATCATAAGGTGGTAAATTGGTTAGTTTATAGGCCAGATTTTTGTAAAATAGTTGTTTGTTCTCTGGTGTGTCCAGTCGTTTTGTATCCATATATTCTATTTCTAAAGAAACGTTTTTATCAAGGGCAGATTGGATCCCTTTTATTTGCTGCGGTACTGTTGGAAAACTCTCACTATATGAGCTGATAAACAAGACCCGCCTATTTTCATTAAGTGCCTGGCTGACCAATGGAAAATCGAGCATAAAAATCAACGTCGTGACAATGATTCCCCAAATTACCAGAAATATCTTGTGACTTTTTTTTATCTTCATGGTCGTTCTCCTCGTGTTTTAAAACTTTACTAAAGACCAGGTTTGTGAGCTTTCATTTGCTATTGAAATTTTTTAGAATGATCTGATTACAGATCACAAATAATACCGCCAACAGCAATAAACAAATAAACGATATAATAAACTTAATACTGAGGTTTTCCCCATCAGTCTGGAAAGCTACCGTGTTAAAAAGCAAGGGCGAAATAAACATACCTAAATTAACGGCTGCTGTAACAAGTGCGATGGCCGTTGATTGCATTTCTTTTTGAACAACGTTGGCAGCTAAAAAAATACCGGTCGGCATCACAATGCCGATTCCAAACCCAACCAAAATAGCCGCCACAAAAATACTTGGCAGCGATCCCTGGATGTATATTACTCCCATTCCTAATCCCACAGCTCCAATTCCAATGGGGATCGTCATCGTTTTTAATCGCCGTTTCAAATTTCCATATTGCAGACCGGTAATCATACCGGCAGCGGCTACCGCGGTATTGATCATGCCACTGAGCGTGGCATCACCGTAGCCCTTACTGACAACCAGGAGGGCAATATTCGTCTGGAAAACGAAAAAGAAACTGCCAAACAAAAAGATGAAAAAGGCAATGAAATAGACCCTGACATTGAGTTTTCCAGAATCAGCTGGAGTATTCTGACGATTAGGACGGATCGGGCGATCGTGAGGAAGGTTTTTAATTACAATTAAAAGAACCGGTATGAAAGCCAGGTAAACCAGATAGGCATGATTCCATTTGCCATTTGCCAGCAGGCCTGAGGTGAAAAGAAGGATCATGCTACCGCCATTTAGGAAAGCCGACTGGAGTCCCATCATTGCACCGCTTTCATCGCCGGTAAAATAATCGGTGATTAAGGCCATCGTCATTGTTGCGTTAATCCCTTGAGCAACACCAATTAAAACGCTCGAAAGGAATAAAAAACCGATAGCCAGTGGTCCCAGAATCAAGGCGATCAGCCCACCGGCTAAACCGCTGGCAAGGCTGAAAATGACAAGACTTTTTTGGAAATCCTCATCGATAAGGGACCGGCTGCAAAAGCAAAAATCAACCCCAATAACGCTGGCAGGGTTAAAACCATTTGAATGACAGATGCCTCCAGATCAGGAAAATGCAGCTCAATATCTGCTAAAATAGCAGATGCCGTCATTGATATCATTAAAAGCGATGCGATTGATAAGATGGCCAGTTTAATTTGTTTTTTTTCCAATGGTAACTCCATTTTTCTAAAATAATGACTACTTTTGATTAATTGTATCAATTAACTTCTTACCCCGGCGGACCTAAAATATTCGATTTTCAACAGTGTCAGCCCTAACAAGTTTTTGATCAGGATCGGCTCATTCTAAATCACGAAGTCTTGTTAAGTCCGAACGTAATTGTCTCGGAATAATTTTCACCTGCAAAAAAAGAGAGGAACTTCCTCTCTTTCAACCGTAACGTTTATGTGATTGTTCTAATTTCGGATAATCTCAATTTTATAGCCATCAGGATCAGTGATAAAATAATAACGGGGTTTGCCATCGCCGCTGAGCCCTTTTGGCTGGGTAGGCTGATACCCCTTAGCTTCATGGTCAGCCCAGGATGCTTCAAGATCGTCAACAAGCACTGCTAAATGACCGTAGGCCGTTCCCAAATCATAAGGGACCTCCTGGCCATAGTTATAGGTTAGTTCCAATTGATGGCCGTTGGGATTGCCATCACCTAAAAATACCAGGGTAAATTCGTAGGTTGGTTCGTCCCGTCGCTTCACTTCCTCAAATCCCAAGGCTTCTTTGTAAAACGCCAGGGACCGTTCCAAATCCAGGACCCGAATCATCGTATGTGCCATTTTGTAATTTCCCATATTAATCTCCTTTTTGTGTATATAATCTTTAATAATTCTAGTGGTGGTCGTCTGAGCATCCTTCAGTGCCTGCAAAATTTCTGATTAATGGTAAGGTTCTTTGTTTCATCAATTCAAGCGCTTCCCGACCGGAATGACCCACTCCCTGAAAACGAGTCAATCCGGCATCAGCCAAAAGATCAAAGGCCGGCTGACTTTTAAAATTTCCGGTAATGATGCCTTCACAGTTCAAATCGATTATTTTTTGAGCCAGCTGCTCAGCTGTTAAGTCCCCGATTTCTTCAATGGCCTCGATGGCGGTTTCTGAACGACGGACTACCAATAAATACGGGCTGCTATCAAATTCAGAAGACACCGCTGACTCCAGCGCGGTGCCATCCATTGTCATTGCTATTTTCATAGTGTCTCCAATCTTTTGATAAGTTTATAACCTGCTGTTAACCCAGCGGATTCAGCATGGTTTTGTAAAAGGCGTAGGCTTTGGAAGATTTTCCGATGCAATAGCCGATATAGTGATCCAGCAGATCATTGATTTTTATTGCCTCGGCCGAGCTGACTTCCCGATCTTTTAGCTGTTTGATCGGTTGTCTTAGAAAATCCTGCAACAATTCCAGCATCGCGGGGTTCAGCTTATAGAGATATCCCTCGGTTTGTTCCCGACAGCCGCTGCAGATAATGCCATTGTTCTCAATGCTGAAGAGGCTAATCTCCTGATCATCCTGACAAATCATACATCTTTCCAGACCCGGACGATAGCCTAAATAACTAACCAGTTTCATCTGAAAGGCACCCACTAAGATCAGGTCGTTTTTTGCTTTTCCGCCAGACATATAAAATAATACGTGGAGCAGTAGTTTTAAAATTTCCGGGCTTTTCTGGAAAAATTCGTAGGCATTATACATCAGATCCAGTAAATACGAAGCCAATGCCATTTTGGTCAAATCATTCCGCAACGGATAAAAAGCCTCAATTAAATTGGACTGATTGATGATGCCAAAGTTTTTGCCGGGATAATAAACAAATTCACTGTAGGCAAAGATCTGGGTGCTGGCCAGCAGGCCGCTTTTCTGACGGCGGACGCCCCGGGCAATGCATTGAATCTTGCCTTCGTCTTCGGTAAAGATAGTCAGAATTTTATCCTGTTCCTTATAGGGCTGTTCTTTGATGACCAGGCCCTTTGTTTTAATCAATGCCATAATTCTCCCAACCAGAGGATTTATTCAAAATAGCCTAAATCTTTCAGATCAAAATTCTTATCCCGCCAATCGGAGCGAACCTTCACCCAGAGCTGCAGGTTGATCTGGGATTTGAGGAAAAACTCGATATCTTTCCGGGCCTGGGTGCCAATCTTAGTCAGCATCGAACCGCCCTTGCCGATCAGAATGCCCTTGTGGGTTTTTCGCTCACAGAAAATAGTGGCCTCGATATCAATGATATCCTTCCCTTTACGGGGTTTCATGGCGGTTACTTCTACGGCAATACCATGGGGGACCTCATCATTTAGAAGGTTCAGGAGTTTTTCCCGGATCAGTTCCGAAACGATCCAGCGTTCCGACTGATCAATGATCATATCGGCAGGGAAAAACATCGGTCCCGGACTGAGCAGATCGGTAATCAGGTCCAGCAGTTCTTTGACCCCATCGCCTTGAACGGCGGAAATAGGAATGATCGCTTTAAGAAAATCATATTTCTGATAGGCCGCAATGGTAATTAAAACATCTTCTTTGGGCAGCAGATCAATTTTATTGATGACAAGAATAACCGGTGTTTTGCTGGCCTTAAGTTTTTCCAGAATATACTGATCCCCCGGTCCGATTTTTGTTTCCGGTTCGACCAGATATAAGACCACATCGACATCGGACACGGTGTTTTCAGCGGCTTTTTGCATGTAGTCGCCTAATCGGTTTTTGGGGCGATGCATCCCCGGGGTATCGATAAAGACCATTTGCGCCTGCTCATCGGTATAAATACAGCGGATGGCATTGCGGGTAGTTTGAGGTTTGGCTGAGGTAATCACCAGTTTTTCCCCCATAATATTATTAAGTAGAGTCGATTTCCCCACATTAGGGCGGCCGACGATGCTGATAAAGCCGGATTTAAAGTTTTCGTTCATCATTCACATTCTTTCTCTGGTTAAAAAAACCAATTGATAATTTTCGGTAAAAAGATAATCAGTCCCACGCAAACCGACATGATCGCAGCTATCATAACGGCGCCGGCAGCGGTGTCTTTGGCGACCTTGGCCAGATGGTGGTATTCCTCAGTATAAAGGTCGACCAGGGTTTCGATGGCAGTGTTAATAATTTCCAGGATAAAAACAAAGCCAATCACAATCACCAGGGCTAACCATTCATAATTTTCGATTTTAAAAACAAAACCGAAAGCCACAGCTAAGATCCCGACGCCGAAGTGAATCCGCATGTTGGGCTGGGTTTTAAGGGTGTATAAAATACCTTCGATGGCAAAAGAAAAACTCTTTTTTAACTTTCGTCTGATCTTTCCCACCTCCTGATTCTGTTCTGATTAGGATCGCGTCGTTGTCTGTTTTCAGGTTTAACGAAATTCTAGTCGTCTCCCATAATTTCTTTTTCGATCCGTCGCATCCGGGATTTTTCATCGTCTTCCATATGGTCATAGCCCAACAAATGTAAGATACTATGCACCGACAGATAAGAAAGCTCTCGGGTCAGAGTATTACCGTATTCTTGGGCCTGGGTTTCGGCCTGCTCAATGCAGATGACAACATCCCCGAGCAGCAAGGGCAAAAAGGGATTATTTTTAATGATGGTTTGCCGATTGAGGATAAAAGCCTCATACATTGGAAAAGACAGCACATCAGTAACGGTATCTTTATCCCGATACGCCCTGTTGAGATCTTTTATTTCAGTGGCGCTGACAAATGAAAAACTCACCTCACACTCCACTTCAATTTCCTGGTGGAGCAGGGTCCGCACCATGGCGTCTTCGAGCTCTTCAAGGATGGAGTCAGCTATTTCAACTTCACTGCGATTATCATAAGCGACTACGAGCATATTATTTCCTTTCTGGTGCTGGTTTTCTATTTCTTTTTTTTGTTGGCAGCTTTAGTTTTTGCTTCAACTCGCGCAGCAGCTCGCATGGCCGATTTTTTAGCATCCGTTAAAGGCGTGTCATAAGGTATTAATTCATCATAGGGGGGGGTTGTCATGTGCGAGAGCATCCCAAAGCCATGGTTATAGTCAATAATGGTAATACTCCCCAATTTGATGTCAAAATGCCATTTACAGTCAAGGGGCAAATTCAGCATATTGGTCAGCATCCCATGAATGGTACCACCATGGGCAACGATCAAAACCGTTTCGTCATCATTCAATTCAGTTAAAAATTCGGCGCACAGGTCATGATACTCCCGCTGACTCTGCCCTTCAGGGACCGGATAATCAATATAGTTGGCCATCCAGTGATCCCACTCTGTCTCAAAAATTTCAATACATTCGTCCCGGGTTTTACCTTCGAAAATACCAAAATTAAATTCCCGTAGCCGCGGATCTACCTGGATCTCCATTCCGGTTGAATTCCCCACGGCCTGGGCAATTTTAAAGGCTCGGGTGGTAGGGCTGGCATAAATTTTGTTAAACGACAGTTTTTCATTTAGAACAACCAATTCGTTAACGAGTATTTCCTTCATCGCTTTGCCCCGCAGGGTGTAATCAGATTCGGTGTGGCCATTGAGGCGATGCTCCACGTTTCCATATGTTTCGACATGTCTTACCAGTACAAGTTTCATATATTCTTCCTTATGTGATTTTAAACTTTTCTATTATTATAACTCATTTTAATCAGGGAAACCAAAATATTTTTGCCAACCCTGATCTTTTTAGTTATAATTAATAAAGTACCATTAGAAAGGAAGTCACCATGGAAAAAACAAAAAAACAAGCACTTTTAGCTGATCTGGGACTGGTGGCAGTGGCCTTTGTCTGGGGCAGCGGTTTTGTTGCTTCAAAAAATGCCCTGGATTCGATGTCGCCGATGATGCTGATGGCGGTCAGATTTACGGTTGCCGCCCTGTTATCCGGATTAATTTTCCGGAGAAGCTTAACAAACATCTCTAAAGAAACCATTAAGGCCGGTTGTGTGATCGGATTTTTTCTGTTTACCGCCTTTGCCGCCCAGATGATTGGCCTGCAATATATGCTGGCCGGTAAGCAGGCCTTTTTAACTGCCACCAATGTCATTATGGTCCCCTTTATTTATTGGGCGGTCAAAAAACAGCGGCCGGATCAGTATAATTTTGTGGCTGCTTTTATTATGTTGCTGGGACTGGCCCTGCTGACTATCGATTTTTCGGTTGGTTTTTCCTTTAATCCCGGGGATGCCTTGACAGTTCTTTGTGCCTTTTTATATGCCTGTCACATTGTGGTGGTGGGAATCTACTCAAAACAGCATGATCCCATTGCCCTGACAGTGATTCAACTTGGCTTTGCGGCGGCGGTCTCCCTGACCTATGTGTTTATTTCCGGAGAATTTACCCTGGCCATCCCGGTGCCTGGTCTCCTAAATGGCTTATACCTGGGGATATTCTGCACCTTCCTGGCATTTTTAGGACAGACGGTAGCGCAAAGATACACCAATTCCACCCATGCCGCCATTATCCTCAGTCTGGAGGCCGTTTTCGGAAGCCTATTATCAATTCTTATCCTTGGTGATAACTTTACTTCCCTGATGTTTTTGGGCTGTCTGATCATTTTTATGGGGATCCTTACTGCTGAAACCAAGTGGTCTTTTCTTAAACCGTTATTTCTTAAAACAAAACCGGAAAATCCTGAAAAAATTACCGAGATTTAGCTTTTTCTTTACAGATTTATTCTCAATATGCTATGATAACCTCCAATCGCAAGAATAATTGCAGAGGAGGTTTTTTTTGAAAACTCAATTTAATATTGGAAATCTGGAATTTTCCAAACCCATCGTCCAAGGTGGCATGGGGATTGGCATTTCCCTTTCCCGCCTGGCCGGAAACGTCTCGAAATTTGGCGGCCTCGGGGTCTTGTCTGCTGTAGAAATGGGTTCTGATTACCCGAACTACCAGAAAAATCCGCGAGAAGCCAACCGACAGGCCATGGCGGATCACTTTAAACGTGCTAAAGAAATATCTGGCAATCGTCCCATTGGGCTTAATATTATGGTGGCTTTGACCCAATATGAGCAACTGGTCAAGGATGCTGTGCAAACCGGTTACGACATTATTTTTGCCGGCGCTGGTCTGCCCTTAACGCTTCCGGAACTGACCCGTAATTCCTTAACCAAGATCGCCCCGATTATTTCTTCTAAACGGGTGGCTAAACTAATTTTAAAACATTGGTGGCGTCACTACGTAGTCGCTCCGGATGCCATTGTCCTGGAAGGTCCCCTGGCTGGCGGTCATTTAGGCTTTAAAAATGAGGATCTCACCCCCGAACGGCTGGCTGAACAAACGCTGCCCTCGCTGATTTCCGGTGTCCTGGAAGAAATCAAACCCTATGAAGATCTGGTCGGACGACATATTCCCTTAATCGCCGGCGGCGGGATTACCACAGCAGCCGATGTCCGGGAAACGCTGGCAGCTGGTGCCGATGCGGTGCAGATCGGTTCCCGATTCGTTGCCACCGAAGAATGTGATGCCTCCCAAGCCTTTAAAGAGGCCATCGTCAATGCCCAAAAAACCGATATCGAAATCATTGTTAGTCCTGCCGGTTTGCCGGGTCGGGCGATCCATAACCGTTTTCTGGAGGAAGTTAAAGCCGGGCTGCGACATCCCAAAAATTGTCCCATTAATTGCATTAAATCCTGCGAGTACAAAACCGCTCCCTATTGTATCGGCCTGGCACTGATTGCCGGAAAAGAAGGTGATCTGGAAAATGGCTATGTTTTTTCCGGAGCCAATGCCTACAAGATCGATGAAATCACAACCGTCGAAACCTTAATGAATGAATTAACCAAAGAATTATATTTAAGTACATGATCTGCTGATTGATCCGGCAAATCTTAATGAGCCCTAAGAAAACCGTTAATAGCTGAGCTTTTCTTGACAAATATTTTTTTAAGGCTATAATTAGTTACTCAACTTTCCCAGCTCTAAAAATCAGCTGAGACTTTACAACAACACACTCTGCAGCTTCTGAAAAACAGAAGTTGACAGAAAAATGCACCCAACGTCTGATATAATGAAAATGCAAACTAACAAAAATCAGACAGGAAAGGTGCATACCACTATGATAAACCAAAACAACCCATCTGAACAGACAAAAATTGCATTTTTAAAAGCTTTTAAGGCATTGAAACTGGCAGGATTACTCAGAGATTCCGGGATCCGTAAAGCACAGGGTATAAAAGTTGCTCAAGTTTTCGAATTGCTGTT
>NZ_KI421448.1:135835-257362 GCF_000472665.1 Acetobacterium malicum subsp. dehalogenans DSM 11527 | reverse complement strand
GCACAGGGAAATTTAAAATATTATGTATATAAATCAACAAGCAACAACATCGATACCAAAGAAAANTGTGCAACAAATGGGACACTGTTAAATGCCGGAGGCACAAGTGATATTGGAACATATAATGTAACAGGATTGACGGCATCAACAGGATACTACTTCAACGTGGTGGTGGAAGACGAGGCAGGCAATAAAACTGCATACACGTCAAAAAACGAAACGACAATATCATAGTGGAGACGGTGCCTGTCAGTGCGCCAATGGTGCCTGGTACCACTTAACTTGTTGAGTTGGGGGTTTGATAGCCCCAGCGGGGGCGTTTCGGTTGTCGCACTATACGTAAGTAGTGGTGCGGCAAACGACGCCTAATAACTTATAGGTTAAGCTAAAGGGAATGAAAAGTTATGTTTTTTAGAAGGAGGAATAATATTGAGCGTATTTTCTAAAATCAAGAATCACATTGTAAGGTCGTTTTTTTGGGCCTGTGGCAATTGCGGTTATATTTATCCTAGCAGTTCTGATAAACCATCAAATTGTCCAAAATGCGGAGGCTGGCCAATCAGAAAGTAGATTTAGATCGAGGGAGCATTTCTGTTGTCGCACTGAAGGATGGCGAAGCAGGTGTCGCATCAAATAACCCCACCAGCGGGAGTTGGTGGGCAAAAGTAAAAAAATAATGAATATAAGCACCCTGCAGGTAGAAATACTTGTGGGGTGTTTGTCGAATAATCGAAAAAAAGAGTAAGCGATTCAAAAGATAGCGTAGTGCAAAACAGGTCGAATTATTGTAGACTAACCTAAAGTACGTTCGGGAGGTTAAGAATACAATGGACGAATCAAAAAGACAGCTTTGGGAAGGGCGTTTTGAAGAACAGGCAAACAGTGGAATGACCGTCGACACCTGGTGTGCCGAAAAGCAGATCAGCAAACACACTTTCTATTATTGGAAGCAGCGGATCCGAAAAGAAAAGATGGAGCCAATTGAAAAAAATACTACAACGCCACTGTTTGCAAAACTGGAAATGCCGGTGGCTTCTGATGAGCGAATAACGGAAGCGGGATTGATTATCCGATGGCGGGGTTTTGAACTGATTCTGTCGGATCACCGTGATATCTCCCTGGCAACGCAGTTTATCCGTCAGCTTTCACAGTCATGATGGATCGGTTTATCAGAGGCACAACCCATATTTACATTGCCTGTGGTGCTACAGATGGATAGGCAACCCTTTTTTGGACAAAAATTACGCGGACATCATATGCTTATAATCGACTGGTGAAAGATAGCCCAATGAGCCATGAATCCGGTCATTATTAAACCAATTGACATAGTCAAATAATTGGTACTCCAATGTTGCCAGGTCACTGAAAGTTTCATTAAACACAAATTCTGTTTTGATAATTTTAAATGTAGCTTCGGCTACGGCATTATCATAAGGGCACCCTTTTTTGCTTAATGATCGTTGAATATTAAAGGTGCTCAGTAGTTCGTCGATCAGTTTATTTTTAAATTCATTGCCACGATCAGTATGAAAAATAGCGATCTCAGCCAGATTGGACTTAACAGTAGAAAAAGCTTTATAAACGAGTGTCGCATCTTTGTTTTTGCCCGCAGCATAACCAATAATTTCACGGTTGAAAATATCAAGCAGAATGCAAATATATTGCCACTTGCCATTCACATTAACATAAGTCAAATCGCTGACGACGACTTCTAACAATGGACGTTGATCAAATTTTCGAGCGACAAGATTGGCTGTTTTTTCTTCATTGCAAGTCGTTTTATGAACTTTAAAATGCTTGACTGTATATTTCGATACTAGGGCGTATTTCTTCATAATTTTACCGATTTTGCGTCTTGAAAGTTGAAGCCCTTTTTTAGCTAATTCTATCTTAATCTTCCGGGTGCCATAATTATTACGGCTCTTTCTGAAAATTGAAATAATTAGATTCTCATTTGCACAGCAGTGAGATTTAGGGCTGCTTTCATTGTAATAGGTACTTCTGGCTATCTGTAAAAATTGGCACATTGCACTGACACTGTACTTGTCACGATTTGCTTTAATAATCGCTATCTTCGTCCCATTATCAGTGCTGCCTGCTTTAAAATATCATTTTCCATTCGTAGTTGAGTCAGTTCTTTTTTGAGTGCCAGAAGTTCAATTTCTTCAAGACTTCGATTATCCTTGGCCTTAAATGATTGGGTACCATTATGATTTTTTACCCACTTGTGTAAGGTTGACCTTGCTATTTTGTATTCTTTCATAATCTCAGAAGGCGACTTCTCATTATTATAAAGATTAACGATTTGCTTTTTAAATTCATCGGTATACTGTGACATGTTATTTCCTCTTTTCTATCGTTTTTTATTATAACATGTCCGAATAATAACTGTCCTATTTAGTATAACCTATCCAAGACTTCGGTAGTTGTCAAGATAGTTGGCAGTTTTAATTGAAATAAATTTTGACAGTAAACGTTTTAAAATCAAGCTTCTTCAAGTGAATCCAGCATCAGGATTTCTGAGCGCTCAGGATTCAACCATACAACATCTGGCAGAGACCAATCTCTGATATGACGCGACCAGCGATTGGGATTTTTATCCTTTGCAGCCTGATAGACAGCGATCCGATTGGCAAAAATTTGTTCACTGATCCCACTGTGCCGTTGTACCGGAGTAAGCTGGTTTAGTCCGCTATGACGATGTTCGTAATTATAAAAACGGGTGAAGTTGAGCACCCATTTCCGTGCTTTGTCAATATCCGAAAAGCCTTTATAAGGATAATCAGGCCGATATTTGACGGTTCTGAAGATGGATTCGGCATAGGCATTATCATTACTTACCCGTGGTCTGCTTCGTGATGTGGCAACGCCCAATTTATAGAGAGTTTCGAGTAAAGCTGCCCCTTTCATCGGACTGCCATTATCGGAATGCAGAATAAGTGGTTGGGTTCGGTGTAGACACCCTTCGGATACAACGGCTTTTTTAACAAGAATACTGGCATTTTCAGCCGATTCTTCCGGCCATATTTCCCAACCGACGATCTTTCGGCTGTACAGATCGAGGATGAGATAGAGATAATAATAAAAACCTTTTACGCCGCTTGGCAACCACGTAATGTCCCACATCCAGACTTGATTGGGACCGGTTGCTTTATGGGTTGAGATGGGTCGTGTCTGGGGTTTGGCGGTTCTGCCCCGATGGTGCTGCATGTTTTCTTCCCTCAATACCCGGTAAAAGGTGGATTCCGAAGCCAGATAACGGCCTTCCTCATCAGCCAGTCGGGGAACAATCTGGCTGGGCGGTAAGCTTTTGTAGGCATCGGAAGTGACGATTTCAAGAATCTCAAGCTGCTCCTCACGGGACAGTTTGTTAGCTGGGACCGGTCGTTTTGCTAAAGGGCGCTGATCTTCCATTGGTGTCCGGGGATTTTTCCAGCGGGTGTAGGTGCGTTCACTGATATTTAGCTCATGGCAGGCTCGTGACTGTCTGGCGCCATTTTGAATCGCTTCATCAATAAAGGTAACGGCTAAATTGCGGTCGGTGAGATTGATCAGTCTTCCTCGTGATCCCCCCAAGCCGCTTGGGCCTTTTTTCTGAGCACCAACAGAGCGGCTGTTTCAGCAAGTGCGGCTTCTTTACGGCGTAATTCTTTGTTTAATTGTTTGACTTCCTTTTCCTTCTCCTTCAAATTTTTCTGAAGAGATTTGGATTGTTCGGCAACTCCGCCATTGGCATTGATGCAGAAGTCTTTCCAGGCTTCAACCTGCTCAACATACAGGCCTTTTTCCCGACAATAAGCCGCCAGTTCAGCCTGGTTCATTGTTGCGGTTTCAAGAACGATTAAAAATTTATCTTCACTTGATCAGCGTTCCGATGATGATTCACCGGCTGGTGCCGCAATGCCGGCTGATTTTGCAGCCCGTTTCCATGCATATAGAGTGTGTTCTGAAACCCCAGTTTCCGCCGCAAGCTGGTTAACTGATTTATTGGCTGGGGGCATCATCTGTTTGATAATGTTGTCTTTGAATTCCTTACTGTATCGTGTCATCAGGTGGCTCCTTCATCTTTGTTAATTACTATAATAAAGTATTTTTCTCTACCTGACAACTATCCTAACACAGGGGGACTTCAGAAAACAGATGGATGGACTGGCCATGGTTGTCAACATGGAGTTCAAGCTTGATCCTTTCTCTGACAAATGTGCCTTTATCTTCTGCAACCGGAAAAGAAATGCCCTTAAAGTTTTGCGTTACGATGGCAACGGCTTTATTCTGGCCAGCAAGAAGCTGCTCAACGGCATGAAATTTCAGTGGCCCAGAACCCCATCGGAAGTCAGAGAAATAACCGGCCAGCAGGTTCAGTGGTTGCTTCAGGGGCTTGAAATCGAGCAGAAAAAAGCCCTTCAGCCGGTGACAATGACGCTTGAGAATAGCTGCTTTTAACCAGTCTAAAACCTCCTGAAGCGACTTCAAAAACGGCTTTAAAAAGCCGTTTTAAAGGTTTTTTGTCAATAAAAACGGTAGCATTTTGAAGCTGAAAATGGTATAATAGTACCAATGAAAAGTAAAGGAATGGATACGGATGACAGGACAAGAAGAACTGCTACTACTCCGGGCGCTGGTGGAAAAACAGAAAGAAGAACTGGCCGCCAAAGACGAAATCATTGCCAAACAGAATATCCGGATTGAAAACATGGTGCAGGCGTTGCTGCAGGCCAGAAAGAAACTGTTTGGTTCCTCCACCGAAACAACAAAAAACCTGGATGGACAGCTGTCCCTGTTTGAAACAGCGCAGGAGCTTGCCAAAGAACTGTTTGGTGAACAGCAGAAAATAACCGTCCCCAGTCATACCCGGAAAGCCCGCCAACCCGGAGTCCGTCAGGAAATGCTGGCCGGTCTTCCAAAGGAGATTGAAGAGTACATCATTGGCCCGGATGAGTCCTGCTTTAAGTGCGGTGGAGACCTTATGGTCATCGGCAAACGGATCGTCCGAACCGAAGTGACCTATGAACCGCCCAAACTGAAGGTGAAGCAGATTGTCCAGCAGATTGCCAAGTGTACCCAGTGCGGCAAAGAAGGCAGTGACAATCCCAAGGATCATTTTCAGAAAGCGGCTGTCCCGGTGCCGGTACTTGCTCATTCCATTGCCACACCTTCCCTGGCAGCCCAGGTCATGTATCAGAAGTTTGCTATGGGCATGCCCTTTGCTCGTCAGGGGCGAGACAAGGGGACGCTTCCCTTGTCGCACTCTGTGAAGGATGACGAAGCGGAGCGTTGTAGCAGGAAATGACCCAGCCAGCGGGAGTTGGTGAACAAAAATAAAACAAATAATGATCATAAGCACCCTGCAGGTAGCAATACTTGTGGGGTGTTTGTCAAATAAGCGATTTGGGGATATTTAGGTTTTTCGAGCGATGGTTGATTGTGACAACAAGTTCGCTAAGTACGGAGGTTTCAAAATGGGAAGAAGACCGCGGGTTCAAAGTGAAACCGGAATCTATCACGTCATTCTGAAAGGGCTGGATGGGCGAAGTCTTTTTTATGATGGGGAAGACCGGGATGTGTTTATGGATAAGCTGCGCCGTGCTCAAGAAATTGGTGGGCTGGAGGTTTATGCTTATTGCCTGATGGATAATCATGTTCATTTACTGGTTAAAGAAGGCGAGGAACTGGGAATCAGTATAAAACGGCTCACGGTGGGATATGTGCTGTTTCACAATAAAAAATATGGACGAACCGGGCATTTGTTTCAGAACCGTTATCACAGTGAGGTCGTGGAGGATGATCGTTACTTGCTGGTAGTCACCCGCTACATTCATCGGAACCCTGTTAAAGCTCATTTAGTCAGCGATCCCGGAGAATACCCATACAGCAGTTACAAAAATTACCGGATTTCATTTGACACGGGGGGGGAATACGCAGGTGTTAACACCCAGGTGGTTCGGGATTATTTTAAAACATTCACTGATTTTGAAAACTTTACCAGGGCAGTCACAGAGGATGGTTGCCTGGAGATTGTCGAAACGATAAAATGTACCGATGCTCAATTAAGAGAAATTTTGTCTCGTGATGGACGTTACGCAGTGCTATTGGCATTGCCTGTCAGTGAACGAAATGATCTGATTGCCGCGGCCTATCGCAAATCCGGCGCCAGCATACGTCAGTTAAGCCGGGCTTTGGGAATTGGGAAGCACATTGTCGAGCGAGCTTTATAAATGAAGGAGACGAGGAGAGGCTTCTGCTGTCGTACTCTATGAAGGATAACAAGGAAGAGAAGCGGCGGATCAAATAACTAAGCCGAGGTAGTTGGTGAAACAAATAAAATAAATGACGAATATAAGCACCCTGCAGGTAACAATACTTGTGGTGTGTTTATCTAAAAGCATACAAAACAATTGCCTCGTTTAACTATTCTGGTAAAGGATCGTCGTAAATCGAATTATTTTTAAGGAGAATGTGTCATGAAAAAGATGATTATAAAAAGGTCAGTATTCTTATCGACCCTGCTGCTGCTTACTGGTGTAATGATGCCAGCCGCTGCATTGGCGACGGAAACACCAAGTGTCAGTTACAGTACCCATGTACAAAATGAGGGTTGGCAGGACTACAAAAGTAATGGTGCAATGAGTGGTACGGCGGGTA
This sequence comes from Acetobacterium malicum subsp. dehalogenans DSM 11527, assembly GCF_000472665.1. Lineage (GTDB taxonomy): Bacteria > Bacillota > Clostridia > Eubacteriales > Eubacteriaceae > Acetobacterium > Acetobacterium malicum. The sequence continues at coordinate 250,720 of NZ_KI421448.1, read as the reverse complement.
AGTCCTATCGTTTGGAGGGGATCAAAATCAAGTTGGATACAAAGGGCTATGATCTTGGCATTTCCTATCAGACGCATATTCAGAATATTGGTTGGGAAGCTGAAACGTCACGTGGGTGGAAATCTGACGATGCAATGAGTGGCACCGAAGGACTATCGTACCGTCTCGAAGCGATTCAAATCAAACTGACGGGTGCGGATGCCGCAAAGTTTGATATTTACTATCAGGTTCACGCCCAGAATATGGGCTGGTTGGGCTGGGCTAAAAATGGTGAAAGCGCTGGGACGGCTGGATATGGCTATCGATTAGAAGGTATTAAGATTCAAATTGTAGCAAAAGGCGCAGCCGCACCAAGCGGCCAAGTGAACAAAGAAAAGCCCTTTTACAAGAATCCGACAGCGGCCTATGAATCAATTTTAGAGGAGTATCGTGTTGCTGAAGCGAATAAGTTTTCAAAAACAGTCATCAAAAGTTTGCCAAATGTGACGCAGGCGTTTTCACCTTATGAATATGACGAACCGTTGTACTATATGTTGGAAGATTTATCTGGGGATTCAATTCCGGAATTAATAATTGCTGGCTATCATAGCAGAAATGCCAACAGTCCATACGGTGACCCGCAGACAATGTATCGAATAATTGATACATACCGCTTAGTTGAAGGGCAACCGGAACGAATATTCAGTACGTTCACCATGGGACACCGTGCCATCTATACGATTTGCGAGAACAATGTCATAAAATGCAGCGGCAGTGGTGGTGCCGTCAGTCAGCACTTTAATTTTTACGAGCTTGCTGGGAATACCCAAAATATTGTCCGAAACGTTGAGTTTGATGGCCAGGACGGGATAGCGAAGTATTATTTAACCGATGCAAACAACAATAATCGGCAGATAACAAAAGAAGACGCTTTTGGCATTATTAACAGCTATATCCCCAGAACCGATATTAACTGGATAAAACTTTAATAATACGCCATCTTTTGAGGCAATTACGTTTATAGCTGTAGAAAACTGATGCATGATGAGGATAAAATTTGAAAGGAAAAGTGTGAATGAGACATGAAAAAGAGATTTAAACTAACAGCGACAATGCTGTTGATGATGGTATTACTTTCGATTGTTTTCTCGGCTGGTGTTTTTGCCGCCACCGAGTCGGCGGAAAAAACCGCAACTGAGGAAATTGGGGTAGCGTACCGGGGGCATGTCCAAAACCAGGGCAATATGCCAAAACCGGAGGGGACGATGGTCACCGGACCAGATGCGTTAGGTACCAGAGGGCAAGGCTTACGGGTTGAAGGCTTCTGGATTAAACTGACGGGTGATGTGCCGGAGAGTGCCGGTATTGTCTATGCGGTTCATGTTGAAAATGAAGGCTGGATGGGTTCTGTTAAAAATGGCGTGTTCGCCGGAACGGCAGGCGAAAGTCAACGGGTAGAAGCCATAAAAATAAGCCTGGTGAATCTTCCTGGTTACTCGGTTTATTACCGCGGTCATGTTGAAAACCGTGGCGATATTCCGCAAGCTGACAGCGAGTGGGGCTGGGTGAAGGATGGTGAAGAGCTTGGTACTACCGGTTCCGGCCTGCGGTTAGAAGAACTCCAAATTAAAATCGTCAAAACAACCGATTTGACCGCTTACAATGAAGCGTTAACGCTGGTCAAAGAAGCAGACTATACTCCCGAATCATGGAAAACCTACCAGGCATTGGTAAAAGCCAAGGCAGTAAAAATGGGCGATCAACAGGCAAAGGTTGATTTGGCAACAAAAGCAATTAAAGATGCGCAGCAGAAACTGGTGGCGGTGACAAAAATCACCGTTTATGATAAAGCCGGTACATTCGGGCCAAAAACCGGTTTAGATGTCATCGATCAAGATGTCACCATTGATGTGACCGGTGTTGTCTTACAAAACCTTCATATCAAAGGTAATCTAATCATCGGCGAAGGTGTTGGCGAAGGGGATGTAACCTTAAACAACATTACCGTTGATGGTGAAACCTTTGTTCGGGGCGGTGGTAAGAATAGTATTCACATTAACGGTGGCGACTATAATAAAATTACCATTCAGCAGACATCCAGCGGCCAGGTGCGGATTGTCGCAACCAATGCCGAGGGTCTGGAAGTAGTTGTTTCTGAAGATGCCGGTGGTGAGGATATCATATTGGAAGGTGCCTTTGAAAATGTCCAGATTGACGCACCGGATGTAAAGATTTCCACCCAGGGGGAAACAACCATTAAAGAGATGGTTGTCGCCACAGGTGCCACCGGGTCTGAAATTACCTTGGATGAGAAAACAACGGTCAACAATATGGATCTGAATGCTTCGGTTGATATGAAGGGGGAAGGTACCATTGAGAAAGCCAATGTCAATTCGGATGGTATTACCTTTGAACAGGCACCAGTGGAAGAGACGGTTGCCCCAGCGGTGACCGTGCCGCCGGTTGTGACCCCGCCCACTCCACCGTTACCCCCAACCCCGCCGCCAACGCCGACTCCTACGCCGGAACCCGACCCGCCAGCTCCGCCAACCCCACCGACCCCACCGACACCACCAGTGGGGCCGACGGCTGAAGAGTTGTTACTGGCGCAATTTAACAATGCCGCCAGCAGTGAAGCCTTTGTGGCCCTGTTGAATACGAATGGATTGGGCTTGGATCTAACTGGCTATGGATCGTTTGATGCCATTGGAAAGAATCTGGTGGGCGTGGTTTTATTGCAGGTCGATACCTTTGTAAATAAGGCTGCAGTGCAGACCGCGGTAAAAGGTGCGATTGCAAATGCAAAGGTTGATGCAGAAGCCCGGGCCTATATGGCAGCATTGGAAGCCTATGTACCAACCTATGAAACCTCAGAAAAAAGCATTAAGGTAACCTATCCCAATAGTCTAACCGCTGAACAGAAAAGGATTCTGCAGGGATTGTATAGCGACATCCTGATTTCTTTTGAGAACCCCCTTAAGGATGGTGAAGAGCTGGAATTAACAGCACACGGAAAAACCACGACTGTTTCTAAGGATGATTTTAATGGAAATGAAGTGGCTTTGTCAAAATTATTGGATATTACCCTGGGAGCGGAAAATCTGGTATCAAATAATCAGGTTGAGTTTACCATAACCCTGAAAGATATAAGTCTGATAGAAGACCATACATTGGTAATCTATCCCTGCACGACGAGAAATAGTGAGGAATTCTTCAAGGCTTCGATGAATGGGGCTTCAATTAACATATCCCCATGGTTTGAAACGTATGAAGCGTATTCGAAATCCGTTGCGCTGTCTTCGGGAAAATCAAATTTCAATATTGTCCATTTGGAAATATTAAGGGGAATGTATGTCAAACGGGCGTGCATCGATGCGTATCTTGATTCAATGACAGTATGGGCATATAACAAAAAATTCACGATTGCTTATGCCGGCGATCTCACTACTGAAGAAAATGACGGTATCGCTGGTTATTATGCGGATGAATGGCTGTATCCAGACCGTCCCCTGACTGATAATGAAACATTGACACTACTTGTGGATGGTGATGAAATCAATTTGGATAAAGACAACTTTAATATCTATGGCATCCGGTTATCGGAGTTGATGCAAAAAAACAGGACCAATGAAGACCTTGCATCAGAAAAATCAGGCGATTATGTCATCACGGTGGGGGATTATAATCTCGACTCGGATATCGGCTTAATCGTTCAACCGATGCTGGAAAAACCGGATGTATGGCCCAGGATTCTGACCGAAAAAACCATGGCGCTGATATTACCGGCGGATTATATAGGAGCTTACACAAATTCAGTCATTGTCAATGGAGATTTTAGCGGCGCGGCATTTACAGTGACATATCTTGGTGGCTTAAGTCAGAGCCATCAGGAAAGCCTGGCCGACTACTATTCCGATGCGATTATCACCCTGGATCGGAAACTGGAAGTAGGTGAAACGATGACAGTAAGTGCTTTTAACCAGACCATTAATGTTGACAACACTACGGTTACAGAAAATGATGGCAAAGAGATCAGACTATCCGATCTGCTCGGAATTGAGCTGGGCGAGGCCCAACGGGCAGCACTTCAAACGGGTAGTTTTGATGTCACAATCACTGACCGGCAATTAAATAGTAATCTTAATATTGTTGCAGAAGCGGTACTGGTAAAAAATGATGGCAGTATTCTTCGCATCAATAAGAGTGCCTATCTGACGGTTGGAAAGATACTGCCGGTACAGTATCAGACTTTTGTTGATACAATTGGCTGGCAGGATTGGTTCAGTTCAGGTCAGCTGGCTGGAACCTTGGGACAGAACCACCCAATAAAGGCGGTACAAATTGAATTGCCGGAACCGTCAGAAGGGGGTATCCCGGCAGGTGGTACAATTCAGTATCGTGCTTATATGGGAGCTAAAGTAGGTGATGGACTTGGTTGGTTGGATTGGGTGAATGAAGGCGAAATGGCAGGAAGAACAGACGTCGAGGAGTGCTATTTAGACGCAATCCAAATAAAACTTATCGATATGCCGGACTATTCGGTACAGTATCAGGTTAAGATCATCGATGAGAATGACTGGCAGCCATGGGTGGGCGATGATCAGCTGGCCGGAACAAACGGAAAAAATCAACATATTGAAGCAATCCGCATACGGATTGTTCAAAATCCATAATGCTATCAATTTGGATGGTATAAAAAGTAATAAGAAAAGGGGTTAACGGAATAACACGTTAACAGAGATTGAAAATGAAAAAAGTGTTAATTAAACGCATCGCATCGATTTGTTTAGTAATCATGATGCTGATCACAACGTTGCCGGTGAATGCATTGGCAGAAGAACTGGCCACGGATCATTCTGATGGAGGTCAAACTCAGACTTTGCCGGAATCGTTTGGAGATAATCTGGAGCAACTGGTTGAAAACGAAAAAGTCGAATTTGTTAAAAATAGTTTTACCTTTCGTGTTGTAACAGATGCACAGGATGGAAAACCCGGAACGGCTGAAATAATTTATTTTCTTGATGAGCGGGAGGCGACAGAGGTAAATTATGGAGTGATTGTCATACCTGAAACCGTCAACTATCTTGGTTGTGATTACAGGGTGGAAACCGTTAAGAGTGATGCGTTTGATGAAACGCTTATTATCAAAGCGTTGGTGATGCCGGATAGTATTACTAATGTTGGCGAGGGGCTGTTTGAAGAAAAAGGGCGGTTTACCCTATATTGTAATGAGGGAAGTTTTATAGCCAAGTACCTGCAGGATAAACAGTATGGCTGGGTAACCGTGGTGACCGATGGGATCAGGGTGAGTTCCGATAAAACGGTTATAAAACCTGATGAAACGGCGAAAGCTCAATTAGTACACGCACTATCATTTCTGCAAAATCAGCCGATTGAGTGGGAATCATCAGCTCCGGCGTTTGCTTCGGTTGATGAAAGTGGCACGATCACGGGAATTTCTCCAGGGATTGCCAAAATTACCGGTAAGCTGGCAGGGCTGAAAGCCTCGTTTGATTGTACTGTTAATACAGACAAACCGGTGTCCGAAATCGATACTCAAAGAAGTGTGCAGTCCCTAACCGCCAGTGAAGCAGACAGCGATTTTGTCATCGAAAACGGCGTGCTGACAAAATACCTGGGTAATGCCACAGAGGTTGTCATTCCCGAAGAAGTGACCGTAATTGGAGCCGAAGCTTTTCAGAACAATCAGTCGATAACGCATGTTAGGCTACCCTCGGGTTTGGTTAAAATTGGTGACCGTGCTTTTGAATTTTGTACGAATCTTGACGATCAACTCATCTTCCCAGAAACCCTATCAGAAATTGGTGAAGGGGCCTATGATAGGTGTTCAAAAATATGGGGAACGTTGGTAATTCCTCAAGGAGTTAAAGTAATAAAGAACTACGCCTTTCGTTCATGTAGTTCGCTAAACAGCCTGAAATTCTCAGAAGGTTTTTCAGAAATAGGATATCAGGCTTTTAATAACTGTTCTGGCTTAAGTGGTCAGTTAATATTACCCCAGAGTTTAAATAAAATAGGTGAGCTTGCCTTCGCATGGTGTACGAGGCTGACTGGGGAATTGGTAATTCCTGACAATGTGACTGAGATAGGGTCCTATGCATTTTCGTACTGCTATGGATTAAGCGGGATTCTGACAGTATCGAGTAAGTTGCAGGTTATCGGCGTTGGAGCTTTTACATCGTGTAACAATATTTCGGAAGTAGTTTTTACAGGTAATGTACCGCCAGTAGATGGTGCCAATAATTTTTGTAATCCATTCATGTTCATGCCAGCGCTAAAAACGGTTTGGATCCCCAAAGGAACCTATGCGCTTTATTCAGCTGCTTTTGGTGAAGGCTTGCCTCAAACGGTAAGACTTTTGGAAGCAGGAAATACCGATGAGTTTGTAATTAATGACGGTGTTCTTGAAGCATACCTCGGTACAGCTGGCCAGGTGACAATACCCGAAGGGATAAGAAAAATTGGAGCGGGGGCATTCTTAAATAATTCGACCATTACACAAGTCAGCTTGCCTTCTAGTTTAAAAATAATTGACCAAAGAGCTTTTTTTAATTGTTCAAATCTGTCAGGAGAATTAGTGTTTCCACTGGGAATTGAAGAAATCGGTGACTATGCCTATTATAATTGCTCGAAACTAAGTGGAAACCTGATTTTTCCTGAAGGTGTTACTAAGATTGGGGAGGATGCCTTTCGAAGTTGCACTGGTTTTGATGGTGCTTTAATTTTACCGGAATCTTTATTAAGTATTGGGAATCGGGCCTTTTCAGAATGCCTGAACTTAAAAGGGGGCTTAACCATACCTCAAAAGGTTACCCGTATTGGTGAAGGTGTGTTTTTAAACTGTTCTGGTTTGAATGGCGATCTGGTAGTTCCGATCGATGTTACCTTTATCGGAAGTAATGCATTTTCGGGGTGTAGTGGTTTCAATGGAGAATTAAGGTTATCTGATAAAATAACAATTATCGGGATGAATGCGTTTTCTGGGTGTTCAAATCTTCAAGGTTGTTTAACTATTTCCGAACAGGTTACCAATATTGGTGAATTTGCTTTTAACAATTGCAAAAAAATCAGTGAAGTTATTTTTCAGGGTGAAAACCCGCCCGAGCATGGTGAGGATTACTGGCATGATGATTATAGTAATTTTTTCTATGAAATGACTTCATTAGAAACGGTTTGGGTGCCGAAAGACACTTACAATGTCTATCAGTCAGCCTATGGAAAATACTTGCCGGCAACAGCCCGAATTAAAGAAATTGGCTGTGAGAACGATTTTTTTATTGAAAATGGCGTATTACGTGCTTATCTGGGAGACGCAATAGAGGTAACGATTCCAGATGGGGTGACAGAAATTGGGGAAGGTGCCTTTTTAAATAACCAGACAATTACGCACATAGTGTTACCGGAAAGCCTGGTTAAAATTGGTAATCAGGCCTTTAAGAACTGTGCGCACTTAAATCAAACGCTTTTGTTGCCAGCTAAATTGTCAGAAATTGGTGAACACGCTTATTCAGGCTGTACTGGCCTGACAGGGGATCTGCTCATTCCGGATAGTGTTACAAAAATTGGGATGAATGCATTTTCTGAGTGTACTGGATTAAATGGGCAGTTATATTTATCAAAAAATTTAGAAACAATCAATTACAATGCATTTTTAGGGTGCTCAAATTTATCAGGAAAACTTATTGTACCCGACAGTGTAAAGGAAATTAAAGATTGTGCATTTCGTTATTGTTCAGGGATAACAGAAGTTGTTTTAGGAAAAAATGTAAATTCAATTGGCACTTACAGTTTTGATTACTGCAACAGCATTCAAACGCTCGTTTTTAACGGAGAAGTGCCGCCATCAATTTTCTACCCGGATAGTTTTTTTGGTTTTTTTGCTAACCTTGGAATTATCTATTGCCATGCTGACTTACTTGATTCCTATCAATCCGCTTATCGGTCACATGTCAAAAGCTCGGTAAAGTTTTTGCCAGATACAACAACACTGGCAATTAAGAACCTGAAAGCAGATAAAATCTATAGTAAACGGGTTGTCTTAACCTGGGAGGCGATCCCAAATATTGAGAGCATCCGTTATCAGATTTATCGCAATAATTCGGACCAACCCATTGCCACAACGGAAGAAGCAACGTTCACGGATACGCTTCCACAAAGCAATCAAACAATCCAATATACGGTTCTTGGTGTCACTGCTGACGGCAAAAAAACCAATCCGGCCAGTCTTGAAGCGACAACAGCAGAGCCGGAAATGTTGGAAATTAAAACCAATCACGATGCTGCTACAGTCAATGTGATGGATAGTCAGCTCTTTGCAAAGGTCAGGGATACCGGGAATCTGGATGCGCTGGGAGATGAGAAAACCACCGGGATCTTTTACTACGTTGATCAAAACAATGCAAAACAGCAAATTGGTGCGGCACAGACGGCCTATGAAAAACAGGACGATGGGAGTGCTCTGTATCATGTCGATTGGGATCTGAGTCAAATTGAGCCGTCAACATATGCGGTGATCTTTGAGTTGACCGATGTTGATGGCGCTTGTAGTTACAAACAAAAAGAAATAACGATTGAGGATACCCGGCCTGATCAGATTACTAATCTGGTAGCTTTTGGTGATACTAATCAGATCGTATTATCATGGACAATTGCTCATGAAATCAGCACAGATAAGTATTGTCTTTATCGGAAAGCCCCGGAAAGCCAACAATTTGTACCGATCAGGACGATTGAAGGTCGCTGCACCCTGACCTATACCGACAATCAGGTCGAAACGGATACCCGTTATGAATACTATATTGTCGGGGTGAATAATTATAATCAGGAAAGTCTCCCTTCAAAAACAATTGCGGTAACTTCGGAAAAGGATCTTGAGTCACCACAGATCGCCCAACTGACCCCAGCCTCAGGAATGGTTCTAGGCGACGAAACCGAGCTGTATGCGCGGGCAATTGACAACGTGGCGGTGACAAGAATTGCGCTGTACCTTTCTGAGGACAACGGGGTTTCCTGGGTGAAGTTATCTGAAAACGACGGATCGTATTGTCGATACCGACTGAATACAAAAGCGGTGCTGGCATCCTCAATCATGGTTAAGGCGCTTGCTTATGATGCAGCAGGCAATGAAAGTGGCAGTTTTACCAATACCTATCAAATTGATAATGTCGGACCCGAGAAGGTCATCGGACTGTCTTATGACAGCACCGCAACGACAGCTGTAATTCGCTGGGCGGATGTAGTCGACAATGATTTGGCAGGTTTTCGACTGGAACGTCAGAACCCGGATGGAAGCTTTAGTCTGGTTCAGAGTATTACCAAAACACTGGGTGCCAATGTGGTGGGTTTAACGCCTAATTCAACCTATGTTTACCGGGTGGCTGCTTATGATCGGCTGGGAAATATTGGCGTCTATTCTGAGCTGTTGTCAATTGTGACGGCGATGGATTCAGTCCCACCGGTGATCACTAAAATTTTGCCGGGACCGGGATATTATGTCAACCAAATCCCATTGAGAATCACGGCGGAAGATGATTCAAGTCTTGAGAAAGTGATGATTCAGATATCCCGGGATGCCATCAGTTGGCAGGATCAGGCAGAAATATCCGCTAGTGGAAACAACACTTCGGAAACAGTAGCGCATACTCTGGACATTTCTTCATTTGAAGAAGGCAACCTCTTTGTGCGGGCAATAGCCGTTGATCGTGCCGGGAATCAGGGCGATTCAAGCAGTGAAACGCCGTATGTTCAATATGCAATAGATCGGACAGCACCGGCAGTGCCACAAAATGTCAGCGTGTCAGTCAATACGGGAGCAATTGAAATTGCCTGGAGTATGGGGACGGAAGAGGATCTGGGCGACTATGTTTTGTACCGTTCGCTCGATGCCGTGAACTTTGTGGCAATTGCCAATAATATTCAAACGCTAAACTATTGGGATCGAAGCATTGAAAAAGATAAAACCTATTTCTACTGTCTGGCAGTAAAAGATCTGGCCGGGAATGAAAGCGGAAAATCAACGGTTGTTTCAGGACAAATGAGCTCGGACACGGAAGCGCCGGTGATTGAGAGTATTTTTCCGGCTGACGGATCATCGATAGGAGCAGGAAACAGTGTATTTGGTGCATTGGTCAGTGATAACTGGAAACTGCAATCGATCAAACTTTCTTATGCAATTAATAATGAAGCTGAAAAATCAGTATTGACACAAACAGACAATGTTGATAATTATTATAAGCGTATCAATTGCAATTTGCCCATGAGTAAGCTTAAGAATGGGGACACTTTATATTTAACGATTGAAGCTGAAGATGCATTTGGGTTGAGGGTTTCACAGGAGCTAACTTATTTTGTCGATTTGCTGGCGCCGGTGGTGACAAACGTATCGGTTAATGAAGGATCAGATGCGATTACATTAACATGGTCAAGCGATAATGAACCCGATCTGGCCGGTTTTCGGATCTTTCGAAAAGATGATGAGCAGTCTTATAAACTAATCGGACAAAGAAGTGTTCAAAATGGAGCAAGTCAGTATTCTTTTATCGATTCATCGGTAGAATTGAATCAGGTATATAGTTATAAAATTGAAGCGGTTGATAAGAATGGGAATTGCAGTAATATCGAGACAAAATCCGTTTGGCTTCAAGGCGTTCCGCAGGTGGAGGCGACCCTTAAATGTGATCGCCAACAAGAAGTTAATGTGGAATATCAAATCGATGGGTCGGATTCTTTTGCAGATTTGGGCATCGCTACCTATGAATTTGACTTCGGTGACGGTGAAATAAAAACCCAATCATCAGCCAAAATTATTCACCATTACCAAAATACAGGCAATTATACCATCCGGCTGAAAGTGACCGATAAAAATGGAGAAACAGCAGAAACGAGCTGTGAAATATCGGTTCTGGAACCCCAGTTACTGGGAACCGTGTTGGTTAAAACCGTTGATGTAGCCGGAAATCCGATTTCGGGTATTCCCATATATTTTGATATTGACAATACTGAAGGAAATATAAAGCAATCAAATGCATCGGGTGAAGCTGTTTTTACATCAAAGGCTGAAAAACGATCGATTGGCGCTTACGCAGATGGCTATCTGCCAGTTAAAAAATCTTTGATTGTTCGGGCGGGAACACAGACAGAATTAATTGTCACAATGATTAAACAGCCGATTGTAACGGGGCAATTTGAGATAAATCGAATGACTCTTGATGAGATCAAAGCAGCGGGGGTTGATGTCAGTAATCCGGCGAATCAACAAGTTATGAAGGTAAGAATATTTCTTCAATATGGATCACAGCCCTTGGAGATGTCGGTTATCAGCAATGGCGGCAACACCAATATTAATAACACGATTATTGTCGATACTGATGCCGGTCAAAGAAAGGTGACGGCTACAGTTGTTAAGATGAACAGCTCCAATGGAAATGGCTCAGGATCGGGAATCCCAGGTGGCGGTTCGGGTGGTGGTGCAGACAATGATGACAATGTGATCATTGCATTGATGGATGTTCCGGTTGAAGCATCATTTTTGAAAGAGTTCTTTGATGTTAAACTACACCTGATTAATCATGCCTCACCGGAATTTAATTTAAGTCATAATCAGATTACATTGAATGTCCCCACTGGGATGAGTATCGTCAAGACTGCGGAACGACAGAATGCCGAAATAGTTACCTTTGATCAGTTTGCCGGACAGGAAGAAAAGACAATTGACTGGGTTTTAAGAGGTGATCAGGCTGGCGAATATGATTTGACAGCTAATTACAATAGTATTTTGGATCAGTTTAATCAACCTGTCGAAGCTGAGTTTAAAACGGCAGAGCCGATCAAGGTTTATGGATTAACAGGAGTAAAACTGATTGCCGAGATCAACTCGACGATACGGGAGGATGCCCTGTATTTCAATTTGGGCTTAGAAAATAAAAATGGTGTCGACTTGAATCTGCCAGCAATTGATGTGACGGAAAGTCTTATCCGACAGTTTGAGATTAGCAACAAATATCGGGAGAAGGCAGTCACGGTGGAGTTATTAAATTCAACTCTGCACAATAGCAGTGGTTTCCAACAGTTTCTGGGGACTGGACAGATCCCAGATATTTTACATGTTGGTGAGACTTATACCAAAAAATATGTGGCTTACAATGCGATTGAATACGATGATGTTGCCTATTTGCAGAAAACAATTGAAGCCTTTGCCAAAGAACAGGGTTTTGAGGTGGAGATCAGAAATACGCAGCTTGATTTATTTGATTTATCGCTTCCTGAAGAAAAGATAGCAAAAATAAGAATGAATCAAGATCTGTTTAATATCTATAATAGAATTATCGATATTGATAATAACGAATTTTACTATCAGATTCAGGCATGTAAAGATGATTCAGATAATTTTAAAAAATGGAACGTTGCTTTGTATCGATCTACGGATCTTGTTCTTAACTTTGATATCGATTATTTTACCAATGACAAAATGGAAGAGATTGCAAGGAAGATTATTTGCGATTTACTTGTTGATGAGTCCTTTGGTGAAGTTGTTAATAGCTCCATTGATGAGACATATATAAAAATTACAAAATCGATGTTGAGTACATTTAGTGGGATATTGGGATCTGGTCCAGAGGATGCATCATCATTAGAAATCATTAACAGTATTGCTAATGATGGGAATAGTGTACGCCAATTAGCTGCTAACTTGAAAAGTGGTGGTGAAAAAGGATTTTGTGATCGACTGATAGCATTAGTAGGTTCACAGGCTGGTTCAGTAGGTCTGAATATTTCAATCAGAAAATTCTATGATACTCATGAAGTAGCGGAGTGGTATGGCGATGAAATAGCGAAAAACTGCAAGGATATTAGTAAGGTCGTGAAAGTACTTGATGAATTAGTTGGAGATTGGAATCAATCGGCTGAAATAACACAACAAATGATTATGATTAATGCTAATCAGGAAGAATCAAAATTTCTGTTGGATACAATACTTAAATATGATTATCTAGACTCTGCAATTTTACAGGAAGCTGATCAAATGAAGGGAGCCTTGAACGCAAAATACATTGATCAATCCGATTATTTTTGTTCAGAGTTAACTAAAACGGTTTTAGAGTTGGGAGGTGGGGAATTATTAGATCAAGCATTTAAAGTGGTTGATCTGGCTTTTAATGTAAAGGCAGGTTCAGTATATGACGCGATGGGTTTAGTTTTCAATCTATTTGATTATACTTTTGATTGGGAAGGACAAGTTGAAGTATATCAAAAACTCCGAGTATTTGGCGCATTAACGTTGGCTTTCAGCTATTCTTCAGTGGATGCACTTTCTAAACCTGGAAAAGAATTGGATTCCTTGAGATCGCTGAAATATTTGATAAAAATACGTTTAAATGGAGAAAAGGCGTATATTCAATCGGCTAAAAAATATGCAAATGAAAATGATTTTGTCAAAAAAATAAATAAAGATCAAAATAAGTTAAACAAAATTGAAAATCAAAATAATGCATATAATTATACCGATTTGGATGATTACTACGATGATTTTTCCAATCGGCTGTTGTCAGAACGAGATACCTTGTTTAATAAATCCTATACCATCGCAACGATTCCGGAAGCACCAAAGGTCTCTATTGATTACGAAAATGAGAGCACCAATGAAAGTTTTGGATTGGATTATGAATACAGTTTTGACGGAGTAGACTGGGTGACATGTATGCTTAAGCAAATAAAATTGGAGCCGGTTATGGTAAGTCGGTATTTGTGGGTTCGAAAAAAAGCGAGTATGTTTAATCCAGCTGGAAACATTACGAAAATGATTATTCCGAGTCGAAATCGGATCAGGGATGATATAACGGTGAAGTATCAGGACGGAAAATATTTGGTCAGCGGCCTTTCAGACGGCGATTATACTTTTCTAGCAGCTGAGGATGGAACCGTGGAAATGAATGAAAAGGGTGCTAAATTAACGATAATAAACAACACTGCAATGATTGAAAAACCCTTAAAATCATATTTATTGTTAAGAAAAACTGCAACAGAAAAAGGTTTTGCCAGCCAGGTAAAATCCTATCAGGTTGAAAAAATTGCGCAGAAGGAGGTTGAACGAATTGCTTTAATTCAATTGCCGAAAACGGAGTACAAAATCGGCGAAACTTTGGATGTGAGTAACGGCAAAATTAACGTGTTTTATGATGATGGAACTCAGGAAGTTGTTCCGATGACAAAAGAAATGTGTCGCAACTTCAACACAAATCTGAAAGGAAAACAAATAATTACGATAACCGTTAGTGAAAAAAGTACTACGTATGAAGTATTAGTTAATTCGGGATCGCCACCAATATCATCGCCCGATACAAACCCAGAACCGATAGTACCGCCAAGTCCGTCAACACCGCCAGAACCGCCAATATCGCCAGGACCGACAACACCACCAGTACCGGAACCGGGATCAGCGGCAAACATTGATGAAAAAAAAGCCATCGATGAAATTGAAAGAGCAGATGAAGGTTCTAAAATCACAATTGGCGTTAGAAATGGAGAAGCCATTCCAATCAGCATTCTGGAAGCGGCAAAAGGTAAAGATATCATGCTTGTGTTTGACTTTGAAGATTATTTTTGGGAAATAAGTGGCACAAGCATTACGAATCTGCCAGAAGGGTTGACGGCCTATGATATAAGTGTCAAATCAATTCAGAATGAAACGTTGACAGATTTGGCAAATGATCCGGATGCCATTCAGTTTGAGATCAGTCATGATGGAGCACTCCCATTTACAGGTCGATTGACTTACAAGATTGATGTATCCTTCAATGGAAAACTGGTATCTTTATACTATTACAATGAAAGTAATGGAAAACTGGAATATCAGGATCAATCGACAGTTGGTAATGGCGCGGTTTCATTTAAATTCAGTCACGCTTCGAAATACGTGATTTCAGCTACTATGAAACCAGAAGAAGCAGTGATCAATTGTACCTATCAAACCCAACTAGAAAATGTCGGCTGGCAGGAATTTAAAGAAAATGGTGAAGTCAGTGGAACTGTTGGTGAATCACTAAGATTGGAAGGAATTAAAATAAAAACCGATGAGCCAAAAAAACTGGGGATTACTTATCAAACTCATGTTCAGAACGTTGGCTGGCAGGGATTTAAAAACAATGGTGAAATGAGCGGAACATCTGGCGAAGGTTTAAGGCTGGAAGCCATTCAAATCAAACTTACCGGAGTTGAAGCCAATCAGTATGATCTGTATTATCAGGTTTATACTGAGCAGTTTGGTTGGCTGGATTGGGCGAAGAATGGTGAAAGTGCTGGGAGTGAAGGTTATGGCTACCGACTCGAAGCCATAAGAATTCTGATACAGAAAAAAGGAAGTGAAGCGCCTGGATCAATGGAAAAGCCATTTAAAAAGAATATTCAGTGTGTTTATCAAACACATGTACAAAACATTGGTTGGCAAGGCTTCAGAAGCAATGGTGAAATGAGTGGTACCTCCGGTCAGGCATTGAGGCTGGAGGGAATCGAGATTAAATTTAAAGATGTAAAAAAAATTGGAGTCCAATACAGTACGCATGTTGAAAATTTGGGATGGCAGAATGAGGTGAAAGATGGTGCGATGAGTGGAACAACCGGACAAGGGTTAAGACTAGAAGCCATTAAAATCAGGCTAACGGGAGAAGATGCAAACAAATATGACATCTATTATCAGGTACATGCCCAGAATTTCGGTTGGCTCGATTGGGCGAAAAACGGTGACTCGGCAGGAACAGCTGGTTATGGCTATCGCCTGGAAGCGATCAAAATTGTTGTAGTGCCAAAGGGTGCATCGGGCCCAGGTGAAGCAGTGAGACCATTTCTGGAAATGAACAAACGGCTTTCTTAACGGAGTTTAAAGCCGAAACTGAGCAACAGTTTGTGGATATTAAGAATACCCTTGATTTTGTGTTGCATAAAGAAGTATTTTCAGAAAAAGAAGTGTTTTTTCTGAAAATGAAACAAGCCCAATAGCAAGCTAAAGAATAAAATGAGATTGAACGAAAAAAGCAACGAACTCTAATCAAGTTCGTTGCTTTTTTTAGTTCTGCATAAATGGCCTGGCGGTGGAACCTGGGGCCGGATCTCCTTTAGGAACAACCAGAATCCGAATTCCTTCTAAACGGTAACCGAAGCCTGCCGTTCCCGAATTTTCTCCATTTTTGGCCCAGTCCAACCAGCCAAAATTCTCGGCATGGACCTGGTAATAAATATCAAATTGGTCCGCATCGGAGCCGGTTAAATTCATTTTTATTGCTTCTAATCGCAGTCCTTGTCCTGTTGTACCGCTGATAAAGCCGAAATTTTTGGGTTCCTGCCAACCGATATTCTGGATGTGGGTGCTATAAGATACATCCAAATCATATTTCAATTTCGTTATTAAATAGATCCTGATTCCTTCCAGTCGCAGTCCTTGTCCGACAGTTCCACTGACTGCGCCGTCATGTATCCAGTCCTGCCAGCCGACGTTTTGAACATGGGTGGTATAACTGGTCGAAATTTCTCGCTCCGGTTCCAGAATCTGATAATTCTCAATAGTTTTAGAGGCGATATCACCCTTGGCATCCTTAACATCAACCGTTATCGCATAGGTTCCGGCTTGCGCTGGTTTGAAATCTGCTGTATTGGCAGTCGAAAAGTCTTGGATAGTTATGGTCTCAGTACCATACCGGTAATAGAACTTATATTCATAGGGAGTACGGCCATTATTGCCTTCGGCACGCAGTTTAATACTTGTTTTGGCAAACTGGCCCGATACTTTATCAGTTTCAAAGCTTTTAACAGTGGGCTTAGGGGCTTCGGTTACCTGAAAATTCTCGATGCTTTTTGTTGCCGTTTTACCAGATGAATCTTTCACATCCACCCAAAGAGTATAGTTGCCTGCAGTATCTGCGACAAAGTTAGCCGTGTCAGAACTCGAAAAGTCTTGAATTACAGATGTCTGTAATTCATTTGTATAATAAAATTTATATTGATAGGAACCGGTGCCGCCGATGGCTCTGGCTGTTAATGCAATTGGTGTGCCAGCGGTTTGGCCGGATTCTTTATTGGCTGTGAATGATGAGACGCTTATTTTAGGTGAACCGGACAGTGGGATGGTATAAAATTTTTTCACATCATTTTCGTGAGTACACCAAACGACATCATCACCAATAATAATTGGTGATGATGTGGAAAGTTTATAACCTGATACAGATTGGATAGCGCTAGCAGGAACACCGTTACTATCAATAATTACATATTTTAAATCAGCAATTTCGCTGTTTGTAAAACCGGGATACAATTCTTTAATGTTGAATTCCTGCCATAATACCATCAACTTGCTGTCTGAAATTTTAACAAGTTTAGGAATTGACCCTTTTTGATTCGTGCCGATATACTTTGCGAGCGTGATTTGGCTCGCCTCCTGTAAATTGTTCTTGGGCAACACGCATAATATGATATCTCTATTCAAATCCCCACCATCCCGTTGGTTTTTGATATATTCCAAATACGAAGATGAGGACTGCTCATATGAGTTTATTGCTGCTATGTAGCTACTTGATGAAACTTCAAATCCTCCTAGCGAAACACCAGTGTAATTTTCACCAGTTTCGCCGACTATTTCAAATAGATTTTTTTCAAGATAATGCGAACCCATCTCTTTATTCAACACAATGGATCGGGGATAACCATCACCATGATCAATTAAAACATGATCGTTGCCATCAAATCGGACGTATTGAGAAAAAGAATGACTGACATGATTTGTTTGCCATTCGCCGGTATAATTCGTCACGCTCATTGTTGCTGTATCGACAATAACAGTGAGTTGAGATTGGTGATTTAACCCATCAGATGTTGTGTACCGTTCTCGTGATGTATGCAGAACGAGTTCATTGCCATTTTCACACATACTAGGATGTCCGGCATCAAATGGGATAACGGTAAAAGTTTCGCCACCTGATAGTGAAACACTGTCAATTCGGTTGAAGCTCTTATCGTATTTCACGATTCGAATGACTTCCTTAGTGTTATTTTCTTCTTTATTCTCTTGACCATAAGCGATATAGTTGTACTGTAGGCCGGAATAAAATGCGCCAAACAAAGGTAGTTCAAAAGCAACTTCTTTTTCTGATATTTGTTCATCCGAGTCGTTATAAGTTTCAATATCTATTATTTTTTGAAATTCATTAGCTTCCAGCAGGCTTTTCGTGTTATTGCCATTGTTAATCAGATAGCTGTTTTCTAGAGACCCATACGCTGGGTAATAACTAGTTACGACATTGTCAACGAGGTAACCATCATAATAATACTCGGTTGGGGTCATCTGATTTTCCTTAGTTTCAATTAAATTCTTTTCTGGAATCTGTCCCTTTGCTGATACCCACACCGGAATCAGACCGATTAATATCAGAATAATCAATATCCGGATACCACCTTTTAATAATTTTAGCATTTTTTCTCCCCTTTCGTTTTATAATAACATTGTAATGGGAATAACAGGGAATTTCAAGGTGTGGCAATTTGTGTGCCAGAAAATTAGTGAAAATTAAAAAGCAGTAGATCGGTTTAGGATCTACTGCTCAGGAATAGTGACGTGAGAAAGTATGTCGAAAACTATTCTCACCTGACATATAATAATCATTAATGCTTAATTTTAACTGGAACAATGCGGAAGTGCTTTGTTTGGAAAACAAAACTTTGCTGGATCCGTTGCTCCTGTGGAATTTTGATGTTCAGATGACATACTATGTTAAGCAACAGACGTAGTATCCTTTAGCTTGCCGCTTATGGTGAAGAATAAAATATTATCAGGAAATGGAATTCACAATCGCTTCCATGGCAGCTGCATCGAATCCTGATTCACAATAAACAGAATAAATAAAGTTGTCTGTTTTCCATGTTGCAAGGCCCATTCCATCATCATTACTTTGAAAAATAACGGCAGTACCAGAAGCAGTAGTTCTTGTTTCACCGTTCTTAAAAGCGGTATAAACGCCAGACACATTGTCGATATTGGGATCGGCTTTTCGGGCCGTATAATTTACACCATTGGAGGTGAAGGTGACTTGAGCAAGGTTGTTTGAAATGGTGGAGTATTTTACATCGGTGATATCGGCTGGAAGGGATTCAAAGGTAAAGCCGATGGCAGCACTTACTTCTTCTGATGATGTGCGTTCGACAACTGGATTTGGCATACTTTCGACATTTTCAGTTTTTGTATCGTCAGTTGTCGTATCAGCAGGTTTTTCTGCTGGTTTTGAACAACCGGAAAAAGTGAAAACTGTTAAAGAAACAAGGACCAATGGAACGATTAGAATTTTTTTTGATTTCATGGGGGACCTCTCTTTTCTATATTTTATTTTTATGGACAGACGTTAGCGAATGACATGGGAAATGACATGGGGACGTTTCGTTTGTCATATTATAATGACATGGGGACGTTTCGTTTGTCATATTATGATGGTTGTTAACAGGCGATTGGTAATCGTCCCTGCGTACCAGAATTAGAAGCACAGTAAAAACTTTCACGTCAGCGTAATGCATCAGCTCCAACTATACCGGGCAGCTGGTGTCCTGTTTCACATGGGTAAACTGACTTTTTCCGCTGGCATAATCAGCCACGCATTGGCCGTGGCCCAGTAGTTTGAATTTATAACTGAGCAGGCCATCCAAACCCACCGGACCCCGGGCGTGGAGCTTGCTGGTGCTGATCCCCACTTCGGCGCCAAAGCCAAAACGGAAACCATCGCTGAAGCGGGTGGAGCAGTTCCAGAACACCCCGGCCGAATCCACCAGCGTCATAAAGGTTTTGGCGGTGGGTTCGGCAGTCGTCAGGATCACATCGGTATGGCCGGAGCCATAGGTATTGATGTGGGTAATGGCGGCATCCAGATCTGGAACAATTTTAATGGATAGGATATAATCCAGATATTCGGTTTTCCAGTCAATCTCGGTGGCTGCTTCCACGGCGATAATGGCTTGCGTGGCGGAGTCGCCTTTAATATGAACATTTTTGGCATCCAGGGCGGCCTTCAGTGATGGCAGCAGGGCTGCGGCGATTTTTTCGTTGACCAGCAGGGTTTCTAAGGTATTGCAGGCGGCTACGTATTGGGTTTTCGAATCGACGATGATATCCACGGCTTGCTTAAGGTCAGCATCTTCATGAACATAAACATGGCAGATGCCATCAGCGTGTCCCATCACCGGGATGTTTGAATTGTTCATAATATACTGGACAAAGCTGTTGGAGCCTCGGGGGATAATCAGATCAATGTATTGCTCCAGAGACAGCATCGCGGTGACGTCTTCCCGGGTTTCCAGATTCTGGATCCAGTTTGCTGGTAAACCGACTGAGGTGGTGGCTTCATTGATGATTTTGGCAAGGATACGATTGGTTTCCAGGGCTTCCCGGCCGCCTTTCAAAAGCACCGCGTTGCCACTTTTGAGACAGAGGGTAGAAATCTGGACAAAAGCATCGGGACGGGACTCAAAAATGACCCCGATGACCCCGATTGGGCAGGTGACCTTGTAGAGATCCAGACCTTCATCCAGCTGGGTTGACAATTTGGTAGCCCCCAGGGGATCGGTAAGCTCGATCAGGCTATGGATTCCCTGAATGACGTCGCTGATTTTAGCGGCGTCGAAGGTCAGGCGCTTGAGCAGGGGCGCACCCAGCTGCTCTTCCTGAGAGCGTTTCATGTCTGCTTGATTAGCTGCCGCAATAGCGGCTTTGTTTGTTTCCAGCGCAGTGGCAATGGCCCGCAGGCCGGCGTTGCGCTTCTGGCCGTCGGTGGCGGCTAACAGGATACCGGCATCCCGGGCAATTTTTCCTCGTTGTTCCATTTGCATTGGCGTTTCCTCCTTTAATTTGGGGTTGAGTTTCCGGGTGATGAATTCGTCTCTGTGATCTATCGGGCGGTGGTATTGGCAAACTGTAACGATAAGCCGCCCGCACCACGTTGTTTATTTTGCTAACAAGTTATCTCGGATTTTTTTGAAATCTTTTTCCCGCAAATCGGTTTTTTCCATCAAATAGGTTTCGACATTTCCGAAATTGCTGTTGACGTAATCCATGGAAATTTTTAACCAATCAGGCTTGACACCGTAGAATTCCCAGAGGTGGTAATTTTCAATTCCCAATTCCTCGGACATGATATTGCCAAGTAGATTATAGCTTTCGTCAAAGGTCAGGTTGGTCAGGGTGTAATCCGACAGAATAACATCTTCAGGGACACCTAAAATACTTAAAATCAGATAGGTCATAAAGCCGGTCCGGTCTTTGCCGTTGGTGCAGTGGTAAAGAATGGGATACTCAGAGGACTCGGTCAGGTATTTTAAAACTTCTGCAAAGCACTGGGCCCGGTCTTCAGTCTGGATCTTGTAGATATGGCGCATGAATTCATCCACCATCCCGGGTTTGGTAAAATCTTTATGATCCAGTCCCATATCGGCACTGGAAAATATCGGGATGAGATGATATTGGGCGGTTTTAGGTAAACGGTCGGCCTGGCGTTCGGATTTGGATTTGTTTCTAAAGTCAAAGACGTGTTTAAGTCGCAAGGCGGCAAAATAGTCAACATCTTTATCAGATAAGTGGGCCAGTTCTTCACTGCGGATAACTTTTCGCCACTTGATTTTTCGGCCATCCATGCCGGTATAGCCGCCGATGTCCCGGATATTAATGGAGTTTTCCAGTTGGATCAGACGTTTGCCCAACTGGGTTTCTTCACAGAAGATGAGATTATTTTCATCTTTGAAGTTATATAAAATGCGACCGTTTGGTGCAATTAGTCCCGGATAGGTAGATTTATCATGATCTGGTTCTACCGTTTGCTGAACCTCCGTCTGAATGCTTTTAATAAGGGTCTCGGGTTTGATGGATTCAGTGGTTGATTGGTTTTGAGGCGGTGTGTTTTCGGGTTGAATCACTTTTGACGGGATTTCTTTGGTTTGAATTTCGTTGATATCAATTTCTTTAAGCGGTGCGTCAGGGAGCGATGCGGTTTTGGTCAGTGGGTTCTTCAGGATCAGTTTGCGGGCCAGAAAATAGGCCGGGATCAAGGAAGCAGCGCCGGCGATAATGGCAATGGTGGTTACTTTTTTCATTGATGATTTCCTTTCTATGACTTCGTTTAGTTTCTATTTATATGTTATGATTATAGCATAAACTTAAGAAAAATAGTCTTTAAAAATGATGAGGTGTAATAAATGAATGTCAATAAAAAGAATCAGATCGATCCCCTGGGGATTTATGTCCATATTCCGTTTTGTCTGAAGAAATGTGCCTATTGTGATTTTTCTTCTTTTTCCTGCCAGAGTGAGGACAACATCCGGGATTATTTTGAAGCGTTACACAAAGAAATCAGAAACTTTGCCCGAGAAAATCAAAATTCAGATTTGCCGATGGTTGATACCGTCTATTTCGGCGGCGGGACGCCATCGTCGGTTGATGCCGGGCAGATCGAAGCGACCCTGGCCTTATTAAAGGAAGTATTTGTTATTCAGGATACCGCCGAGATCACCATCGAAATCAATCCGGGGACGCTGACCGCGGACAAGGCCCGCCGCTACAAAAAAGCAGGAATCAACCGGGCCAGTGTCGGACTTCAGGCCTGGCAGGATTTTCTGTTGAAAATCCTCGGCCGGATTCACAATCAGGCGGATTTTATCAGAACGATGGAAATCTTAAAAAACAACGGCTTTGAGAACTTCAGTGTCGATGTGATGGTTGGCTTACCGGGACAAAAGCTGGTCGATGTGATGGAGACCCTGGAGGCGCTGATGGTATTTTCGCCCACCCATCTGTCCAGCTACAGCCTGATTCTGGAGCCGGGTACGCCCATGGCCAACTGGGTCGAAGCAGGCCAGTTGGATTTGCCGGATGAAGATGAAGAACGGGAAATGCATTGGGCGGTGGATGGTTTTCTGAAGCAACAGGGATTTGAGCACTATGAAATTTCCAGTTATTGCCGGCCCGGCTGCGAAAGCCGGCATAATGTTAAATACTGGGAACTGGAGCCCTATCTGGGCTTTGGCCTGGGCGCTCATGGTTTCTTTCAGGGCCGACGCTATGGTAACACCAATGAACTCAGACAATATGGTGAGCGATTAAATGCGGGGAAATCTCCGGCGGTTTTTGAACCGGTAATGGCACCCGACGAAATGATGAGTGAATGGATGTTTTTAGGTTTACGCAAACTGAGCGGGATAAGGGATGCTGATTTTATAACCCGTTTTGGCGAAAGCTTTTTTGTCCGCTATGGTGAGGTCATCAAGAGTCTGATCGCTGATGGTTTACTGGCATGGGATGGGTCGGTTTTAAAACTGACAGACCGGGGACAGGACTTTGGAAACCGTGTCTTTATGGCTTTTGTGTAGATGAAATCAGGTCAAAAAAATATCTTAAGAAAACTTTAAAAGGTGAGCAAGCTATTATAGAAACTAGTTGACAAAGTAGGGACAGGGTGTTATATTTAACTCAGATGTTAGCACTCGATTATTGTGAGTGCTAATAACGAGGTGAATCATGGAACTTAACATACGTAAAAAGAAAATACTGGAAGTGATCATCCGTGATTATATCAATACGGCCGAGCCGGTTGGTTCACGAACCCTTTCAAAACGATGCAACCTGGGTATCAGCCCGGCCACCATCCGAAATGAAATGGCGGATCTTGAAGAATTAGGTTTTCTGGTTCAACCGCATACCTCATCGGGACGGATTCCAACCCAACAGGCTTATCGCTATTATGTGGATGAAATCATGGAGATCCAAAAACTGGAGAAAATGATCCGGACCGATATTCATCGGGGTTTTTTGGATCACAATACCGAACTGGGGCCGACGATGTCGCATACCGCTCAGGTTCTGTCGCAGTTAACCAACTACACAGCGGTGGTTCTGGCCCCGCGGGTAACAAATTTTAACTGTAAGCATGTCCAGATTGTTTCTTTAATTAAAAACAGGGTACTTATGGTAGTAGTAACCCAGGAGGGGATGGCCAAAAATATTGAGGTAACCCTTTCGCAAGAGGTTGACACCATGCTGGCCCTGAAACTTTCCAATGTGATCAACGGATTTCTGAAAAACACCATTCTCAGTGAAATGAGTTCAGACCTGATTGATCAGATCCAGGAATTGTCTCCAGCCGAAAGTAAGCTGATCCATGAGATTATCCCTCATCTTAAAAAAGCGTTGATGGAGGATGCCTCGGAAGTTCATTCCACCGGGTTAACCAATCTTTTTAATTATCCGGAATTCAGCGATGTGAACAAGATCAAGCAATTGATCAATATTGTTCAGGAAAAGCAGGTGTTATCAGAAATGATGACATCCAAAGATGGGAACCAGGTCATCCGAATCAAAATCGGTAGCGAAAATGACAATGAAAATCTTAAGGATTTCAGCATTATCACATCAACTTATGAGTTGGACGGTGAAATGATGGGCGCCTTCGGAGTCATCGGGCCGACCCGGATGAACTATGACAATGTGTCGTCGGTTCTCAATTACATCCGCAATGAGTTAAATTTACATATCTCAAATTTATTAATGAAATAGGTGATTATATGATAAAAGAAGAGGAAATCAAAACAGAAACTGTGGCAGAAAATGATGAAGTGCTTTTAGATGAAGCAGAAACGGTAACCGACGAGGAATCGATTGATGAAATTGTCGAAGAAGTATCTCCGGATGAAGTTTTAAAGGAGATCGTAAAGGAGGATGAGGCCATATTGAATCGCTTGGTCAGACTTCAGGCTGATTTTGAGAATTTCAAAAAGCGAAGTCAAAAAGAGAAAACAGAAATGTATCAGTTTGCATCCGAAAACTTTGCAACCAAGCTGCTACCAGTGATGGATAATCTGGAACGGGCTGAAGCGGCCTTATCGGATGCCAGTGAGGAAGCTAAGGGTTATATTGATGGACTGGAAATGGTTTTTAAGCAACTCAAGGATGTGCTCAAAGAAGAAGGTCTGGAAGAAATTGTTTGTGAAGGTCCTTTTGATCCCAATCTTCATCATGGCGTTGCCGTTGGCGAAGATGACGAAAAGGACGACCAGGACATTATTGATGTATTCCAGAAAGGCTACAAATTCAAGGGTAAGGTCATCCGACCAGCCATGGTTAAGGTTTGTAGTAAATAAATATTAAACATATAAACTAAAAAAGTCTAGAATTGAAAATTCAGTTGGATAACCAGCAGAACAATTTTCATTTTAATAAAATAGTAAACATTTCAGGAGGAAATAGATATGAGTAAAGAAAAAATTATCGGGATTGACTTAGGAACCACAAACTCTTGTGTAGCCGTTTTAGAAGGCGGTGAAGCCGTTGTTATCCCAAATGCAGAAGGAAATAGAACGACACCATCAGTTGTCGCTTTTGCCAAAGATGGCGAACGTCTGGTTGGACAGGTTGCCAAACGACAAGCGGTGACCAACCCCGATCGCACCATTTCTTCGATTAAACGCGACATGGGTACTGACCGCAAAGTGGTCGTTGATGATAAAAGTTATACCCCACAGGAAATTTCAGCGATGATTCTGCAAAAACTGAAAGCCGATGCTGAAGCTTATTTAGGTGAAACAGTCAGCAAAGCAGTTATTACCGTACCAGCTTACTTTAGTGATGCACAAAGACAGGCAACCAAAGATGCCGGACGGATTGCCGGTCTGGAAGTTTTAAGAATTATCAACGAACCAACCGCAGCAGCGTTAGCTTATGGTTTAGATAAAGATGCCAATGACAAAATCATGGTTTATGACCTTGGGGGCGGAACCTTTGATGTCTCCATTCTGGAACTTGGTGATGGCGTTTTTGAAGTTAAGTCAACCAATGGAAACAATCACCTGGGTGGTGATGACTTTGACCAGAAAATCATCGATTGGATGGCCGCAGAGTTTAAGAAAACTCACGGACTTGATCTAAAAAACGATAAAATGGCGCTTCAGAGACTTAAAGAAGCCGCTGAAAAAGCGAAAATTGAATTATCAACCGTTATGAAATCAGACATTAATCTGCCATTTATCACCGCTACGGCAGAAGGTCCACAGCATTTGGAATTATCACTGACCCGTGCTAAATTTGATGAACTGACTTCTGATCTGGTCAAGAGTACCATTGGCCCAGTTGAAAAAGCGATGAAAGATGCCGGCCTTTCCAAAAATGAACTGGATAAGGTAATCCTGGTTGGTGGTTCCACCCGAACCCCAGCAGTTCAGGATGCGGTTAAAAATATTACCGGTGAAGATGCTTATAAAGGCATTAACCCTGATGAATGTGTTGCCATTGGTGCCGCCATTCAGGCTGGTGTATTAGCCGGCGAAGTCCATGATGTATTACTGCTTGACGTAACTCCATTATCATTGGGGATTGAAACATTAGGTGGGGTATTCACCCGATTAATCGATCGTAATACCACTATTCCCACCAAGAAAAGCCAGACATTCTCGACTGCAGCGGACAATCAGACCGCAGTTGACATCCATGTTTTACAGGGTGAACGAGAAATGTCCAAAGATAACAAAACATTGGGTCGTTTCCAATTAACCGGGATACCATCAGCACGTCGTGGCATTCCCCAAATTGAAGTAACCTTTGATATTGATGCCAATGGGATTGTTAACGTATCGGCCAAAGATATGGGAACCGGCAAATCACAGAACGTTGTGATTAAATCGACTACCAACATGAGTGATGATGAGATTGATAAAGCTGTCAAAGAAGCGGAACAACACGCAGAAGAAGATAAACGCGTAAAAGCCTTAATCGAAGCCAAGAACGTTGCGGATTCGACCATTTACCAAACCGAACAGTCTTTAAAAGAAATGGAAGGCAAGGTTTCGGATGAGGATAAAGCCAAGGTTGAAGCAGCCATTGCCAACCTCCGAACAGTCAGTGAAGGCGAAGATGTGGAAGCCATTACCAAGGCGACTGAAGAACTGAATGAATCCTTCTATCCATTGGCTCAGAAAATGTATGAAGAAGCAGCTGCCCAACAGGCACCTGATGAGCAAGAAGCTGGGGCTCAGGGTAATGATGACGATGATGTTGTGGATGCTGAATATGAGGAAGTAAAAGAGTAAGATTTGCCTGTAACCGGCAAAAACCAGTGGCAGCCAAGGCTGCCACTCTTTTTCGTGGAGGTAACGAGCCAATCGCAAGCTCGCTTGCAATTGGCGACTGCCCGCGAACGGCTCAAAACGCGGGTGAGCGTTTTGAAAAGTGTCGTGGAGGCAACAAGCCATGTGGGTTTGGTGTGCCGTACCGACCAATTGTTAATCTGTTGTTCGCCGCGCCATGCGAAATCCGCTATGCTCCTTTCACATTGGTCGCGGGCAGTCGCCAACTATAAGTAAACTTATGATTGGCTCGTTGCCTTCGCGAAGAATCGGACAGGCTTTGCCGTGTCCGCTCCGATGCGTACAACATGATGTAAAAATTGTCGGTACTAATATTAAGGTATGTTTCCAACTTTTGGGAATGCTATACTCCACGAAAAAAGACTTTAACTCTTTGCTCCAAAAAGGTATAATAAATAGTTGTTTAGTTGGTGTTTAGGATTCAAAAGAGGTGAGATAGATTTATGAGTGAAAAAAGAGATTACTATGAGGTGCTGGGGGTCAGTAAAGATTCCAGCCCGGATGAAATAAAAAAAGCGTATCGAAAAAAGGCGATGGAATTCCATCCGGATAAAAATCCGGGGGACAGTGCGGCTGAAGAAAAATTCAAGGAAGCCAATGAAGCCTATGAAATTTTAAGCGATGCCGATAAAAAAGCCCGCTATGATCAATATGGTCATGCCGGAGTTGACCCCAATGCCGGCGGTTACGGTGGTGGCAGTTACGGCGGCAGTGGCTTTGGCGGCTTTGAGGATATCTTTGGCGATATTTTCAGCGCTTTTGGCGGCGGTGGCGGATTTGGCGGCGGTCGCGGTGGCCGACGATCCAACCGTGGCTCGGACATGAAGATCAGTATCAACCTGTCCTTCCATGAAGCTGTTTTCGGTGTGGAAAAGAAAATTAAGATCAAACGGAATGAAGAATGTTCAAGCTGTGGTGGCACTGGTGCTGAAAAAGGATCAACCTCAAAAACCTGTGATCAATGTGGCGGTTCGGGTCAGGTTTATGTAAGGCAGCAGACACCGTTCGGAACAGTTCAACAGGTTCATACCTGCGACAAATGCCATGGCGAAGGCAAAATCATTGATAAACCCTGTCACACCTGTCATGGATCCGGACTTGAATCCAAGGAACGAACCATCAGTATCAAAATCCCTGCCGGCGTCTATGACGGCTCAATTTTACCGTTAAGAGGTCAGGGCAACGCCGGACCAAATCATGGTAGCACCGGGGATCTGCTGGTTTATATCAGCGTCCGGGAAGATCCGCTATTTAAACGCAGCGACGATGATGTTTATTATGAACTGCCCATCACCTATGCCCAGGCAGCTCTGGGTGACAGTATTGTGGTCCCGACCATCGACAGTAAGATCAAGCTTAAAATACCGGAAGGTACCCAAAATGGCAAAGTTTTCCGCTTAAAAGGAAAAGGGGTACCCAATGTCAATGGCCGCGGTCGGGGCGATCAGTTTATTACCATTAAGGTGGAAGTGCCACGTAAACTTAACCGTGAGCAACGCCATGCCTTGAATGAATATGCCAAGTTGGCGGGTGAGGATGCCCATCCAGAAGGAAAGCGTTTCTGGTCTCGGGTAGAAGCTGAGGAAAAGGAAAGTCATCCTAAAAAAGACGCCTGATCATTTTTAGGTTATCTCGTACTACGTTTGTATTAATCTTAAGTCTTAAATGCCGGAGAAATCCGGCATTTTTTTGTTGACAAAGAAAAGGCAGAGGCATATAATAAAATCATTAAAACATATCGAAATGATATGAATTAATTAAAAATAAGATTGAAAATAAAAATTTAAGAATAAAGTGAGGTAGGAAGATGTCTAAAATAGCAAAAAGTCTAACCGATTTGATTGGTAATACGCCCCTGCTGGAATTATCGAACTACGAAAAGAGCCTGGAGCTGGAAGCTCGGCTGGTGGCCAAGCTGGAATATTTTAATCCCTTATCATCAGTGAAGGATCGTGTCGGGTTTGCGATGATTGAAGCGGGTGAAAAGGCTGGGTTGATCAAAGCAGGTACTGTGATTATTGAACCAACCAGTGGTAACACCGGGGTGGGTCTGGCATTTGTAGCCGCTGCCAAAGGCTATCGGATCATTTTAACGATGCCGGAAACGATGAGTATGGAACGTCGTAATCTGTTGTCGGCCCTGGGCGCTGAGCTGGTGCTGACGCCAGGAGCCACCGGAATGAAAGGTGCCATTGCCAAAGCCAATGAACTGGCTGAAACGATCCCCAATGCCTTTATTCCGCAGCAGTTTGAAAATCCCGCCAATCCGGAAATTCACCGTCAAACCACAGCACTTGAAATCTGGAACGATACGGATGGCGACGTGGATATTTTTGTCGCTGGCATCGGTACCGGTGGTACCATTACCGGGGTGGGCGAAGTGCTCAAAGAAAAGAAACCTGGGGTTCAGATCGTTGCCGTCGAACCGCAAGCGTCGCCAGTGCTTTCTGGCGGCAGTCCGGGACCGCATAAGATTCAGGGGATTGGCGCCGGTTTTGTACCCGGGGTACTAAATACGACTATTTACGATGAAATTATTACCGTCAGTAATGATAATGCGTTTAAAACGTCCCAAAGCGTTGCCCAGAAAGAAGGCTTACTGGTGGGAATCTCGTCGGGCGCAGCCCTGTATGCGGCCACGGAACTGGCAAAACGACCAGAAAACAAAGGAAAGACCATTGTCGTGTTGCTGCCGGATACCGGCGAACGCTACCTGTCAACGGGGTTATACTCGTCATGAAAATATCAACAAAGGGACGATATGCCTTGCGTCTGATGCTGGACCTGGCGATTAACAATACCGGGGAATACATACCGATTAAACGGATTGCTGAGCGTCAGGAGATTTCTGAAAAATATCTGGAGCAGATCATCACCCAGATTTCCCGGGCCGGCTTCGTCAGGAGCGTCCGGGGATCCCAGGGGGGCTACCAACTGGCAAACCCGCCCGAAGAATATACCGTTGGAATGATTTTACGGCTGATGGAAGGGGAATTGTCCCCAGTGGCCTGTTTAGATGAACCGGGCAGCTGTGACCGGGCCGATCGCTGCGTCACTGTTGATGTCTGGCGGCAAATTAAAGATGCCGTTGAGAATGTGGTAGATAATATTACCCTGGCAGATCTGGTGAAGTCGTATAATGAAAAGGGCACCTGTGAGTATTTTATTTAGGCAGGACTAAGCGGACAATAAAAAAAGATGAAAGCAGGTGAGCCCATTGGGAAAGGTTACAGCTATTTATCGGAGTGTTAAAAAAGGCGAGCGGATTCGCCTGGATCAGCCGGCCCTTTTTATTTCGGGGTTCGGACTTGAAGGGGACAGTCACGGCGGTCGCGACAAACGGCAGGTCTGCTTATTTGGACTTAACAGCACTGAGCAATTGCAAAAGATCGGCGGAGCCGGTTTATGTACCGGACGTTTCAATGAAAATATCACCACCACAGGCATCGAGCTGTTTCGGTTACCCCTGGGAACCCGGCTGAAAATTGGCGGAACTGTCCAGGAGATTTCTCAGATTGGCAAAAAATGCTTTGGCTGTGAAATCGGGGATGAAAACGGAAAGTGCCTGCTGGCAAATGAGGTTGTTTTTACGGCTGTGATTATCGGCGGCTTCATTAAAGTTGGCGATCCCATTGAGGTGATGGAGTAAGGCGCTATTATTATCTTAATGGATCAGGATGGTTTAATGATGATAGTGAAGTTGCGAATTTGCGACAAAATATAAAATACCGCTGTTTTCGAGCTTTCGAAAGCAGCGGTATTTTTTGTTGTTAATGATTAACCCAATTTTTTTAGTAACTGGGTGTAGTCGGTAATGTTGATGTAGTTTCCGTGGTTTTGCAATAGCTGTTTGGAAATCTCCAGACCCAGCAGTGTGGGCACCAGTCGGTTTGGTTCGGGAAGCCGTAGCAGATCGTAACAGATTCCCCGGTTGGCCAGTCGGGACATCACATTGACCCCGGTATAAGACAAGGCGTTCTGCAACTGATCGATCAGATAGGCATCGACGTCAAGGGTTTTTAAGCTGTAGCTTTCCTCCCGATGGGTTTCTACCAGCTGGCGGAATTCATTTTGAAAGGTGGTATATAGATCGGCGATGGTCTCCAACAGGTAGGCCT
This sequence comes from Acetobacterium malicum subsp. dehalogenans DSM 11527, assembly GCF_000472665.1. Classification (GTDB taxonomy): domain Bacteria; phylum Bacillota; class Clostridia; order Eubacteriales; family Eubacteriaceae; genus Acetobacterium; species Acetobacterium malicum. The sequence continues at coordinate 219,458 of NZ_KI421448.1, read as the reverse complement.
GGAAATCGGCTTTTTCGGCGGCGGTTCGGGTTTCATCGCCAAACCAGGAAATATAGTTCAGGGTCAGGCTGGCGGTGAGACGGCCAAAATCCTGGGCCAGTGGCCCGAAACCGGCAAATTCACCATCAATGATGCGCACGTCAGCGGCACTGATCATGATGTTGGAACTGTGAAGGTCGGTATGGATCAGGCATTCCTTGTCGTTCATAAATTTGTTTTCCAGCCGCTTAAATTCAGCCTTGATCTGGGGGTTATCCACCAGTTCGGCTCTTTTTTCATCGGTACCGGGAACCATCTCCCGTTCCCAGGAAACACCGATGTTTTCATGGAAAAGGAAAGGCACCAGGGCCGTATATTCAGGGTTGACAAAAAAACGTTCAACTTCGGATTTTTTATAATTGGTGAGATGCAGGTTGGACGAGAAAAAAAGATTGCGGGCAAAAAAAGCGCCGATCTTATCGGTGAAGTGATGATGCTTAACCATTCGGCAGAGCTCAAAACGAAGCAGGCTCAAATCCATCAGATCTTCCATGACAATGATGCGGTTGGCTTCGTCGAAAAGATAAATCTCGGGACTGATACCGGGATATACCGAGTTCCAGAAAATGAGGGTCGCAATCTCGGAACGCATCCGGCCCAGATCAAGGGTCCAGCCGGCATCGGTTCCGTCTTCGACGGTATTGTTTTTTTCGTCCTCGATTCGAAATCGGGGCATCGAGAGCATTTGTTTCATAATCACAGATTTTCCGGATTGATCATAAACGTGGTAGATTAAATTAACAAAGCCTTCAATACTTTCCTTAACGGCGTGTAAATCCACCACAGTCAGGTTGGCATCGGCGGAAAAGATTTCCTTTTCTTTAAGGTAGTCGGCAACGCCTGCCACTGTTAAATTGCCATAGCTGTCATAGGTCATTTTTTCACTTCCTTAATCGATAGTCTCTAAAATTTATTTATTGCGGTGGGGATCCATAAAATGATGAATGGCGGCTTCCAATTCCGTGATGCCTTCACCGGTATAGGAGCTGACTACATAGATGTGTTTGGGATTGATACCGGCATAGATCAGCAGATTCCGACTCCGCTTAATATTGCATTCAGGCAGATCGGTTTTGGTGATCACGCCAATGGAGGGGATGTTGTAGGTATGGATAAAATTGGGCGGGAAGGCGTTTTGGGAGTCCATACAAGAACAGACCAGAATCACCAGCCCGGCATCCATGGTAATATTAATGGCCTGACGCGAAAAAAACGGGAGTTCAATAAATTCTCCCGGGGTGTCAATAAAATCGTCATAGTAACTGACCATCTGCGTTTTGGAATATTTAAGTTCTTCTTCATTCAGCCGCTGCATCAGGGTGGTTTTTCCGCTGCCGATTTTGCCGATTAAGGCCACCCGTTTTCGATTATTTGCCATAGATTAAGAGTAGGTGATTTTAGGAATGTCGAATCCTAAAATATGGTTTAGGGTATTAAGGATTTCGGTGACGGCTGCTTTCACATCAGAGACCCGACCAGTGATTACCAGGGAACCGCTGAAACGATCCAGGAATCCGATTTCAACCGGGGCGGCTTTAGTGGCAGCGTCAGCGGCGATAATGGCAGCTTCGCTGGGAGTGATGGTTAAGATACCAATGGCATCAGCGGCTTCGTCGTCCAGGCCCAATTTAATATAGATATCATTTTTGGGTTTGGCAATAATATGGGCCAGGGTTACCTGCTTGCCAGGAACGTATTCTTGTATCGAGCGGTTCTTTTTTTCAGTTTCCATCGTGTCACCTTTTCTATGTGTATTTTGATGTTAATTAAATTCATTATAGCATTAAACTGGAACCCGTTACATCCATTAACGATATTTTACAGAAAGCTAACAAAAAATTTCTGTATCAATAATTACTCAAAAAATCTATTTCTTTTATAAGCAAGATGAGTTATAATGATCAATTGTTAAACATGCGGAAAAAGTGGTATAATACCACAACGATTAAACTGGAGGTAAGGGAATGCTTTGGAAAGAAGTTCAAATCACAACAACATTGGAAGCTGAGGAAGCGGTGGTCAATGCTTTTTATGAAGCGGGGGCGGATGGCGTGGCCATTCAGACATTGCAGGATGCACTTTTAATTCAACAAGATCCCAAGGTTAATTTTGTGGATGAATCACTTCTCGAATTAGATCCCAATGTTTCGATTGTGCGGGGATATTTCAGTGAGGTGGAAGATACAGAAGAAGCGGTACATAAACTGATTACCTCAGTAAAAATGCTGCCCACCTTTGGTCTTGATCCCGGTGCCTGTGAGATGATGATTACGGAAGTGGAAGAGGAAGACTGGGCCAACTCCTGGAAAAAGTTTTACAAACCCACCAAGGTCGGCAAAAGCATTGTCATCAAACCGACCTGGGAAGACTACGTTCCAGTCGGTGACGAGATTGTCATCAATATTGACCCGGGAATGGCCTTCGGCACTGGAACTCACGAAACCACCCAACTCTGTGCCATTAAACTGGAAGAGTATATCAAACCCGGCGATGTGGTGCTGGACATCGGCTGCGGTACTGGGGTGCTGTCATTGATTGCCGGAAAATTGAAAGCGAAAAAAGTGGTAGCGGTGGACTTTGACACCCTGGCGGTTAAAATTGCCCGGGAAAATGCCGAGCTTAATGAATTAGGTGGGATGGTAGAAATCCGCGAAGGAAATCTGTTGGATGTCATTGATGAAAAGGCCGATGTCATTGTGGCCAATATTCTGGCCGCCGCGATCGTGGAATTGTCGAGCATTATCAAACCCTACCTGAAAGAAAACGGGATTTTTATTTCATCGGGAATCATCATCGACCGCTTGGCGGATGTACTCAATGCCCTGGAAGCGGAAAACTTCAAGATTGTTTTTGTTCAGCAAATGGGTGAATGGGTTGGGGTGGTCGCCCAGAAGAGGGACTAGTATGCATCGATTTTTTGTGGAACCCGATCAGATTGCAGAAGCATCCATCGTTATTACCGGGGAGGATTTTAAACACATCACCAAAGTCCTACGGTTAGGAAAAGACGATCAGATTGAGGTTTGTGATGGCCGGGGCACCGACTATCAGGTGGTCTTGAACAGCCCCGGAGATCAGACGGTTTCCGGTAGCATTATCAGGCAATACCCCTCCCGGGGCGAAACACCGGAGCTCGTTATCACGCTTTTTCAGGGCTTGCCCAAGGGCACCAAAATGGAAGTGATTATCCAGAAGGGCGTGGAACTGGGCGTTTATGAGGTCGTGCCTTTTTCTTCGCTGCGGACGATTTCCCAGATCAAGGACAAAAAAGATAAAAAAATCGAACGCTGGCAGCGAATTGCCTACGAGGCGGCTAAACAGTCCAAGCGGGGGATTATCCCGGCGATCAGGTTACCCCAAACCTTAATGGCTATTTTGACGGAAGTTGACCATTACGATTTGATGCTTTTAGCCTATGAGGATGAAAACATGCTGACCCTGAAGGCGGCACTGGAACAATTTGAAAATAGCCAGGGGGCTGATAAACCGCTGAAAATTGGAGTCATCATTGGTCCCGAAGGGGGCTTCGATCCCCAGGAAGTGGCGGCCTGCAAAGCAGCAGGGGTGATCAGCGTAACCCTGGGCCGGCGGATCTTACGAACGGAAACCGCGGGCATGGTGGTGCTCAGCCAATTGAATTTCTGGAAGTGAGGTGTATACAAGAAGGATGAATAATGTGCAAAGAAAAGTCGGGTTTATGACCCTGGGCTGCAAGGTCAACACCTATGACAGTGAAGCGATGATGGAGATTTTTGAGACAGCTGGTTATACTATTGTCGATTTTTCCGAGGTTGCCGATGTTTATGTCATCAATACCTGTACGGTGACCCATCTGGGCGATCAGAAATCCCGGAAAATGATGCGAAAAGCCAAGCGGATCAACCCCAATGCGATTATCTGTGCGGTGGGTTGTTACGTACAGGTAGCCCCGGATGAGGTCGAAAAAATAGTCGAAGTGGATTTGATGATTGGCACTAAAAATCGGGGCGATATCCTGGCCTATATTGATGCCCACCTTCAGGATCTCAGCCAGCGGGATTTTGTCTCAGATATTATGGATGAAAAGATCTTTGAACCGCTGATGATTTCTGAGGTTAAGGGTAAAACCCGGGCCTTTATCAAAATCCAGGAAGGTTGCAATCAGTTCTGTACCTATTGTATTGTCCCCTTTGCCAGAGGGCCGGTCAGAAGCCGCAACCAGCAACAGATCATCGACGAGGTGAACCGGGTGGTTGAGATGGGCTATCAGGAAGTGATTCTTTCTGGTATTCACATTGCCTCTTACGGGGTGGATCAAACAGGTACCGATGTGAGTAAGACGGACCTGATTGACCTGATTGAAGCCCTTGATGGGATTGAAGGACTCAAACGGATTCGACTGGGATCGATGGAACCCAAATTTATTACGCCCCAGCGGCTTAAGCGGCTGGCTGGGCTGGAAAGCTTTTGCCCCCATTTTCATCTGTCCCTGCAAAGCGGCAGTGATACGGTGCTGAAACGGATGGGCCGCCGTTACACGACGGCTGAATACCTGGAGATTGTCAATCAAATCCGGGCGGTTTTCCCATTAGCTGCCATTACTACCGATATGATGGTGGGCTTCCCCGGTGAAACCACAGCAGAATTTCAGGAGACTCTGGATTTTGCCAGGGCAGTAGGTTTTTACCAGATCCATGTGTTTAAATACTCCCGGCGGACCGGGACCAAAGCCGCTGCGTTCCCTGATCAGATCGATGAAACCCTTAAGAATGCCCGCAGTCATGAGCTCTCAGAATTGTCCCGGGAATTGGAGCTGGCCTTTATCAAAAAAAATGATGGCCTGATTGCTGAGGTTCTATTTGAAGCAACCAACGATGCAGCCGGTTATGAAGGCCATACCAAAAATTATGTGCCGGTTTTTCTCGTGACCGACGAAAAAATCAATGGTAGAATCATCAGCGTTAGGGTATCATATAGTAGTCGATATGCTGACAAGTTAATCGGAGATTCTATAATTTAGGAGGAAGATATGTCCCAAGACTGTATTTTTTGTAAGATCGTCAATAAGGAAATTCCCGCCGATGTGGTTTATGAAGATGATCTGATCATCGCCTTTAACGATATTGCCCCCCAGGCCCCGATTCATGTGATTATTATTCCCAAAGAACATTTTGATTCAATTCTATCCGTTCCGGCAGGAAATGATATTATCTGTCATCTCCATACGGTAGCCAATCGGATTGCCTTGAAAACGGGGATTGCCGCAACCGGTTTTCGGCTGGTGAATAATTGCGGCAAGGACGGAAATCAAACCGTACCCCATCTGCACTATCATTTATTAGGTGGCCGACCATTATTATGGCCTCCCGGTTGAAAAATAATTGACAGCGCAAGAAATAATGCGTATAATATAGTTTGACTCATACCATGTTGATTAACAGTACCGGAAATTAGCAACGGATTAGAGGGGGGGGTTGAAAATGTCTGAAGTAAAAATCAAAGAAAATGAAACACTCGAAAGTGCATTGCGACGTTTTAAAAGAAAAACAGCAATGGCTGGGGTTATGTCTGAAATTCGCAAAAGAGAGCATTATGAAAAGCCAAGCGTAAAGCGAAAAAGAAAATCAGAAGCAGCTAGAAAAAGAAAGATGAAAAAAAGATAGGATGTGACCAATTGGCATTAAAGGATCAATTACAGGCTGACTTAAAAACAGCAATGAAGGACAAGGATAAGGTTAAGAAATCTACCATTACCATGATTCGAGCGGCTATTTTACAAGTCGAAAAGGATCAGAAAGTGGAATTGGAAGATGACCAGATTCTGGAAATTATTGCAAAACAGCTCAAACAACGTCGGGATGGCCTGGCTGAGTTTGAGAAAGCTCAAAGAGACGATTTAATCCAGCAGGCTCGCGAAGAAATAACCATCATCGAGAGCTACCTTCCTACACAATTAACGGTTGATGAAATCAAAGTAATTGTGGCTGAAACAATTCAAGAAACCGGCGCAGTTGACGCAAAAGACATGGGAAAAATTATGAGTGCCCTGATGCCGAAGATTAAAGGTCGGGCTGACGGAAAGCTTGTTAATCAAGTGGTCAGAGAAAGTCTGGCATAGCAAAAAATATTAATACTACACATATGAAGAGGTTTGCCCCTGGGGCAGGCTTCTTTTTTTGTCTGAAAACCGAGGTTTGATTCCGTACCACCGTACCGACCAATTGTTAATCTGTTGTTCGCTGCGCCATGCGAAATCCGCTTTGCTCCTTTCGCATTGGTCGCGGGCAGTCGCCAACTACAAGCAAGCTTGTGAATGGCTCGTTGCCTGCGCGCAGAATCGGACAGGCTACGCCGTGTCCGCTCCGATGCGTACATCATGATGTAACAATTGTCGGTACTACGTTTGCTGTATATTTCACGATCGGTATTCCAGGACATGGGTCGCTACAAGGTATTTTAAGATTGTGGTGATATAATCGCACCAGTGAATAAATTACCGGGAGGAATCAATGGAAAATAATATCAACCTAGAAATTGGACTTACTCAAGCCCAGGTTGAAGAAAGGGTAGCGGCCGGAAAGGTTAATATCCAACCCCAATCCAAAACAAAAACCATTGGCAGAATTATCAAAGATAATAGTTTAACCTTATTTAATATGCTTAACATCATTCTGGCGTTGATGGTTATTTTTGTTCAATCATTTCAAAATCTTCTGTTTATTAACATTGTTATCATTAATACTTTTATTGGCATCGTTCAGGAAATTAAGGCCAAAAAAACCATTGATAAGCTCTCACTGATCTCGCAACCCCATGTTACCGTATTACGGGACGGCAACCCTCAGGAAATCATTTTTGAAAAAATAGTTATGGATGATATTTTGGTTTTGAAAGCCGGCAAACAGATCCCTTCGGATTCTCGGGTGGTAAAAGGGGAATTGGAAGTCAATGAATCGCTGCTTACTGGTGAGTCGGATTCGATTATGAAATATATTGGGGACACCCTTCTTTCCGGCAGTTTCGTGGTATCTGGGCAGGCCACGGTTCAAGTGACTCAGGTGGGTCTGGAAAATTATGCCTCGAAACTGGTTGAAGCCGTTAAGGTCGCCAAAAAACCAAATTCAGAAATTATGAATGCCCTGGCTTTTATCATGAAAAGCATCAGCATCGTGATTGTTCCCCTCGGTCTGCTGCTGCTTTACAAACAACTGATTGTCCAGGGGCTGCCGCTTCAGGCGGGCGTTACCCAAACGGTGGCGGCTCTGATCGGGATGATCCCAGAGGGGTTAGTGCTCTTAACCAGCGTGGCGCTGGCCGTTGGCGTAATCCGCCTGGGACAACATCAGACCCTGGTTCAGGAGCTATATTGCATCGAAACCCTGGCTCGGGTGGATATGCTCTGTCTGGATAAAACCGGAACCATCACCGAAGGCAATATGGAAGTTCTATCAATGGAAACCATTTGTCATGACAAAAATCCCGTTCAGGCGATCCGGGCTTTGATTGCCAATCTAAAAGATGATAATGCCACCTTTCGGGCTCTCAGTGAAAGCTGTAAGGGCGAAGCGCCCAAATGGCAATGTGATCGGGTGATTCCTTTTTCGTCAGAGCGGAAGTGGAGCGGCGCTTTTTTTGGGGAGCAGGGAACCTACATAATCGGGGCACCGGAATTTATTTTAAAAGATCGCTACGACGAAATTCAAGAAAAAGTTGAACGGTATGCCAGCGAAGGCAACCGGGTTTTAATGTTGGGTTTTGCCCCGGAACCATTTAAAGAAGATGGCAGTCTGCCAGACAATATCAGCACCATGGCATTGCTGCCAATGGGGGATAAAATTCGCCAGGAAGCTAAAAAAACCCTGGAGTTTTTCAGGAACCAGGGGGTCGAGATCAAAGTTATTTCCGGTGATAATCCAGTTACGGTATCCCAAGTCGCTCACCGGGCAGGGTTGCTGGATTGGGACAATTTTGTCGACGCTTCCACTCTCACTGATGATGAGGATGTTTGCAATGCCGCCCAGGCATATTCGGTTTTTGGCCGGGTAACTCCGGGACAGAAACGTCTTTTGATTGAATCCCTTAAAAGTCAGGGGCATACCGTGGCCATGACCGGAGATGGGGTCAATGATGTTCTGGCCTTACGTGAAGCTGACTGCAGTATCGCCATGGCCGAAGGCAGCGACGCGGTGCGTCAGGTATCCCAGCTGGTCTTGCTTGATTCCAACTTTGCCAGTTTTACTCGGGTTCTGATGGAAGGGCGCCGGGTCATTAATAATATTACCCGGGCAGCATCACTGTTTTTGGTGAAAACTATGTTTTCGCTGATGCTGGCTATTATCGTAATTATTGCCAATGAGGCCTATCCCTTTGTACCAATTCAACTGACCTTGATCAGTGCGCTGACCATTGGTGCGCCTTCTGTTTTTCTGGCTTTGGAACCCAATAAGAACCGGATCACGGGAAATTTCCTGGAAAAGGTTCTGAAAAAATCGCTGCCAGGCGCGTTAACAGTAGTCTTCAATGTCGTTATGATCATGATCGTCGGTGCTTATCTGCCCCTGGATCATCAGCAGATTTCGACTCTGGCGGTGATTTCCACCGGTTTGATTGGCTTAGTTATTCTTTTTCGGGTGTGCCAGCCACTGGATAATAAACGCTGGGCACTATTCTTTGCAATGACCGTTTCGTTCTTATGTTGTGTGTTATTCCTGGAAGATTTATTTTTCCTGACACCGATCCAGGATTTTTTGCCTGCAATGTTTATTGTTCTGGGAATTACCATCCTGGATATATATCCCCTGCTTAGAATTTTCAGTGGGACGGTTAATCTGGCCGAGGGTCTTCTGAACCGCCGGGAAAAAGAAAAAAATACTGCTAAAGCTACCGTTCTGGAAAAATAGCGGGATTTTAACTTTTTTCACAAAAGAATCAAATTTTTGATTCTTTTGTGAAAAAAAGACTTGCATTAGAGTATTTGATCGTGCTATAATAAGCAAGTCGTCAAAGATAAACAGTGTCTGAAAGAAAAAAAGATAAAATGTCCTTGACAACGAGTAGAAAAACATTTATAATAGTCAAGTATTGTATCGAGGTGTAGCGCAGTTTGGTAGCGCACATGGTTTGGGACCATGGGGCCGGAGGTTCGAATCCTCTCACCTCGACCATTTTTTTTAAAATTACTTGGGGGCCTTTAGCTCAGTTGGTTAGAGCAACCGGCTCATAACCGGTAGGTCCGGGGTTCGAGCCCCTGAAGGCCCACCATATTTTTTTGCTTTTAATTAAAAAAAATTATATATGCCCAAATAGCTCAGTCGGTAGAGCAGAGGACTGAAAATCCTCGTGTCGGTGGTTCGATTCCGCCTTTGGGCACCACCACTTAAAAGATGACAGCGAAAGCTGTTTTTTTTTATTTTTTGAATTTTTGTCGGAGTTTAAGGGTTCGGTGGTAAATTACCAATAAGATAATTATTTTTAGTTCTAAATCTTCATGGTTTGTTCACAAAAAATACACATTGTGAATATATAATTGTTACAAATGCTGAAGAGGTGCGAAAAATGATAAGAAGAAAGAAAGCCATCAGGCACAAACGAAGAAGAACAATGGTTGGCCTGGTGCTGATGACCCTAATGGCAATGGGAGTTGTTTGTGTGGGTGTAACGGCAAATTCATATGCTATCGCCACCAGTACCGGGAGCATTTTTGACGCTAAACCTGAGAGCGGTAATGTAAAAACGAGTAGTGTCATAAAACTTCGGGATAGTGATGAAAACTTGGATGATGCCATGCTTGAACCGATCAATGAATATTTTGAATCCTATTTTCAGGCCATGGCCAATTTGGAAACGGTCGATATCACCGGGTTATTTGCGGATCCCTCCAGCGAAAATGCCTGGATTAACCAAAGTGCTATGGATTATCTGATCCAATTGCGGCAAAACCAGACAAACGATCTACAGATGACTGACTATCAATGTGGTTTGACCGTGACAAGTGTTGATGCGGAGTCTGATGAGGTTGAAGTGGTGTTGCTGGAAGATCATACGGTCAATTTTGCGTTTATTCCTGATGTCGATTCGTCCAGTGCCGGGATTGCCCATACCTTTTATCTGACCGAAACAGCCAATGGCTATGTGATAACTGAGCATTATAAAGAAGAAGATAGCTTTCTGATGCTAGAAGAAGCCATTGCTGACAGCTATGACGATCCCCAGGATGTGGCTGACGAATTGCTCAGCGAGGCCCTGGCAGTTATTGAAGAATTATCCTGGGAAAAGGACGATTTCAATTCAGGTGATGGGGAAAGCTGGGTAGCCGAAACCGATAATGACTATGATGCGGAGGCGGCGGTGGACTATGCGATGTCCTGGGTAGATCCGACTGAAGTCGTTCGAAATGATGACTATGGTATTTATGATAGCTACGGTGGCAATTGCAATAACTACATCTCTCAGTGCCTCTGGGCCGGAGGAATCCCCATGGATAGTGATGGTGACAACAATTCCCAATGGAAATGGTACGGCGAAGAAGTCGATCTGGACGAATCAGACTCGGGTCGGAGCCCAGCCTGGACAGGGGTGGCGGAGTTTTACAGTTATGCCAGTGAAAATGACGGTTATGGACTGGCAGCGGTTGTTGATGACAATATCTTTTCCGGCTCAATTGGCGATGTTTTGCAATATGGCCATAATGGGGATTGGCTCCACTCGGTTATTGTTACCGATGTGATTGAAGATAGCGACGGAAACATGGCGGATTATCTGATCAATTCCAATACGACGGATCGAATTAACTACCCGGCCAGTGCCTATGGTTATTCGGAATTACGATTAATTAAAGTTTTGGGTTGGAATGACGGCGAATAGTTGAAGCAACTTTTAGTAACACTACTTTTCTTCCTGATTTATGAAATGAATACCATATGTAGATAAAAAAGCGATTAAGAATACAAACTACTTGTAAAGTATAAAACCATATGGTATCATAATTGTAAATAAAATGTAACGAGGAGGAGAGGCATGGAAAAAACTCAGAATTTTTTTGAAAAAATCCGAGCAAGATTAAAAAAGTACCGATTTAATTGGTCGACCCAACAAGTTGAACATGATGAATTCGTAGAGATTGAACATGTCAATCACGGAGAAACTTTAAACAAAGACAAAAGACGGCTATTTAAACTGCGGGGATCCGCAGTGGTGGTTTGTACTTTTTTAGTATTGGCAGGAGCAGGTGTTGTCGATGCTCAAACCCGGGCCTATGAGGTTATTTACAAAGGAACCAGCATTGGCTATGTGGACTGTTTGGGTGTATTGGAAGCGGCTGTAAGCGAAACGAATGACGGTAAAAGCGGCAGAAGAAACAGGGAAGGCAGCGATTATGAAATACGCGCGGCCCGATCAACGGATTTTCTAACAACCGAAGAAGTTACTCAGGTCATTACTGCCATACGAACCCAGGAAAAGAGTGAAGATCCTGACGTTCAGGTAGCCAGAGTTAACAATGTTGAGTCATCCGTTGCGGCTGCTCCGCAAGAGATACCAGTGGCTCAGACTGATGCCATTCAAACGGCATCGGCAGAGATCGTGGTCGAAGAAGAACCCATCGACGAGCCAGTCAGAACTACCGCCAGTGCTGCAGCGAATCAAACGGCGGAAGCCCCGGTCAATACTGTGACAGAAATCCCGGCTGCTGCTGTTGAAACGCCGGCGACTGAGGTACCGGCAGCTGAATCACCTGTAGTAGATGCTGTCATTGAGGAAGTTCAGGCGGAGGAAATTACAGACGAAACCCCAATGGTGGAAACACCGGTGATGGAAACGCCAGTGGTGGAAACCCCAGCAGAACCCCCTGTAGAACCCCCTGTAGTGGAAACCCCAGCAGAACCGGTAGCTGAAGCTCCAGTAGTTGAAGTCCCTGCAGTAGAAACCCCGGCGGAAGAACCGGCAGCGGAAACTCCGCAGGCCCAGTTTATTCTTCCGGCCAGCGGTCGCGTGGGAGAAATTCTCAGGGATTATGATGGCGGATATTACAGCAACCATTATCGGGCCGCAGCGGTTGATATCTTAAACAGCGAAGGGACCCCTATTTATGCGGCAGCATCGGGAACAGTCACGCTATCCAGCTGGTATGGTGGTTATGGCAAATGCGTAATCATTGACCATGGTAACGGTTTTTCGACTCTTTATGGACACTTTAGTTCAGTGGATGTATCGGAAGGCCAAACTGTTACCCAGGGTCAGCGGATCGGCGGCATGGGATCTACCGGATCGTCCACTGCTAATCATGTTCATTTTGAAGTGCGGGTCAATGATGAGGCCCAGCCGATCAGTAATTACTTCAACATCAGTTCCGGCGACTATCTATAGATTCTAATATGTATGTGGCTGATCGGCAAATTGTTGATACTGGGTTATATGCGCAGTCTTAGGCACCGTAAAAACGGTGCCTTTTTTTTGCAAAAAATATTGCAGAACTTATTTAGATATGGTATCATTATGTAACGAAAACGTAACGAATAATAACAAGAGGTAAATAAATGGATGAGACTGTAAAGATTGAAAGAGAAAAACGACGAATACGGCGGAAACGAAAAAGACAGCGTAGTAGTATTGTCACGATCATGATTTTGTTTATTTTGACATCAGTCGGGGTTGTCAGTGCCCAAACTCAAGGTTATGAAGTTTTTTATCATGGTGAAAGTCTTGGCTATGTCCAGACTTCCGGTGTCTTTAAATCAGCGGTTGAGCGGATTGAAAACAATCTGACGGCGTGCTACAATTACGACAATATTCATTTGGGTGATGGGTTTGAATTGATTCCGGCCCGGGTCGAAAACCCCATGGATTTTGATACCTGCGTTAATGTTTTAAACAGCAAGGGTATTGAGCTTTTTGTAAATGGTGCCGCTATTATGATGGATGGTGAAAAATTAGGGACAGTAACATCATTGGATGAGGCTCAGGGCCTGATTGATGCTTACCAGAATATTAATAGCAACAAAAATATCAGCGAGTTAAAATGTGTGGAGGTAATGGTGCCGCTATCCGAAACGAAGGACTTTGCGGCGATGCTAGCGACCCTAAAAGCACGTACAAAATAAAAAAACGATCAATCACCGGCTTCGGTTCAAGATTGAGGTTATCGATATACTACCGTACTGATGTCGTTACTGGGTAGTCATTATCAATGCCGCAGTTGTTGACTTAGGCGGGTGATTTTTTTAGGAGGAAAGAGTAGATGGCGGAAATCACCCGGGAGAAAGCGATGGATATGGCGGTAAAATATCTGTCGTTTAAGTCCCGCACCAGCAGTGAAATGGTTGAATATCTGAAAAAAAAGAATGTTGATGATAACATAATCACCGATGTGATGAAAAAGCTTGGTGAATACCGATATATTGATGACGTGGTTTATTTAAAAAACTATGTCGAAAACAATCGTCATCTCAATTACTATGGTTCCCGGCGGATGACTCAGGATTTAAAAAAACGGGGGATCAGCGATGATCTGCTGCTTTCGTTGGAAGATCTTTTTTCAAAGGAAGACGAATATCAATGCTGTCAGATGGTAGCAAAAAAGAATCTGCGGGTGTTAAAGGGACAAACTTCAGTGCAGAAGAAAAAAAAGCTGTATGATAAGTTGGGACGAATGGGTTACCCTACCGAAATGGTTCTTGAGATCATTAGAAGCCTGGTATTGGAAGACGAACCGCTGGAATTATCAGAAGATGAGCTGGTATTTGAAAAAAAGAAACTCAGCGAAAAATTTGACCGGGATTATGAAAAATATCGGCGTACCCACAGTAATAAAGGCGCAGTTGGAAAAGAGTTGGTGTTTAAGATTAAAAAGAGCCTGATGGGCCGGGGTTATTCCTATGCGTTGATTAATGAAAAGCTGGAAGCGAAGCGCGAAGAGCTGGGCGATGAATAAAAGTTTGGGTGATTAAGATGACGAAGGGGGCAGTGCCCCTTGCCCTACAATCCCAACCGCTTAATCAGGTAGGGAATGGCCCGTTCGAAACAGACCCCATAGCGTTTTTCCTGACCCAATTCCACTGTTTTTAGAATACACTCTCTGGTGTAATCGACAGCAATCTGCGTGGATTCTTTTAAATTAAAGTCGTTTAGCAGCCCGGAAAGAAGGGTGCTGCCAAAAATATCGCCGGTACCGTGGAAATAATCAGATACCCGGTCATTGAAAGCATAGTCAAAGATTCTCGTTTCGGTGTCATAGGTGGCAGCCCCCAATTGGGAGGGGTCAAATGAAATGCCGGTAACCACCACTTTTTTGGAACCCAACTGAGACAGTTTGACTAATAATTCTTCCACATAGTTTTGATCATAATCCTCGCCCACGTAGGGTTCATCCAGCAGGAAAGCGGCCTCGGTGAGGTTGGGGACGATGATATCGGCTTTGGCACAGAGCGTGGTCATACCTTTAGCCATTTCGGGGGTATAAATAGAATAGAGCTCGCCGTGATCGGCCATCACCGGATCCACTAGAGTCAGATTTTTTTCTGACTGGAAGGTGTCAAAGAGATGGGCAACCAGATCAATCTGTTCGAATGAGCCTAAGAAACCGCTATACAAAGCGTCAAATTCCAGATTAAGAGATTGCCAGTGATCAGAAATGGGGCGGATATCATCGGTCAAATCCCGATAGGTGAAATTTTCAAAACCACCAGTATGGGTTGACAGAACGGCGGTAGGCAAAACGCTGGTATCAAACCCGGCGGCTGAGATAATCGGCAGTGCGACGGTCAGGGAACATCGGCCGACACAGGAAATATCATGAATAGCGGCAACCCGCTTTTGTTTTATTTGCATTGGAATCTCCTTATTTTAAATTATCTTATTATATGTTAAAATTGAACCTATACAAAGCGTCAGTTCGTCGAAAAACTATAGGTTCAGATAAGGAGGAGCAATGCTTACAATACCGTTTAAAAATAAGGATACCTTTCTTTATGTAGAGATATATGAATTTGTTAAGCAGGAAATAACTGCTGGTAACTTGAAATATGGAGAAAAGCTGCCATCCAAACGAAGTCTGGCCAGTCATCTGGCGGTCAGTGTGAACACGGTGGATGCGGCCTATGGCCAATTGGTGGCAGAAGGTTACCTTGAGGCCATTCCCAAACGAGGCTATTTTGTTTGCCAGATCGACACTTATTTATTAAAACAAAAAGATCGAACCCCTCCCCCCATTATTAAAACAGAAAAAGCTGCAGCGATAAGCATTGATTTTTCACCAAATGCCATTGACCAGCGTATTTTTCCCTACGAAGCCTTTCGCAAAATATTCAAGTCAACCTTTAATGAATATGATAGCAGTTTATTGAATAAACCGGATATCCAGGGTGAGATGGAGCTGAGAAAGGCTCTGGTGGACTTACTGTATCGCTCCCGGGGGGTGCGCTGTACCGAAGAACAAATTATCATCGGGTCAGGTACAGATCATCTGTTGCAAATCCTGGGGCTGCTCTGGGGACGGAATAAATCAGTCGTGCTGGAGAATCCCGTTTATCTGAAGGCATATAATATTTTTGAAAAAATGGGGAACCCGGTTATTTCGGTCGACATTGATGAAAAGGGGATTCAAATTGAACCGATGCAAGCTTATTCCAATGTGGCGGTTTATGTAACGCCATCCCATCAGTTTCCGTTGGGCATGAGCATGCCCATCGATCGACGAATCCGGTTGCTGAATTTTGCCAATCAAGAAGCGGGAAACTATATAATCGAGGATGATTACGACAGCGAATTCCGCTACAATGAAAAGCCCCTGCCGTCACTCCAGAGTATTGACAACAATGGCAAGGTGATTTATATCGGTACTTTTTCTAAATCGATTGCCCCATCGTTCCGGATTAGCTATATGGTCTTACCGGAGGCATTGCTGAGGGCTTATCGGGAAACTGCTGATGCTATCAGCTCGCCGGTTTCCAGTCTGGAACAAAAAATGATTGGCGCTTTTATAGCCAGTGGGATTTTTGAAAAACATGTTAATAAAATGCGAAAGATTTATAAGGCCAAGCGCATTGTCTTAATGAATGCCTTAAAACAATGGGGCCGTCGAGTCAAAATAACCGGTGAAAATGCCGGTCATCATTTATTGGTGCAGCTTGATAATGGCCTGACCGAAGAAGCTATGTATCGCCGGGCCCTGGCACTGGGCATCCGGGTTTATCCGGTTTCACCCTACTTTATTCATGGTTTGCCCGATAATTATAAAAGCATGGTATTATTGGGCTATGGTTCATTAACGGACGAACAGATTTATACGGGAATCGGGATTTTAAAAGAAGCCTGGGATTTATGAGCGATAGCCACTGTCGATGAAGAAAAAAGAGTAAATAATCTAAATATTTACTCTTTTTTTTAATTTCCAATCGTGATAGTATCAAGTAAAAAGAGATAGGAGATTGGAAGTGGGTAGTAAAAGCAAACCAGTTGACAAACAAAAGATCGGCAGACTGATTAATGTTCGGGGCTTTACGCTGATGGAAGTGATTGTAGTGATCGCAATTTTGGGTGCCCTGGCGGCGTTGGCTATTCCACGATTCACTGGTGTTCTCGAAAATTCTCAGGAAAAAACTGATCAGGCTAATATCCGTATTGTTGAAAGTGCAGTTGAGCTGTATCAGGCCGAAAAAGGCGAACTGCCTGCCGGGATAGATACCTTTAATGAACTGGTAACTGAATTGAATCGTGTCAAGTATCTAAAAAATTCGGAATTGAAGCCGGCTAGCAAGGGGAAAATTTTCGTCTATACGCCCAGTACGGAAAAGATTACGCTAGAAGCCGGTTCATAGGGATAGACTGACTCATATGAAAACGAGTACACACATTTCGAAAATTATGGCGGTGTTGAATCGTGCGTGTTTAAAAAAGGAAACAGGGTACACCTTGCTGGAACTACTGGTAGCACTCGCCATTTTATCGCTGCTCACCCTGACCTTGCTCAGCACTGGTTTTTCGAGCCAAGATCCCTTAAGCCAGGCGGCCTATGAAGCTGAGTGTGAAGAGATTTTATATGCATTACTTCAGTATCAGAATGAATCGATTATGGATGGCTATCGGAGAGAGGTCCGCTTTCGGGATGCAGGGATACAGATTATCTGGACCATCAACGGGGTGATTCATCGCGATTATATTCCGGTCGAAACAATGACCTTTGCCGGCGATTATACGGCCGGAGATGTATTGATCTTTTACGATCATGGAACGGTTTCCCGGGCTGGGACGCTCAGTCTACAGGGGCATAATGGGATGATCAGAAAAATAATTGTTCAACTGGGAAATGGAAGGATTTACTTAAATGAACCATAGTATCAAATCTGGGCTCCGGCAGATCACAAAGTCGCGAAATGGGTATACCATTATTGAAGCGATTATTGCCATTGCGGTTTGCGGATTTGGTCTGGCGATAATTCTGGGGCTTTACGGAATGGCCATAAAAACAGAGATGGTATCCAAAAATATTTTCGAACAGTCAGTCGAGATTAATAGCATTGCCGATGAAATTAATCTCAGTTTAAAGGAGACATCAACTGAAAGCCTCGCAGAAAGAGTGACCCGGGTCTTAAATAGCAAATATCCGGACTATCGACTGGAAGAAGTAAGTAAGGACAGTTACATCAATTTGTATAAGCTTGAGATTTCACATCAGGGTCAGAACAGTTTGGATAAACGATTCCATATCAAGGTATTTTGGAGGCCGAATGAGTGAACGGGGATTTAGAAAAAATGATGGCTTTTCGCTTATTGAAGTTCTGACTTCGTTAATGGTTGTCTCATTGGTGCTTGGTTTGCTGTTATCGGGTTTGATCTATACCAATACAATCAGTCAAAAGGCTGAGACCAACCAAAAATTATTTTACACCGAGCGTTATTTGGAGCTGTATTTTCAAAAACAGGTGCTGAAATCGGAAAAAATTTATTTTAAGAATGGCCGGGTTTATCTTCAGGATCTGGAAAGCCCTGATCTTTACTATAATTATTATCTATACAGCAGTGGTTATTTAAGACGATACAAGGTTTATAAAGATGGCTTGAATCCGATCGGAAAAGGCCAGAGTAGTCAATTTGCTGATGGTATTCAATATTTCGCGATGACGTTGGGACCCCATCAGGAAATCATATTAAAATATCATCTGACCATTGATGGAACGATCTATTGCCGGGAGACAACGATTTTTCACGGGAGAACGGTGGAATTTGTATGAAAAAACTGAGCTTGAATCAAAAGGGATTTGTTCTGCCTCTGGTTCTGGTCGTCATTGCTATTCTGGCCGCAGCGGCAGGTTCTATTTTAACCTGGAGCACGGCCGAACTCGAGGCAAATATCTTAAATCAGGATTATGAGTTATGCATTCTGACGGGAAAAAATGCCATGGCTATTCTTCAGGCTGAGTTGGAAGAAGATGTCAATTATGAGGGCACAAATGGTAAGGTCTTAGATGAAAACGGGGGGTATTATGAGATCCGAGTTTATAAAACATCAGAAAAGCTGCGTTTTGTGGAAGTAGCAAGTCAATTTCGGACCTATCAAAAAGCGTTTAGTGGTGAAATAGAATTACGGTCTGAAGTGACAGGAGCGCCGTCGGGTCAGATTGTGAGGTTTAACTGGAAAATGTTGGGAGGGGTATGATCCTTTGAAAAAGAGTAAAAAGCTCTGGGTTGTCGATCTGGGTGAAGCACTGACAAAAATGGTTGTTGGGAGTATAGATGAGTCAGGAATGGTGCAAATTAAGGATTTTCGGATTGAAAAGACATTGGAACAAATCTGGTCTAACGTCGATTCGAATAAGAAACCAAAAACCAGGGGTTTTTTGCGATCGCTGTTAAGAGGACATCGCCGTAACGATGAGGTGATCCTATTAATCAACCATCAGGAAATGATGGTTGAAACATTTACCTTTCCGATGATGACGATTGCTGAGGTGGAAGATGCCATTTTTTGGCAGATGCAGCAGCTCACATCAGAAAATATGGAATATTGGCGGATCGATTTTTTGGCCCGGGAGCGTACTCAATGGCTTGAATACCTGGGCATGAATGACAAAAATCTGGATGTGTTGGGCGTGGCGGTAAGAAAAACGTTTTTGGGTTATTGCACAAGAATTTTCAGACAGAACGGCTGTGGTTTAAATGCAATTATTCCTCAATTTTATACATTTGACATACTGATCAATCAGACCGCGGATCAGCAAACGCTGATCATTGATATGGGAAAAGAAAGCACCCGATTCTTTTATTTTCAGGGGGATTCACTCAGCGAAAATCATCGGATCAGGTTGGAAAAAGATTGGGATGGGGAAGCTTATCTGCAACAGATTATTAAAACGGCCAAGCAAATATTACTGCCTCCTTTGGGCGGTGAAAAAGTCGAAGAAAATGGAAACATTTATCTAATGGGGGGAGAAAGCCTGCATCGTGGCGTGCTGGAATATCTAAAGCGATGGACGAACAAAGAAATAAAACCAACTTATTTTCTGTTGGATGAGAACGAGGATCTGATTTTTCCCAGATTGATCTCTAAAGCCGAACTTTGTTTAATTACACCCTGCGTATGTGGGTTGATAAAAAGTGCTCAGAACAGTGGGCGTGTTAAATTACTATGAAGCAGGAAATGAACTTACTGCCGGTTGTTCCGGGAAAAAAGAAGCGAGAAAGTGAGCCCAAAAGTAATGGCAAAATGATTTTTCTTGGATTAGTTCTGGGAGTGCTGATGATTTATGGGGTTTTGGCTTATTTGGATCTGCGTTGCCGGAATGAAATCGAAGAGTTGGAAGCAATAATCGAAACCAAATCGGATTATCAGGTTATTTATGACAGTCTTTCGCATCAAAAAGCGGTGTTGGAACATCGTCAGCTTATCCTGGAATCCATCAGCAAAAGAAAAGAGCAGCCACTGCAAACGATGGTCGAAATTCACAAGGTCCTGCCTGCTGGGGTTCGACTTTCAAACTATAATTTTGAGGATGGGCGGTTGATTATTTCGGGAGAAACACAAAAGCAAGAAGAGATTATGGAATTCAAAGAAAAGCTCGCTGGCCTGGATATTTTTAAAGCGATTAATATGGTTAACACCAATAAAAAAGAGGGAACAGCGGCTGATTATAAACCAGTAATTGGGGAAGAAGTGTGGGAATTTACATTAGATATTCAAGTGACTGAGGTATAAGAGGAGAGCGGGAAAATGGAGCGATTTGATCAGAAAGCCTCCAAAACGATGGAGCATCACCGGAAAAATAAAAAAATAAGGATTGAGAAGGCAATTGTCGCTGGGGCTTTGATTGTCATTCTGATCGCCTTGTTGGTGATCCCCAAATATGAAACTTATCGCGAGAATAGATTGATACTGGTAGAAAAAGTACGCTATAATCTGGAATTGCCGGACGAAATGACTGAGGAAACCTATTTAAAGCAGCTTAATACAATTGGTGAGCAGTTGAATGATAACCAGCGAAATCTGCCGGAAAGTCTGGATACCGTCAGCTTGTATGAGGCGGTGGCAAAAATGGCTGAATCGGCAAAGGTCGGCCTGACTTCACTGGAGTTTGGTTCAGCCGATATCCAGATTGATGATCGGCTGGGAACGAGAATCGATGCAGGTTTTTTAGCAAATGAAGAGAAAGTAATTGCAGGGCCGGACGGTAAGTATTTAGCGACCTGTGAATTTGCGGTGGTCTGTTCTGGAAGTGATCAAACATTCATGGCTTTCCTCACTGAATTAAACCAATGTTCGCCGGCGATATGTGTCATCAGCTATGAAATCGAAAAAGGTCCGGTAGACGAAAAACAAATGCGCCTGAAACTGGAAAGTTACGGGATACAGGAAGATAGCCCGGCTAATGAGCAGAATGCAGCGGTTTACCAACAGTAAAAAACTGTTGGCACCGATAAGATCCGATCAGCCAAGAAACATCTTGTCGTCTGCGTCTGGTCAAGGAGAGCAGACTAAATACAGTCACTGGGAAGGGTGATAAAATGAATGAGAAAAATATAAAAAAATTTCTGGGGACACTTTCCGGAGTTGGCGTCGGGGGGATTGGTATTTATATGATCATCCATCCCAGAACCTCAGTGGAACAAATTGTGGTTTTGTTAATGGCGGCCCTGGTCGTTTTTGCCGGAATTAACCTTATTTCAGTGTTCTTCAAAGCTCACGGCGACAGCAAAAAGATGAAAATATTCGGAGCAGCGGTCAATTTGATTTTTGCGCTGTTGCTGTTTTATTTCAGATTAACCGTCGCCGAGCTGATTCCCTATATTTTTGCCGCCTATGTATTAATTAACAGCTTTGCCAAATTAATTTCGGCAGTGACTTATTGGCGGGATGGCGTTCCCAATTACGGGTTCTACTTTATTAGTGGTCTGCTGAGTTTTATTTTCGGTATCTATCTGTTTATTAACAGCTATTTTAAGACTGCCAGTTTCGCGATAGTCGCCGGAATCTACCTGGTCTGGTATGGGGTGACTTTAGTCTTTGACGCTTTTAATGATCAGGAAACACAGGAAAAAATGAGCAAGACAGCTAAACAATTTCAGCGCAAAATGCGGATAGCCTTGCCTTCATTACTGGGAGCCTTTGTTCCGATGACCTTACTAAAAAAATATGATAATAAAATTGCTTCTGAAGATGCTAATGCCTATGTTCTATC
Organism: Acetobacterium malicum subsp. dehalogenans DSM 11527; assembly: GCF_000472665.1. Lineage (GTDB taxonomy): Bacteria > Bacillota > Clostridia > Eubacteriales > Eubacteriaceae > Acetobacterium > Acetobacterium malicum. The sequence continues at coordinate 197,775 of NZ_KI421448.1, read as the reverse complement.
CCAGGAAATTATGATTCCCGAGAAAGCTGGAATTAATCCCATGAACGTGGAAATTCTGGTTCATTTGTCCAAAAAATTCATGGAAGCATTTGGGCATGTGGATCTGATCTTTGGCAATGAAGCCATTTCCTATGGAAATTTTGACGGTCACTCCTACCGCTTAGGCGGAGCTATGAGTGATGGCGTGCTTTTTATCTGTGACAAGGATCGGTATCTAAGAAAATCGGTTCTCAATGATGGGAAGGTGCTGATCTCCTTTAAGGTTGCCTTCACCGATGAAGAACTGGCAATCATCAAGGATAATTATAGCCGCTTTCAGGAAAATATGGTTGAATGGTTTTGCGATACCCAATTGGCTGAGCAGGGATTACTGAAAGCGGATGATTACACCGGGGTTGAAGATATTATCTATAAGGGTACTGGGGCCCGGTTTTATAAATTTAAAAAGGGTCCGTTAAAAACCTACTTTGCCCTTAATACCAATTGTGTCAAGGTTGCCGACTCGCTTTTTGAGAACACCGGTTTTGAAAAACCGGCCACGGGAAACATCGTCACCCCGGGGGCCTACTACCAATTTTTAATGGGCGCCCTGGAACGTCCGGGGACAAAAATTTATGAGAAAAAAATATACTCCCGCGAAACCTTCGGCAATCAGGAAGAAATTGCAACCCAGGAAGCATTATAAAACGGGACACATGGATCAAAAAAAGAGCCACCAGTTTTCGCAACAGATAAAGTAGTACCGACAATTGTTACATCATGTTGTACGCATCGGGGCGAACACGGCGAAGCCTGTCCGATCCCGCAGCGAACAACAGATTAACAATTGGTCGGTACGGTAGTTGTGCGACAACAAGTGGCTCGTGTTAATTCAGACGTTATCAATAATCTCAGTGAGACTGGATTGAATGCTTAAAAACATGCGGTGAAGGTCGTTGATCTCCTGATTCGAGAATCCGTCCAGTGACTTGTTAAAAGGTTCGAACAGATTGGTGTGGACATTTTCCAGCTGGTCAAAAATAGATTGCCCATCCGGTCTCAGGGTGAAAACCACTTCTCGCACATTGACCGGGGATTTTTCTTTTCCGATCAGTTCTTTTTCCAGCAGTTTGGAGGTGCACTTTGAAATGGCACTTTTCGAAATCCCCAATTTGTTGGCTAATTGGGTCAGATTAATACCTGAAAATTGTCCGATCATATCAAGGGCTTTCAGTTCAGAAGGATATAAAGAATAGGTCGCTTCATTAACGGTAAAGGACTGGGGCAAAACAAGAATATTCTGATAAAGCACAGCAGAATCGATCATCAGTTTCTTAAGTGCAGTATGATCAACCGCTGAATCAGGCGGAACCAATTTCGGCATGGTTGATTTTTCTTTCTTAGGAACCGACCCTACTTTTTTTTCTTCAGCAGCACTTTTCTTTTTGGTCTCTTTTTTCGAATCTTTGACTTCTTTGATATCCGGTTTCTTGCTTTTCTTCTCTTTTTTCAAAATGACACTCCTTTCAATACAAACTTCCATTTAACAGGGTGAAGAATCTGGTTCACCTCGGTTACATAATAATAATACCGAATATACCGGTTTATTGCAATAAAAACATCGTTTAGGTGGCTGATTTATTCAACTTTTTTTAGATTGCAATTTAGCTGTTTTTTAGTTAGAATATTAATGTGGGTAGGACTGTTTTTATTAACAGTGCTAAACCAGATTAGAAATAGGAGGAAGAGAATGAAAAAAAGATTGGGAGTATTGATGCTTGCACTGATTTTAGTGGTTGTAAGCGTTGCAGGATGTAGTTCGGGATCGACATCTAAAAAAGATGAGGTTACCAAGGTTGGGTTTATCTATGTCGGACCGGCAGATGATGGTGGCTGGTCACAGGCACACGACAATGGTCGGGCAAAAATGGTTGAAAATATGGGTGGCAAAGTCGAAACCATCGTTAAAGAAAACGTGCCTGAAGAAAAAAGCGCCGTTGTTTCGACGATCAGAGATATGGTTGACCAGGGATGTACCATCATTTATGGAACCAGTTATGGATTCATGGATGGAATGGTCGAAGCCGCTGAAGAATTCCCGGATGTAAAATTTGAACATTGTTCAGGTTATATGACATCTGATAATATGGGAACTTACTTTGGAAAAATTGAAGAACCCCGTTACCTTTCTGGTATTGTAGCTGGTTTAACAACCAAAACAAATAAAATAGCTTATGTAGCGGCAATGCCGATTCCAGAAGTTATCCGTGGAATCAACGCTTTTGCATTGGGTGTAAAATCAGTAAATCCGGCAGCAACTGTTAATGTTTCCTGGACCAACACCTGGTATGATCCAACCGTTGAAAAAGCAGCTGCCGAAGCGTTGATCCAACAAGGCTGTGATGTAACAGCTCAGCATCAGGATTCAACAGCAACCATGGAAGCCGCTAAAGAAGCGGGTAAATTATCCATTGGTTATGATTTAAGTGCGGCCACAACCATGCCAGAAGTATATATGACCGCACCGCTTTGGGATTTTGGCGGTTACTACACCGATTCGGTTCAGTCTGTTATTGACGGAACCTGGAAATCTCAGCAATACTGGGGTGGAATGAATGATGGAATTGTGTTACTGGATGACCTGACAGCATTAGCTCCAGGCTCTGCACAAGCACAAGTCGACACCGCCGAAGCCGCCATTAAATCTGGACAGCTGAATATTTTCTCAGGTGAACTAAAAGATCAGACTGGTGCAGTTATTGTATCGGCCGGAACTAAGATGACCGATGAAGCACTGTTAAGTATGGACTGGTTTGTTGATAATGTTGTTGGTAGTTTAAAATAGTACAAATAGTATAACGGACAGAGCCTTTGGGCTCTGTCCGCTATTTTTAGTAAAGGTGAAAACATGAACAATGATTATGTCGTTAAAATGGAAAACATCACAAAGGTTTTTGGTAAAGTCAAAGCCCTGGATCATGTGGAATTTTCATTAAAAAAGGGAGAAGTACATGCCATATTGGGAGAAAACGGAGCTGGTAAAAGTTCACTGATGAATGTCTTAAATGGCATTTATATGCCGGATGAAGGACAGATCGAAGTGAAGGGGCAGCTGGTCAACATCAGTTCCCCCAAGATTGCTCTGGATTTGGGTATTGGGATGTTGCCGCAGCACTACAAACTGGTTGATGTTTTTTCGGCCATGGAAAACGTTGCCGCCGGCAGTCGTAAAACAACCCCTTTTTTAAACAAGAAAAAGATTTTAGATGAGATGGGGAAATTGATTGCTCAATTGGGAATGGATATTAATCCCAATAAAAAGGTCTACGAAATGTCAGTTGCGGAGAAGCAGAGCCTGGAAATTTTCAAGGTTCTGTATCGTGGTGCGGATATATTAATCTTGGATGAACCCACCGCGGTATTGACGCCTCAGGAAATTAAGAACCTCTTTGAGATCGTCAAAAAAATGGTGGCAACCGGTTGTTCGGTGATAATTATTACCCATAAACTGGAAGAAGTCATGGAAATCAGCGACCGGATTACGATTATGCGAAAAGGAACCACCATTCAGACGGTGAACAAAGCAGAAACCACCCCCCAGGAACTGGCCGGGATGATGGTTGGTGATATGATGGAACTTAATGTTCCCTATGTTCCGGTGGAGCGGGGTGGAAAATGTCTGGAAGTTAAAGATATCACTGCCATCGACCGGAACAAGGTTCATATTTTGGATCATGTCAGCTTTGATCTTTATGCTGGGGAAATTCTTGGCGTCGCCGGAATTGCCGGCAGTGGCCAGAAAGAACTATGCGAAGGGATCGCCGGGCTCTACCATCTTAAATCAGGCGAAATTATTTTTGAAGGCGAAAACATCGTCGGCAAGAATCCTGAGAAAATCAGTCAAATGGGGATCAGCCTGAGCTTTGTTCCAGAGGACCGCCTGGGGATGGGTCTGGTTTCCTCCATGGATATTATCGATAATGTCTTATTGAAGGATTACCGTAACAAAAAAGGCATGGGCATTTCCCGGGAAGTATCCCGGGATAAGGCTGAAGCTTTGGTTGAGCGGCTGAATGTTTCCACGCCGGCGATTGAGAATCATGCTGTCAGTCTGCTTTCCGGCGGTAATATTCAAAAGGTCTTGCTGGGCCGGGAAATTGAACTGGAACCAAAACTGCTGGTGACCGCTTATGCGACCAGAGGCCTGGATGTGGGGTCATCACAGATAATCTACGAATTGCTCAATGAACAAAAAGTAAAAATGAAGCCGATCATGTATGTGGGTGAAGATCTGGATGTATTAATGAGTCTTTGTGACCGCATCATGGTCTTGTGTGAAGGTCGGGTAACGGGGATTGTGGATCCCAGAAAAACCACCAAAGAAGCCATTGGATTGATGATGTCCGGGGTAATGAATGAAGGAGAAGCAGGATGCTCCATATCGTAAAAAAAGATGTCCCCAAAACGCGGGAGAAAATAGTTGTTCGGCTTTCGGCCGTATTGGCGGCGTTAGCAGTGGCATCGATTATTGTGCTGGTGGCCGGGGCTAATCCGATTGAATTGTATATTGGGATTGTTCAGGGCTGTTTTGGTTCGTTATATCGCTTTGCTGCCACCATCGAAAAAATGGTACCCTTGCTGGTATTGTCTTTGGGGGTGATGGTCGCTTTTAAAATGCGTTTCTGGAATATCGGTGCCGAGGGACAGTTTCTGATGGGGGCAGTGGGAACCACTCTGGTGGTGCGGCTGCTGCCGGATTTGCCACTGCCGCTGATGTTATTACTGATGATTGTGGTTTCTTTTGCATTTGGGGCAGTCTGGCTGATGATCCCGGCATTTTTCAAGGCCCGTTTCGGAACAAACGAAACCTTGTTTACACTGATGCTCAACTACATCGCTTTGACGTTGGTAACGGCATTGCAATATGATTTTTGGAAGGACCCGGCTGCCAACGGCATGCCGAAAATTGCCAATCTCCCCGAAAACGCTTTGCTCCCCAGTGCCGGCGGTTTCAATTTAAGCATTCTGATGGCAGTTATTATTGTTCTGGCGATGTATTATTTTATGAATCGATCAAAAATCGGCTTTGAAATTGCGGTGTTGGGGGAAAGTGAAAATACGGCCCGATACATTGGGATCAATGTTACCAAAACGATTATTATTGCCGCGTTGGTCAGTGGCGGCTTATGCGGGATCGTGGGGATGATGCAGACGACCGGTGTCAGCGGTGCGTTGTCAACTGAAATTACCGGTGGGTTAGGTTTTACCGCCATCATCGTAGCTTGGCTGTCAGGGCTTAAGGTGCCGTTTGTGGTGGTCAATTCCTTTGCCTTTGCGGTACTATTGCAGGGGGCTTCTTATATTCAAACCGCGTTCCAGATTCCCGGCTCGGTAGCCGAAATGATCCAGGCGATTATTCTGTTCTTTATTTTGGGCAGTGAGTTTGTCTTGCAGTATCGATTTGTTTCTGATAAAACGAAAAGTGAGGTTGCATAAATGGAATTTATTTTTTTCTTGGCAGCGGCAGTTAAAGCCGGGACCTGCTTACTTTATGCGACTCTGGGCGAAATTATTTCCGAGAAAGTTGGTCACCTGAATCTGGGGGTCGAAGGGATGATGCAGATGGGGGCGGTAGTTGGTTTTATCGCCGGGTTTACCTTTGGTAATCCCTATGCGGCAGTATTCTGCGCCGCCATTGCCGGAGCCGCCGGAGCCCTGATTTATGGGTTTCTGACCATCAGTTTAAAAGCCAACCAGGTTGTTACCGGCCTAACGCTTAGTATCTTTGGAGTTGGTTTCGCCGCTTTCTTTGGTAAAAACTTTGTCGGCAAGAAAGTACCAGAGGCGATCACGACTTTTTTTGCACCAATTAAGCTGCCAGTATTGGGGGACATCCCCTACGTTGGTCAGATCTTTTTTAACCAGAGCATCTATGTCTATTTTTCCTATTTTCTGGTGATTGCCATTTATATTTACCTCTACAAAACCAAGTGGGGCTTAAATACCCGGATGGTCGGTGAAAATCCGGTCGCGGCGGATGCCAGCGGTATTCCGGTCGATAAGTATAAATATTTCAACATCGCCCTGTGCGGGGCTCTGTGTGGCCTTGGTGGCGCTTTTTTATCACTGGTATATATCAGTATTTATCCGGTCAATGTGGTCAGCGGCCGGGGCTGGATTGCAGTGGCATTGGTTATCTTTGCGATGTGGAATCCGGGCAAAGCTTTGCTGGGAGCTTACTTCTTTGGGGCCCTGGATATTGCCAGTTTCTGGCTCCAGCAATACACCCTGCCGGTTTCTATTTACCTGTTTACCGCCCTGCCTTACTTGGCAACGGTCTTTGTGTTGATCTTTACCTCGATGCGCAAGAGCAGCAACAAAAAAGAACCGGCCTGGCTGGGTAAAAACTATTTCAAGGAAGACCGATAAACACTAGACCGTCTTATTTAATGCGGTTCCAGACTATCAAAAAAGATAACCCAGTACCGACAATTGTTACATCATGTTGTACGCATCGGAGCGGACACGGCAGCGCCTGTCCGATTCTGCGCGCAGGCAACGAGCCAATCACAAGCTTGCTTGTAGTTGGCGACTGCCCGCGACCAATGCGAAAGGAGCAAAGCGAATTTCGGATGGCGCGGCGAACAACAGATTAACAATTGGTCGGTACGGTAGTTTATCGACAACTTCAGACCGTCTTATTTAAGGCGGTTCTTTTATAAATTAATCTGTCTTTGTTTGAAAGACAGGTGTAGACAATACTCAAACTATTTTAAGGGTGGGAAAGTGCTTTATGGTTTTAAATTGAAAAAACTATGATATAATAGACGTTAAGATTTTAAAGGAGCCGAGAAAATGAAGGAATTAATTTGCAAAACAGAGAATACACATCAGTACCCCATTATTATTGAAAAAGGTATTAAAGGGCGGTTGTCCCAAATGAAAGCGCTCTTTTCCCAGTATCATAAGGTGGTCATTATCACCGATAAAAATGTGGCCAAAGAATATTTAAGCGAGGTCGAACGTCAGGTCCGCCAGGCTGGTCCCAAGGTTTACAGCATTGTCATTCCGCCGGGGGAGGGGAGTAAGTGTTTGGCCCAAACGGCGGAGATTTATAACGAATTGATTAAGTGCAATATTACCCGCAGTGACGCCATTCTGACCCTGGGTGGCGGTGTGGTTGGCGATTTGGGCGGTTATTGTGCCGCGACCTATCTCCGCGGCATCGATCTGATCCAGGTGCCGACATCACTATTGGCTCAGGTTGACAGCAGTGTGGGCGGAAAAGTCGGAATTGATATGGATTATGGGAAGAATCTGGTCGGGGCTTTCCATCAGCCCAAGGCTGTCATCATTGATCCCTTATTCCTGGAAACCCTGGAAGATCATTATATGGTTGATGGCATGGCCGAGGTTATCAAATACGGCTGTATTAGTAGTGCACCGCTGTTTGTGAAGCTAATGGGTTATGCTTATTATGAGGATCTGGTCGAAGATATGGAAGATATCATTGCCAAATGCTGTCAGATCAAGCGGGATGTGGTTCAAACCGACGAACATGAGCAGGGCTTGCGGCGGATCTTGAATTTTGGTCACACCATCGGTCATGTGGTGGAAACGTATTTTAAATTTAAAAAATATTCGCATGGTGAAGCGGTGGCTATTGGCATGGCTCAGATCACCAAAAAAACCGTCGCCGAGGGGATCAGCCAGAAGGACACCTACACCAATATTATCGAGATCCTGGAGAATTACGGATTGCCCACGGAGTTGCCGAAAATGCCGTTGGACAAGGTTCAGGAAATACTGTTTACGGACAAGAAATTTGAGAATGACTCCCTTTACATCTGTGCCCTGGAAAAAATCGGCAAGGCTCAGATTGTTAAGATCCAGAAACCCCAGGCCATCGAACTGTTTAGATAATAGAAATTAAGAGGAAGAAAATGAGAACGATAGAGATTACACCTAAGATATTAACGGGCAGTTTGGAAATACCGCCTTCGAAGAGTGTGAGTCACCGGGCGATTATTTCGGCGGGGCTGGCTAAGGGCGAGAGCGTGATTTCAAATGTGCTGATGTCCCTGGATATGATTGCGACCTGTGATGCGATGACAGCATTGGGGGCCAGCATTGCTTATCAGGAAGAGCAAAACGGGCGTTTTACGCTCACTATTCAGGGCTGTGATCCGCTGGCGTTGGCGACAGAGACGATTCAGTGCAATGAGTCGGGATCAACCCTGCGGTTTATTGTCCCGATTGTGCTGCTCCAGCCGAAACGGGCGGTGATTACCGGAAAAGGGCGTCTGGTTACCCGCCCGATGAAGCCGTATTATGAAATATTTGCCGAAAAAGCAATTAAATATGAACATTTAGAAAAAAACCAGGATTTACCCCTGGTGATGGAAGGCTCTCTGACTCCTGGCGTCTATAAGATTGATGGCGGCGTCAGTTCCCAGTTTATTACCGGGCTGATGTTTGCCTTGCCACTGCTTGCCGGAGATTCGGTGATTGAACTGACTTCAAAGCTGGAGTCTAAACCCTATATTGACATCACCCTGGACGTTTTAAAGCATTTTGGGATTGAGATCGTCAATGACAATGATCAACGTTTTCTGATCACGGGCAATCAGGCCTACACTCCTGGCAACTATCGGGTCGAAGGCGATTTTTCCCAGGGAGCATTCTGGCTGGTCGCAGGTACCATCGGTGAAATGATGGACTGTCGAGATTTAAACAATGCGTCGCACCAAGGTGATAAGGTCATTGTTGACATATTAAAAGAAATGGGTGGCGAGATCAGTGTTCAAGCAGACAGACTGATTGTCAAGAAATCGCAAACTCAGGGAACCGTCATTGATGTATCCCAGTGCCCGGATCTGGTTCCGATTTTAGGAGTGGTTGGCAGTCTGAGTAAAGGTGTTACCACGATTGTCAATGGTGAGCGGCTGCGCTTTAAAGAATCCGACCGGTTGATGGCCACTGCCGATGTACTCAACAAACTGGGCGGTAATATTGAAGAAACCGCCGATGGACTGGTGATTCATGGGGTTGATGGCTTCACTGGAGGTCATGTCGAGAGCCATAATGATCATCGGATTGCGATGGCTGTGGCGATCGCATCGATTTGTGCCGACGGCAAGGTTATCCTGGACGGTGCTGAAGCCGTCAATAAATCTTACCCGCATTTTTGGGAAGATTTCACAGCAATGGGAGGTGAGTGGATTGGGCTCGACATGGGGAAATAAATTTAAAGTGTCGATTTTTGGTGAATCCCATGGCCATGGCATTGGCGCGGTCATTGATGGACTCCCATCAGGAATCGACATCGATCTGGAACGGGTTCAGCATGAACTGAACCGCCGGGCTGCCCGGGGAAATCCCCTGGCGACGCCCCGCAAAGAAGGGGATCAAATTGAAGTCCTCAGTGGCATTTTCAATGGCAAAACCACCGGCGCACCGCTAGCTGGGCTGATTCGCAATGAAAATACCCGTTCCGGCGATTATGCCAAAACCAAAGATCTGATGCGACCGGGCCATGCTGACTATGCCGCCAACGCCCGATATGGCGGCTTTCAGGACTACCGGGGCGGTGGCCACTTTTCCGGCCGGCTGACGGCACCGCTGGTTTTTGCCGGAGCCATCGCCAAAGAGATCCTGACCGCGATCAGACCAGAGCTGGGAATTGGCAGTCGGATTGTCTCGATTGGTGATGTCAAAGATGAACCGATTCGTGATTGGCGGGTTTATAAAACTTTGATCAAGGGCTTTGAAAATCCCGCCTTTCCTCTTTATCATGCCAATCTTGAAGATGCCATGAAACAGGCCATCATTGCGGCAGTGGCAGATGAAGACTCAATCGGCGGTTTGGTCGAAGGTTTTATCACCGGTCTGGAACCGGGAGTTGGCAATCCTTTTTTCGAATCCATTGAAAGCCGCTTATCCGCTTTGTTGTTTTCGATACCGGCAGTAAAAGGTGTGACCTTTGGGGCTGGTTTTGAAGTGGTCAGCCTGCGCGGTTCCCAAGCCAACGATGCCCTGAGAATGAATGACGGGCAGATTGAAACAGCTACTAATTATAATGGCGGTATCAACGGTGGTATTTCCAACGGGATGCCCATTGTTTTTCAGGTGGCCTTTAAACCGACGCCTTCCATTGGCAAAGAACAACAGACCATTAATCTGAGCGAAAGAAAAGATGCGACCCTGACGATACAGGGTCGTCATGATCCCTGTATCGTCGTCAGAGCCTTTCCTGTGGTCGAAGCCGCCATCGCCATCTGTATGGCAGATTTTTTACTTTAAGGAGGTCGCGATTGAAATCATTAGATGAAATCAGGAATAAAATAGATGAGATTGATGCTCAGATGCGGGTTCTATTTGAGCAGCGAATGGATTGTATCCAGGCTGTTGCTGAATATAAATTCAGTAATAACGGTAATATATTCGATCAAAACCGGGAAGAAAAAATGTTGCAGAAGAACCTGATCCAGCTGCAAAATAAGAACTATACCAAAGAGTATGAACGCTTTCTACAGGAGATTCTGGTCTCCAGTAAGGAGTATCAGAAAGACTGGATTGACAAAAAAGAAATGGGCGAAAGAGGCAAATAGATATGGATATCGGAATGCTTATTATTGTGCTGGTTATCGTGATTCCGGGCTATTTTATCGTCAGACGGCTCTCCGGGACCCTCTATTCCGACAATCAGAAAATGGAAGATGAGACCGAAAGACGGTATGGGTTTCAACGTCTGGAAAATGAACGGATCGAAAAAGCCAGAGAAAAAGAAATAGATGAAACTCGATTCAAGTCGGCCCCTCGTAAACGCGCCCCCAAAAAAATTGTCCGGGGGGCAAAAAAGACCGGTGTTGCTGTGGTCATGAAATATCGTAGCCGCATTACAACTGAAAAGTTAACTAAAGAAAACATTAAGCAGAAGTGACGAAAAATCGATTTAAGAGTAAAATCAAGCTGAATTGAATCCGAATCAGCGGCAGAAAAAAATAATTTAATATTCCTGAAAAAATAGCTTTAATAATTCCGTACAATTTTATATAATAGCTACAATTAATTTTTTGCAGATGAGAATTAGGATGCATAAAAATGCATACGAGAAAGTAGAAGGAAAGATGAAGAAGTTTAATAAAGTACTAATCGCAAATCGCGGAGAAATTGCCATCCGGATAATCCGGGCTTGTCAGGAGCTGGGGATTCATACCGTGGCAATTTATGCACAAGAAGATAAGCTGTCTCTTTTTAGAACCAAGGCCGACGAGTCTTATCTGATCACCGGCACCAGTGGTCCGGTGGAAGCCTATCTGGATATGGACAAGATCATTACTCTGGCCAAGAAAAAAGAGGTTGACGCCATTCATCCCGGTTATGGTTTTCTTGCCGAAAACCCACTTTTTGCAAAACGCTGTGAAGAAGAAGGGATTGTCTTTATCGGACCAACCCACGAAATGATGGAGAAAATGGGCGATAAGATCCAGTCGAAAATTGTTGCCAAGAGTGTCAATGTCCCCACCATTCCCGGAGTTGAAAAACCGATCACTTCGGATTCTGAAGCCCTGGAGTTTGCCCAAAAAGCCGGCTATCCGATTATTTTAAAAGCAGCCGCTGGCGGCGGTGGCCGGGGCATGCGAATTGTCCGGGAAGAAAAGGATCTTTTAAAAGAATTCCATTCAGCAACCAGTGAAGCAACGAAAGCCTTTGGCGATGGCACTATTTTTGTCGAAAAATATCTGGAAGAGCCCAAACATATTGAAGTACAGATTCTGGGAGACAACCATGGCAATGTCGTTCATCTCTTTGAGCGGGACTGCTCGATCCAGCGACGTCACCAGAAAATTGTCGAATTTACGCCATCTTTAAGCATTAATGACGAACAGCGCCAGGCGATCTGTAAAGATGCCATCAAACTGGCTAAAGAAGTCAATTACCGGAATGCCGGAACGATCGAGTTTTTGGTTGATAAAAAGGGCGATCACTATTTTATTGAAATGAACCCCCGAATTCAGGTGGAGCACACCGTCACCGAGCTGGTTACCGGCATCGATCTGGTTCAGTCCCAGATTTTGATTGCCCAGGGCTTACCGTTAGATTCGGTCGAAATCGGGATCCCCAGTCAAGAGTCGGTTGAAACCCGAGGATCGGCGATCCAGTGTCGAATCACCACCGAAGACCCCAAAAACCATTTTATGCCAGACACCGGACGGTTGGATGTTTATCGAACCGGTAGCGGCTTTGGGATTCGTCTTGATGGCGGCAATGGGTTTACCGGTGCCGAAATTACACCCTACTATGACAGCCTGTTGGTCAAAAGTACTTCTTTTTCCAGAAATTTTGAAGATGCTCGCCGTAAAGCGCTGCGTGCTCTGAAAGAAATGAAAATTGAAGGCGTCCAGACCAATAAGGATTTTCTTATCAATGTGCTTCAGCATCCTACCTTTATTGGCGGAAAATGTGACACCAAATTCATTGATGATCACCCCGAACTGTTCGAAATCGAAGATCAGAAAAGTGAAGCCTCCAACGTCCTCAAGTATTTTGGCAACATCATTGTTAATGAAACATTTGGAAACAAACCGGATTTTGATGAACCCTATATCCCTACTATTCCAGTGGATACCGAATTCCGGGGCAGCAAACAGATATTGGACGAACGGGGACCTGACGGTCTGGTAAAATGGATCAAAGATCAGGAGAAACTACTGCTGGTTGATACAACCTTCCGGGATGCCCATCAATCGATCTCAGCCACCCGGGTCAGAAGTCGCGATATGATTAAGATTGCCCGGGAAACAGCAGCGCTGGCACCGGATCTCTTTGCCCTTGAAATGTGGGGGGGAGCAACCTTTGATGTTTCCTACCGGTTCTTAAAAGAATCGCCCTGGCGACGACTGGATGAGCTGCGCAAACGGGTGCCCAATATTTTATTCCAGATGCTGCTACGGGGCGCCAATGCCGTCGGTTACAAAAACTATCCGGATAACGTGATTCGGGCCTTCGTTCAGGAAGCGGCCAAAAGCGGGATTGACATTTTCCGTATATTTGACTCTCTGAACTGGATGGAAGGGATGAAGATTTCTATTGATGAGGTATTAAAAACTGATAAGATTGCCGAAGTCAGCATCTGTTATACCGGCGATATTTTAGACACATCGCGAACTAAATATAATCTGGATTACTACCTGAGAATGGCCCGGGAAATCGAAAAAACCGGAGCTCATATTCTGGCGATCAAAGATATGTCTGGTTTATTAAAACCGGGAGCCGCCTATAAGCTGATTGAAGCCTTAAAACAGGAAGTCAGTATGCCAATCCATCTGCATACCCATGATACCACCGGTAATGGGGTTGCAACCGTGCTCTTCGGTCAAATGGCTGGGGCTGATATTGCCGATGCAGCATTGAACGGCATCAGCGGATTAACCTCGCAACCGGCCCTTAATTCGATTGTAGCCGCGCTTAAGAATACCCCCCGGGACACTGGTTTAAATGAAGATGAATTACAGATTCTATCGGATTATTGGGGTACCACCCGTCAGGTTTATAGTAAATTTGAATCAGAAATGAAATCCGGATCGACTGAGATTTACAAGCTGGAAATACCAGGCGGACAATATTCAAATCTGCGAGCCCAGGTGGAAAGCTTTGGTTTAGGACATAAATTTAGAGAAGTCAAAGAGAAATACATGGAAGCCAACCTGATGCTGGGTGATATTGTTAAAGTAACGCCGTCATCAAAAACAGTTGGCGATCTGGCCATCTTTATGGTTCAAAATGATTTGACTGTGGATAATATAAAAACTAAAGGAAAAGAATTATCTTATCCGGACTCGGTGGTCGATTTCTACAAGGGAATGATTGGCCAACCGGAAGGCGGATTTGATCCTGAACTTCAAAAAATTGTCTTAAAGGGGATCGAACCGATCACCGTTCGTCCGGGGATATTGTTGCCGGATGAAGATTTTGATAAAATTAAAAAAGATTTTAAAGAAGAATTCGGTTGTGAACTGAGTGATCGGGAAGCCTTAAGTGTTGCCCTATATCCTAAGGTTATGAAAGAGTATGTTGAATTTATTCAGGAATACGGCGATTTCATGCGGATGGAAAGCCATGCCTTCTTCTATGGTCTCAAGGTTGGAGAAGTTATTGACGTGGAAGTCTCCAAGGGAAAACGCTTTATCATCAAATTGGTCAGCATCGGATTGCCCAACGATGAGGGCATGTGTCCACTGATGTTCGAAGTTGATGGTTTCCGTCGGGAGATCCATGTTGAAGATAAACGCAGTCTCTCAGCTAAGCAGAAGGTTACGATGTTGAAGGCTGACCCCAAAAATCCCAAGCAGATCGGATCAGGTATTCCCGGAACCGTTCTGAAAGTACTGGTTAATGAAGGGGAAGAAGTGAAAAAAAATCAGGCCCTGGTTATTGTTGAAGCCATGAAAATGGAAACCGAAATGGTTGCCAGTGAAGATGGCAAGGTCAAACGGATTTACGTATCTGACGGACAAAGTGTCCAATCCGGCGAGCTGATCGTCGAAATGGAATAAGCTTTAGCAGCTTTTAGATTAGCTCTCAACTGCCGTACCGACCAATTGTTAATCTGTTGTTCGCCGCACCATGCGAAATCCGCTTTGCTCCTTTCGCATTGGTCGCGGGCAGTCGCCAACTACAAGCAAGCTTATGATTGGCTCGTTGCCTGCGCGCAGAATCGGACAGGCACTGCCGTGTCCGCTCTGATGCGTACATCATGATGTAACAATTGTCGGTACTACTTGATCCAAAATTAAAAGAAGTGATCATCTAATAAAGGTGACCACTTCTTTTTTTATTTTTCTTAATTGGTTAGACGACGGTGAGCGAAACCGGGACACTGACGGCGGTTACCGGCAGGCAGCCCGCTTTGGTATTGGTGATTTCGACATAGTAGTAGGTGGTACCAGCGGGACCAGAAACATCGGCTTCAAAGGTTTTATCGGTGGCGCCGTCAATTGGCTTGCCATCGGCATTAACAGCATCGGTGCTTTCGAACCACTGGTAGGAGAGTTCACCGCCGTCACTGATACTGGCATCCACTGTGAAAGAAGCTGTGGTAGCATCCGCTTTAGGGGTACCAAGAGCAGCTTGGGCAGTCCGGGTGGCCTGAGCCAAACTGGTAGCCAGAGCCACCCCGGTCAGTTGTGAAATGCTGGTCGGTTGTGCATTGATGGTTGGCATTTCCGACAAATCGGTTGAAGTGATGGGATCAGCCGGGCTGACTTCATCAGTAGGGGCAACGGGATTGGATGATTCCGGTAAAACAACCGGTTCAGCGCTGGTTACAACAGTACCGGCTAACACGGTTACGGGCTCAGCATTTTCCGAAGAGATCAAGCAGCTATAATAGACGGTACCCGGGGTTGTTGAGACTGGTGGGTCATAAATTGGGCCGGTTACCTCCGGTAGGGGAGTTTCCACATCACCAGTCCGGAAAGACCATTGATAGGTTAAGGTTTTATCCTCAGTTACATTGGCCTCTACAAAGACGGGAGCCGGATCTTCATTTAAATAAAGACGCTGGGATGACAGCTCGGAACTGGCGGTTATCACCGGTTGGGCCAAAACGGTGAGAGCAATGGTGGCCTGGATATTATTCAGGTTGACATAGCCAGCCGGCATCACCAGGGTTCCAGTATAGGTTGTTTCACCGACCTTTTTGGTATCGACCGTATTGGGGGTCCAATTAACGGAACAGGGGAAGATTTCACTGCCATGACCTTGAACAATCACCACAACTGGCAAGGCGTAGCTGCTGTCGTAAGCAATCGTTTCGGAAATGCCGTTATTAACGGCGTTGATGGTATTGATCATGGTGACCGCACCAATATTTGTTTTAACCGTAATTTTGCTGGTATCCGTTTTATTGCCGTCCTGAGTCCGGGCGGTGATTGTTGTCTCGCCATTGGCAACTGGTGTGACTACCCCATTGGTAACCGTGGCAACATTGTTATTGGAAGATTCCCAGATGATCGTTTGATTGGTGGCATTGGCCGGGAAAATAACGGTGTTTAGTTTTAAGGTATTGCCCATAATCACATCCGCTTCAACCGGTGTTACCTGAATCGCCTCTACCGAAATATTAATCGGTGGGCTAGGTGGGGTTGGCGGTGATGGTGGTGATGGCGGATTAACAGGATCCACTGGGCTAAGTGGTGGCACATCATATTTTGAATTAATAATTGAACCGGAACTGCTGGATTCTGAATACCAGGAGCTGCTGCTCCCAGCATTGATTTCAGTTGGTCGGCTGGTATTGGTCGAGACCATCAAACCGCCATTGGGATCACTGACAACTGGTTTGGTGGTAATATAAATCACATCCGGAGTAATGGTACCGGTAATGTTCAAGACATCGTTGGTGGTAGCGCTGGTGACACTGCCTTCACCGGTAATTTCGACCCGGGTTTCAGTAGCCAGAGATGCGATGACGGCATTGTTGGCGAGGATGATGCTGGTTCCTTCGCCAGTCGCAGTTAACAAGACGGATCCAACATTGGCGTTAAGAGTGAGAGCTATTTTAGATTCAGCCACAATTTTTTCAACCACTGCATTGGTCACAAGGGTTGAGCCACCGGCATTGGTACCAAAGCCAATCAGTTTGGCCGGGGTGTTCAGGACGATGTCGCTGACTCCACGGGATTGGATGTTTTCAATGGTGCCATTTTCCTGGGTCGTGATGGCCGTTCGGCTGGCCGCTTTGTCGACATTCAGGGTTTTAACCTTACTTTGATTGTCAACCACGATGTTGGCCGCGACTCTGGTGGTGAGGGTTTCAACCGTTGCTTCGCCAAGCAAAACAATTTTCACTCCTTGCTTCTCAAGGGTAATATTCTGGTAGGAACCGCCATCAAGATAAATGGTGCCACCTCCTTTTACCAGTAATTCTCCTTGAACAGCGGAGTTGGTTAACCGGATATCGCCGTCGACAACCGCGTCAACAACGGTCAGGTTACCGGTAAAGGTAGCATTTTCAATGTTGACACCGGAAACCCGGATCTCCCCGCTTTGATAGGTTGCTGTTTCGGTGTAGGTACCCGCCACGGTATAATTTTTCATTTGACTGCCTTCTTGACTGCAGCCGCGAACAAACAAAATGGCGGTAAGGAGGATAAGTAGGATAATAATAATGGAAATAATAGAGTTCTTTTTCATGACATTCCTTCCCTTTTTGTATATTTTATTTTTTTTATCGTGATTATAGGTACTCAGATTTGTTCTAAGTGTAGTAATTCTAACATAAATTATTCTTAATGTAAATAGATTGTAACGAAGATGTAAAAAGAAAATTTGATTTGTAAATAAAAAGAAAAGTAAGTATCGAAAATATTTACGTGGCTCAAGAAGGCGGACAAGCTCATCATAAGTCTTCCTATTAAGACAGTCGACAAACAGTTTTTGATCATGCAGCAACTTTGTATTTAAATACAAGTTTACATTTTGAACGCTTTTATAATTGCGCATGGCAAATTATTGTGGTATGATCAATTAAAATTCAAAGCAAGAAATCTTTTATCTATTAAAAATAACAAAAAAAGTAGCTGGGCATGGTATGACGATGACATGGTTGACTTATTTTTGTTTTCGCTGCTGAAATTCAGCACGCTCGCGGATTTCATGCAGATCTGAATGAAAATTAACGATTACGTTTTTTAATCCGAAAGAAAGAAAGGGTACTAAAATGAAAATTGATGTAAAACAAGACGGCGAAATATTTGTGGTTGAACTGGAAGGTCGGATGGACACCAACACCTCTCCCGAATTTCAAAAAGAAATGGAAGCATATTACAGCAAAGAAGGATTTAACATGATCCTGGATTTTGATAGACTGGATTTTGTCAGCAGTGCCGGATTAAGAGTTTTACTCCTGATTCAAAAGAAATCCAAAGCACTCAATGGCAGTCTGGTGATTAAAAATGTCAAACCAGAGATCCAGGAAGTGTTTGATATGACAGGGTTTTCAGATATTTTAACCATCGAATAAGGGTGATAAAATGGAAAAAGATAGAATCCCGGAGGAGCTTTCCAGTGCCATCTTTGCGGGCAACGATGGCAAGAGTATTCCTGAATTATTAAAGGACATGCCCAATGAAAAATTAATCAAAAGCTTTTACATAACAGAAAATACTCCTGAGGTCACACAACTGCGTGTGCTTCAGGATATTTTAAAATCTGCTCAAAATACTGAGTTTGGTAAGAAATTTGGTTTTGCTGAGATAGATACTGTCGATGCGTTTAGAAAAAAGGTGCCTTTTTCAGACTATTCCCAGGTGGAGGCAGAAATTGACCGATTAAAAGGCGGGACTGCGGATATCTTTTTTGACGGACCGGCCGCCAGTTTTATTGCCACCAGCGGCTCCACCGGGGTTCCCAAGCTGCTGCCGGAAAGTAGAAACGGCGAACTGGTCAAGGGTCTGGTTTCTCAGATTCGGGCGATCCTGTTGTTAATGCTGGCGCCGGAAGTTATGGTTCCGGGAAAAAAAGTGCTGGCGATTGCCAATCCTTCAGAATATGGAAAGACAGAAGGAGGCATCCCGATTGGCTCAGCTTCTGGTCAGGCGGCTAAAGATATGCCGGTCGAGATGCTGAAAAAAATGGTGCTGCCACCAGAAATGATGATGGCTAAAGACCTGAGTAACGAAGCAACCGATTATTTAACGATTCGTTACGCATTGGAAGAAAAAAATCTGGTTGGGGTGGTCTGCAGTAATATTGCCCACTTTAATATCTTGCTGAAAAAAATGAATGCCTCTGCGGCCGATTTGCTGGAAGATATCAGCACCGGTGAGATATCTAAAAAGATCAGTTTAAATGAAGTGCTACGGGAAAAACTGGTGTCAAAATTACAGCCAAACCCGGATCGGGCAGCAGAATTAAAAATAATTCTGGCGAAAAATAAAAGCCTCGATGTGGCGGAGATCTGGCCGGAGTTTTCGGTTGTGTCCTGTTGGATGTCTGCCAGTGCGGCAAAAATTGTCGCTGATATTAAAAAAAATCTACCTCAGACGGTGAAGTTTTTAGAATGGGGCTACGGTGCCAGTGAAGGAAAGTTCAATATACCAGATAAAGCCCAGGATCCAGCCGGATTGCTCGCTCTTTTTGGTTATTTTTTTGAATTTTTGCCAGTGGGAGCTAAAAACAATGAAACGGTTCTGGCCCATGAATTAATAAAAGGAGGCTATTACGAGCTGATTATCACCTCCTATTCCGGACTGTATCGCTATAATATGAAGGATATTGTCTATGTCTCAGATATCAATAATCAGGTTCCCAGAGTCGTTTTTGTGTGTAAAGAATCTGAACGCCTTGACATCGAGAATTTGAAGTTGATGATCTATGAGATTGAAGGATCCATTCAAAGGGTGTCCGCCCAACAAAACCAGGAAATTCGCTTTTTCCAGATTTTATTGGATGCCAATCAGCGAAAACTGGTATTTATACTGGAACCTTGTTCAGCAACACTTGATAGTGAGTTGTTCAAAACGGCACTGGACAAAAATCTGATGGTTGATAATCGGAATTATCAAAAATTACGCAATGATAATATATTGGCAGCACCGGAGGTGCTGGTGATGAAGGACGGCTACCGGGACTCACTGTTCACCCGAGCCATTATGCCGGGGAAAAATGTTAACCAGACGAAGCTCCCGACCATTGTAAAAGAATACCCGGACAAAAGCAATATTATTCATTGGGCAAAGGAAGGCGAAAAATGATAAAATTAATCCCCCAGATGGTCTATTCCCTTAATATTAAGAAGGGTTACAAAAAAATAGAAAATTTTGATTATTTAACAGAAAATGCCCCAGAAATCAATAAACAGCTGATGCTGGACATGCTGAAAAAAAATGCCGATACTGAATATGGAAAGCGTTACCATTTTGATCAGATTACCACCATTGAAGATTATAAAAAAATGGTTCCCTTTTCGATTTATGATGACTATGCCCCCTATATCGAACGGATGATAGCTGGTGAAACAGATCTGCTGACCAAGGATCCCATTGTTCATTATGCGCTAACCTCGGGAAGTGTGGATAATCCCAAGAAGATCCCGGTTTCGGAGCAAACCGTTAAACTTTATCGGGAGTATGCCACCCAGTTCAGTTTTGCCATCATTGCTCGGGCACTGGGGAAAAAGTGGAAACGGGGTCGCGGCCTAAATCTGATGGAAGTCAAATTTGAAACGCTGCCCAATGGTTTGTTTGCCGGGTCTATTTCCGGGCGGGGTGTTTATAGTATCAAAAACCTTTTGTTTCTGATGTTCACCTCGCCCAAGGAAATTGTTTTTCCGACCGAAATAATGGATACCAAGTATGCACACCTTCGCTTTGCGCTGATGGATCGAAATCTGTCCTATATTGTGTCAGCCTTTATGACCGGTATTTCTGACTTGATGAAATACATGGAAACAAACTGGGAATTGCTTGTGAATGATATCGAAAAAGGCACCATCGATCCGGATATAAAAATACCCGATAACGTTAAAGCCCAATTGCTGACCCAGATTAAGCCGAACCCCAAACGGGCGGCAGAGTTAAGAAAAGAATTTGAAAAAGGTTTTGAGACGCCGATCATTCCCCGAATCTGGCCCGAGCTGGCTTTTGTTCATGCCATCGGCAGTGGGGGGTTTTCAGTTTATACTGATAAAATGCGTCATTATCTGGGGGACATTCCCATTTACTTCAGTATTTATGCAGCATCTGAGTCAATCATGGCGATCTGCAATGAAATGGAAACCCAGGAATTCGTGCTGATTCCGGACTCGGCCTTTTATGAGTTTATTCCGGCTGATCAGGAAGACTCGGAAGAAACCCTGACCATGGAACAGCTGGAAACCGGCAAGGATTATGAAATTGTGTTAACCAACACCTCGGGCTTTTACCGCTATCGGATCAAAGATGTGGTGCGGGTGGTCGGTTGGTATAAAAACTGTCCCAAGATCAAATTTGTCTACCGGCTCAATCAGATGGTTAGCATCGCTGGTGAAAAGACCACCGAAGAATGCATTTCCTGGGCGGTTAAGGAATTTGCCAAAGCCACCGACTGCGAGCTGGTGGATTATTCGGTCTATGCCGATGTGGCTGTATCGCCGGGTCGTTATGTGATCTTTATTGAATTAGAAAAACCGTTGCCCAAAGAACGGTATGATGCGTATCGCCTAATTATGGAAGAAAAGTTGGGCAAGGCTAATCCATCGATTGGCTCCAAGGTAAAAAGTGGCGTTTTGAGTCCCTCGGAGATTTCCTTTGTTCAGGAAGAAACCTATGCCCTCTATCGTGATCTGATGATCATGCGGGGGATTTCCGCGAATCAGCTAAAACCGGTCCGGGTGATTGACACGCTGGTCAAAGAGAACTTTTTCTTTGCCTTAGTGGATAAGGAGTAGCCGATGGTCAGTTTACTTATCCGGTACTTAAAAGATTACCGGCTCCAGATGATTCTGGTATTTGTATTTGTCCTCAGCCAGGCAGCAGCCCAGCTTTATCTGCCCACGATGATGGGGGATATTATTGAAAATGGGGTCGCCCAGGGAGATACCCCCTATATCCTAAAAAGTGGCGCGATGATGCTGGGGGTTTCGCTAGTGGCGGCAGTCTGTATGGTAGCTTCGAGTTACTATTCGGCCTATGTCACCGCTTCCTTTACCAGTCGGATCCGGGCCGATGTCTTTGACAAAGTAAAAGATTTTTCTCAGACTGATTTTAATCAATTTGGGGCAGCTACCCTACTGACCCGCTCCACCACCGATGCCACTCAGATGCAGATTGTGGTCATCAATGGCTTACGGTCACTGCTACTGGTTCCGATCACGGGAGTTGGCGCTTTGGTGATGGCGTTTCGCGAAAACGTCACCCTGACGTTGTTGTTGTTGGGGTCTTTTCTGATTACGACGATTATCATCGGCTTGACCACTGCCAGAAGTATGCCCTTATTTAAGGTGATGCAGCAAAAAGTCGATCGGCTGAACCTGCTGATGAAAGAAAAACTCACTGGGGTACGGGCGATCCGGGCTTTTAACCGGCAGGATTATGAAACCGAGAAATTTGGCAAGGCCAACCAGGAAGGCATGCAAGCCGCCGTCAAAGCAAACTATGCAGTAGCTTTTTTTGCGCCGTTGATGCAGTTGATGATGAATCTGACGATGGTGATTATTCTGTGGTTAGGGGCCGAAGAAGTTCAACAGCAAATCGTCAGCCTGGGCGGTCTGATGGTCTTTATCCAATATGTATTGATGTTTATGTCAGCCCTGGGCCTGGTTTCGGCCTTATTAATGGCCTATCCCCAGGCGGCGGTTTCGGCTGCCCGGGTTAAAGAGGTGCTGGACTGTGAATTCTCGATTCAGGATCAGGAAAACCCTGCTACTCTGGAAAACATTACCGGACGAATTGAGTTTAAAGATGTCTCTTTTGGTTATACTGGTGCCGAAATCAATGTTCTGGACCGCTTGAATTTTGTTGCCGAGCCGGGAAAAATCACCGCCATTGTTGGTGCCACCGGCTCCGGGAAAACAACCCTGGTCAATTTGATTTTGCGACTTTATGAGGTTAGTGCTGGTGCCGTTGTCATTGATGGCATTGACATCCGGGATTGCACCCAGCATGATTTAAGAAGTATCATCGCCTACGTGCCCCAGGAATCGGTGTTATTCAGCGGCACGGTACTGGAAAATATCCGGGTCGGGAATGATCAGGCGACTGAAGCAGAAGTAACTGAAGCCCTGGCGATTGCCCAGGCTCTTGACTTTGTCAATGAACGGGAAGGGCAACTTAGTAGCACCATTTCCCAGGGCGGTAAGGATCTTTCTGGGGGCCAGCGTCAGCGTCTTTCGATCGCTCGAGCGGCGGTCAAAAAAGCGCCGATCACGATCTTTGACGATTGCTTTTCAGCCTTGGATTTTAAAACTGACTCGCTGGTTCGAAAAGCCATTCGCGAAAAATTTGGGGATAAAACGGTGTTAATTGTCGCCCAGCGGATCAGCACCATTAAACATGCCGATCGCATTCTAGTGCTCGACAATGGTGCCATTGTCGGCCAGGGTAAACACGAGGAATTGATCGAAGATTGCCGGGTTTATCAGGAAATTCTGAAATCCCAATCCTATAGCGATGGGAAGGAGGAATCACTGTGAAAGCAAAAAAAAGAAAATACAGCTTTGGTGCCATCGGTAAGCGGCTGAGTCATTATTTAAAGGATAAAAAACATGTTATCTTTTTTGTGGCCCTGGCTTTGATTGCCAGTACCATTTTTGCGATTTTTGCGCCGGTTGTGACCAAGGATGTGACCGATAGTATTGCCGACAGTATTTCAAAAAATACGGATATTGATATTTCCTATATTGGACAGCAACTGATTATCCTGGCTGCGCTTTATATCTTAAGCGCCGGGTTTGCCTATTACGCCACCATGCGCACCACCTATCTGTCGCAACTGGCGATTAAGCGACTGCGGGCAGATATTCAGGAAAAACTGAATAAATTGACGCTGAATGTGTTGGATCAGAGTGAACGCGGCGATCTCCTTTCCCGGGTCACCAATGATGCCACCACCCTTTCCGGAGCGCTGGAAAGCAATCTGACCCAGATCCTGGTTCAGGCCACCAGTATTATCGGGATTATTGTGATGATGCTGGTGTTAAATGTTCAATTGAGCCTGATCTTCTTTATTGCCATTCCGTTGTCTTATTTCGTGATGAAACTGATTACCAAAAAGACCCAGGTGCTGTTCAGAAGACAGCAACAGGAACTGGGGGCCTTAAATGGACTGATTGAAGAAGTCTATGATGGCCACTTAATTGTGAAGTCTTTTAATCATGAAGCAAAATCAGCACAAAAATTTGATGATATCAATCAGCGGTTTTTTAAATCTTATCTAAGTTCGCGGTTTTATTCGGGACTCAGTGCACCGCTGATGAAGTTGATCAATAACCTGGCCTATATCGGCATCTGTGTGGTGGGGGGGATTTTTGTCATTACCGGGACCCTGACCATCGGGGGAATTCAGGCATTTCTGATCTATGCCAATAATATTGCCAGCCCCACCGCCCTGATTTCCAATAATTTGAACTTTATCCAGTCCGGTGCGGCAGCAGCGGAACGAATTTTTGAATTTCTGGATCGGGAAGAGGAACAGGCAGATGTCGGTACCGCAGTTCTGGATGTTGCCAATGCTAAAGGCAGCATTGAATTTAATAACGTTGAGTTCGGCTATATTCCCGAACGGACCTTATTCCATGATGTGTCCCTAAAAGCCGAACCGGGAGAAATCCTGGCAGTGGTAGGACCCAGTGGCGCTGGCAAGACAACCCTGGTCAATCTGCTGATGCGCTTTTATGAAATCAATCACGGCAATATCTTACTGGAAGGCTTGGATGTCAAAGAGCTGACCCGACACAACTTGAGATCTGCCTTTGGCATGGTGCTTCAGGATACCTGGCTTTTTGATGGCACCATTGAAGAAAATATTGCTTATGGCAAAAGCGGGGCAACCCGGGAAGATGTTATCGCGGCGGCCAAAAAAGCCCAGTGCGACGAATTTATCAAAAAACTGCCCCTGGGCTATGAGACCCGGATCGGTGGCGATTTTACCACCCTGTCCGAGGGGGAATGTCAGCTTCTGGCCATTGCCCGAACGATTATTGCCGATCCCAAGGTATTAATACTGGATGAGGCAACCTCGTCGGTGGATACCCGAACCGAAATTTTGATCACCCAGGCGATGGAGGCGATGATGAAAGGACGAACCACCTTTATTATTGCCCATCGGCTCTTTACCATTAAAAATGCCGATAAGATTATTTTTATGATGGAAGGTGACATTAAAGAGGTCGGCAGTCACGCCGAGCTGATGAAGCTGGGTGGTTTATACGCCAATTTATATTTAAGTGCATCAGATAATTAAAATTCAGGAGGTTAAAATGAAAGGTTGGTTATTAAGAAATCCCGGAAAAATGGAAGATCCTTCGATTGTGAAAATTATGAAGGTGGTGGAAGAGCTCCATGTCGATCTGATGGTGGTTGATCCGCTGCAGATCCATGTGGTCTGTGACCATGACTTTGACGGAAAACTTTATGTGGGCGACGAAATTATGGAGGTGCCGGATTATGTGGTGGCAGCCTTCTTTACGGAAAAAAACTACCATACCTCGGCGGCGCTGCGAATGCTGGAATCATTGGGCGTGTTGTGCATCAATTCATATGATGCCATCAAAAATGTGGACGACAAGCTGTTGACCTTTCAGTTGGTGGCCGAGTCGATTGAAGCGGTTTGCTTTCCTAAAACCCTGCTCGTCACCGAGTATACCGAAGCATCCTTTGTCAGCAAACTGTTTGACTACCCCGTGGTGATGAAGGTCATGCATGGTAGCAAAGGTAAGGGGGTGGTGCTGGTTAATAATGAAAAAGAACTGGATAACCTGATCAGTATGAGTACCGCCAGTGAAATCGGCGATGAAATTATTATTCAGGAGTGTATCAAAGCATCTTCTGGTCGCGATCTGCGGATGATTCTGGCCAATGGAAAGTTTGTCAAATCATTTATCCGTCAGAATGAAAAGAGCTTTCGTTCCAATCTGGCCAAGGGCGGTCATATCGTCGAATATACCCCACCGGCATCGGTGATTGAGGCCGCTGAAAAGGTGGCCCAGCTGCTTAAAATCAATATGGGCAGCGTCGATTTTCTGTTTGGTGAAAATGATACCTTCTATTTATGTGAAGCCAATGCGATGCCGGGAGTGGCCTTTGACATCAAAGTGATGTTTGCGGATTTAATGAAACAGGTCAAGGACCGACCGGAACCGCTCTGGAAAAAACGATTGAGAGAAGGTGGCCAAACATGCTAGGCTGGCTATTAGTTAATCATGAAACTCTGGCAGAACCGTCGATCCAGACGATTATTGCGCTGATTGAAAAGATGGGTGTCAACATCCGAACCGTGGACGTCAGTGAGGTCCAGGTGATGTGTGAACCGGGCGACAGCCAGCATTGTTTTATCGGTGGTGAAGCGGTAGAGGTGCCGGACTTTTCGCTGTCAGCCTTTTTCGGCGGTAACAACTATCATAGCAAGGCCGTTGTCAAAATGCTGGAATCCCTGGATGTGCTTTGTGTCAATAGTTCTGAAAGTCTGAACAACACTGCCGACAAACTGTTGACCTTTCAAAAACTGGGAGCCGCCAAGCAGGGCTTTTTATTCCCTAAAACGGTGCTGATGACCCCAAAAACAAAACCTTCTTTTATTGCCAGTGAACTGGGGCTGCCCTGTGTGGTCAAGGTGATGCACGGCAGTAAGGGCAAAGGCGTGGTCCAGATCAAAACCGAAAAAGAACTGGAGAATATTCTGGATATTTATGCCGCCATGAATTTTGATGACCATATCCTGATTCAGGAGTGTATCGCCGCCTCGAAAGGCCGGGATATGCGGATTATGCTAAGCGGTGGAAAATTTTCAACCGCTTATATCCGCGACAATGGCGACAACTTTAAATCCAACCTTTCTCAGGGCGGCGATCTACAGTTTATTACGCCACCGGATGCGGTGGTGGAAATTGCCGAACAAGCTGCCGCGGTGCTGGATATCTACTTTGGCAGTATCGATTTTCTGTTTGGCGAAAACGACACTTATTATATCTGCGAAGCCAATTCGATGACCGGATTGACCTATTCCAAGGATGCCCTCAGTAACAGCCAGAGCAATCCGCTGTTGCTGACGCTAAAAAATATTATGGCAGAGGCTCAGAAACGAAAGCAAAAATAATGTGGAAATAACTGGAAACAGTCAGTGCACCCCTGGGTTAGTTCTGACTGTTTTTTAAAATGATAAGATTGGCAGTATTGTCGAAGATCGCGTCCTAAAATAAATTATCGAGGAGTTATGATTATGAAAACCACGAAATATTTCAGCCTTGCCTGTTTAAAGATGGCCAGTTCGATTCTGGGAGCCTATACATCAATCCAGGATGGCTCAAAAGAGATGACCATCGAGTCTAATGTATTAATGTCTGATGAGCTGGATAACCCGCCAGTAAATGACAAGATTCAAACTATTGTGCTTAAATTCAGTGAGGAGCTGGAGCCGGCTACCATCACTGAGGCGGTGAAGCTGTATCGCATTGATAGCGCCGGAGATCCGGTCGAAGAAGCCTGTGCGGTAAAAATTGATCTCAATGATCCAAAATCCATCCGTATCAATAACAAGGACATCACCCGATTTGCCCAGGGGCAAGAATACAAACTTATCATCAAAAGCACCTTATCCTCAAAAAACAAAGCATCGCTGGGGTGTGACTATGTCGGCTATTTTGCCACGAATATTGACTTTGATTTATCTGGCAACCCGGAATTGAACGAAGAACGAACCCAAATTATTGTAGCCAGCGATTTTCATCTGGGCGTCGATTCGGCTTTTGCCGAGCTGGAAAAAAACAAACAGGCACTGGTTGACTTCCTGGCTCAGGTCAAAAAGTCACCCAATGTCAAAGAACTGGTCATCGGTGGCGACTTGCTGGATGAATGGTTTTTGCCGATGGATTATCAGATGCCGGATTCCAAAGCAGCGTTCTTTGATCAGGTGGCGGCCAATAATCAGGCCATCATCGACGGCTTTAATGCCATTATCAAAGCTGGGGAAATCAAGGTAACCTATGTTCCCGGGAACCATGATTTATTGCTGACTGAGGCCGATGTGGCCCGGATTTTTCCGGGCATCAGTCAGGCCAGAGCAGAACTGCAGGGGCTGGGCACCTATGTCACTGGTCCCAATTCAGAAATTGTCATTGAGCATGGCCACAAGTACAATTTTTTCTGTACCCCCGATCCGATTTCAAACCGGGCGATCACCAACGATGAGACCACTATTTTACCACCGGGTTATTTCTTTACCCGCATTGCCACCACCTGCGTGATTGAGGGACACCCCCAGTCGGATAATGTCTTCCCGGAAATGATACCCAACAAAGAAGACCCCAGTCAATTTAACGCCTATTTATATTATCAAACCTGGAAAGCCATTTTATCGGTATTGCCGGTCAAGGAAAGCTTTGATGACAAGGTTTTAAAAACCAATATTGATGGATTTACCGAGAATTATTCCATTAATGACTGTATCCCTCAACAAGACAAAGAAACCGGTCTCATCAGTGCGACCCTATACCACAATATCCAGGATACCTGGGAGGAGCGTCAGACCATCAACGGCGTAACCGTTAAAATCCCCGTCAGCGAAGCGATCACCCGGGCGGCAGTGCCGGCTTTTACCGATTGTCAGGCGCAAACGCAGTTTTTTGATCTGGATGTTTCCAAACGGATTGTTATTTTTGGTCATACCCATGTGGCGGATGTCATTGCCATGACCAATCGCGACAGTCAAAAAACCATTTACGCCAACAGTGGAACCTGGATTGACAATGCCCAGGGTTACCCCACCCGAACCTTTGTGGTGATCACCCCTCCCAAAGCTGGTGCGGCCATTGAAACCGTTAATCTGTATCAATATTCACCGGATCAGACCATTACCCAATGGACGGAGGCTCAGGCAATTCGGATTTAAGGAGCTGAAAAATCAAAACACCCGTGAATCTTGCTGAGGCAAAATTCACGGGTGTTTTAAGATTAAATCTTTATGATATTAGATGAGAAACGAAGGGAGAAAAAACGTCGATGATCCATACATTTGAACCAGTATATGATGAGAAATCAAAAATTCTGATCCTGGGGACATTCCCGTCGGTAAAATCCAGAGCAAGCGGTTTTTACTATCAGCATCCTCAAAATAGATTCTGGAAAGTCATCAGTGCCCTGGCAGGCTGGCCAACTCCTGGTACTATTGAAGAACAAAAGACGATGCTGTCAGAAAATCATATCGCGGTCTGGGATGTTATCTATTCCTGTGATATCAATGGCTCAAGCGACAGTTCCATTAAAAATGTGGTGCCGAATGATATCCGGGCATTATTGAATAAGTCCGCTATCAAAACCATTTATGCCAATGGCGGTAAGGCATATGAATTGTATAATCGCTATTGTTATCAGGAAACCAACAAGGAAATCATAAAATTGCCATCTACCAGTCCTGCCAATGCCAGCTGTTCGTTGGAAAAACTGGTAGCACACTGGGGCGAAGAAATACGTTTATAAATCTGACTGGTGGGCTCATTACAGGCAGTTTATTCCTGATAAAGTTTTATTTGGTTGCGGCCGTTTTCCTTGGCCTGATACAAGGCCTGATCAGCCTTTAAGATGAAACTTTCAAGGCTGTCGACGGGATCGCTGTTCTTTTCTAAAGGGGGGTGGTCAGTTGCGTGGATAACATAGCCGATGCTGACAGTGACAACCCCAAAAGCAGAGGCGTCATGCCTGATTTGCATAGCTTCGATTGATGCGCGAATGTCCTCAACCAGGGTTGCGGTATCAGTCAGATCGTCGCGTATGACAATAGTGACAAATTCCTCGCCACCGTACCGGGTAGTCAGTCCTTCAAATGGATAGTGCGGCAGACACTGGGCAACCTGGATCAGACATTGATCCCCCTGTAAATGGCCGTAGGTGTCATTATAGTTCTTAAAATAATCAATATCGACCATCAGCAGCGCGAATGGGGCATCAGGATGATTCAGATAATAGCTTTCCAGCTTGCGACGGTTGGGAATCCGGGTCAGTCCATCCAGATCGATGAGATATTCCAGTTCTTTTTTCTGATCAAGGATTGTCTGGGTACTGGAGAGCTGCTTTAATTTTGATATTAATATTGTCTGGGCAATCACAACGGCGAAAGCCGTGCTGGCAATCACATTGATAAAATTACCCTGTGTCATCAGGATCGAACTGGGGGCAAAAATAATGGAAATGACAAGAACCAGAAAACTAGGGGCGATAATACCTATCATTTCCAGTAGTGAGAGGTATAAAAAACTGCCGATTAGCAATACATTAATGAGATAGAGAAAGGTGGAACCCTGTTCCACGGATAACACGGCCGTAATCAAACTGGCAAAGAGCAGACAGAGGCCAGTGGCACCATAGAAAAAAATAAACTGTCTTTTCTTCACAGTGTCGGGAAAATGAGGGCTACCAACCCCGGAGATGTAAATAATACTGGCCAGAATCCAGGCGATTCGTAATGTGGCCTCGATGGTGGTTAGTCCTTCAAAGCCATCTTTCAAAAAATATAACACAAGTAAAAGCAGATTAACCGCTGAGCCGATCACCCCAATAATCTTTAAACGCTTGATATTATCGCACATCAGGGTTTTTCGCAAGATTGCGGTTTGCGCTTTATCATAAGCAGAATAGGGATTGAGTGATTGAATAACCGAATGCAGAGATTTCATTGGACTCCTTCATGTGAACAACATCTTTTTAATGTTCATTTTAGCAGAAATCGTTGATGATTAGAAATGAAATATGTGCAATGACTGAATATTTTACACTCACAATGGAAATAAATACGAATTATGAACGGAAAGATCAGGTATATAAAGTGAATAACTTGAAGTTCGCCAAAATATTTCTCATAAGTTCTTAGAGAATCAAAAGACTGACCATGTCCTGGTAACAAAAGCCCGTAAAGCTCAGTAACTTTTGTTATTGGGCTTTAGTTTTTTTAAAAATAAACATCAAATAAGCACCAGACTAGGGGTTTTTGACCTCTCCCAACCAACCCTCAGGCATAAAAAAAAGAGAACCTCAACGGCTCTCTTATGCGTTTTTAATTGGTGGAGATGAGGGGACTCGAACCCCTGGCCTTCTGACTGCCAGTAAGACAAGTGAAAATCAATGAACTTTCATTAACTCAATAAATGCCGATAATATGCGATATTAGCGTTTTACCTTTTAATAAATGATCATGAATAACAACTAAAAAATACACTAAAATTTAAAATAGTCGCCAAACAGTCGCCAACATATGGGTTTTATATTCCCTCTGTAAAGCCATTTATAGGTATAACTATTACAGATAATTTGAAATTAATATTTTAACTCAGGGCTTTATTGCTTTTAGCCCTTTAAAGCCCATTTTAACGGCGTCAATTCTCCACACATAATCATACAAGCTAAACCCCCTGTTATTGTCCAAAATCAGCTCCTAGGGGCATAAAGAAAGACCACCTGGGGAGGTGGCCTGGATATCATGCGTCCCGGTATATGTAAATTTATATATCAGGCGGCAAAGAACCTGTGCCAGCAGGTTTGGTAGACCCTCGCCGCCTGGGTGGACTCCTCAATTTTGACGAGTCCTTTTTTATTGGAGCTGATCGACCTTATCTCTGATTTTAAAGACCTGCTCCATGAGTAATTCCATGGTTATCGAATATCGGTGGTATTGCCAGAGAAGATCTCTCATAAATTTGGTTTTTTCATTATCCGGCAAATCCCTGGGATCACCGCACATCGGCAGATATTCACAGGTGATATCACTACCCAATAACACGACTTTTTCAACATCATCTTTCAAATGACCAATAAGATCCTGTCGATCTAAGTCACTCATCACTACTTTAACTTCACTCATAGCACGTCACCGCCGGTTAATAGCTTCTCTGCCTGATCAACAAGCTTTTGTGAATCGGCGATATAATCAAAAACAATATCCGCTTTAGTCCGATGTTCATGAAAACCGGCTTCCAGTTTCCATAAATCATCACGGGTGACTGTTCTACCAAAATAGTTTTCTGTCAGATCTTGAATCACACACGCCGCCCGTTCCAACTTCAGGGTTATATCTGTTACCGTTGATTCAAGCTGTCTGTACTGATCCCAGGTTAAAGTTACTTTCATTTTACTTTCTCCTTAAGAAATTATTCTGGAAGAGGTGGTTAAACCTCTTCTTATGCAATCTTTGCGTTGATCCGCAACCCATAATAAAAACCATTACCGCCGACGATTTGTTTCAATGCCCCTCTAAGGGCCGTTCCAAAGTCCATGACCTTTGATAACCATTCAGCAACCGAAGAGGCCAGATATCCAACACAGTAGGAATTGCCGTGGATCGTGGCGACTACTTCAACGGCATCGGCTTCAAAGTATGCGGTGGTGTTTCTTTCAAGACTGATGGTGATTTCGGATGGATCATAATGTTTCATGTGGTCAATGGCTTTTTGACGCTTCCCCTGGGTGACGCCTTTAACAACAAGGGTTTTACCTTTAGCCAGTTCCCAGGCTCTTTTGAATGCCTGGCTTTTGGTTAATCCGGTGGTGGCCAGTTTGTTGGCGGCTCTGACGATTTCTGATAGGTTATACATGGTGGTGGCTCCCTTCAATGTTTCATTAACTCTATAATTAAATTATAAACTTAAAAGTTAAAAATGTCAAGAGTTATTTAACTTTAAAATTAAATATATAAATAAATATTGATTAAATTCACTTTATAGTATAATATTAAATGAAAGGAGGTGTTTTAAATGGGTATGACCGAAAAGATAAAAATCGCAATGCTGAAAAGAAATATGTCACTTAATGATCTTGCTGAAAAAATAGGGCAATCACCACAAAATATAAGTGGGAAGTTTAAACGTGATAACTTCAAAGAAGACGAGCTCAAAGATATCGCCAAGGCTTTGGGTTGCACGGTGAATATTGAATTAATTATGGAGGATACAGGGGAAAAGCTTTAACCAATGCCAGCCGGGCGATATCATGGAATACCTGGAAGAGGAACCAGAGCCCCAATAGGTCGGTCGAAAATTCGGCACATCTTTATGGGCCAGTAAGAAGAGGAACAAACAACAAAGACCTCTTCTTTTTTACTTTCTGGATCGTGTCGTAAATGTCGTAAATGTCATAAACCCATGAAATTAATTAAGCAGCATCAATTAAACCTCTTGACAAATGCGCATTGAATGCGTATAATATAATTAGTGGAGGGGACAGATGAAACGACGAATTTTAATTAAGCTTCTCGAAAAGAACGGATGGTATTTAAAGCGGCATGGTGCGGATCATGACATCTATACCAATGGCACCAATGATGAACCAGTGCCGAGACATCCAGATATCAATGAACGGCTAGCAAAGTTGATCATTAAACGGCGGGGGCTGAAATAAAAGCCCTTGTCAGTCCCGCAACCGATTATCAAGGAGGTAGAACGATGAGAATTGCATATCCCGTTGTTATCTCAAAAACAGATGATGGATATTTTGTTACCATTCCTGATTTTGAGATCAACACACAAGGTGAAGATGTTGCCGATGCCATGTTCATGGCCAGAGATGCCATTGAACTGATGGGTATTACATTTGAGGATGACGGAAAACCGTTACCAAAACCCGGAACGGTAAAAGCAGAAAAAGAGTTTGATGATGATATCATTACGCTGGTTGATGTGGATTTTACAGCATACCGGAAAAAGCTGGATGACCGGGCAGTCAGAAAAAATTGCACGATTCCATATTGGCTGAATGTTGAAGCCGAAAAGAGCAACGTCAATTTCTCCAGGGTGTTACAGGATGCCCTTATGGAAAAGCTGCACGTTTCCAACAGATAAGCCAATGAGCCGATACATGAAGATTTCCGGTATCGTAGAAGTAAATGACAATGTCGATATTTATCAGTTTTGGGACGAGTTCATAGATTTCATTGAGAGTAAAGGTTATTATTACGGTGGTGGATTTAATGAAGTAGATGAAGACGGGGAACTCATAAAAACAACCGATTAACACATAAGCCCGGGCCAGCGCCTAGGCTTTTTTATTTGCTCAAATTTGAGCCCAAAACGACGGACAAAATTGTCCACCGTGGGGTGCTGTTCTAAAATGCACACTATGCACTTTTCAGATATGCATGATCTGCACATCCGGCCTAAGCCTGTAAAGTCAATAATCTTGACAATTCAGCTGTCAATGATTTTGACATCCGGTTTCGCTCCTCAAAATTGCGGAACGAGATATGAGGGATTAATTTAACTTGCTGGTAACTTGCTACCGTCATTCGTGTCGGTGCCAGATCCCCGGCCCCCGAAGGGGTTTCCAACTTAGTAAGACCTTGAAAAGAGGGTATCCCCAACTTACGGATACCTCTCCGTAAAATTGCGGACATCTTCAGGTACGGTATAACCTGTACCAGACCATTTTTTATAATTGGTGTGCCTTAATCCGGGGTACATCGTGTTTAGCTACCTACCGGCAATAACTCCATAGGTACAAACATAAGCACCACCATATAAAAACGGCTGTAAGAGGCTGTCAGAGGGTTATTTTGTGGCAATAACAGTGTGTGCATATCATAACCAAAAATTCCGCCCTGATACCCCTGAACTTTAAGGGCAAGCCGTGGAGTCGGTAAAATATCCGTGTCCTGGTGTAACTACTCAATTTTAAGCACACCCGGTACAGCGGAAAATTCAGCTGTGACATTTGGCGGTCGAATTTTCGACTACCAGATTGGCGCAATTTTACGCTGGTGTTTATTCCAATTGTGGAATTAAGTATTGGTTTCCGTTTTTTCGGTCCCTAATCGCCCCTGGTACTTTCGCTCATTTTTGAACGAAAGTTTGAACTGTCAGATTTTCCGGATAGTTGGTTTCACATTTTTGTCATACAATTTTTTTAAACATTGGAAAAAAGACTTTATCTGATTTTTCAGATAAAGTGACCGCTTGATTTGATGGCAAAAAACTTTCGCAAAGTTCGCATAGTCGGAAGAGGAAACCCAAGCCAATGAATGGCGGTCCATTAACACATAGAAGCAGGTGGGGGGTATACGACCCTATCGAATAGTGATGTAGCCGTTATTAGGATTAACGACCAGCATCTTTTCCATCTGCATTCTTTCCCATACATAATAAGCCGGGTCTTTATATTCAAGCCTTGATAATCTTTCCCGCCCCGTTGACAGGTTATACTCGACCAGGTATTTCCGTTTCAATGCGTGACCGGCACTTGAGCTTCTTATACGCCTGATCCCAGCTCTTACCCATTGATTGGCACAACTGGCATCTGTACCATAAGCATCACCAATCTCTTTAAATGTATGCGGTCGACCTGTCAGGCCGTACTTTAAAATAATGGCGTTTCGGGGCCTGTCATCAAGATTGAAAACACGATTCAACACCTCAAACAGATCTCTGTGAAGTATTTCCTGATCCATGGCACATATCATGTTGTGGAAATCGTTCTGAGCGTCTGGGTCCTCAATCGTTTCCATATAGGTCATGCTTTCCGATCCGGGTAAGTAGCTGTCAGCACTGATCACCCGTGCCATAGCCCCGCTGGTGTCGCTTCTTTTCTCCCAAGGGGTAGAAACCCTCAAACCTCTGGAAATATAACCCATGATCGCCTTGCTGGCATAAGATGAGAATTTAAACCCCATGAAAGGGTCGAAATGCTTCGCCGCTTCCATTAATCCCATATATCCGATCTGTTCAAGATCATCCCGGTCAAGGAAGGATGATTCAAGACTGTTGTAATAAGAATTAACGACCATATTTACCAGACCTTTATTATTGACCACAATATCATTCATGGCTTCCTTATCGCCATCTTGATAGGCTTTTACGAGTTCTTCATTAGTCACGGTTGTACCTCCAAAATGATTATGATATAATCTGAATAACAGTATTCTTTGGAGTCCAACGGAGATGACCGCTTAATTGTCGTATTAGGCGGTTTTTTTATTTGGACTGGTAGAGAATATATCAGTGCACTTACATTTTCCAACATCTGATTTGAGGTTTTATGAGGGTTCTTTTTCAAATATTAGGGCGCAACCTTGAAACCAAAAGTGTGCAACCTTGACATTTCTAAACATTTAGAAGCCTTTTTTAGGGACTCAGATAATGAAGGATACCTTGTCTATACCTTGCCCCTTTTTAGGGACTGACAAATCTGACTATATAATTTCAAATGTTAAGTTTTGTTAGGTTCTTTTCCCTTTTTTAGGGTGTTAGAAATGTTAGGATAACATTAATTCAAAAGCAGTAAAATGTAGTAATCCAAGTAAAACCAAGTATTTGATTTTAAATATCAAGTTTTGACAAGTCTTTGCCCTTTTTAGGGGCGCCGAAAGTGCCGGATACTTTTGCAAAACTTTAGTATTTTTTAGTATAGATAGCTCTTTTTTATGGCGGTAGAAATAGCAGATACTACCTATAACATTTCTAAAGTTTCGGGCTCATATCAACCCCCACAGATCCCGTAATGACTCGGTTATTGATAACTGGCCTTTAGGGCCTCTAAAATCTCCAGATGGTTTCTTTTTTAAGGCCTCAGAAATGGCAGGATGTTGAGTTTTGCTAAGTTATATCTCAGGTGTCTATATAACCTCACCGGGTTAACAAATGTCAACATTTTAACCCTCTTCATCTGGTACCATAAACACCCACGGGTATCTCTTCCACAGAACAATGTGAGCATAAGCCAGCGGATTATTAAACATGTATTTCAGCATAGTATTGTAGGGGATCGGTATAACCGTTTTGCTGCCATCCGGTTTTATCCGGGTTACTTTCCTTACGCACATGGCCCGGATATACTTGAAAACGACCTCTGCAGGTTTCTGATCCTGGTATAGCTTGATCAAATTATTGAAGAGGCACTTTTCATCATAGGGTAATGTTTCAGGATCAATGTGCTCATGAACGCCCGTTTTTAATGCGTTACTATTTCCAGTGGGTGCGCCATGCCCTGCAGCATTCTTATTGCCTGGCGGCGCACCGTGGCCAACAGAGTTTTTATTTCCCAGAGGTGCGCCTCTTCTTTTATCCATGTGATCACCTTTAAGTTGATTGTTTGTTTTTGAAGAAAATATTACTGAACCAGCTTTAAATGTTTTGGGTTGCTTTTTACCAGGGGAGAAGAACGGCCGTTTTTATCAAGAATGAAAGATCTCCCATTCTGATCGGTGTATTTTCTGTGTACCGGTAAATCAATATCCTTTTCCCTGATCCATCGCTCAAGCAATGATTCCCCGGTTTCAAATTGGTTAAAGGCGCTGATAACGCTCATAAGCTTAACCTGATAAAGCATGATATCCATGTTCCAATACTCCCATAACAGCGCCCGGGCATTGTCGGCCGTTTTAAATGGTTCATGTAGGCCACGGGCATTGACGGCTTCCATTGCGGAAAAGTAGTCCTTCATCTGATAACGCTCACCATCATAGGTCTTTTTGATTGGAAAAATGGTCATCAGATCGGCGGGGGTGATGGTCGCCATTACCTCTGTCATTTGACAACTGAGTGTATGTAATCTTTCCAGTTGATCACGAGTGTAGTTGTCGATGTCCACAACTGTAAAATATTTCACGGTATAAAAGATCATTTTCCTGACATTTTCCATTAAGAGGTCCTCGTCTGCGGTACATCTAATAATCCCGTCAAGATAGATCCTTTCATAGTCCAGCGGTGGACGCTTTGTTCCTTTGATTAATTTAAACATTGTTGTCACCCGCTTTTTCACAGTATGTTGAAAAATCTCTACAGGCTTCAAAATATCGGTGTTGTGAAACCGTACTTGCGGCCTTTCTTCTAGAATCCCGGGCAGTAAAAAGCTGTTCCATCAATGCTTCAAACTCAAAGCTTTGTGGCTCAATCCGTTCTAATTTTGCTTCCATACTACGGATTAGGCAGTTCCAATAATACAATTCTTTTTCGGCTTCTTCTAAATTATTAATTGCTTTATTCTGACTCATTCTAACTCCTATATTTTTTTTATAATGGTTCTTCTTAAATATCACTGTTTTCCATTCTGTCTACGAAGGAACCTCGGGAACCTTCTCTCCTATATAGCAATGGCATTAGAGGGATTAGGGGCGGCGCTTTACTCTCCTATTCTCTCTATTCTCTCTATTCTTTCTATATTTATATATTATATATATAATAGTAGACAAGGTAGGTAATAGGCATAGATGGCTTTTTTATACCAAATTAGCGACGACTTTGATAGTAGGCCAAGTCTGTTTTTTAGTAGTCAGCGGTAGCCGCCCTTTATTCTTCCAAGGTAGGCATCTTTTCAATGTGGAAGCCTTTTTGCTTTCCATAGGCATCCCCAAAACGACGTGGTGTTTTATACTTAACCAATCCGTTAATTCCCCGCAAAATGCTGTTAATCTCTATCGAATCCTGTCGTTTCATGTACTTGGGGTCACCACCAAAACATTCGCAGTAAAGCTCTGCGGCGCACACACGGTCTCTTTCGACCAACTCACACCCGCTTTGCATTTGATCATTCGCCAAAAACATTCGTCGCTCATTTAGGTTTAATTTATTCCAGTTCACCGGCACCTTCCGGCTTAGAAACTCAATGATCATACCTTCTTTTGGATTGCTCTCCTTATGATCTTCCTGGGCCATCTTAGACATCGCTTCAACGTCTCCAGACAGATATAAAGACTCCCCAAGCTGCCAGGCCACATAAGCCTCTGCCCATATTTGATCAACCTCACCATCAAGATCCTTGAACACATTCTTTGTTGAAGAGGTTATTCCCAGATCCACCGGCCAGAATCGCCGGTTACCGGTCGGGTCTTTTAAATATTCGCTGTCGTTGGTTGTCCCAAAGAGCACACAGCGCCTTGGATATTTTTTTGTCCGGCGGCCGTAGGGCTCCCGATAAATGTCTTCCGTACGGCTTAAGAACAGCTTAACGGCATTGATTTCGGACCTATTCAGTGCTGATAACTCACCGATCTCCACCAGCAAAAATCCCTGAATTGATTCACAAGCTTCTTTACCTTCAAAGGTCTGTAAGTTGTCTGAATACCAATCACCTTTACCAAGCTTTTGAAAGAAGGTGCTCTTACCAATCCCCTGGGGGCCACCCAGAACAAGCATACAATCAAATTTTGTACCGGGGTACATCGTTCTGGCTACTGCCGCCGCCAGACTTTTTCGTATAACTGCCCGGGTGTAAATATTGTCCTCGGCCCCGAAATAATCAATAAGAAGCGTGTCCAGTCGTTTTACGCCGTCCCACTGTAAACTGGTTAAATAGTCCTTAATCTTATTTTTTCGATTCTTTAAGCAAGCCATTTCAAAACCATGATCAATGAAGTTCCCGCCTTTAATCCCATAATATTTTTCAAGATACCATCTAAGCCCGGAATCATCATCCCATCGACGCGGTGGTTTTATGCAGGTCTCTTTATCATCCCAGGGCATATAATCAGTAATAACCACACAGTTATCCAATTCATCAAAGAAAAATCGATCTTTTACCCGGGGGTCAAATCCTAGAACAACAAGTACATTATCGATTGTTTTAGCACGGTTACCGTATGAATCAACCTGAAGTCTTTTAGAAAATTCATCAATATCAGCATCATCAGCGGTGACGCCAATGTTTACCTCTGAAAAATCTTGTTGCGCCTGTTCATATCGTTCCCGGTTTAATAACTCGACTACCGCTTGATCAGCTGCTGCAAATTGTCGCATCGCCGTAAAACTTGGTAATCTATTTGTTGGTGTCCCGGGGGCCGCCTCGTTGTCGAGATCCCCGAACTTATGCAGCCTAACCAGATCAAAGGCGTTAACCAGCTTCCCGCTGCATGGGTCCGTTGCATGATGTGAGAAAATGAAATTTCCGCCCTCGTAGATGATCGCCCCGCCTGTGGTAGAACCTTCAGTAAATGTGTAACGGTCCGCAAAATCTGTTTGCGTGTACATATCAGGTAAAAAGGTTGCTATCGCTGTTTCCACGTTATATACTTTGCAAAAAGCACCCACAACACCTTTTTTAGTGGTCGGATCTTCCTGTTTTTTCGCTTTTCCTTCCCGGAGTTTTGTTTCACTGGGAACCACTGGCCACTGAGATACATCTTTCCAATCGGCATACAAACCAAGGACACCATCTTTATTGACAAACGGCTTATCCGCAAAATTGAACACATATTGACTGTCAGAGCAGCATGACGGCCAGTACATCAACCTGGACGCTTCAAAAGTTGTTGGGTCACAAAATGCTATTCCTAGAATACTGGCCAGCTTTCGGGCTATTGGCTCATATTCATCAGCCGAACAAGTCTGATCAAGAGGTATTATGATCCTAAGCCTTGGCTTGACTGGCTCATGCTTCCTGGTCGAATACACGGCGTAAGCAAAGGTTTGTGATCCAAGACATTGCAAAATGCCGGTGGTGCCTTCAGAGGGGATGTTATCCATATCCAACGTGATCAGATCACGACCGATAACATTTTCATTCTTGCGCCGATTGTTGGCCAATTGGCCGCCAACAAAGCCCCCAACATCTTTAAGATCATCCTGGACCCCTTTGCTATAACCAAGATATTGTTGCAGGGTTTCCGCGCTTTTGACCGGGTTTCTGATTTTCTCCACAAATTCAGACCAATAGAGCTCCTGGGTGATCCATGTTGTTGCTTTTCTGCTTCCTGCTGTGGATATCTTTAGCTTCTTATCATTGATCATTTAATTAACCCTATGTTTTTTTTATATTCTGTCATCCGATCGGTGCTGATATGGGTAACGGCGGCTGGGGCTTCCTCTTCCGGTGTTTCTTCATGGAAGGGGTTAAGCAGATACGCCAATAGATCATCAAAATTAATCAGGTGTTTACGACCAGCTTTTACGCTCTTGATTTTGCCATCCAATACCAGCCGTCTTATGGCACATTGGGTTAATGCTGTGTGTTCATCCAGGGCCTTTAATTCGGCCGATGCCTCTGGAACTGTTCGCATTTTTGGGATGTTCATTTTTTCACCTCTTTTCTTGATTGGGTGCTATTACAACCAATGCGATTAACGGCCCAATCTTGCAATTTGTCTTTCACAAAAAATAATCTATTTCCTATTTTGACTGTTGGAAAATCCTCTTCTTTTGCAAGCTCATAAAACATTGTTCTTCCGACACCTAAATACGTTTGAGCCGTCTTTGCATCGATTAAGATTTGCTCATCCTTTTTCATAATCTAAATACCTCCCATATTAAAGTTGTTTAAAAAACGTGAATACGCATTATACAATTCGTATTTTTAATATAACACGAATTATAAAGGGTGTCAATACGGTTTATGTTATTCATTTTGTTATTGACTGTTATAGTGTTTCCGTGATAAAGTTAAGAAAAGAATACGAGGTGATACGATGCTTGGAGATGTAATTAAAAAAGCAAGAGTAGAAAAAGGTATAACTCAAAAACAAATTTCTGAAAGTCTTGAAATAAACTCAAGAACGTACCAAAGCTATGAAAGCGGTGAAATAACGCCCCCGCCAAACAAACTAATCCTTTTGGCCTTAAAGCTGGGCGTCAAACCGGAATTTTTAATAGAATGTTCATTTAGAGATAGTTTTCACAAAATATTAAATGATTATTCGATAATAATGCCGTTTGAATTTGACGATATTCACATCACATTTTCTAAAAAGGGTGAAACACGGATAAGTCAAGAACGGAAATTAGAGCTTTATGAAGAAGCATTACTTGATTATGTTGATGAGGCCGAAACATTCATATCTAAAATAAAAGTGATAAGGGAAAGTTGACTTTGTAAAGGAGGTAACCCCATGGCCAACATACAAAAAAGAGGCAACTCTTATAAGATTACTGTTTCTGGCGGTTATGATGTCAATAATAAGAAAATCAG
This sequence comes from Acetobacterium malicum subsp. dehalogenans DSM 11527, assembly GCF_000472665.1. Taxonomy (GTDB): domain Bacteria; phylum Bacillota; class Clostridia; order Eubacteriales; family Eubacteriaceae; genus Acetobacterium; species Acetobacterium malicum. The sequence goes on along the minus strand of NZ_KI421448.1, from coordinate 156,229 downwards.
ATATTACATGACCTATAACCCTCCAGAGGATTTAAGCCCGGCCAAATTGAAAAAAGAACTGGATAAGATCGCCCATGAGTTTGAAGAAAAATGCAATCTGGGCTATGTCATGGATAGTAACATTAAGCTCATTGATTTTATTGAAATCTGGTTTAAAAACTATGTGGGCAATAAGAACCTCTCCCCGGTAACGGTCAGGGGCTATCAAAATGAATCGCTTAAAATAATTGAAGAGCTGGGACATATTAAAATGGGCCAGATCACACCTAAACACATCCAAGACTTTTATGCAAAGATCAAAGGTAGTACCGGTGTAAGGGGTGGGGGAAAATTCACGGTAACGCCGGAATATCTGGCAACCGTGGCCAGTATGAAACAAAAGGACATTTCAGATAAAGCTGGGATCAATGACGATGCTCTGCGACGATTAAAAAAAGGCGGTAACACAACCCATGAAATAGCCTGTAAGGTGGCTGATGCCATTGGCAAAGATTTTGATACCCTCTTCCTGTCTACCAACCCACAAAGGGAAGTCTCAAATGAAACAGTGCTGCACTACCACAAATTATTGAATAACATCATGAATACTGCTGTTAAGTGGGGTGTGATACCCTTTAACCCCATAGAAAAACGGGTAGAGTTACCAAAATCAGACCGCAAAGAACCGGCCTATATGGATGATAAGGAAGCCCTGGCATTTCTGGAGCTACTGGAAGAGGAACCTATAAAATATAAACTGGCTCTTAACCTTCTAATATTCAGTGGTTTACGGCGTGGGGAGATCGGCGGCCTAAAATGGTCGGACATTGATTTCGATGATAAGATCATCACTGTGAAGAGGGCTTTAAAATACATTGCCGGTGTGGGGCTGTTTGAAGGGGAAACTAAAACCTTTAAATCAAGAAGAAGCATTAAGCTGCCTGATTTCGTTTTTGATCTGTTTAAGGCCTATAAGGTATGGCAACTGGAAGAGCGCCTTAAGGTGGGTGATCGGTGGCAAGATCAGGATTTTATCTTTACCCGGTGGAGCGGGGAACCCATGAGCCTGGACACCATCGGTGGTTATTTGAAGAAATTCACAGACCGGCATGGGCTAAAGCCAGTGCATCTGCATTCGCTGCGGCACACAAACGCCTCTATACTCATTGCCAGCGGCGTGGATCTCAAAACGGTATCCTCACGGCTGGGACATTCTAATTTATCCACAACTGGCAATATATATGCCCATGTGATTAATTCGGCCGATGCAAAGGCCAGTGATTCCCTTGATCATATTCTGGTCACAAAAGCCCGTAAAGCTCAGTAACTTTTGTTATTGGGCTTTAATTATTTTAAGAATAGTCGCCAAATAGTCGCCAGACTAGGGGTTTTTTGACCTCTCCCAACCCTCAGGCATAAAAAAAGAGAACCTCAACGGCTCTCTTATGCGTTTTTAATTGGTGGAGATGAGGGGACTCGAACCCCTGGCCTTCTGACTGCCAGTCAGACGCGATCCCAACTTCGCCACACCCCCAGATGATACTGCTTTCAGGACACTTTTATAGTATAATGGAGGGGCCTTTCATTTGCAAGTGTTTTTTTAAAAAAAGATGAGAAAAAATAGATTTATTTATTTTTGGGGATAACATGAGGGGAAAAGTACTGATTGAATGATCAGGAACAAGAAAAAATAGATTTATTGCTTGCAACCTATAAAATACGGAATCGGTTAAATACCTGGAGTCAAGAAAATATCTGATTTGTCTAAAATACCAATAAATATAAAAATACGAAGCAATATAATACTGATGCAAAGCAAAATATTCTAAAACAGTAAAAAAAATGCCAAAAATTTCCTGTTTGTGTTATAATATTACTCAATGGAAATCGATGTAAAATGAAAATTATGGGATTATTGTCTAAAGGGGTTGTTTTATGAGAGTCTTACTAAAGATTACTGACATTATTGACGTAGAGGTACTGCAAAGAATCCAGGATTCTTTTTCAGATGCCACCGGACTTGCCGCGGTTACGGTTGATTACAAAGGCAATCCAATTACGGAATACAGTAATTTTTCGGAATACTGTACCTGTGTCAGGAAAGAAAGCAACAATCGGGATTGCTGTTTTCAGTCCGATGCCCATGGCGGCATTGAATCGGCACGATCCGGAAAACCATCGATTTACATTTGTCATGGGGGACTGGTAGACCTTGCGGTTCCAATCATGGTAAAGGGAAATTACCTGGGTGCCATTATGGCCGGACAGGTAAAAATCGATGAAGAAGAAATGAAACGCCTGCCTTTTGGTACCAGCCATGAATTGACGGATTTTTCGAAAAACCCTGAAATTACGGATTTGTATGACAAAACGCTAAAAACAACATTAACTCAGGTCAGAGCAGCAGCAGATCTGCTCTATACGATTGCCAATTATCTGGTGGAAAAACAGATGATTCACATTATCCAGGAGGAACTGCACAATAAAAACCTGGAATTGATGGAAGAGGTTAAACTGCGAAGTGAGGTTGAGGCTTCATTAAAAGAAGCAGATTTAAAAGCTTTGCAGGCTCAGATTAATCCGCATTTCCTGTTTAATGTTTTAAACACGATTGGCCGCTTGGCCTTGCTGGAAGGGGCGGATAAAACCCAGGAAATGATTTATGCATTTTCGGATATGATGCGCTATACCCTTAAAAAAGAAAAGAACAATGTGGTGACGCTAAAAGAAGAAATGGAACATGTACAGAATTATTTATCGATTCAAAAAATGCGCCTGGGAAATCGACTGAATTATTCGGTGGAAGTGGATGAGATGGCAGAAGATATCTTATGTCCGTTTATGACCATTCAACCCTTTGTGGAGAACGCCATTATCCATGCGATTGAACCAAATGCCAAGGGTGGTGCGGTTCGCATAACAGCGGACATTCTTAAAGAAATTGCGATTCTCAAGATTGTTGATGATGGCAAGGGGATTCCGGATGATCGTATCCATAAAATTCTGGATGGGACCTACGAAGCAGATGGCCGAGAAAAGAATACGGGAATTGGAATTAATAACGCAAACAAGCGGCTTATGTATTACTACGGCGTTGATTATGGGGTTGAAATAAAAAGTGAGCTTGAAAAGGGCACTGAAATCACTATAAAAATACCTCGTAAGTCTCTAGCTGGGAGGGGATTATAATCATGTATAAACTGTTTATTGTTGAAGACGAACACTTAGAGATTGAAGCGATTAAACTCATTCTTAGTCAACATGGCGAAAACATTGAAGTTGTGGGCGAAGCATCTTCGGGACTGGTGGCTATTGAAGAAATCCGTCGGTTAAATCCCGATATTATCCTATTGGACATCAATATACCGGAAATTAATGGCATTGATGTTTTAAAGATGATCAAAAAAGAAGATCATGAAAAGAAGGTCATTTTAATCACGGCATTTAATGAATTTGATTTTGCCCATCAGGCCATCAAAGCGCGAGTTGATGATTTTCTCTTGAAACCGATCCGCCCCCAACAACTTATGGATTCAATCAATCAAAGCATTGCTTCATTGAAGAATAATGCTAAAGAACGATTCGATGAAAAGATGAATGAAGTTATTTTTGCCATTATCCAGAAAAAATACAGTGATGCCAGAACAGCCCTGATCAGTTATCTGGATATGATTTATGATTACCATACCTATGATATTATGTCGGTTCAGGCAGAAATTAAGCACTTCATGGAAGAACTCAATATTGTTACTCAGGACATGTGTGGTTATGAGCTGAATAGTCCGCTTTGTTCAAGCAATAACATGCAGTTTGTCAACGGCTATAAAAATCGCTATGATTTAAAGATAGAAATCATGAAAACTATTGACAAGGTCTTTGACCGGATGCTTGACAATAAAGAAACCCGAAAGAACAATATCGAAGATATTTTGAATTATATTGACCGAAACTGCTATAAGGATATCTCCCTTGATCAGGTTGGGGAATATGCCAATATGAGTTCTTACTATCTAAGTAAGATCTTCAAAAAGGAAACCGGTGTCAATTTTGTAACCTACCTGACGGAACGTAAAATTGAAATTGCCAAGGATATGCTGGCCAATACCGATGTTCCGATTATCAATATTGCTTTGGATCTTTCTTACCATGAACCGAATTATTTCAGCAAGGTATTTAAAAAGAGTACTGGAATGACCCCGACCGAGTATCGGAAAGAGCGGCGTGGTATCGCTCTTGAGGAAGAGGAACAATTAGGAAATGCCCATTCAAAAGAAGAAAAGTATTCTGAAAAACATCGGGAAGTATCCTGATACAAAAATCAAATAAAAGAGTAAAATAATGGAACAGGAAAACCTGATGGTGGACCTGTTCTTTTTATATGGAGTAATAAACAAATGCGACTTTAAAGTACAGGGATTAGACAAAATATTCCACTATGTTTTTGTGTACAGAGACAAAAAACCGCGGTAGTAAAAGGTTTTCAAGGTGATTCAAAGAAAGTTACAATAATTTTATAAGAATAGCACAAGTAATTATCATAGCCTTTGAATTAAAATATAGGTAGTTCAGTAACAAAATCTTGAAATTAAGGAGGATAGAGCTTATGACAAACGAAGCTTTAGGCATGATTGAAACTAAAGGTCTGGTTGCCGCTATTGAAGCAGCAGATGCGATGGTTAAATCAGCAAATGTATCATTAATGGGCTACGAAAAAATCGGTTCTGGATTAGTAACTGTAATGGTTCGTGGTGATGTTGGAGCAGTTAAAGCTGCAGTTGATGCAGGTGCTGCAGCAGCTGACAAAGTTGGACAAGTTGTTTCAGTACACGTAATCCCAAGACCACACGGTGATGTGGAGAAAATTTTACCAAGTCTATAATATTTTAATAATTACGGAGGTGTAAATTAATGAAAGATGATTTAATGAACAAGTTGATGGAAGAAGTTATGAAAAAAATGAGTGAAGTTGAAGAAACTGGCTCAGTTGCCGCTGCAACAGGTGTATGCGGATTGACCGAATTTGTAGGAACAGCAGTTGGTAACACAATTGGTTTCGTTATTGCAAACGTGGACAGAACTTTACATGAAGCTATGAAAATTGATCCTAAATACAGATCTATCGGTATTCTTTCCGCTAGAACTGGTGCTGGTCCTCAGATTTTCGCTGCTGATGAAGCTGTAAAAGCTACTAATTGCGAAGTTGTTTCTTGTGAGTTAGCAAGAGATACTGAAGGTGGCGCAGGTCATGGTTCTTTAATTATCTTTGGTGCTGAAGATGTATCTGATGCTAAACGTGCTGTTGAAGTTGCTCTTAATGACTTAAACAGAACCTTCGGAGATGTATATGCAAATGCTGCAGGTCACTTGGAATTCCAATACACTGCCCGCGCAAGCTTCGCTTGTAATATGACTTTAGGTGCTCCAATCGGGAAAGCTTTCGCAATCATTGTTGGTGCTCCAGCTGGTATCGGCGTATTAATGTCAGATGCTGCTTTAAAAGCTGCTAACGTAGAACTTTGTGGTTATGCTTCACCAGATAATGGCGGAACCAAATACTCGAATGAATCAATGATCTTCATTTCTGGAGACGCTGGTGCAGTTCGTCAAGCCGTATACGCTGCTAGAGAAGTTGGTAAACAAGCTTTAGAAGCTCTTGGCGGTCCTTGCCCACCTGTAACAACTCCTTATATTTAAGTAGCTGTTGTTAGTTTTCTAAGAAAGAAGGAGGAATAATGACTATGAAGTCAAAACGATTTGAAGCTTTAGCAGCTCGTCCAGTCAAAAAGGATGGTTTCGTTAAAGAATGGCCAGAAGTTGGTCTAATTGCAATGAACAGCCCTCAGGATCCAACACCAAGCCTGGTTGTTGAAAATGGTGTAGTTGTAGAACTTGATGGAAAAAAACGAGCTGAATTTGATATGCTTGATACTTTCATCGCGAACTACGCAATTCGTTTAGAAAAAGCCCAAGAATATATGGCAATGGATTCTTTGAAAATTGCTAATATGCTTGTTGATATTAATGTACCAAGAGATATCGTTGTAGATATTACTACCTCGATCACTCCTGCTAAAATAACAGAAGTACTTGGTCACATGACCGTATTAGAAATGATGATGGCTCAAAGTAAAATGCGAGCTCGTTTAATGCCTTCTAACCAATGTCATGTTACTAACGTAAAAGATAACATGGTTCAAATCGCTGCTGATGCTGCAGAAGCTGCTATCCGTGGATTTGATGAAATGGAAACAACAGTAGGTATCGGCCGTTACGCACCATTTAATGCTCTTGCCATCATGGTTGGTGCAAATGTTGGTCGTCCTGGTATCTTAACACAATGTGCTGTTGAAGAAGCTACCGAACTTGACCTTGGTATGAAAGGTTACACCGCTTATGCTGAAACTATTTCTGTATATGGTACAGAACCAGTTTTCATGGATGGTGATGATACTCCATACTCTAAAGCTTTCTTAGCATCAAGCTACGCTTCCCGTGGTTTGAAAATGCGTTTTACATCTGGTTCTGGATCAGAAGTACAAATGGGTTATGCAGAAGGCAAATCAATGCTTTATCTTGAAGCTCGATGCTTATACATCACTAAGGGTGCCGGCGTACAAGGAAGCCAGAATGGTTCAGTTTCTTGTATCGGTGTTCCAGCTGGTGTACCAGGCGGTATCCGAGAAGTATTGGCTGAAAACTTATTAGCAGCATGCCTCGATTTAGAGTGTGCTTCTTCTAATGACCAGACCTTTACTCACTCTGACTTACGACGAGTTGCTCGTTCATTAATGCAAATGGTACCAGGAACTGATTACATCTGTTCTGGTTACTCTGCTACACCTAACTATGATAATATGTTTGCAGGCTCTAACTGGGATGCAGATGATTATGATGATTGGAATGTAATCCAACGTGACTTAAAAATCGATGCCGGTTTACAACCTGCTGATGAAGATACAGTTGTTGCTGCTCGTGCTAAAGGCGCTCGCGCAATGCAGATCTTATTCAGAGAATTAGGCTTGACTGAAATCACCGATGCTGAAGTTGAAGCTGCTACTTATGCTCGTGGATCACAAGATATGCCTGACCGTGATGTTGTTGCTGACTTAAAATCTGTTGAAGATTTAATGGGTCGTGGCGCAACAGCAGTTGACTTTATTAAAGCTTTAGACCGAGGCGGCATGAGAGATGTTGCTGAATCGATCTTTAACATTCAGTTACAGAAATGTGCTGGTGACTACTTACACACTGCTTCTAAATTAAGCTCTACATGGGAATGTATTTCAGCAGTTAACTATCCAAATACCTATCATGGAGTAAAAACTGGTTATGTAATCAGTGATGAAAGATGGGCACAAATCCAAGATATTCCATGGGCTGTTGACCCAGCAAGCATATAGGAAGGGGTGTAAAAAAATGGCTATAAACGAACAAATGTTAAAAAGCATTATTGAAGATGTCTTAAAAGAAATGACTGGCGCTGCGCCAGCTTCTGCACCAGCTGCTACTGCTGCCGGCGCTGTTAAACTTTCTCCAATCGGAGAAGCAAAACAAGGAATGGCAAGTGATGAAGTTCTGATCGGTTTAGCTCCTGCTTTTGCAGAATCTCAAACTGTCACAATCACTGGAATTCCTCACGATAAAGTTCTTAAAGAAATTATCGCTGGTATCGAAGAAGAAGGCTTAAAAGCCCGAGTTATCAAAATTTACAGAAGTTCTGACGTTGCTGTATGCGGTCATACTGCTGCTAAATTGTCTGGATCTGGTATCGGTATTGGCTTACAGTCAAAAGGTACTTCATTAATTCACCAAAAAGATTTACCACAGTTAAGTAACTTAGAATTATTTTCTCAAGCACCATTGATCGATTTAGAAACATATCGAATGATTGGGAAAAACGCTGCTAAATATGCTAAAGGCGAAAGCCCAGCACCCGTTCCAGTAAGAAACGACCAAATGGCTCGTCCAGCTTACCAGGCAAAGGCAGCCTTATTACATATTAAAGAAACTGAACATGTTGAAGCCGGTAAAAAAGCCGTCGAACAACAAGTTTCGTTTGTATAAGTGGAGGTGACCAGAATGACACAAGAACAAATGTTGGAACAAATCGTTAAACAAGTTATGAGTTCTATGAGTACCGCTGCAGCTCCAGCTCCAGCAGCTTGCGGAACCGTTACGAAAGCTGATTATCCAATCGGAGATAAAAGACCAGAACTGATCTTCTCTGCTACCGGAAAAGCTTACAAAGAATTAACCTTAGATAAATTATTAGCTGGCCAATTAACACCAGAAGACTTACGTATCAGACCAGAAACCCTTGAACTGCAAGCTCAAGTTGCTGAATCTGTAAAACGTGATGCATTTGCCAGAAACCTAAGAAGAGCTGCTGAACTGATTGCTGTTCCAGATGCTCGTTTATTAGAAATCTACAATGCCCTTCGTCCATACAAATCAACTAAAGACGAATTATTGGCGATTGCTTCTGAACTTAAAAACCAGTATAATGCTCCAATTTCTGCTTCTTTAGTAGCAGAAGCTGCTGAAGTATATTACAACCGAAAAAGATCAAAAGAATTCTTATAGAATTAGCAGAATAGGAAATGTTGGGAGGACTAACATATGATTATTGCAGGAATAGATATTGGAAATGCAAGTACTGAAACAGCTCTTGCCCGATATGTCGACGGAAAGCCTGAATTTCTCTGTAGTGGTATTGTTGATACCACTGGGATGAAGGGAACACGTCAAAATATTCATGGAGTTTTCGCCTCTCTCAAACAAGCCCTTGAAAAAGCTGGTTTAACCGTAGAAAATGTTGATTTAATCCGGATCAATGAAGCTGCTCCCGTTATTGGGGATGTAGCAATGGAAACAATTACGGAAACAATTATTACGGAATCAACCATGATCGGTCACAATCCCTCTACACCAGGGGGATTGGGGATCGGTGTGGGAGTGACCGTAGACATAAGAGAAGTTAGTAATTGTGATAAGGGCGAGTCAGTTATCGTTGTTATCCCAAGAGAAGTGGATTTTGAAGATTCCTCTCGTATTATTAACCATGCTGTTAATAACGGCATATTTATTAATGGTGCCATTGTCCAACGTGATGATGGCGTTTTAATTAATAACCGACTTGTCAAAAAAATTCCGATTGTTGATGAAGTTTCACTAATTGAAAAGGTGCCAAGAAACATGCGTGCTGCCATTGAGGTTGCCGCGCCAGGTTCGGTAGTCGAACAGCTATCAAACCCATACGGTATTGCAACCGTATTTGATTTAACATCCGACGAGACCAAGCAGGTCGTACCTGTATCACGAGCGCTCATCGGAAATCGTTCAGCAGTTGTTATCAAAACGCCGGCAGGGGATGTCAAAGAAAGAAAAATCCCGGCTGGCCAAATCATTATTCAGGGCGCTAACAAAAAAGCTCAGGTTAATGTCGATGATGGTGCTGAAAAAATTATGGATGCAATACGTTCCGTAGCTCCTGTAGAAGATATCAGAGGAGAAGCTGGCACCAATGCCGGTGGAATGCTTGAAAAGGTCAGACAAGTCATGTCGAACCTGACAGATCAACTACCAAGTGCAATTAAAATTCAGGATTTATTAGCCGTCGATACTTTCGTACCACAAACTGTCAAAGGTGGGGTCGCGGAAGAGTTTTCCATGGAAAATGCCGTTGGCATTGCGGCCATGGTAAAGGCCGATAAATTACAGATGAATATGATTGCCCACGAATTGGAAGCTGAACTGGGTGTAAAAGTTGAAGTGGGCGGAGTGGAAGCCGATATGGCCATCCGTGGCGCATTAACAACACCGGGAAGCAATATGCCTTTAGCAATTATCGATATGGGTGCAGGATCGACAGATGCAGCAATTATTAACAGGGCAGGTGAAATCAAGTCCATCCATTTAGCAGGTGCCGGAAATATGGTTACGCTGCTCATCGCATCGGAGTTAGGGTATGACAACATGGCTCTGGCGGAAGATATTAAAAAATATCCGCTGGCAAAGGTTGAAAGTTTATTCCATATTCGTCATGAAGATGGAACCGTTCAATTTTTTGACAAGCCACTTGATCCCAGAACTTTTGCACGGGTTGTCATTTTGACACCGAATGGAATGATGCCCATGCCGGGTAACTACTCACTGGAACGTATTCGAGCAGTACGTCGAGAAGCGAAAACAAAAGTATTTGTTGTAAATGCCATTCGTTCATTAGAACGAGTCAGCCCTACCGGAAACGTCAGGGATATTGAATTTGTTACCTTAGTTGGAGGATCAGCCCTAGATTTTGAGATTCCTCAATTAGTAACAGATGCCCTATCCAAGTACAGTATCGTTTCAGGACGGGCGAATATTAGAGGGGTTGAGGGTCCACGTAACGCAGTAGCCACCGGTCTCGTACTTGCTTACGAAGAAGGTGAATAAGATGCGGATGGATTTCGATGCTCCAAAACCAGAAATTAAAGTTGTTCATGGCAAAAATATTACATATCAAAAGGTCGTTGACGAAGTATTACATGGAATCGAAGAAGAAGGCGTACCTTTTTCCATCGAAGAGCTGGATGAAACCAATCCGGTGGAGCTTGCTTTCAGAGGGGCGGAACTATCCCATCTTGGCGTTGGAATCGGAATTACTGAAAATGAAGTGGTACTCCATTATATTAAATTAAAAGAGGACCATCCAATTTTTAAAATTCCATCATACAGCGACGAGGCAACGCTACGCGCAATCGGAAGCAATGCCGCACGACTGGTAAAAAGAATGCCATTTAAGAATCTAGATAATACGGAGCTGTCGTAAGGAGGGGTTAATTTGAATAGAGGAGAGGCCATTGGCCTAATAGAAGCTATTGGGTTGGCCACAGCGATTGAAGCTGCCGATGCGGCAGTCAAGTCAGCAAATGTCAGACTGATTGGCTATGAAGCGTGTAAAGGCGACGGTATGTCGACCATCAAAGTGGCGGGCGATATTGGCGCAGTTAAGGCGGCGGTTGAAGCGGCTACGGCGGCTTGTGCTAAAGGCCGAGGCGTTTGGGGAACCAAAGTGATCGCCAGACCCAGTGAAGGAATTGAAAAATTAATTTATAACAATCAAACAGTGGGTTATACACCAACCGTCGAACCAAAAGCTGAAGTTGTCACTACAGAAGAAAATGAAGAAACAGCAGTAGAAATCACAGAGGAATAATTTCTGAGAGCTGCTGAATGATTCGGACAGAAATGATCTTTTGAAGAAAAGGTGTTAAAATGAATGCAGACGAAAAAAAAGTTATTGAACAAATCGTAATCAATACCGTTAAGAAATTGATCAGCGAAAAAGATAGTCCAAATCGCGTTGTTTTGGGCATCTCCAATAAACATATCCATCTTTCCCAGGAAGATATTGAAACACTTTTTGGCAAAGGTTATGAACTGACCAACATGAAAGACTTGAAACAGCCAGGACAATATGCAGCAAAAGAATCGGTTAAAGTGATTGGACCCAAAGGAAGTTTTGACAAGGTTCGAATTTTAGGACCAGCCAGACCGGAAAGTCAAATCGAAATATCTTTAACAGATGCCAGAACCCTGGGGATTAAAGCCCCAGTTTGTGAATCAGGGAAACTTGATGGCACCCCCGGAATTACCCTTGAAGGACCATGTGGTTCGGTTACCCTTAATCAAGGCGTGATTGTCGCATTGAGACATATTCACATGCCAACTGATGTAGCTGAAAAACTGGGAATTAAAGATAAAGACTGGGTTTGTGTTGAAACCAGCGGCGTTCGAAAAACTATTTTCTGTAATGTGTTAGCCCGGGTATCCGACAAATTTGATTATGAAATGCATTTGGATACGGACGAAGCGAATGCGGCAGGACTTAATAATGATGATTATCTAAAAATAATCCCAAACAGGTGAAATGATGGATTGGAAATCTGGTAACGACGCAATATTGGAATTTGCAGAATTAATTCGCGGGAAAAAGGCCAATGCTTACACTGGTGAGCTGAAAGTTGGTGTGGATCTCGGTACTGCAAATATTGTCATCGCAGTGGTGGATGAAAACAATCGTCCCATTGCTGGAGCTACTCAAGGCGCGTCTGTTGTTCGCGATGGAATTGTCGTAGACTATCTCGGAGCGAGTCAAATCGTACGAAAACTTAAAGGTGAGGTTGAGGGAATCCTGGGCGTTGACTTAACATATGCCAAGGCGGCCACAGCCATTCCTCCCGGTATCTTGGCGGGGAATACAAAGATTATCTCCAACGTGGTTGACTCAGCCGACTTTGTGGTAACAAATGTCGTTGATGAACCCACCGCAGCAGCAACCGTTCTTGGTATTCAAAATGGCGCGGTGGTCGATGTTGGGGGCGGAACTACCGGAATCAGTATTCTCAAAGATGGTGAAGTTATTTTCACAGCCGATGAAGCGACCGGAGGGACGCACATGAGTCTGGTACTGGCAGGTTTTCATCATATAAGCTTTGAAGAAGCAGAGGAACTTAAAAAGAACGAATCACAGAAAAAGATATTTCCAATTATCAAACCCGTCGTACAGAAGATGGCGTCCATCGTCAATCGCTTTGTTGTCGGGTACGACGTTGATGTTATTTATGTGGTTGGTGGGGCTTGTGTCTTTGACGATTTTGAAAAAATATTTGAAGACGAAACAGGCATCAAAACCATTAAACCAGTAGAACCATTATTGGTAACACCCTTAGGGATCGCCTTTAATTGTCAAAGGTAAGAAATGTGGTGATAGAATTTGGACATGGAGAAAATGCTCGAAAATGGATTGTTGGATATACTTATCCAAAAAATCGTTGACGAGGTTGTCAGGCGAATAAAAAATCAACCTAAAAAAGCAGTTGTTTTCTTTACAGGAGCTACGATTGGTTTTAAAGAGTCGATGGATTCACTGTTGAAATTACAAAAAGATGGTTGGCAATTAAAAGTTGTTCTTTCTGATGATGGCATGAAGGTGTTAAATCCTGCTGCTATTCAAAAAGAATTGAATCTTGACGTGATTTATCACAGTGGCAACATCAAAAGCCAAAAAGAGCTGTACGGATCGGCAGACATGTTTGTGATTGCCACCATGAGCGTGAATACAGCAGCCAAACTGGCTGTGGGTATAACAGACACAGTCTTGTTGTCCCTGGTCAATCACGGATTTATGGCCGGTACACCGGTGGTTGCAGCAGTTAATGCCTGTGATCCGGATGATCCCCAACGAGCATCACTGGGGATGGGAAAATCGTCGCCGAAATATCGGGAAATGTTGAACAACAACATTGAAACACTGCGAGATTTTGGTATGAAATTAGTAAGTGGCAAAGACTTATATGCTACTTGTGTTGGTGGAACCCCCACAGAAGCTAATGATTTAATCGTTGAAAAGACAGCGACGCCAGTCGAAAAAGAACCAGTGGTTAAGCAGATCTTAGCAGTCAAAAATAGTGAGTGCGTGATTGATAAGAATGTTATCTCACGGGTCGATATTTTAAAAGCCCGGGGATCAAATGTAATTAAGATACCAGCTGGATCAATTTTAACAGGCTATGCTGCGGATGCCGCAAAGGAATTTGGGCTCCAGATTATCAGGATTTAATAAGGGTGGTGAATATATGCAGTTAGCAAAAGTAGTCGGAAACGTAGTATCAACCCAAAAAGATCCTAATCTTGTGGGATGTAAACTGTTGATCATTAAAAAAATTGATGAATACGGCGAATTTGAGAAATATTCAAGTTCTTCTACAGCAATTGCCGTGGACTCAGTGGGAGCAGGGATTGGTGAAACAGTCATTGTTACATCCGGCAGTAATGCCCGGTATGTTTATGGTGATAAAATGGCACCAATTGATATGACCATTGTCGGTATCATTGATGAAATCCAAATTGTTTAGTGAGGTGATATAATGCCAAATGTGTATACCCGAGGAGGGGACAAAGGTGAGACTGGTCTTTTTGGATCCAGTCGGACACCGAAGGATAATATCCGTGTTGATGCATATGGAACCATGGACGAAGCAAATTCGGCCATTGGTTTAGCGTATTCACTTTGCGAAGATAAAGATATTAAAGAGATATTACACTATTTACAGAAACGGATTTTTGTTTTAGGTGCAGAACTTGCCAGTGATGATAAAGGCAAAGCAATGCTGGCAGACAGAATTTCCCAGGCCGATGTGGACTATATGGAATGTACGATGGAACAGTATTTAGCAATTATTGGTCCCCAGAAGGCATTCATTATCCCAGGTGCCAGTCCGGCATCAGCAGCACTCCATGTTGCGCGTACAGTTGTAAGACGAGGGGAGCGATTGATTGTAAAATATAATCGCGAAAATGAAGAAAGTCGACCAGAATTAGTAAAATTCGTTAATCGATTGTCTGATACCCTTTTTGTTTTGGCGCGGACAGTAGAGTTTAATGGTGTCGTTAAAGAAATTGTTGACCGCGTAAAAGAAAAGCTGAATCTGTTAGAAACTGCGCAAGCGGGCATTGTTGATGGAGAAGCTTGTGAAAAGGACTATTCTTTACTCACTTTAGCAAAAAAAATGGCTGCCGCAGCCAGAGTCAAAGCAGAAGAAATCAATGTTCCAATTGTTTTTTCGGTTGTCGACTCAGGCGGGAATCTAGCCTACTTTGAACGCATGGAAGATGCGTTGATGGTCAGTATCGATATTTCAGTGAATAAGGCATATACTGCCAATGCATTGAAAATGTCCACTGATAAAGTCGCCAATGTGGTAAAAGAAGATGGCTCACTTTATGGCCTGCAATGGACCAATAATGGTCGCATGGTCGTTTTTGGAGGGGGTTATCCATTAAAACATAATGGTGAAATAATTGGTGGAATTGGCGTCAGCGGCGGAAGTGTGGATGAAGATATGATTATTGCGAAGAGTGCTTTAGCTGTTTTATAAAATACTAATTAATCAGGAGGAAGAAAAATGACGACTACTGGAAAATTATTAGATATGGCAAAGAAAATGGCAGAAGCGGCTGCTGCAAAAGCAATCGAAATCGATGTACCGATGGTTATTGTAATTTGCGACGCCAGCGGAAACACCGTATTATTTAACCGGATGGAAGATTCTTTATTAGCTAGTATGGATATTGCAACGAATAAGGCTTATACTGCAGTTGCTCTTAAAATGGGTACCGATCAGGCAGCTGATCTTGCCAAAGAATCAGGACAACTTTTCGGAATCGCAAGCTGCGATAAGGGAAGAATGGTTGTATTTGGCGGTGGCTTCCCTATTTTTGAAGGGGATAAAATCATCGGCGGTATCGGAGTAAGTGGTGGTAGTGTTGCAGAAGACATGACTGTTGCTCAAGCTGGACTAGACGCTCTAAAATAAGACAAAAAAATTAACACGATCCAGGAGGTACCTCGTATGAATATAGATACCACAGGTATAGAATATATTGTAAAAAAAGTAATGGCAGAAATTGATTGTGCAGATGCAGGCGGAAAGCCTCTAAAAGATGGTGAGCTGGGTGTTTTCAATGATATGGAAAATGCCATTGATGCCGCCTTTACCGCTCAAAAAACGTTTATGAGAGAGTCTTTAGCGTACAGAAGTAAATTGATTGCTGCTATGCGAGCTGAAATGCTCAAAAAAGAGAATATGGAAATGATCTGCCAAATGGCTGTTGAAGAAACAGGCATGGGAAATTATGAACATAAACTCTTAAAACATGAATTGGCGACCGTTAAAACGCCAGGAGTTGAAGATCTCGTGGCTGAAGCATTCACCGGTGATGATGGTTTAACTTTAATTGAACAATCGCCATTTGGTGTAATTGGTTCGGTATCGCCTTCAACCAATCCCAGTGAAACTGTTATCTGTAATTCTATTGGAATGCTGGCAGCAGGAAATACAGTCGTATTTGCGCCCCATCCAAGTGCTAAAAACACCAGCGCTTTAACAGTTAAGCTACTCAACAAAGCAATTTTAGAAGCTGGCGGCCCGGAAAACCTGATTGTTACAACGGCAGAGCCAACGATTGACAGTGCAAACACGATGTTTGCCAGTCCCAAAATTACTTTATTATGTGCAACTGGTGGTCCTGGGGTTGTTAAAACAGTTTTACAAAGTGGTAAAAAAGCCATCGGTGCCGGAGCGGGAAATCCCCCAGCATTGGTCGATGAAACTGCTGATATTGAAAAAGCTGGAAAAGACATTATTGATGGCTGTTGTTTTGACAATAACTTACCTTGTATCGCAGAGAAAGAAGTTGTTGTTGTCGAACAAGTTGCGGATTATCTGATCTTCAACATGAAGAAAAACGGTGCTTATGAACTCAAAGATGCCAAGAAAATTGCTGAATTAGAAGAACTTGTTATTCCTGGTGGTCGTCTAAGCCGCGATTATGTGGGTAGAAGTGCAAAAGTAATTCTCAAAGGAATTGGCATTGATGTTGATGACTCCATTCGGGTAATCATTATGGAAACCAGCAAAGATCATATCTTTGCCGTTGAAGAGTTGATGATGCCAATCCTTCCAATTGTCCGAGTAAAAAATATCGCTGAAGGAATTGATCTGGCTGTAGCCCTGGAGCATGGTAACCGACATACCGCGATCATGCATTCAACAAATATCAATAACTTAACTGAAATGGCAAAAAGAGTGCAAACCACTATTTTTGTCAAAAATGGTCCTTCATATGCTGGTATCGGTGTTGGCGGGGAAGGGTATACAACCTTTACCATTGCCGGTCCGACCGGTGAAGGCCTGACATCTGCTAAGACATTTACTCGTAAAAGAAGATGTGTATTAGTAGGAGGATTTACGATTAAATAATAGAGGTGTTGTTCATGAGCGCAAATTTAGTAGAATTGGTACAAAACGCCGGCATCGTTGGTGCTGGCGGGGCAGGGTTTCCAACCCAGGTCAAATTAAATTGCACGGTTGATACCGTAGTTGTCAACGGTGCAGAATGCGAACCACTATTGCGCGTTGATCAACAGCTAATGGCACTGGAGGCTGTTAAAATGTTAACAGCTCTTCAGGCTGTTATGGATCAAACACAAGCAAAGGAAGGCATTATTGGCCTCAAAAAGAAATATACACCTGCTATTGAAGCCTTAAACAAAGAATTAGCGGCATTTCCTAAGATTAGAATGCATTTACTTAAGAATTTCTATCCGGCCGGAGATGAACAGGTTCTTGTTTATGAAACAACGGGACGGATTGTACCTGAAGCCGGAATTCCGTTAAATGTTGGTACATTAGTTATAAATGTGGAGACACTTTTGAACATTTATGATATAATGGTAGACAATAAACCTGTTATGGATACATATTTGACACTAACAGGTGAGGTTAAGAATAAGCTTACAACAAAGGTACCTTTGGGTATTACCGTTCGCGAAGCTTTGGAATTAGCCGGAGGAACAACCATCGAGGATTTTGTCGTGATCAACGGCGGACCAATGATGGGAAAAATCGTCGATTTAGAGTCAACGATTACAAAAACAACCAAAGGACTGATCGTATTAGCAAAGAATCATCCATTGATTATTTCTAAAACGAAGTCCATCAAGGAAACCATGAAAATGGCAGGGATGGCTTGTATGCAATGTAACTATTGTACTGAGCTATGTCCGAGATACGCTTTGGGTCATAACCTGGAACCCCATAAATTAATGCGGATCGCCGCCTATGGTTCAACCTGCGACACGTCCACTCAAGCTACAAACGCTTTTCTATGCTGTGAATGTGGCTTATGTCAATATGCATGTGTAATGGACCTACAACCTTGGAAGTTCAATACCATGCTCAAGCGAGAACTTGGAAGCAAAGGGATAAAAAATCCTCATCACAATGTACCAACATCAGCCGTACCCTTCAGAGAAGGCAAACAGTTTAACGTGTACCGTTTAGTATCACGATTGGGACTGACGAAGTATGATCTTCCGGCCCCGATGGTTGAAACGGATAAAGCGTTTTCTAAAGTCAACCTATTATTGTCACAACATATAGGTGCTCCTGCAGTTGCAGTTGTAAACGTTGGGGATCATGTGGAGCGAGGACAACTTATTGGGGATATCCCTGAGGGTAAACTGAGCTCAAAAGTTTTTGCTAGTATTAGCGGTAGGATTTCAGCCGCGGATAGTGAAAAAATCACTATCGAGTCCTAAATCATATTTTAAGGGGGATAATTATGGACTTTACAATGTTAATCGCCGCATTTGGCGGTGGCGTCTTAGCCACATTTATGGGCGGGATCACAGCCTTTGTTTTCACCGGTTTAACCGTTTTAGCGGCAATCATGGGTGGAGATTTTGGTGCTCCAGCAATTGGTATTATTAGTTTTGGTTCCTGGTTTGGTCCACATGTTGCCTTCGCTGGTGCTGTAGCCGGTGCTGCGTTTGCAATGACAAGAAATCATATTGAAAATGGTCAAGATATCGTAACTCCACTTGTTAAATTTGGCGATCCTATGGTATTGATCGTTGGTGGTATCTTCGGTATGGTTGGTTTCCTGATTCAATATATCGTTGGACCACTGGTTGGACCAATTCTCTTTAATGGTATTCTTGGAGAAGGCGCTGCGGGTTGGACTGACACCGTTGCTTTCACTGTAATGCTTTCTGGTATTATTGTACGTTTAGTATTTGGTAAAACTGGTCTGACAGGAAAAACACCAGCAGGCGAAAAACGCGAATGGATCTCAACAGGAAGCCGTTTAGGATTTGTTCTTACTTACGGTGCCAGCATTGGTATCCTTATCGGTGGCGTTGCAGCTACATTAGGAACATTAGGATTAGTTGATGGCGTTGCCGAAGCAGCTTATTTATTCTCAATGACACCTGTTATTGGTTTCTCTATTGCTGCAATTTCTCTGATCCTGATCATGTGTGGAGTATACTTTGAAGGATGGCATCACATTGTCCTTCCTGCAGGTTCAACTGCAGTGATCGTATTCTCAGCTACATTAAATCCTTTTGCTGCTATCATTGGTGCAGCAATCACAGGTATGTTTACAGCTTTCGTAGGCGAATGGGCTGCAAAAACTCTTAACAGTCATTGCGATACCCACATCGACCCTCCAGCCGTAACAATCTTTATTACACAAACAATCAACTTTGTTATTTTAGGCGGACTAATTCTCGTTTAAACATAACGCTAAGTAATTTGGTAAAAAATTAAACATTCACAGTATAGAAAGAAGTGGTATTTTGAAAAAAGCAGTTGGTTTTATGGAATTTAAGAGCATTCCAGTTGGTATAGAATCCACTGATGAAATGCTGAAATCCGCAAATGTTGAGCTGCTGATGGCATCACCTTTATGTCCTGGAAAATACGTTAGTATTATCGCTGGAGATGTGGGAGCCGTCGAGGCGTCAATAAAGAATGGGGCACATGTGGGTGGTATCCATATGTTAGAGTCTCACGTTATACCGAATATTCACCCCGATGTTTTACCAGCCATGTTAGGTGCTGGTGAAATAGGCGATGTGAAATCGCTAGGTATTGTTGAAACGATTAATGCAATCTCTTCAATTTTGATCGGAGATATTTGTGCGAAAGCATCAAACGTAGAACTCCTTGAAATTCGAATTGCTAGAGGCTTGGGTGGTAAAGGCTTTGTATTGATCACTGGTGAAATTTCTTCTGTTAAAATGGCCATTCAAACGGCACAGACAGAGATGGCAGAATCGAATCTCATTACGAGTTATTCGGTTATCGCATCTCCGCATAAGGATATTGCAAAAATTCTATTTTAACATAAGATTAAAATTAAAATGTATAAAAGACAAATGGCTTCGGTCATTTGTTTTTTATACATCAAAATTCTATTTTTTATAAGTGCTCCAAGGCCATTTATAAAAAATAGAACGATAATACGTCATTAAAAAGGAGATTGTCATGGCTCGAAAAAGTAAACCTAAATCACAATTAATAAAAGACACAGCTATTCAAAGTAGTTTGGATACATCTAATTCAAGTGAAGTGGGGAATGAAGAAGTGGGAAAATTGGATGATTTTATAAAAAAGGTTGGCAGAGTGATCACGGGTAAAGAGGAAAACGCCGAGGATTTGAATGACAATAATCCCCAGGAAATGAACGAAGCAAAAGCGGATCAAATAGATACGGAAGCTAAGTTAAAAGCTGAAGAGCAGGCAAAGGCTAAGAAAGCATCCGAAGCGAAAGCGAAGGCCGACGCGAAAGCTAAGAAGGAAGCAGAAGCCAAAGCGAAGCAAGAAGCAGAAGCTAAAGCGAAGGCAGAAGCAGAAGCCAAAGCGAAGGCAGAAGCAGAAGCCAAAGCGAAGGCAGAAGCAGAAGCCAAAGCGAAGGCAGAAACAGAAGCTAAAGCGAAGGCAGAAGCAGAAGCTAAAGTGAAGGCAGAAGCAGAAGCTAAAGCGAAGGCAGAAGCAGAAGCTAAAGCGAAGGCAGAAGCAGAAG
>NZ_KI421448.1:0-135820 GCF_000472665.1 Acetobacterium malicum subsp. dehalogenans DSM 11527 | reverse complement strand
AAGCTAAAGCGAAGGCAGAAGCAGAAGTTAAAGCGAAGGCAGAAGCAGAAGCCAAAGCGAAGGCAGAAACTAAAGCCAAGAAAGAAGCGGAAGCTAAAGCCAAGGCAGAAGCCAAAGCGAAGCAAGAGGCAGAAGCGAAAGCAAAGGCCGAGGCAGAAGCAAAAGCCGCGGCTGAAGCCAAAATTAAGGCTGAGTTAGCAGAAGCAGAAGCGAAAGCAAAGGAAATTGCCCAAAAAGCAGCAGCAGCAAAAGCTGAAGCGGAAAAAAAGGCTAAAGCTGTGGCAGCAAAGTCCAAGGACTTAATCGAAAAAGTTCACAAAAAAGTTCAAGATGAAGCAATCGCAATAAAAAAAGCCGCTGAAGATAAACAGGCGCTGGCTGAAGCTAAAAAGCAACAAGAAATAAAAAAACAAGCAGAAATGCAAGCGAAAAAAGAAGCTGAAGAAGCAGCAAAGTTAAAAGTGGAACAGGAAGAAACAAAAAAAATAGAGCTGGCTCGTCAAAAAGAAGCAGAAGACAAAGAAAAAAACAAAATCGAGCTGGAAGATCGGATCCGCAAAGAAATTAGAAATAAAGCTAAAGAACTGGAAGAAATGACTGCCAAGGCAGCTGAACGTGCAATTGCTAGAGAGAAAAAAGTACGGGCAGAAATTGCTGAAAAGAGACAGAAAGCACAAGTTGAAAAAGAACAGGCAAAAAAAGCAAAAAAAGAAAAAGAACTGCCATTTCATCTTTTATAAAAGTTTAAGAAGTTCCTTTTAGGTGGGAACTTCTTTTTTTAGGTGCGAATAACCCCTAAATCGTTGTATGCTTTTAGCTATACAATTAATTCAGATTGTAATATAATAAAACCATTAAAAGTACAGGATAAAGAGGGAACAATGTCATATTTAGCGCTCTATCGGAAATATCGGCCGCAAACCTTTGATGAGGTGGTAGGCCAGGAAAGTATTACCCGAATACTGAAAAACCAAATTAAATACAATCGAATCGGACACGCCTATCTATTTTCAGGAATCAGAGGGACGGGGAAAACTTCTTTGGCAAAAATTTTTGCGAAGGCGATTAATTGTCCGAATGGGATTGATGGAAATCCCTGTAATCAGTGTGATGTTTGTCTAAAAATTGATCGCCCGGGAATTATGGATATTATCGAAATTGATGGGGCCTCCAATCGTGGCGTCGATGAAATTCGTGAAATTCGGGAGCGAATAAAATACCCCCCAACAGTTGGGAAATATAAGGTGTACATTATTGATGAAGTGCATATGCTCACCAAGGAAGCGTTTAATGCTTTATTAAAAACCCTTGAAGAGCCACCAGAACATGCCGTATTTATACTGGCCACCACAGAACCAAACAAGTGTCCGGTGACGATTTTGTCGCGTTGTCAACGCTATGAAATTCGACCAATTCCCAAAGCTCTAATCATCGAACAGATGAAAAAGATCTGCCAAGATCTTCAGGTTAATATGTCAGAAGAAAGCTATGATTTTATCGCGACACGGGGTGAAAACTCAATGAGAGATTCACTCAGCTTATTGGATCAGATTATTGATCTGCAAAATGAAGCTGGTAGCGTAGCCTTCAGTGATCTGCTAGCTTTCACCGGGATGGCAGATAAACAAAGTATCTGTGATTTAGTCAAACGAATTATTGCTCATGATAGCACCGGTGTTTTAACTTGTTTGAGAGAACTGGTCAGCAAAGGAAAAGACAATATCTTATTAATGGATCAGGTGATCGAATTTCTACGGGGAATCTTAATCACTAAAACCGCTAAAGAAACAGCTAAGGAAATTTTGCTCTGTACCCTCGAGGATTTTGCCGCCTATGAAGAATTGAGTAAACAGCTGACATTCGAGCAATTGTATCAAATGATCAGCCAGCTCATTGATGAAAAAAACAAACTGAAATACAGCAGTCTTCAGGGAATTATAGTGGAAATGGCCTTATTAAAACTCTGTCTGGGGGATCAAATAACAGGATCGCCGCAAAGAGTGGAAACCGTTTCGCCCAAAAAAGAGCTTAAGCCATTGCCGCTGGCTAGTTCTCAAAGTAGACCGGCAATCGAGTCGGTGTTATCAGAAACTTTGTCTCAAACCCAAAACCAGCCATCTGATAATAGCTTGTTTGAAACTGGAAGTGAAGCTCAGGAAGAAGAACGTTTTGCACCGGGGGCAGAAACCTTTGAAGTGATCCCCGAAAGATCGGATCGCGTTGACCCATCCGGGCAAGAATCAATAGTCAACCAGCCATTAGCAGATAAAAAAGTGAAAACTGGTAGCAGTCGCCATGATGGCATCAGATTCTTTAAAATTCTTTGTGAAGAAATCGGAAAAACAAACTCCGGTCAGGCGATGTTTTTAAAACGGGGGGAACCGGAATTGGAGGGAGAGGCACACCTATCAATCGTTTATTCGGTGGAAAACAAGAATTTTTATCAGTTTGTCAATAAACCAGAGCTGATCAAAGGGTTTGAAACGGCACTTCTTCAGAAAACGGGAAAACCACTCACGGTCGCAATTAAATTGGAAGAAGAAAATTTCAATGAGCTTGATCTGGTCGAAAAAACCATGAGAATAGTCAATGATGAGGCTGTTAAAGTAATCAAAACCGAAGATCAACTTGAAAATTAGCTTAAAAAGATAGTGATAACCATAGACTATTAGTGTTATAATAATGAAGTTATTAAGAATAAAAACTGCAGGAGGACAGAATGGCGAAAAGAAAATTACCGGCCGGTATGGGCGGTGGAAACATGAATAATATGATGAAACAAGTGCAGAAGATGCAACAAGATATGGCTAAATTGCAGGAAGAACTCGAAGAACGGGAAGTTGAAGCGACAGCTGGCGGTGGTGCCGTTAAAGTCGTGGCGACTGGTAAAAAGACCATTTTATCGATTAAGATTGACCCGGAAGTGATTGACGAAGATGATATAGAAATGCTGGAAGACCTGGTGTTGGCAGCAGTCAACGAAGCGATTGTCAAAGCAGAGGATATGGTTAATACCGAAATGGGAAAAATTACCGGTGGCATGAATATACCGGGTTTAATGTAGGTTATCAATGGGCTATTACCCAAAAACCCTTGAGCGGTTAGTTCTGGAGTTAGGAAAACTGCCTGGCATCGGAGAAAAATCAGCACAACGGTTAGCTTTTCATATCATCAACCTCTCAGATGAAGAAATATCAAGCCTATCCGAGGCATTAATATCAGCAAAAGCGAAAATTGTATTGTGTCAGAAATGTTTCACTATCACTGATAAAGAGATCTGTGATATTTGCGAGAATCCAAAACGTGACCAGGAAACCATCTGTGTGGTTCAAAACAGTCGGGATATTTTTGCAATTGAGAAAACCCGGGAATACAATGGACTTTACCATGTTCTACATGGAGCTATCTCACCACTGGATGGAATTGGACCCCAGGACATCAAAGCCCGGGAACTTTTGCTGCGAATTGGTGAAAGTGACATTAAAGAAGTTATCATGGCAACAAATGCTACCGTTGAAGGGGAAGCTACCGCCATGTATTTAGGCAACCTGATTAGTCCGCTTGGTGTCAAGGTTACTCGGTTAGCTAAGGGCATCCCCATCGGTGCGGACCTTGAATATACAGATGAAATCACATTAATTAAAGCCTTTGAAGGAAGAAACGAGATATAAACCTTTAAAAAAAGGAGAATTAAAGATGTTTGTAAAAGAAGGAATTATTGCATCACCTGGTATTGTTATCGCTAAGGCACTTGTTTATGAGAAGATTCTTGTCGAAGTAAACAAGCATAAAATTGAAGACACTGAGGCAGAAATGGTTAAATTTCAGAATGCAATCCAAAAAAGCCATGAGCAATTGGAAGCCATTCGAATAAAAGCCATCAATGAGCTTGGGGAAGAGGAAGGCGCTATTTTTGAGGCCCACGCCATGGTTCTGGATGATCCGGAATTTGTGGAAGGTGTCGAAGCAGAAATCAATAACAATCACCTGAGTGCCGACTATGCCGTTAAGAACGTCACCGACCGGTTTTATGAAATTTTTGATCAGATGGATGATCCCTATTTCAGTGCCCGGGCAGCAGATATTAAAGATGTGGGTACCCGGGTTCTTCAGAATATTCTGGGGATTGTTCAGGCCGATTTGTCTAAACTGGACGAGGATGTAATTATCATAGCCGATGATCTGACCCCTTCAGATACAGCTCAAATGGATAAAAAACGGGTAATGGGTTTTGCCACCAACATTGGCAGCAGAACATCTCACACTGCCATTATGGCTAGAAGTCTTGAAATACCCGCAGTTCTGGGTTTGGGTGATATCACCGGGACAGTTAAGACCGGTGATCTAATGGTTGTTGACGGTCTGACGGGTAAGGTGTGTGTTAATCCTACAAACGAACAATTAGAATCCTATCAAAACGAAAAAATGAAATACCAGAATTATCTTAAAGAACTGGAAGCGCTGAAAGATTTGGATGCCGTCACCTTAGATGGCAGAAAAGTCGAATTAGTCGGGAATATCGGTGAGCCCAATGATGTAGCTGGAGTCTTGAAGAACGGTGGCGTCGGGGTTGGACTCTATCGAACTGAATTTTTATATATGAACAGTGATGTGATGCCTAGCGAGGAAAAGCAATTTGCGGCCTACCGTTCAGTTTTAGAAGCTTTTCCCAACGGACCGGTAATTATTCGAACCCTGGATATTGGTGGCGATAAAAAACTGCCATACTTACCGATGGATGACGAACAGAATCCATTTTTGGGTTTGCGGGCTATCCGACTTTGTTTCAAAGAAATCGGTTTATTCAAAATTCAACTCAGGGCAATTTTAAGAGCCAGCGTTTATGGCCATGCCCATATCATGTTCCCGATGATTTCATCAATTACAGAAGTCAGACAGGCAAAGGCGATCCTTCTGGATTGTATGAAAGAGCTGGATCAAGAACAGCGGCCCTATGACAAGGCTGTCAAGGTAGGAGTAATGATCGAAATTCCTTCAGCAGCGATTGCGGCTGATATTATTTCCAAAGAAGTTGATTTCTTCAGTATCGGTACTAATGATCTCTGCCAGTATACCCTGGCGGTGGACAGAATGAATCAGGAAGTTTCTTATCTCTATGACCCATTTAACCCTGCTATTTTGCGACTCATTAAGCAGGTGACGGCAACATCTGAAAAGAAAGATAACTTTTTTACCGGGATGTGTGGTGAAATGGCCGGAGATCCTTTGGCTGCCGTGCTCCTGCTTGGGTTGGGCCTTTATGAATTCAGCATGAGTGCCCTGTCAATTCCCCAGATTAAAAAGATCATTCGGAGTGTTCGTTATGAAGATGCCAAAAACATTGCCGATGCCGCGCTTAATATGGATAGCGGTGAGGAAATAATGGATTTTGTTCAAGAATCAATGAAAAAATTGAATTTAAATATTTAGAAAAGAATCATTAGGAGGAATTACAATGGTAAAAAAAGAAGTGACTGTATTAAATGCAACAGGTTTGCATGCTCGCCCTGCATCGATGTTTGTTCAAACAGCCGGTAAATTCAAATCAAAAATATTTGTTATTAAAGAGGGAAACTCGATTAATGCAAAAAGTATTATGGGTATTATGGCCGGCGGAATTTCCCAGGGAACAACCATCGAAGTTCAGGCCGAAGGCGACGACGAAGCCGAAGCAGTGGATGCATTAGTACAATTAATCAACGATAAGTTTGGCGAATAGTTTCTTTGAAATAAAAAATAAAATAAATAACTGTTAATTAAGGGTATTTTGAGGTAAAATGTAGTAAATATCACAATGAAAAGTGGAGGAATTTAAAATGAGCAGTAACAAATTATATTTTGTTGGCGGACTTTTTCTCGGAACCATCATCGGCGGGACACTGGGTGTGTTATTGGCACCGGACGCTGGCGAGCAAACCCGGAAAAAATTAGCTGAAGGCACAGAAGAAGCCCTGGGCAATGCCTATGATCAAGCCGTAGAATATGGTGAAAATCTCAAAGAACAATTCCAGGACATGCAAGAACAATTTACTGAACGAGTTAACGAATACAAAAATCAGATCGAAAGCAAGATTCAGGAAATCCAGGACGAGGTTGAACAGGATATTGCTGATTTAAACGAAGAGCTGGAAGCTCTTGAAAAAGAAGAAGCGGAATTGACTGAAGAAGCAGAAGTTGCTGATAAAGAAGAAGCGTAAGGATTGGAAGCTATAAATGATAACCTTAAATTTTAGCTTGTGGGAATTAGCGCTTTTATTAGTAGGGGTTGCTTTTGTAGTCGGAACGGTTTATTTGGTTAAGCTGTTTAAAAGTCTGGCAGCCACCTTTGACACAACCACCAAGCTGATGGAAGATAATCGTCTGGCACTTCGTAGTATTATGGAAAATGCTGATGATATAACCAAATCCACAGCACATATCGTGGATAAGTCCAGTTTGATGGTGGATGAGGTTGAAGTAGCATTGAATACCATCAAACATGACGTAATTGATCCAGTAGTGAAGGCTGCATCAGTATTAAAAAGAGGCTTGGGAGTTTTTCAAACCAGGAATAGAAAAGATAAGGTATAGGCCGTGGATTACAGCCCTAGGCCCAATGACGGTGATTACCTCATTGGGTCTAGTTTTGGATTTATGCGAAAACCGGCAGTTGGCGACCGCCTGCGAAATGAAAGCGCAGTGAATAAAAGTGGCTTTCTTTTCAAACAGATTAATTGTGAAATGGAGATTTTATGAACAGCAATAACATAATTGAAACGGGAAAAACAAGTATGGTCAGTATTAAAGGCGAAATCGACATTTATTCCATAGAAAAATTCAGAGCGTCAATTGAAAAAGAAATTATGACCCAGGCAACACAAATCATTCTGGATTGTTCCGAGTTATCCTATATGGACAGCACCGGCATGGGCGTTTTAATCGAGTTGCGAAACAAGTCAAAAGAAATGGGACAACGGATTATTATGATGAATCCGCGGCCCAATATTAAAAAGCTATTATCCCTTACCGGGGTCGATAAAATAATTGAAATTGTAGACAATCCTGCTAACTAAGCAAATTGAGAAGGGGAAAAAGAATGGATAGTATAAAACTGACACTGCCAACAAAACCCGAATATGTCAGCTTGGCGCGTCTTACAATTGCGTCAGTGGCAAACAATATGGGCTTTTCCATTGGCGATGTTGAAGATCTGAAGGTGGCAGTATCCGAGGCCTGCACAAACGCCTTGAACCATAGTAAGAATCCAGATACAACCTATGATTTAACCTATATTGTGGAAAATCAGAAGCTGGTCTTTACGGTAACCGATCGGGGTATTGGTTTTGAACCAGAGGAAGTAGCGATGCCAGATCTTAATGGCAAACAATTGGGTGGCTTTGGTATATTTATCATCAAATCACTAATGGATAGGGTGGAAATTATTAGTGAGAGAGGATCTGGAACCTCAATTACCATGGTTAAGAACCTATCGACGACCCATGAAGTATGAGCGAAAAATCAGTAAAGAAGATGTCAAAAAGTTATTTGCCGAATACGAAGAAACGAGAGATCGGGAGTTAAGAGATCTGATTATTGAAAATTATCTTTACATACCAAAAATTCTATCGCGAAAATATGGGCATAAAAGTGGGGATAATGAAGATATTTTTCAGGTTGCCTGTTTAGGTTTAATGTATGCGGTGGAGCGGTTTGATGTCAGTCGCGGCTATGAGTTTGATACCTTTGCGACACCAACAATTATCGGTGAAATAAAACGTTATTACCGGGATCGGGAATGGCTGATTCGTATTCCAAGGAAGGTCCAGGACCTTAATCGGGAGATTAATCAAACCCGGACAACGCTGGAACACAAGCTGATGCGATCACCGACCATATCTGAAATTGCTGTCTATCTGGAAATATCAGAAGAGAGCATTATTAAAGCCATGGAAAGCAGCAATGCTTATTATCCCAAATCTTTATCGATGGAGTATGAAAGCAATCAGGATGGCCAGGAAGTCAGTTTGATGGATCTATTGGGAAACCTGGATAACAATATGGAAAATGTCGAAAACATTGACCTTTTAAAGCAAAAAATTCAATCGTTAAATCCGGTCGAAAGGATTATTGTCGAACAACGATTTTTTCGGGGAAAAACGCAAAAAGAAGTAGCAGAGTATATTAATAAATCCCAAACGACGGTATCGCGAATTGAAAAAAAAGTTATGAAAAAAATAAAAGAGGATCTATAAATAAATGTTTTTGTGGATTATTTTTTAGAAATATTATAAAATAGCCTTATACCAAAAAAACAATTAAATCATTGGCAAAAATAAGCGAGGGGGAAACAGCATGAAAACGTATCCAACAAAGAACATCCGTAATATCCTTATACTAGGTCACGGTGGGAGCGGAAAAACAACCTTGACTGAAGCATTGGCATTTAATGCAGGTGCCGTTGATCGTATGGGAAAAATTGACGAGGGAAACACCCTATCGGACTTTGATCCGGAAGAAAAAAGACGAAAGTTTTCAATTTCTTCATCTATTATTCCTTTAGAATTTGGTGGACATAAGATCAATCTTATTGATGTGCCAGGTTATTTTGATTTTATTGGTGATGCCTATGCGGCACTTCGAGTGGCAGATGCGGTTGTTATCGTTCTTGACGCACTGTCTGGCGTTCAGGTTGGAACCGAAAAAGCCATTGAACTTCTAGAAAAAGCAAATATTCCAGCAATAATCGTTGTTAATAAAATGGACCGGGAAAACGCTACCTTTTCAAAGGTTATGGATGAATTGAAAGAGACATTCGGCAATAAGGTCGTGCCTTTTGAATTACCGATGGGTGAGGGCGAAGCCATGAATGGGGTTGTTAACATCGTTGATTTGACTGGTAGTCAGAGAAAAGATAACCGTTGTTTTGATGTACCGATCACCGACGAAATGAAGGCCGAACTGGAACCCTATCGGGATATGATTATGGAATCGGTGGCTCAGACCAGCGAAAGTCTGATGGAAAAATATTTTGAAGGTGAAGAACTGACCCAGAATGAAATCCATACCGGTATCCGTCAGGGGATCGATAACGGCGAATTAATCCCGGTATTATGTACGTCAGCTACATTAAACATAGGGGTGGAAACCCTTGAAAATATGATCATTGAATATCTTCCGTCACCAGGTAAGGGGAAATTTGAAGTTGGCAAAGATCCCCGGGATAAAAAAGAAATCGAACGTAAATGCAGCAACAACGAACCTTTTTCGGCACTGGTATTTAAAACAGTTGC
Source organism: Acetobacterium malicum subsp. dehalogenans DSM 11527 (assembly GCF_000472665.1). Taxonomy (GTDB): domain Bacteria; phylum Bacillota; class Clostridia; order Eubacteriales; family Eubacteriaceae; genus Acetobacterium; species Acetobacterium malicum. The sequence continues at coordinate 126,551 of NZ_KI421448.1, read as the reverse complement.
AGATCCCTATGTTGGCAAGCTATCAATTTTCAAAGTGATGTCAGGAGTTTTGGATCATTCTGTCGAGGTATATAATGCAACGCAGGAAGTAAAAGAAAAAGCTAATCATATTTATGTTTTAAGAGGAAATAAACAGATCGAGGTTGAAAAACTGGAAGCTGGGGATATCGGAGCGTTTTCCAAGTTAAATGATACAGTCACCGGGGATACACTAACCAGCATCAAGTCGCCGATCGTTTATGATAAAATTGAATTGCCAAAACCGATTATCGCCATGGCCATTGAACCAAAAACCAAGGCTGATATTGACAAACTGGCCACCGGCCTGCATCGATTGGTGGAAGAAGATCCAACCATGACGGTAAGTCGTAATAAAGAAACCAAGCAAACCCTGGTATCTGGTTTGGGCGAAATGCATCTGGAAATTATTTCTCAAAAACTGAAACAGAAATTTGGGGTTGATGTCAATCTGGTTGACATGAAGGTTCCCTACCGGGAAACCATTAAGAAAAAAGCAACTGCCGAAGGAAAACACAAAAAACAATCTGGTGGTAGCGGTCAGTTTGGTCATGTCTGGATTGATTTTGAACCGGGCAATGATCCCAATGCACCGTTTGAATTTGTTGACAAGGTTGTTGGAGGCGCGGTACCCCGAAACTTTATTCCGGCTGTTGAAAAAGGTCTCGAAAACTGTATGATTGAAGGGGTTCTGGCCGGCTATCCGGTAACTGGCGTTAGAGCGACTTTATACGATGGTTCCTACCACGCCGTGGATTCTGATGAAATGTCCTTTAAAATGGCCGCTACTGCGGCATACCGTAAAGGTATGAAAGAGGCAGCACCCGTTATTTTGGAACCCATCTATCACATTGATATCACCGTGCCGGAAGAGTACATGGGTGATATTATGGGCGATTTAAACAAGAAACGCGGACGAATTATGGGAATGGAATCAGCATCAGGTGGAAAACAACGAATCCTGGCTGAGGCACCCCTGGCCGAGATGTTTAAGTATGCCACCGAGTTACGCTCCATGACTCAGGCCAGAGGCGAATTCGCTATGGAATTTGTCCGTTATGAAGAAGCTCCGATGATTATTTCAGAAAAAGTAATCGCTGCAGCACAAAAAGAAAAAGCACAATAAGTGATAAACTCTACATTAAGCGGGAAGAAATTCCCGCTTTTCTTTGCGTGAAGGCAACGAGCCAATCACAAGCTTGCTTGTAGTTGGCGACTGCCCGCGAACGACGATGAAGCGAAGCGGAATCGTGGTTGCGTGAAGGCAACGAGCCNATCACAAGCTTGCTTGTAGTTGGCGGCTGCCCGCGAACGACGATGAAGCATAGCGGAATCGTGGTTGCGTGAAGGCAACGAGCCAATCACAAGCTTGCTTGTAGTTGACGACTGCCCACGAACTCGGATAAAGCAAAGCGGAATCGTGGTTGTCCAAATTGACGAGAGTATGTTATAATAATTCGATTAGGATACGAAGGAGCTATCAATGGAATTATTAGAGAAAAAAATCAGACAAGAAGGTCGTGTCAAAGGCCAGGGAATCCTCAAGGTGGATTCTTTTTTAAATCATCAATTGGATGTGGAACTATTCGAAGAAATGGGAAAGGCTTTTGCCAAACGCTTTGCCGGAGAGGGAGTCAACAAAATCCTGACCATTGAGACATCAGGAATTGCCATTGCCACCAGCACGGCCAGATATTTTGACTATTGTCCGGTGGTTTTTGGAAAAAAATATGTATCATTAAATTTAGACGAGGAAATCTATTCCAGTGATGTCTATTCCTATACCAAACAGCAGGCTTATAAAATTATGGTATCAAAAAAATATCTCAACCCGACGGATCGTATTTTAATAATCGATGATTTTCTGGCCAATGGTAAGGCAGTCGAAGCCTTAATTGATTTAATCAATCAGGCCGGTGCCACGCTGGTGGGCGTGGGTATTGCCATTGAAAAAGGATTTCAGGATGGTGGGGCGATAATCCGTCAACAGGGAATTGCGCTGGAATCTTTGGCTATCATTGACGATATGAGCGAGGAAAAAGGAATAACCTTCCGTGATCAATCAGGAAAGAAGTGAAAAGATGGACAACAATGGACCCATTGGCGTCATCGATTCGGGCATCGGTGGTTTTACCGTACTGAAAGCACTGCAAGACCGGCTACCCAATGAAAACTATCTCTATTTTGGTGATTCGATGCGAATGCCCTATGGAGAGCGGGAAAATGACGAGTTGATCATGCTGGCCAATACCATTATCAGCGATCTGGAAAATAGAGGGGTTAAAGCTGTGGTTTTAGCCTGCAATACCCTTTCTTCACTGATTGTTGAGCTCAGCGCCCGGGTGCCGCTATTCAGCGTTATCGAAGCCGGTGTCCAGGAAACTCTGAACTGGCGGGACCGGGGCCTGGTTGGACTGATCGCCACTACGGCCACAGTAAAAAACCGGGGCTATGAAAAGGAACTGGAACTGTGGACCAAAGAGGTCGAGTACATTGCCCAGGGAACGCATACGCTGGCCAAGGTCATCAACGATGGCCAGGGTGATTTGAAAATATTAAAGAATAATATCAGAGAAGCTGTTGAACCGATTTTATTAAAGGGTATCAAAAAAGGCATCGTTATCGAAGAGCTGTTACTAGGGTGTACACATTTTCCAATTGTGGCGGTCACGATCCGACAAATGTACCCGGAGCTTGAGCTGATCAACCCGGCCAATGGTCTGGTTCGGCAATTAAACAAGCACCTGACCGAGTTTAACTATTTCAATAACCAGGAGGAAATGGGTCGCACCCAAATTCTCACCACCGCCGATTATGATATTTTTGAACGGATGATCAAAGAATTGGAACTTGATTGTGATTCTCTGGAACTGACAGAATTGAAATTACCATAAACTGTTCAGAATAGAATTTTAAAAAGATCATGGCGGTTGCTACAAGCTAAGAATCAACTGCCAGTAGAATAAGGAGTAACTATGACAACAGAAGCACCAGTAAAAAAAATAGTATATAGTGGCATCCAGCCATCGGGAACCTTTACCATTGGAAATTATTTTGGCGCCATGAAAAACTGGGTAACGATGCAAGAGGACTATCGCAGTCTTTTTTGCGTGGTGGATCTTCATGCCATCACTATGCCCCAAAACCCGGCCGATCTGCGAAGGCGGACCTATGAATCGATTGCACTGCTGTTAGCCTTGGGTATTGATCCCGAAAAATCGATTCTTTATGTCCAATCGATGGTACCGGAGCATTCGGAACTGGCCTGGATTTTAAACTGTTCAACCTATATGGGCGAACTGAGCCGGATGACCCAATTTAAAGATAAATCCCAAAAGCAGGGAGAAAATATCCGGGTTGGTCTTTTTGACTATCCGGTGCTGATGGCCGCGGACATTCTGCTTTATCAAACCGATTTAGTGCCGGTGGGCAATGATCAGCGGCAGCATGTGGAATTGGCCCGGGATATTGCCATTCGGTTTAACCAGAATTTCGGTAATGTGTTTAAGGTGCCAGAAGCTTATTTTGGTGAATCCGGGGCGCGTATTATGAGTCTTCAGGAACCCGAACGAAAAATGTCCAAGTCGGACGATAATACAAATGCCTTTATCTCATTGCTGGACGACTCCAAAACCATTGTCAAAAAGTTTAAACGGGCGGTCACCGACTCGGATATGGCCGTTTATCATAATCGTGAAGAAAAACCTGGGGTTTCCAATTTAATGGAAATCTATTCCTGTGCCACCGGAAAAAGCCTGGATGAGATTACCCGGGAATTTGACGGTAAGGGTTATGGCGATTTCAAGTTGGCCGTTGGCGAAACGGTCGCCGATACCCTGTTGCCGGTGCAAAACGAGTATCACCGGCTGTTGGGTGAGAAGGCTTATCTGGAACAGATCATGCATGTTCATGCCGAAAAGGCTTCCCAGATTGCCTGGCGAACCCTGTCAAAGGTGCGCAAAAAAGTAGGTTTTGTGACCGTATAATATTCAGGACAGTTTTGATCACCATCTTTTGAAAAGGGATGGTGATTTTTTAAAATAGCGGATAATTCGTGGTGTGATAATTCAGAAAGACCAACTATAAAAAGTCAACAGGTTGAGAGAAAAAAACGAGGAAAAGCATATGAATAAAAATGCATGACAAAAAGACCTGAAAAACAGGTGAGAAAAGAAGGAGTTAATCATTCTTTTCGAAGTTGAACTTTGTATGCGATATTGTTTTTCAGGATGGCATGGATGGTATAACACATTTTTCTTGAAACAGCGCCAAGAGCAGTTAAATGATGTTTGCCTTCAGCCCGTTTTTTCTGGTAATAAGCTTTAAAAACTGGATCATGATGAGATGCGACAAGGGAAGCCTGGAAAATGGCTTTACGAAGATACGGCGAACCGCGTTTACTCATATGATTATTGTTGCTGCTGTATTCACCGGATTGATTGACGGAGGCATCAATCCCGGCATAGGCGACAAGTTTTGCCGGAGTAGAAAACCGCTCAATATCACCAATTTCTGAAAGAATAGTTGCTCCGGTAACCGGGCCAATACCAGGGATAGTGAAAATAGGCGAATTGAATTTTTCAACGATAGTTGATATTTGATTGTCCAGCTCGGTAATTTGGAGTTGAATGAAGTCAATCTGTTCAACAAGAATCTTTAATTGAAGGTGAAAACTGTCAAGAGCAAACTTGATGCCAAAGGAATCTCTGGAAAGGTCGGCGATCTGATTTATTTTTGAAGCAGCAAATTTTTTGAGCTTAATTTCAGACAGAATGGACGCCAATTGTTCACAACTGACAGCTTCAAAGTCACTTAATAAGCTGAAGTTTTTTAGAATTTCTTTTGATGTCTGACCGAAGATATCCGAAAACACCCCAGCATACTCTGGAAAGATCTGATCAAGAATACAAATGGTCTTTCGTTTAAGATCGCTGATTGAACCAACGAGATAATTTCTGAATCGGCAAAGGTTACGCAGTGCAAGGGTATTTTCGTCAGCCAGAGAAGTTTCAAAGAAATCGCCATATCGAATCAGATCAGCAATCAGAAGTGAATCAATAATATCCGTTTTACGTTTACGGATTTCGACTCCTTTTCGCCAACCATCAGTTTGGATGGGATTGATAACGTGAATAAGAAAGTCTTGTTCAACGAGAAACGAATAAAGAGACAGCCAATAATGACCAGTTGCTTCCATGCCGATTGCCAGATCAGAAGGGGAAGCAATGAAATTACCAACGGTTTTGAGAAGACTCTCACCTCCGCTGGTTGAGTTTGAAAAAGAAAAGGCTTTAAACAAAGTCTTGCCATTTTTATCAATCAAAGAAGCCACATGAGTATTTTTTCCAATATCAATTCCGAGGTAATGCATAGGACCACCTTAAAAAAGTATTTTAGATAGGATCCCCTGACTAATAAACGTTACTGCCTTGTCTGATATTCGAAGTACTCCCGTGAGTCAACATCCAACTTATCCGTAATCAGTTTATCGGACAGAGGTGTCAGTCTTTCAAGTGCGAAGTCAATGCTTCAAGGAAAAAACGACATCACTCTATCTAATAACTAGATTATACACGGTTGCGTATAATCTTGCAGCCAATAAAGGATTATAGGTTGCCTTTACTAACCTAAATTTATTATACAAGGAAAAACGGATGGGAATTACAATGATCGTGGGCCGGCAATCTCAGGTTTTGAGTGAGGCGGTTTATCACCAGATCGGTGCGGCGCTGGATGCGGGTAAAGAAAAACTCTATTTAATGGTTCCGGAACAGTTTACTCTTGGGGCTGAAGAAGCCTTGATCAAGGCCAATGGCCTGGCTGGACTGCTGAATGTGGAAGTGCTGAGTCCCAAACGGCTGGGAAACCGGGTCCTACAGGAAACCGGCGGTCTTACCAAGACCTATATGGACAGTCACGGAAAAAATATGCTGCTACAAAAAACCCTGGGGGACATTCAGGAACAATTGACCATTTATCGTTCCAGTGTTAAAAAGCCCGGTTTTCTGATCAGTATTGCGGATCTGATTGCCGAACTCAAACAGAATGAGATTGCCCCGGAAAATCTGGAACAGACCAGAAAGACTCTGAGTCAGGGAATCATGCCCCAGAAATTGGGGGATGTGATCAAAATCTATCGCCATTTTCAGGAATTGCTGGGAAATGATCGTAAAGATGAAGAAGACTTTCGCAATTTCGTCTGCGAAAAAATACCAACGGCAGAATTTCTGCAAAATAGCGAAATTTGGATGGATGGCTTTCAGAATTTCTCAGCTCAGGATTACCGCATGATTGGAAATCTGGTCGATACGGTCAAAGAAATCCATATTGCCCTGCCCTGGGACCCGGATCCATCAGCACGGGACCAGGAAGTTTTTCAATTGACCGCCAATACCATGGACAACCTCAAAGAAATTGGGGCCAGAGCGCAGGTTGCATTTAAATTGGAAAAGATTTCCGGGAAAAATCAAACAAGTCCGGAGCTGGCCCATCTGGAGGCTAATCTCTTTGCTTATCCCAAGCTCGAATACCCGGAAGCAGTCAAGCAGATCAGCCTGACCCAGTGCCAGAATACCTGGGAAGAGGTGGAAATGGGCGCCCGCAAGATTCTTGAGTTGATTCGGGAAGAAGGGCTGTCCTTTCGGGATATGGTGGTTCTGGCCGGAGATCTGGAAGAATATGGTAGTATTATCAAGCGTATTTTTACCCAGTATCAGATCCCCTTTTTTATGGATGATCTCCGTGCCATCGGGGATAATCATCTGATCGAAGCAGTCGTAACGGCTTTGGAGGTGATCCAGAATAATTACCGGCTTGATGATGTTTTCGGTTTTGTGAAAACCGGCTTTTCACCGATCACTCTGTCCGAATGCGAAGATCTGGAAAATTATGCCCTGGAGTTTGGTATCCGGGGTAAACAATGGGACCAGGAATTTACCAAAGTCAGCCAGAATCCGGCGCTGGATCTGGGCAACCTTAATCAGCTACGGCTTAAACTGATTACCCCCCTGACCCAGCTCAAAGCGGATCTGAAGGCTGGCCGAAGCTGCCAGGATTATACCCGATCCCTCTATGAATTTCTGGTAAGGATCAAAACCCCGGAAAAAATAGAAGCTCTGGTGGAACAGCTATCAGAATCAGGTAATTATGAAGCCATGGAAATTTACCACCAGATCTGGAATATTCTGATGGAAGTTTTTGATCAGATTGTCGAAACGATGGGAAATGATGAAACGACCAGGGAAGAATACCTGCGGATTTTAAAAAGTGGCTTTCAGGGCTATCGTTTGGGAATTATCCCGCCTTATCGGGACTATGTCAGCATCACCGATCTGCGCCGGAGCCGCAGCTCGGCCTTTGAAGTCTTGATTGTATTTGGACTGAACGAAGGAAAAATTCCCGGTAGCGGCAGCGAACCCAACCTTTTCTCGGATCTGGAACGGCAGATTCTCGGCGCTCACCAGATCCGACTGCAAAATAATCGCAGTTTTCAAATGGATCAGGAACGGTTTCTGGTTTATGATCTATTATCCAAACCTAAATCCCGGTTGGCGCTCCATTGGGCTTTAGCCGATATGGAAGGCAACAGCCAGCAGCCCAGCATTCTGCTGAGCCAGATTCTGGGAATCTTTCCGAAGATTGAGATCTTATCGACCCTGAATGACGGCGTGGCGGCATTCTGGAATACCCTCAGCACCCCCGATGCGACCCTCTGGCATTTGATCAGGCATCTTCGCGACAGCCGGTCCGAGGCTGGTTCGACCCAGCAGCTGGAAGAGGCCCTGTGGGCAGAGGTACAAGACTGGTATCAAAACAATCCGGATTACCAACAAATAATCAGCAATCTGACTGAGGCCCTGAACTATGCCGGGGTTTCCCAGGCTATGACCGGGACCGAGGCTGCTGTTCTTTATGGCAAAAACCTGCGGACCAGTATTACCCGCTTGGAAACCCACCGCCAATGCCCCTTTTCCCATTATGTCAGATACGGCTTAAAACCCGAGAGCCGGCCTATTTATAATATTGCCGCCCCGGAAATCGGTACCCTGCTCCATGAACTGATCGACGGCTTTTTTCGGGAAGTCCACGAACAAAAACTTGATCTGCGTACGCTGCCCAAAAATCAGCGGGATAACCTGCTGGAAGGAGTGATGGAAAGCTGCCTGCCACAAATTAAAACCAATGTCTTTAACAGTACCGGCCAAAATCAGTACCTGGGAAAAAAACTGGAACGGGTCGGAAAAAAGTCGATTGATATCCTGGTGCAACAACTATGTGCCGGGGATTTTGAACCCCAGGCTACCGAGTTCAGCTTTGAACAGGAGTTAAGCCTGCCGGATGCGAAACTGGGTGAAGTGAAGATCTATGGCAAGATCGACCGGCTGGATCTCTACGAAAAAGACGGTCATACCTGGGTTAAGGTCATTGACTATAAAACCGGCAGTAAGAAACTGGGTTATGATGACATCTATTATGGCCTTTCGCTTCAGTTGCTGGTGTATCTGGATGGGGCCATGACGGTTATTGATGCCGAAGATATTCTGCCCGGCGGAACCTTCTACTTTTACGTCGATGACCCGATGCCACGGTTGGACTTTGGTGAGAATGTGCTGGCTGCCATCAATAAGTCCTTTAAACTCAATGGGCTGCTACTGGACGACGAAATGGTTATCGCTGCCATGGATCATGAAGCGGACGGAAAAAAATCTGATATTCTGCCGGTTTATCGGTCGGAATTCAAGCTTAACCGGGAAGAATTTACCGGTATCATCGACTATGTCCGCAAAACCGTGATCCGACAGATCAAAAATATTTATGAGGGTGATATCAAGATCCGACCCTATAAAAAAGGCCATGACTATGCCTGTCAATATTGTGATTACAAGGGCATCTGCCAGTTTGATGACGCGATCACCCGGGGGGGGTATGAGGTGCTGAAAGCAGCGATGAAGAAAGAACAGTTTTTTACATTAATTCAGGAAGGTGAAAGCGATGAAATGGACAAGTGATCAGTTAAAAGCGATCGAAAACCGGGAAACCAACATGCTGGTTTCAGCCGCTGCCGGGTCAGGAAAAACAGCGCTGCTGATCCAGCGGATTATCCGCATTGTCCGGGAAGAAAAGGTGGGCGTTGATGAACTGTTGATTCTGACCTTTACCCGGGGCGCTGCCGGAGAAATGAAAAATCGCCTTAGCCAGGCACTGGCCCGGGAACTGGAAAACCCCGAAAATGACCGCAGCTTTTTAATGAAGCAAATGAATATTTTAGGAGGCGCTTCTATTTCCACCCTCCATTCGTTTTGTCTCAGCGTATTACGTCAGTATTTTCATAAGGGCGATATCGACCCCGGCTTTGCCATTGGTAATGATACCGAAATCGCCTTAATGCTCAAAGAAACCCTGGAAGAGGTATTCGAAGATGAATACCAGCAGGCGATCGCGGATAAAAATATCGTGAATGAAAATATCGTTCAGAAAAATTCAGAAGAGGTGGATCCCAATCAGGAAAAAAATCAGAAAAAAAATGAGCAGGACATCGATTTACTCGATTTGGTCGAAAAATATAGCGGTAATAAAAATGATCAGGCCTTAAAAGACACGGTGGAAAGCTTGTATCGCTTTCTGGCCACCCAGCCTAATCCCAAAAGTTGGAGCCACCAGGCCCTGGCGTTGTTTGATTGCGATCAAAAAAGCCTGGAAACCTCGGTGTGGGGAGAATCCCTGAAAAAAATAATTAAAACCGAGCTTCAGGGTGCGATGGATTCGGCCATCAAAGCCCGGGACATCAGCGCAGTTGCGGGTTTTGAGAAAACCCATGAACAGATGAAAAGCGAAGTGGTGATGCTGGAAACGCTGGAAAAAACGATTCGAGCCGATCTGGTGCAGGGGCTTGAAGCTTTAAAAACCCTGAGCTATGAGCGCTTCAAAGGGACGGCTAAAGTGGATAAGGAACACAATGAGCAGATTAAAAAATATCGGGATGAAGCTAAAACCGGTATTGCAGGGCTACAGAAACGTTTTGCTATTAATATTGATGAAATGGTCGCGGAACTCAATGAACTGAAAAAACCGATGACCGATCTGGTCGCGCTGACGCAGAAATTCTGGACTGCCTTTCAGGCCAAAAAAGCCCAGAAAAACCTGGTCGATTACAATGACCTGGAACAGCTGACGCTTAAAATTCTAATGGACCCGGAAGTGGCCGATGAGGTTCGCGCCCGCTATCGCTATATTTTTCTGGATGAATATCAGGATACCAATGAAATGCAGGAAACCATTCTCCAGCAGATTGTTCGGAATAATAATTATTTTATGGTCGGCGATGTTAAACAGAGCATTTATCGATTTCGGTTGGCCGATCCGACCATCTTTATCGGCAAGTATGAAAGCTTTGGCAGGGATGAAAACCCCAACAACAGTCTGGTCACCCTGAATCAGAATTTCCGATCGGCTCAGGGGGTGATCAACAGTGTTAATGCCATTTTCGAGAAGGTCATGAGCGCCGGATTGGGGGAAATTAATTATGACGAGCAGGCCCGGCTCAACAAGGGTCTACCCCATGAAGGGCCTTATCAAAAAACCGAAATCCATATTATTGAAGAGCAAAAAAAGGAAGTTGAGGCTGGTGATGTTCAGGCTTATGATGAGCAGGAACAGGAAGATGTAACCGCCGTGGAAGTTGAGGCCCGGTTTGTGGCTAATCAAATTCAGGCATTGGTGGGGACCACTTTTTTTGATACCCGCCATAATCAGGAACGAGCCATCAACTATGGTGATTTTGGCGTGCTGATGCGGAGTGTTGCCGGAAGAGGGGATGTCTATCTCAGGGTCTTCAGTGAAATGGGGATTCCCACTTATTTTGACGGCGGCACCAATTACTACGAATCGCTGGAAATCACGATGATCTTAAACCTGCTAAACCTGATGGATAACCAGCATCAGGATCTGCCGTTGTTGAGTATTATGACCTCGCCGATCGGCAATTTTACGACCACCGAATGTACCCGGTTGCGGATCGCCCACCCCCAGGGATTTTTTTATCAGGCAGTGGAAGCCTATTGCCAGGAAGAGTGCGATGAACTGTCCCAAAAACTGAGCGTCTTTTATCAAAAACTGACTGCTTGGCGAGATCAATCGAAGCTGATGCCAGTGGAAGATTTTCTCTGGAAAATCTATCTGGAGTCGGGATACTACGCCTTTGTGGGAGCCCTTCCCGGCGGCGAACAGCGGCAGTGTAATTTGCGAATCTTGTTGAAGCGGGCCGGGGACTATAAAAAATCGACCCTGAAAGGGCTGTATCAGTTCATTCGCTTTGTCGAAAACATGAAAAAACACAAACAGGATATTTCACCGCCAGCGATGGTCAGTAGTCATGAAGCAGTGGTGCGATTGATGACGATCCATAAAAGCAAGGGGCTGGAATTTCCGATCGTAATTTTGACCGGAATCGGGAAAGGCTTCAATAAACGTAGTAATTATAACCAGGTATTATTTCATAAGGATCTGGGGATCTGTCCGGATTATGTCAATCTGGAAAAACGGTTTAAACATAATTCCCTGGCTAAAGAGGTCTGCAAGGCGCAGAGTAATATCGAAATGCTCTCCGAAGAAATGCGGCTGCTTTATGTGGGGATGACCCGGGCTGAGGAAAAACTGGTGATTGTGGGAACGGTGAAAAACCGCGATAAAGCCTGGCAAAAATGGCATAATGAGCCGGACGAGTATCACCTCCTCAATGCCTCTAGTTTGCTGGACTGGGTGATGATGGGCGTATTGGCGGGCCGCGATCCGGCGCAGACCAATCTGGAGTTGGCAGATTTTGACATTGCTTACCATCAGGCTGATCAATTCACCGAAAAAGTGGGTCTGGGACTGGAAGATCAACAGGACCTGGCGGATCGTTCAACAGCGATCGATCCGGGGCTGGATAAGCCTGAAGCAGTATCGGAAAAGTCCCCAATTGGAATTTCACAGGCTGATCGGGAAGCCATTCACCAGCGTCTGGATTTCCGTTATCCAGCCAAAGCGGAGAACGAACTGCCCAGTAAGATGAGCGTAACCGAAATCAAGGATTATCAAAAAAGAGATCAGTCTGATGAACCGGAAGCGCTCAGAACACTTTCTCAAAAGCAGGAAAAACCGAAATTTATGGAGCAAAAACAGACGGATTTCACCGCCGCCCAACGAGGATCGGCACTCCATTTATTAATGGAAGTGGTCGACCTGAAACCAATCCGGGAGGAATTGCTAAATAATGGCCAATCAGCATTGCCGATGTTTCTGGAAAAATATCTGGCCAACCAGATTGAAGCCCTGATCCAAAAAGAATTTTTACCAGAAGTATTGGCCCGAACCATCAGCGTTGATAAACTAATCAGCTTTTATACCTCGACCCTGGGGATCAGGCTATTGTCAGCCGAAAAAATCAGGCGGGAAATACCCTTCAACTACGCTTACGCACCCGCTGAAATCCGGACAGTATGGGCGGGAGTCCCGGATAAGATCATCGTTCAGGGGATTATCGACTGTATTTTTATGGAAGACCACCAATGGGTCATTGTCGACTATAAGACCGATTATTTTAAAGATTCCTGTCTGCGGGAGGAAACCATTAAAGGCTACGAAATTCAAATCAATCTTTACGCCAAAGCCCTCACCGAATTAACCGGTATCCCGGTGAAGGAAAAATTTATCGGGTTGATTACGATGAAAGAAAATATCAGTATCCAGTGAGAGGGTAAATTATTTTAACGGTGAGTGGGTGTTTTCTTAATCAAAACATGGTAAAATATTGAAAGCAACGATGTTTTAGCTTAATGTAATCTCAAACCGCACTTAGGCCTCTGGGTTGAGGTTGGTTAGAGCCAATCAATAATCAGCGGCACCGCCGATAAATAAATTTTTATAATGAAGGACATATCAATGAAAGCATTGCAGAAAGATACATTCAGAGAAATAAAAAAATCGATCAACCGTTTTTTATCCATTGTCGCCATCATTGCTCTGGGTATCTGCTTTTTTGTGGGGGTTAAAACAACCGGCCCAAGCATGAAATATACAGTCAGTGAGTACTATCAGAACCAGCAGCTGATGGACATGCGGCTGGTTTCGACTTATGGATTTTTGCCGGCGGATGTGGATGCCGTTAAAAACACCCCCGGGGTGGCAACCGTGATGCCCAGCTATTCGGCGGATGTGATCATTGAGCGGGGTGATAAACGGCCGGTCATCAAATTAATGGCCTACCAGTCAGACCAGGTTCTGAATCAGCCGGTGCTGGTGGCCGGGCGGTTACCGGAAAATGCAGGGGAAATTCTGCTGGAACAGCCTCAGGAAGATAAGGGGATGGGGGTTTCCAGTCATATTTATCAACTGGGCGAAATGATCAAGCTCTTCCCGGAGGTTGGTGATAAAGCTTTGTCTGAATCGATCAAACGGGATCAATTCACCATCGTTGGTTTTGTCAGATCGCCGCAGTTTGTTTCTATTGAGCGGGGTAGTACCTCGGTTGGTCGGGGTGAAGTGGATTATTATGGTTTTATTCCTACTGAAAATTTTGCCTTTGAACGTTTCACTGAAGTTTATCTCTTATCTCAGGCCTCTGCCGACGGAGTTAATCCCTTTTCAGCCGAATACGAAGAAGCGATTGGTAGTCTGGAGAAACAATTAGAAGCCTTGGGTCTTCAGCAATTGGAAATCAATCATACCGATATTCTGGCCAAGGCTCAGGTCGAACTGGATAAGGGTCGGGCCAAGTACAACGATGGGGTGACCCAGTTTAATGAAGGAATTGCCCAGGGCGAGGCTACTCTGGCTGATGCCAGAAGTCAGTTGATTGACGGGGAGGCGGCCCTAAGTGCCGGTTGGGATGAATATAACACCACGATTGCCCAGACCGAGGCCCAGCTCGCCGACGCTCAGAATCAGATCGTCCAGGGGGAGACTGATTTGATTAACGGTGCGGGCACCTTAAAGCAGGAACTGGCCAAAGGTGAGGCACAACTGGAAACGCTGCGCCAGGGTATCACCGATTTAAGAAGCGGCATTGCTCAAATGGAAGCCCAGGATCCTTCCGGCCAGTTGCCGGCGCTGGAAGCCCAGTTGGCCGATCTGGAAAACCAGATTGCTCAGGGCGAAAGTGCCTTGGCAAACCTGACTACTATGCAGGCAGGAGTTGAAGCCCAGATACAGAGTCTGGATCCGGCGGCCCCAGATTATCAGGCGCAGCTGGCCGCTCTGGAAACCCAGTTGGCGGAGATTAACAGCCAGATTGCCGGAGTTGAAGCAGGGTTAGCTCAAGCTTATGCCGGAAAAAACCAGATCCAGCAGGGCATTGATGAAATTTACGCCTTTCAGGCCCAGTTAGCGGGAATGAAAACCCAGCTGGCCGAGTTGGAAGCAACCCTGCCCCAGGCCGAAGCTGCCCTTGCCCAGGCGGCCATCGACGGCGAGAATAAGCTGTCGGCTGGCTGGGCGACCCTGGCTGCCAGTAAGAACCAGCTCAATGCCGGAATTGCGGCCTTTGAGGCCGGTCGGGAAGATGGATTGAATACCCTGATTGCCTCCCAGGATCAATTGCAAGCTGGCTGGGCGGAGCTCCGTGATGGGGAAGCCCAGCTGGCGCAGAAACGGGCAGAGGGCGAGGCCGAACTGGCCAACGCTGCCAATGAGTTGGCCAAGGCTGAGGCGAAAATTGGTGATCTGGAATTTGGAAAATGGTATCTGTTCAACCGCGATGATAATCCCGGCTATACCAGTTACGGCGAAGATGCCCAGCGGATTGACAATATTTCCGGCGTGTTTCCGCTGATCTTTCTGTTGGTGGCAGCCTTGGTATCATTCACTACCATGACCCGAATGGTGGAAGAGCAACGGACCCAGATTGGAACCCTGAAAGCATTGGGTTACCGCCATTATCAGATTGGTTCGAAGTTTTTTGTCTATGCCTTATTGGCTGGTAGTATTGGTTCATTCATCGGTTTGCTTGTTGGCATCAATACCCTGCCGCATTTAATCGCCGGTGCCTATGGACTGCTCTATCAGGTTCCCGATTTGATCATCGCGCCACCATGGTTGCCAATTATTGTTTCCTGTCTGATTGCGATATCCTGTACCGTGGCGGCGGCCCTGATCGTGACTCATTATGAACTGAAAGAACACCCTTCGGAGTTGATGCGCCCCAAGGCCCCCAAGATCGGAAAACGGATTTTTCTGGAAAGTATGCCCTTTATCTGGAAACGGTTGGGCTTTATCGAAAAAGTTACCGCTCGTAATCTACTCCGTTACAAGGGTCGGTTTTTTATGACCGTGATTGGGATTGCCGGGTGTACGGCCCTGATTTTGGCCGGGTTCGGGTTGCAGGATGCAATCTTCTCGATGATCCCCCGGCAGTTTGAGAACATTACCGTCTTTGATGGTTACATGGCCTTAAAAAACGAAGGAACATTGGCTGAAAAGGCCGACTTCAAAAAAATCCTTGATAATGACACCCGGTTCAGCGAAAATATCCTGGCTCATCAATCCAAAATGACTATCGAAAAAGCCGGAACGGGCAGTGGCAAAGCAGCCTATCTATTTGTCCCGGAAACAGCTACGAAGATTGATCATTTTATTCACCTGCAAGATCGGAAATCAGGAGAAGCCATTAATCTGGAAGCGGCTGGTGCTGTTTTATCAGAAAAAGTTGCCAACAGCCTGGGACTGAAGGTAGGCGATACTATCCGGATCTATAATGATGATGAAAGTCATGAGGTGGTTTTGGGTGCTATTACCGAAAACTATCTGGAGAACTATCTCTATCTGTCTCCGGCGGTTTACGAAGAAGCCTTCGGAAAGGCCCTGACCGTAAATATGGCCTACGTCAATATTCCTGATACCTCAACGGATCTGGAAAATGCCATTGCCAATGAATGGCTGGCCAAAGATGGGGTGGTAGCAGTGAACTTCACCGGCAATATTGTCAAATCATCATCGGACAGTCTCAGCAGCTTAAGCATCGTGGTGGTGGTGATGCTGGTTTCTGCAGGAGCCCTGGCAGCGGTTGTTTTATATAACCTGACCAATATTAATATTTCCGAGCGAGTCCGGGAAATTGCCACCATCCGAGTTTTGGGATTTTATGACATGGAGGTGTATAAATACATTTTCCGGGAGAATATCGTTCTTTCGGTTATCGGGATCGTCGTCGGGTTATTCTTAGGCGTTCTGCTTGACGGCTTTATCATTACCACTGTGGAAACCGATATCGCCATGTTCGCCCGGGAAATTGAGCCCACCAGTTTTATCTATTCCGTGGTCTTTACCCTGGCCTTTACCTTTATCGTCAATATTCTGATGACACCAATTATTAAACGGATCAGTATGGTGGAGTCACTAAAATCGATCGAATAATCAAATCTGAAATCGAATAAAAGCCGACTGAAAATTATAAATTTCCAGTCGGCTTTTGAACGAGTTGCTATTGAATCTGCGGCCAGATCATATCGGGTTGGTGATAAACGAATCACCTGAGGTATCAAAGGGAGTTCCTTTGGGAACCACCATGATTTGAATGCTTTCCAGACGATAGCCATAGCCGGCGGTGCCAGATTGTTCATCAGCACCGGCCCAGCCGAGCCAACCGAGGTTTTGGACATGAGTACGATAGTAGAGATCAAATTGATCAGCGTCGGCACCGGTTAGCTTAATCTGAATTGCCTCGAGCCGGCGACCTTCGCCGGAGGTGCCGCTGGACTCACCGTTATAACGCCAGTCCTGCCAGCCGATGTCCTGGATATGGGTTCGATAGGTAACACCGACATCGTAGCCGGGATTATCCAAAGTAATACTGATGGCTTCCAACCGGTAACCTAAACCTGAGCTACCGCTCAGTTCGCCATTTCTTTTGAAATCTGGTTCCCAGCCGATATTTTGAATATGCGTTTTATACAGGGCGGTTAAGGGCTTGTCGGTTAGTACCTTTACTAAGGCCTGATCGAGTTGGATCAATCCATAACCAAAATAATCATCCTTACCCGGATCACCCAGATCCAGAGCAGTGGTCGTCAGAGCTGTTTCCACATCACTGGCACTCAGGTTGCCGTTGGCAGCCAGTAATACGCCGCAGGCACCGGCAACAATTGGTGATGAGAAAGAGGTACCGCTATCATAGGTATAACCGCCAGTAAAGGCGGTGGTATAAACATTTTCACCGGGGGCGGCGAGATCCACCATATTGTTATACTGGGAAAAAGAGGCCCGACCATTAGAACTATCGGTGGCAGCTACTGAAATAACGCCATCGTAGGAAGCCGGATAAGAAGCCAATCCGACCTCAGGATCAGTTATTTCCCCTTCATTCCCCGCTGAAGCGACCAGCACTTTGCCCCGGTCTTTAGCATATTGAATGGCAGCGGCTTCGCTATTGTTATATTCATAACCGCCATAGCTCATGTTAATGACCTTGATATCGGAACGATCAGCAGCATCCATTAAGGCGGCACAGATATTGGCAACCGAGAGACCTTTGGTGCCGACCCGGTACGGCGCAATTTTTACGTTGGCAGTTCCAGCCACACCGGACAGGCCGATGCCATTATCGGCGACGGCTGCAATAAAACCGCTGACCAGGGTTCCGTGGCCATCCTGATCAGTGACTTCGGTACTTTTAGTGACATAATCATAACCGCTAATAATTCGGCCGGCCAGATCCGGATGATTGGTGTTAAGCCCGGTATCTAAAACCGCAACGCCGATGGTTTCAGAATTGGCTACCTGGTCCCAGGTTTTGTCGGCACCGATACTGACAAACTGCCAGGCTTTGCCGTCGGTTACATAGGGATCATCAGGCAGGGAATAGGTTCTAATGACACGATTGCGATCAGCGACCAGAACATTGGGATTTTCATTCATGGTTTTGATGAACGCGTCGATGTCGACATCGCTTTTTACCTCCAGGACATCGACCCGATCTGAGACGGCTTCTCCGGATGCGATCTCATTGGTGGATAAAGAGAGACTTTGAACATTAAAGGGGCTGGTGTTCTTATAAATAATAACGACCTGCTGATCGATGTTGCCATTAGTGTCGACATCGGGAATTTCGGTAAGAGCATTGATGGTCATTTGATCGTTCACCTGCACTTCACTGGAATTAGATATCTCGCCGGAATGAACTGCTTCATTTGCCAGGATTGGAGCCGGCAGGAAAAACATCAACAGCGCAATACCGAACAAACTCAGGCGGTGTTTCTTTTTACTTTTCATGGGATTCTCCTTGGATATTTATGGGATTGTTACGGTCCTAAGTCTTGGACACGTTTTTAACGATTTTAAATAATTGCTGTCCAGATTATATCACATTTATCTACAGATTACCTTAGATGTAAGCTGAAATAACATTTGTCAGGAGTTTGATCAGATAATCGAATTTTTCCTCCTTCTTTTTCTTTTAAATAAACTATCTTCATGTTAGAATGATTACTATTGAAACGAATACCGTTTACCAGACAAAAGAGATTGATGTTTTGAACGGAATCAAAGGAAAAGGAAGAAAAAGAAAAGATGAAAAAGAAAATGAGTCAAAAAATGAATACCAGGAAATTAATGATCCTGGCTGGTTTGATGTTGGTGATGATCCTTGCTTTTACTGCCTGTCAGGCAAAACTGGCCGAGCCGCAAACCGTTAAAGTCGGAACCCTGGCTGGACCAACCGGAATGGGAATGGCAGAAATGATTGTCAATGGCGTCGACCTGGGCGAAAACGTCACCACTGAATTTACCGTGGCCGGTGCTCCAGATCAATTGACCGCCAGTGTAATCAGTGGTGAATTTCAGATTGCCGCACTGCCCAGTAATTTAGCGGCAGTACTATTTAACAAAACCGAGGGTCAGGTGGTTCTGGGATCCGTCAACACCCTGGGGGTGTTGTATATTGTGGCCGATGAAACCGCCGGCGTTGCCAGCATCGCCGATTTAAAGGGCAAAACCATTGTGGCCAGCGGACAGGGTTCGACCCCGGAATATGTGCTGAACTACTTACTGCAGAAAAATGGCTTGACCCCTGGGGTGGATGTCACCATTAATTATGTCGCCGAACACAGTGAGGCAGTGACTCAATTGGCTGCCGGACAAGCCACCATTGCGATGATTCCGGAACCGTTTGTGACCACCATCACCTCTAAAAAAGCAAATATCAAAGTAGCCGTGGACATGTCAAAAGCCTGGGAAGAAGCCAGCAATGGTTCCCAATTGCAAATGACGGCAGTCGTTGTCAATAAAGACTGGGCTGAAGCGAATCCGAAGGTGCTTGAACAATTCATGGAAGCCTACGAAGCATCCATCAATGCTGTGAATGACAATCCCGCCGAGGGTGCCCAAAATATTGTTGCAGCGGGGATTATGACTGATGCAACACTAGCAGAAAAAGCGATACCAAATTGTAATATCGTCTTTATTCCGGTTAAAGATGCTCAGGAATCTCTGAATGAATACTATACCATCTTAGCCGGATTTGAACCCAAAGCGGTTGGAGGAAAAGTTCCAGGTGAAGATTTCTACGTTCTTGGAAAATAAGCAGGACAAACCATTAAAAAAAATAATTGGTAAAATAGGAGTGGCCCTTTTCTGGGTGCTCCTTTGGGCCCTGGCGGCCCGGTGGGTCGACAGCCCGCTGGTGCTGCCTTCGCCGCTTAAAACCCTGGAAGGTGTGATTATCCTGGCTGGGGATTTTGAGTTTTTTGTGAGTATTGGGGTCACATTACTGCGGGTCTTTGGGGGCGTTTTTATTTCGGTACTCTTGGGACTGGTACTGGGCCTGGCCGGTGGACTCAACAAGCCTTTTTACGAGATCATGAATCCTTTCGTCAGTACCATCAAGTCGTTGCCAGTCGTTTCGGTGATCATTCTAATTAATCTATGGATTGCTTCCGGTCTGGTGCCCCTGGTAGTCACCTTCTTAATCTGCTTTCCGGTGACCTGGACAAATGTGGTACAGGGGGTGAGAGCCACCGATAAAAAACTGCTGGAAATGGCCAAAATTTATGATGTTGAACAGACCAGAATAATCCGGGATATTTATGTACCTTCGATAAAACCCTATGCTGTTTCGGCTTTGATGAACGCCATCGGTTTGGGATGGAAGGTCACGGTTACCGCCGAGGTGCTGGCCAATGCCCTGCCATCGATCGGAATGAATCTTTACTATTCAAAAATATATTTGGAAACCGATTTGCTTTTTTCCTGGACCCTGGTCATTGTGATCTGCAGTCTTGTTATCGAAAAAATTACCCTTTATGTGATTGGGAATAGTCGAAAGGGGGATGGTCAATGTCAATTATCATAAAAGACCTTAGTAAAATATATGGAGAGGAGACCATTTTTGAAGACTTTAATCTGGTCTTTGAAAAGCATAAAATAACCGGAATTCTGGGACCATCCGGGGCTGGCAAAACCACCCTCCTAAATCTCTGCAGCGGCTTGGATCAGCCTGATCGCGGAACGATTGAAGGGATTAATTTCCAGTCGATCTCCTACATTTTTCAGGAGCCGCGATTGTTGCCCTGGCGGACCGTGCGTGAAAATCTCCGCTTTGTCTTTAAAGAAAAAGCGATTAAAAAACCGGGCTCTCATGAGGCTGATATCGACGCCATGCTGGAATTGGTGGGATTGGCAACGGTGGGGGACTATTTTCCTCAGGAACTCAGCGGCGGGATGCGCCAGCGGGTTTCGATTGCCCGGGCGTTCCTCTACCCTTCTGAACTGTTACTGATGGATGAGCCCTTTAGCAGTCTGGATTGCTCGCTGAAAAACCGGTTGATTGAAGATTTTTCGAAGATTTGGGAGCAGGACAAACGGACAGTGATTTTTGTCAGCCATAATGAAGATGAAATCAGACGTTTAGCCGATGTGATCTTAACCTTTTCAGATAAACCCGTTCAGATTTTAAAAAAAGAACGTTTAAGTAATAATTCTAAAAAAATGTAAAGGCTTACCTGATGAAAAACTTATTTTCTTATGTTAGACTAGAGATCAGCATAAAATTTTAAAACTAAAGAATAAGAAATGGGGTAAACCATGGATATAAAACTAATCGCATTGGATATGGACGGTACCACCCTTCAAAAGGATTATATGTCAATTTCAGAAAGAACCCGGATTGTACTGGAAAATGCCATTGCCAAAGGAATCCATGTGGTCCCTTCGACAGGACGTATTCTGGGACAACTGCCGGAATCGGTCATGAGTATTCCGGGAATAAACTATGCGGTCACTTCGAATGGTGCTGCAGTGACAAATTTAAACAGCGGCGAAGTAATCAGTAGTAATTATCTCGGTGCAGGAAGTGTTAAGAAGATCATCTCGACATTGACCCGTCGTAATCTGTTTTGTGAAGTTTACCATAAAGGACAGTCCTACGGCGAATGGCGTTACTTTGAAATGATTGGCGAAAAGAGTGGTCTATCAAAGGATCTCATTGCTTTTATCCAGAGCAAAGCGAAAGAAGTTGATAGTATCTTGGATTTTACCAAGGCAAACGCATCAGAAATTGAAAAAATCAATATCCCCTTACTCAGTGTGAATAATCATCGGGTTCTTTGGCAGAAATTCTCTCAGATTCACGGAGTAACATTAACAAAAGCCATTGCCAACAATATCGAGGTTAATCATCGCTCCGCGAATAAGGGGGCCGGATTAAAACAGCTTTGCCGGATTTTAAATCTGGAACCGGGAAATGTTATGGCAATTGGCGACAGTGACAATGACCTGCGCATGTTGGAGTTTGCTGGCCTCAGTGTTGCCATGGGCAATGCTCCTGAAGAAATTAAAGCCGTCGCCAATCATGTCACCTTGCCTTTTGATGAAGACGGCGTCGCCCATGCGATTGAGAAATATGTTCTGGCATAGTAAAGGATATAGATTAACAAAATTAAGGAGATTATTATGAACAAAAAAGCAATCATTGCCGATCAGGCACCGGCAGCAGTGGGTCCTTATTCCCATGCCTATTTAGTGGGGGATACCTTGTATACATCGGGTCAGCTGGGCCTGATTCCGGAAACTGGTGAATTGGCCGAAGGCGTGGCAGAACAGGCTAAAAGAGGTCTGGAAAATTTAAATGTGGTTCTGGAAGCAGCCGGGTTCAGCCGCAAAGATATTGTTAAAACCACGGTATTTCTGGCAAATATGGCAGACTTTGCAGTAGTTAATGATATTTATGCTGAATTTTTCGAAGGTCAGGCCGAGTATCCCGCTCGTTCCTGTATGCAGGTAGCCGCTTTGCCTAAGGCTGCGCTTTTCGAAATTGAAGCCATCGCTGTTAAATAAGATGCTTAAAGCAGAAAAATAAAATAGTATCGTTTATAGCGCCCATGGTCATGCCTTTCTGGCAAATGACCATGGGTATCTTCTTGATTAAAAATACGAAACAAAAGTGAGGGAAATTTTGAATAAAAAACTGCAGAACTATATGACGCTGGTGGATTTTTTAGCAGAATTTATGGGTGAGAATACCGAAGTGGTACTCCATGATATGACCGACTGGCATCATTCGGTGGTTGCCATTCGTAATGGCCATATCAGTGGTCGAAAGGTCGGTGATCCAATCACCGAAACGAATCTGAGAATTCTCCGAAGTGAAGTCCATAAAAAAGTACCCTACATGAACAACGATCCCAAAAAATTCAAAAAAAAGGA
The DNA here is from genome assembly GCF_000472665.1 of Acetobacterium malicum subsp. dehalogenans DSM 11527. Lineage (GTDB taxonomy): Bacteria > Bacillota > Clostridia > Eubacteriales > Eubacteriaceae > Acetobacterium > Acetobacterium malicum. Next base: position 103,862 of record NZ_KI421448.1, on the reverse strand, counting down.
GTCGATCAAGTCGGCGTCCTGGTTTATCAAGGACGAGAATGAAGTTTTGATTGGGATGATCTGTATCAATTCAGATTGCCATGATTTAATTGCCGCCCGGGAACTTTTGGACAAAATGATTCGACCGCCGTTGGTAGAAACGGCGATCAAAGAAAAAGGTCCGGATAAAATAAACATCGATGTCAAAGAACTGGTGGATAATAACCTAAACCATATCTCCCGGGATCTGTTAAAGAAGCTGAAGCTTTTATCCAAGGATGAAAAAGTCGAACTAGTGGCGAAACTTGATGAGATGGGGACCTTTTCAGTTAAAGGAACCATCTGGTATCTGGCGAAATGTTTGGGGGTATCAGTGCCGACCCTGTATCGTTATATTTCGCTGACAAAAAATAACCACGAAAATTAATGGTGTTGATTAGCGCTTAATTGAGTAACGGATATACAGCTAACCTGAACGTTAAAATGATTAAGGTTAGCCTTAATTAAATAAAAATTAAATTAATTTTTATTTAATCGTTTACTTTTTGTTTAAAAGATGTTATATTGATATCAATAATTCTCATTTTCACAATAATTTCCAGGAGGACCTCAGGCATAGCCTGAGGTCTTTTCCTTTTTTGGGTCAGCCAGTCTAGCAATGAATTCTGGAAAAATTGAGTCTTAAGTAAATCTTGTTTCAATTCATCGCCTGGTGATAGAATTTACAAATCTTAAAAAATAGCATATAATATTGAATAGCATAAAAGTGTGAAAAGAAAATGCGTAAATACAGTAGAAATAGAGGTGCAATATGACGAGTCAGTTAAATAAAGATAATCTGCCTGAGCATATAGCCATAATCATGGACGGAAACGGTCGCTGGGCGAAAGCAAAAAATCGTCCCCGTTTGTTTGGCCACAATGCCGGCATGAAGACATTGAAAAAAATTGTGCGGGCGTCCTCAGACGCCGGAATAAAAATAATGACGATGTATGCTTTTTCCACCGAAAATTGGAAACGGAGTCCCGAAGAAGTTGCTGGACTAATGAATATTGCCGTTGAATATTTCCATAAAGAAGTTGGGGAATTACACGAAAACAATGTTAAAATCAACGTGATCGGAAATCTGAACGGGCTGGGCAAAAAAGTCCGAGAAGCTGCCGTGAAGGCCATGGATACTACCGCCGCAAACACCGGTCTGGTACTGAATATCGCCCTGAATTATGGGGGGAGAGATGAAATTATTCATGCGGTTAAGGCGCTCATGGCCGAGGGGATTAGTCCGGAAGCAGTGACGGAACAGCATATCAGCGATCATCTTTATACCAAAGGCCAGCCGGATCCGGATCTGCTGATTCGAACCGGCGGGGAAAGTCGACTCAGCAATTTTATGTTGTGGCAGATGGCCTATTCAGAATTTATGTTTACCGACATTTATTGGCCAGATTTCGAAGTTGATGTTTATTATAAAATGATCGAAAATTATCAGAACAGGAATCGGCGCTATGGATCGGCCGAGTAGCAGTCTGGAGAGCCGCCGGGCGGAACGATCCTTAGCGGAGAGTCGCCGCGCTGAGAAGAGTTCCATGAAAACCCGAATCTGGACCGGGGTGATTGGGCTGCCGCTGCTCATTTTTATTTTGTATACTGGAGGATTTATCCTGGTCATTGGTGTGGCTATATTGGCCTTTGTCGGGACGATGGAATATACCCGAGCCATTAATAAAATGATTCGTCCTAAAATTAATGTGATCTTGATGACTGTTTTGACCGTCATGTTAATGATTACCATCAAATTGGATTATTACTTTCTGATGCCGGTTTTGCTGGTGGCCTTCATCATTATTTTCTGCTATGAAATATTATCGGGAAATGTCGGAATTCAACGTGGAAGTGCCACCCTGATGGGATTGATATACGTTCCGATTATGTTTGGTCACCTGTTTCTTTTTGAGACGGTCAATAAAGGGGCCTATTATATGTGGCTGATTTTTGTGATTGCCTTCACAACCGATACCGCCGCATATTTCATCGGTAAATCGATTGGCAACCGGAAGATCGCCCCGCTGATCAGTCCTAAAAAAACCATTGCCGGTTCGGTAGGTGGGGTAATTGTTGCGGCCTTGTGTACGGTTCTTTACGGAACCATTCTCAGTTCCTATTTCAGTTTTGTTTTACCCTGGTATTTATACCTGGTTGTTGGCGTTTTTGGAAGCATTGCCGGACAATGCGGGGATTTGACAGCATCGATGATTAAGCGAAAAGCCAAAATAAAAGATTTTGGCACCATCCTACCTGGTCATGGCGGGATTTTGGATCGCTTTGACAGTATCCTCTTTATCATTCCTTTAATTTATATTTTTGCCAAATTAACCATTGGCATCGCGTAGGTGAAAATTTGAATTTATATACGATCCTTATTACATTGCTGATCTTATGTGTCTTAGTGATTGTTCATGAACTGGGACATTTTATGGTGGCAAAAAAAACGGGCATCTTCGTTGAAGAATTTGCTATTGGCATGGGGCCAAAACTGTTTGCTCGACAGGGCAAAGAAACCCTGTTTACGATTCGGGCCTTTCCAGTGGGGGGCTTCTGTAAAATGCGGGGCGAAGAACCAGAATTTGATGCCGAAGGAAACCTGATTCCCAAGGATCCTGAGATCCCCATTGATCCCCGCAGTTATGAAGCAAAAAGTCGGGGCGAAAAGTTGCTGGTACTGGTGGCTGGTTCGGCCATGAACATTATTTTTGCTATGGTCTGCCTGATTGTGGTGGCCTTGTTTACTGGTCATACCAATATATTTGACGCTATTGGCACCGCTTTTTTAAATACCTGGCGGTTTTCCGGTCTGATTTTTCAGAGCTTTGGGATGCTGTTCACGGGTCAGGTCGGTCTGGATCAGCTGGCCGGTCCGATCGGAATGGTATCGATGGTGGATACCTTTTTGCAGAGCGGGCTGATTATTCTGTTGGCGTTTACCGCCATGCTCAGCGTCAATCTGGGGATTATCAACCTGTTTCCGCTGCCCGCCCTGGACGGCGGACGGATTTTTATCCTGCTGATTGAAATGGTAGTGCGCCGCAAACTCAGTCCCGAACTGGAAATGAAGATCAACTATTTTGGTTTCATTGCCCTGATAGCCCTGGCGATCCTGATTGCCGTGAACGATGTCATGCGGTTGGCCGCGTAGGAGACGACATGAAAAAAAGAAAGCAAACCCGGGTTGTCAAAATTGGCGCCCTTGCCATCGGCGGCGAGAATCCGATTGCGATCCAGTCGATGACCAATACCGATACCAGAAACGCTGCCGCAACGATTGCCCAGATTAATGATCTGGCTGCCGCCGGCTGTGAGATTGTCCGGGTGGCAGTGCCCGATGAAGTAGCAGCCCTGGCCCTTGCCGAGATTAAAAAAGGGATTCAGATACCTTTGGTTGCCGATATTCACTTTGACTATCAGCTGGCCTTGACCGCCATCGAAAATGGGGTTGATAAGCTGCGCATCAATCCCGGCAATATCGGTTCGGAAAAAGGCATCCGGGAAATTGTTGCCATGGCCACCGAACGGGATATCCCGATTCGAATTGGCGTCAATGCCGGCTCGCTGGAAAAAGAAATCCTGGTAAAAAACGGGGGTCAGGTCACCCCGGACGGGATGGTAGCCTCAGCTGCGCGACACATTCAGATTCTGGAAGACGCTGGCTTTAATAATATTGTCGTTTCGATGAAGGCTTCGGATGTGCGGTTTACCATCGCCTCCTATGAACAGTTTGCGGAGCAGTACGATTATCCCCTGCACCTGGGGATCACCGAGGCCGGAATCCTGCGCAGCTCAGCCGTTAAATCAGCCATGGGGATTGGCTATTTGTTACTCAATGGCCTGGGGGATACCCTGCGGGTATCGATAACGGGTGATCCGCTGGAAGAAATCGATGTGGCCCGGGACATCCTCAGGGGCATCGGCTTATATACCGGCCGACGACCCCGGGTCGAAGTCATCTCCTGTCCTACTTGTGGACGGACCGAAATTGATCTGATTGGTATCGCCGAGGAAATTGATCGGCAACTGAGAACGGTCGAAAAAGACATTCGGGTGGCCGTGATGGGTTGTATTGTTAATGGTCCCGGAGAAGGTAAGGCCGCCGATATTGGCATTGCCGGTGGGAAGAATAAAGCCGTGTTATTTAAAAAGGGTGAAATTATAAAAAGCATTACCGAGGATCAAATCATCTCGGTGTTATTAGAAGAAATAGAAAAAATGTGAGGCGAGATCTTTGAGTATTTTAACCCGACGACAGGAACGATATCAAAAAATAATAGCTGACTATCATCTGATCACCGATAGTATTAAAATCAATTCCAGTAAAGGGGAATTGATTTTTAAATTTTCCAGTCCGAAAAAACAAACGGATACCGAATTTATCAAAAATGAAATGCAGGAGATTTTTGACTATGCAAAAGCCCTGCAAATCGAGGTGGCCCCCCTACAATATCAGGATGGCGAGCATCTTCTGGCCACTGATGGCAAAGGGGTCAGTCAGCTGCTGGTGGGCATCAATCAGAAGATAACCAATATTCTGCTGATCAATACCCTGATTGCCGAAGGCAACACCTTTTATGTCAGAGGCCGATCAACCGGTGAGCTGGATGGCGAAGCCCTGGCGATTTTTTCCAGCCGTTTCAAACGCTTGATTGCTGAACACTACGGTCTGGAAGCAGAACTGGTGGTGCGTTTCACTGATGAAGGTTCGGTGGCGGAAAAAAGTCAACAGGATCTGGAAAAACGATTGGCGACCATAAAGCCGGTTGCTTCTAGTGCCGGCTCGTCTGGTTCAGGCGGTTCATCAAGCACAGCCAAGCTACCTAAAGCCGAAAAGCCCGGGGATGTAGTTGCCGGGAAAAAGATTACCCGGACCTGGGAATGGCTCAAAAATGTGGATTTTAATATTAATGGGGAATCCGAAGGAAAAAGTTTGGTCATCAAGGGCTGGGTTTTTGGTGTCAACACCCGGCCGCTGAAGAATAATAAGACCCTGCTGACGTTTAATATCACGGACAATACCAATAGCATTACCTGTAAAACCTTTACCGACAAAGAAGAAGTCATTGAAGGTATTAAAGAAGGCAGCTGGTATCTGGTTGAAGGCAAGATCAATTATGATGAGTATTCTCAGGAAATGATGTTTTATCCCCGGAATATTAACCTGTCCAAAGAAACCATTAAAACCGATGAAGCTCCGGTTAAGCGGGTTGAGCTTCATATGCACAGCCAGTTCAGTGCCATGGATGCGGTCAGTAAGGTGGAGCAGATTATGAAACAGGCGGCCAACTTTGGCCATGACATCATCGGCATCACCGATCACGGCGTTTTACAGGCCTATCCGGAAATGATGGAACTGGGCCGCAAGAAAAAAATCAAGGTCCTCTATGGGGTTGAGGGCTATCTGGTGGAAGACCAGCTTAATATGGTTTATGGCAATCAGGATCAGGACTTCTGCGGCGAATTTACTTTTTTTGACCTGGAAACCACCGGCCTGGTGCCCGGAAATCACAAGATTATTGAAATTGCTGCGGTGCGTGTTAAAAATAAACAGATCATCGACAGCTTTTCGACTCTGGTCAATCCCCATTGTGAAATACCGGCCTTTATTACCAATTTGACCAATATCACCAATCAGATGGTCGCCGATGGAATGGAAGAACGGGATGCTTTGGCGAAATTTTTGGAGTTTGCCGGTGATACCATTCTGGTCGCCCACAATGCCGCTTTTGATATGAGCTTTTTAAACAAAGCCTTGTCGGACCACGGCATCGTTCGGGAAAATACGGCGGTGGATACCCTGGCCATGTCCCGCTGTCTGCTAACCCAGATAACCCGCCATAACCTGAAAAAACTATGCTCGCATTTTAAAATTGATATTCAAAATCATCACCGGGCCCTGGATGATGCGGCTGCCTCGGCCAAGGTGTTTGTTAAACTTTTGGATCTGGCTGAAAAAAAAGGCTGTACCTCGATCCAGACCCTCAATGCCCTGTCCAGTCGGGAACGGAGTATCCGGCTGAATTCCACCAACCATATTATCATCTATGCCAGAAACCAGGCCGGAATCAAGGATTTGTATCGGATCGTGTCTGAATCGCATCTCAATTATTTTTATAAAAAACCCCGAATTCCCAAGTCGCTGCTGGCGGAAAACCGCGAAAACCTGTTGTTGGGCTCGGCCTGTGAAGCAGGAGAATTGTTCACCGCCATGGTTCACAACAAGTCCCAGGATGAGATTCAGCAGATCGCCAGCTTTTATGATTATCTGGAGATCCAACCGCTGGGAAATAACCAATATTTGATCGATAATAACAGTGTCCCGGATCAGGAAGCCCTAAAAATCTTAAATAAACGGATCATCGATTTGGGAAAAAGATTAAATAAACCAGTGGTAGCCACCGGTGATGTCCATTTTGTCAATCAGGAAGATTCCCTTTATCGGGAAATCCTGTTTACCGGTCAGGGTTATAAAGATGCCGGCAAGCAGCCACCGCTATATTATCGGACCACCCAGGAAATGCTGGACGAATTTGCCTACCTGGATGAGGAAACCGCCCGGGAGGTGGTGATTGATAATCCCCGTAAAATCGGCACGATGATCGAAGAGGTGCTGCCGATACCCGATGGTACCTATCCACCAGTGATTGAAGGATCGGATGAGGAGATCCGGGAAATGGTGGAAGACCGGGCCCGGGAACTCTTTGGCCAACCGCTGCCAGACATTGTCGAAAAACGGATTAAAAAAGAATTGGATTCAATCATCGGCAACGGCTACTCGGTCCTCTATCTGATTGCCCAGAAACTGGTTTATCATTCGATGGAAGACGGTTATCTGGTAGGGTCCCGGGGTTCGGTAGGATCCTCATTTGTGGCTACCCTCTGCGGGATCACTGAGGTTAATCCGCTGGCACCGCACTACCGTTGCCCCAGCTGTAAACACTCCGAATTTTTCAACAGCACCGAGGTCGGGGTGGGGCCGGATTTAAAAGATGCCAATTGTCCCCATTGCGGGGCCAAGCTTGATAAAGATGGCTTTGATATCCCCTTTGAAACCTTTTTAGGATTCGAAGGCGATAAAGAGCCCGATATCGACCTTAATTTTTCTGGTGAGAACCAGGCTGAAGCCCATCGCTACACCGAGGTACTTTTTGGTAAGGGCAAGGTTTTCCGGGCTGGTACCATTTCTACGATTGCTGAAAAAACCGCTTTTGGGTTTGTCAAAAACTATTATGACGAAAAGGACATCAAAGCCACCCGGGCTGAGCTGGAGCGGGTAATATCCTGCTGTGCCGGAGTCAAAAAAACCACCGGTCAGCACCCCGGGGGGATAATGGTCGTGCCGACCTATAAGGATATTTACGATTTCTGTCCGGTCCAACGGCCGGCCGATGATACTGAAAGCGATACCGTCACCACTCATTTTGCCTACGAGTCGATCAGCGGCCGGCTGCTGAAGCTCGATATTCTGGGCCATGATGATCCCACGATGTTAAAAATGCTCAAGGATTTTACCGCCATCGATCCGGTCGGGATTCCCCTGGACGATGAAAAAACGATGAGCTTATTCACCTCGACCAAGGCCCTGGATTTTAAAGATAATGATTTTGAGTCGCCCTTGGGGGTTTGCGGGATTCCTGAATTCGGGACCAGTTTTGTCCGGGAAATGCTGCTGGATACCAAGCCCACGGCCTTTTCAGATCTGATCCGGATTTCTGGTCTGTCTCATGGCACCGATGTATGGTTAAATAACGCCCAGGATCTGATCCGGGATAAAAAGGCCACCATTAAAGAAGCTATCTGTACCCGAGATGATATCATGATTTATCTGATCTACGCTGGTCTGGAAGCTAAAACGGCCTTTACGATTATGGAAGCTGTTCGTAAAGGAAAGGGACTGAAGCCGGAATGGGAAGAAGATATGCGCAAAAACAAGGTGCCGGAGTGGTATATTGATTCCTGCAAAAAAATCAAGTACATGTTTCCCAAGGCCCATGCAGCCGCCTATGTCACCATGGCCTTCCGAATTGCCTGGTACAAGGTTTATTACCCACTGGCTTATTATGCCACCTACTTTTCAGTTCGGGCCAGCGAGTTTGATGCCCAATTGATCAGTCAGGGCAAGGGTATTGTGGTACAACGGATGAACCAGATCAAAGAGCTGGGAACCAAGGCCTCCAACAAAGAGAAATCACTGTTGACGGTGCTGGAGATTGCCCATGAAATGATGTGTCGCGGCTACAGCTTTAGAAATGTCGATGTCTACGAGTCACATTTCAGTCAGTTCCGAATCATCGGCGATACGCTGTTACCGCCTCTGAATGCTCTGGAAGGAATTGGCGACAAGGCCGCCCAGCGAATCTTTGAAGAAGCCCAGCTGCGCCCGTATATGTCCCGGGAAGATTTGCAGAACCGTACCAAGATCAGCAAATCGGTAATCGAAACCCTGGAAAAACAGGGCTGTCTAAACCAGCTGCCGGCTTCCAACCAGATTACCTTTTTTTAGCTGCTCAAAAAGATTGAACACAGCTAAGGACAAAAGCAAAAAACAGACGTTTTATTTTTACCGTGATATTAATCGAGTCAAAATCTGTTTTATGCTAAAATAAGTCCAATATCAGAGAGTGAGGAAAAACTTTGGCTAATTATAAAACCGGGTTGGAAACAAAGCAAAAGATTTATTTTACAGCAAAACAATTATTTTATGAATATGGATTTATTAAAACGACCTTGGCAGAAATTGCCAAAGCATCGGGAACGAACAAAGCGATGGTTGCATATTATTTCAAAAACAAAAACAACCTTGCACTGGAAGTTTATAATGAATATATGGTTGCAAATAAGGTTAAAACACAAAAGGCCATTGATGAAAAGTTTCCTGGTTGCAATGTGGTGCTAAAAACAGCAATCGAATATCGCGTTCAGAATCGCAATTGTCGTTTAAATCGTCATTTGAACCAATTCTATCATGAGTTATGTGATACCAATACACTGATGAAAAGCGAAAGTGCTTCGGTGGGGTTTGTCGAAAATATCAACCGCTCTTATAAACTTGGACTTGATCGCTTGGAAGTGAAGGCACTGGCGCTTGCAAATCTGGCGGTGGTTCATGGTCTCCACGTCTCCCGGGATGATGGTTATTTAGACTGCAGTAGCGAGTATCTGGCCGAGATGGAAATTCGTTTGCTCTTTCAGAGCTTGCGATTTGAAAATAGTTTTATTGACCAATGTATTGAAGAGTCTCGAGCTATGGCGAGAGAAATTAAGATTCAGGTTGATAAGAATTTTGTTGTAGTATCATAGATGTGGATATGAAATAGCTTGAGTTGAATACCAAACGGATATAAAAGATCAATACGATTGCGAAAAAACAGCAATCGTATTGATCTTTTTTGAATTGTAGTCAAGTGAATAACGATATATTTACAAAATGAAAGCATAAAAACAAACAAGGTTAATATCAGTATTGGCAGAGCGAAATAAATAAATGTATCAACGCTTTAAAAATAAAATACATAATATACGAAAATAAGGAAATATTATATCGATAAAAACCTATAATTATAGTAAAAAAGAAAATATAATTAAAAAAACAAATATAATTAGTGACAAATAAATCGAGTGATGATAATATTACAACAACAAACTAAATGCGATTAAATTTTAATCCAGCGTAAATAGTTCGGCATTTCGTATCCCATCCCAAAACTAATTTTAAGGAGTAGAAAAATGAGTGAACAAAAAAACAGTAGCGTGTGGGTCCAGGTAGCGGCCTTATCGGTGGCCTTGTTGATGTATACAACCAGCATGACAACCCCGGCCCTGGGTGAAATTGCAAAAGCCTTTCCAGATGCGGCTCCAGAGACAATTAAGTTATTATCCACGATTCCTTCTCTGATGATGGTGTTCTTTGCATTGGTCTCTGGTAAACTGACCCAATATATCAGCATCAAGAAGATTATAACAATTGCCATGATTCTTATGTTCGTCGGCGGAATTCCATCTGCTTTTGTTGGTGATTTGCAATTTATGATCGCGATGCGGTTTGTTTTTGGCGCTGGATACGGATTGGTTTTTCCAATGGCATCGGCAGTAATTGCGGATCTCTTTACTGGACAGCAGCAGAACAAACTAATGGGCTTCAGAAGTGCCGTTGGGGCAGCGGCTGGCGTGGTTTTCCAGATGATGGGCGGAATATTGGCAGCCTATAACTGGCGCTTTTCTTTTTTAGGTTTCCTATTAGTCATCCCGATTGCATTACTGATCTGGTTTAAATTACCGGATACGGGGGTTAAGAAGTCAGAAAAAGTTGATCAATCAGGAACAACAGAAAAGAAAGTAACACCGATAACCTATATTTTAGCGCTGGTCTGTTTATTGATCAATATTGTTCAATTCAGTTTTATGACCAACATTGCAATGGTTATCCAGGCTGATGGGCTTGGCAACGCAGCTCAGGCTGCTACTGTCTTAACGGTTTTTACGGGTGCTGCCTTCGTGCTTGGATTGATGTTTGGAAATGTCACCAAACTACTAAAACAATTCACAGCTTCCTTTGCAGTGATGACAGTAGGATTGGCATTTGTCGTACTGATTTTTGCAAACAGCATGACAATGCTGATTATTGGAGCAGTAATTTTCGGAATGGGGTTTGGTACCTTTAATCCGGCAATTACAATTGCTGTTGCCAAAAGTGCGGCTCAACCAAAATATGCGGCCGTTGCGATTTCCATTTATGTCAGTGCAACTGGGATTGGCCAATTTATATCACCTTATGTACTGAAGTTTTTACGTCAAACGCTCAATTTAACCGCTACCCGAGCGGACTGGCAAATTGCCGCAGCAACATTGATCTCTGGTAGTATTATTTCAATGGTGCTGGTTGGAATGTATAGTAGGAAAACCGATGAAATCAAACAGGCAGTGTAAAATCAAGCGTACCTATAATCGTCTATAAAAACATATGTTTAAAAATATAAAAAATAATTAAGTTGATACTACTTTTACCTCAGATGTTAATTCTGAGGTTTTTTTGGTTGTATTTGATAATAAATTTAAAAAAATCGGACTGAATTGTAAAAAAGTATTGATTAATGACAAGATATTACCATTGTTAACAAGAATTTTGATTTTATTCAGGTTCGAATATCTATATACTGTACGAAAGTAGTCGATTACAATAAACAAAAGGGGAAGCTTAAAATGAAAATGGATACGTCAAAGATGTTGGAGTTTAAACCAGCAAGTTCGGAACAACTTTATCTCATGTATACACAGATAAAGGAAATCCGTCTTGGGGTCACGAGTCTGCAGGAAGATCTGGACAAGATATTTCTGAGAAATCGTGTTGTTGAAGTCATTGAAAACGAATACGATTTTGGAAAGGTAAACGAAGTACTGGAAATTTTTGGTGGATATGTGAACCGGAGTTTTGGTATTCGGGTTGAAAAGGATGGCAAGGTGGAAGAATACTTTGTCAGAAAATATAAAACCGGGATCCAGGAAAAAGAAATTGAATTTGAGCATTTGCTGATTACCTTTGCCAAAGAGCATGGTTTAGATATCGCGGCAGGGATAATACCTGCGGCTGATGGCAGGGGATACATCAAGGTCGAAAATCCGATCATTGGCGATGAGGATGAAAATGTAGAATATTATGCGGTTTATGATTATTTAAGCGGAGAAGACAAATATACCTGGCTGACACCTTATTGTACCGATAGAGAGTTTGCCAGTATGGCCGAAGTCATGGCGACCTTCCACAACGCCGCCAGAGATTTTGATCCAATGGGATTGGAACGGGTTGAACTGAAAATATTGGATTTTGTCGAAACGCTACCAGAAATATTTACCGATTATGCCGGGGCAGACTATGATAACATTTACCACGAATTTTTCAATAAAAAATTGGCTGCCATTATTGACGTTATTAAGAAAAATAAGATCCCTGAAGCAGTCGCTGCAAAAATGCCGTATAACCCTACTCATAATGACTATCATCCCGGTAATGTGAAATTCCTGGATGAACAGGTGGTCGGAATTTTCGATTTCGACTGGTCAAAAATTGAGTTAAGATTATTTGATGTCTGCCTGGGAATGATCTATTCCTGTTGCTTCTGGGAAGACAAAGAAGAAGATAAGATGCGGTTGGATAAATGTGAAATCTTCCTGAATGCCTACGAACAGAAGATGCATGAGCTCAAAGGCTTAACTGGTTTTACGATTGAGGAAAAAGCTTCGATGAAAAACATGCTGGCTTTTGCCAATGTATATCTGATCAACTGGTGTGTCGATGCCTACTATAACGATATGGATGAGCTGAATGATTATGAATACCTTGCTTATTTGAAACATCAAATTAAGTTAATGGATTGGATTGAAGCCAATGAAGATGCGATTCAAGAAATGGTTGATCGATTATAATATAAAATAAAATTTTGAAAGGTGGATTTTTATGAATACTACGGAACGGCTGGAAAAACAAGAATTACGCCATGCGAAATCGGGTTTAGGCTTCGGGGTCGTATCGGGGATGACTTGGGGATTAAGTGGAGTAATCATGAGTATTGCTTTCGGAATGGCCCCATTTACCGAAGGGGCTAGTCTTCTGGTAGCACCGCTTGTTGGCGCTGCATTGCATGATGGGTTTGCTGGATTTTGGGTTTTTCTTTTTAATTTATTTAATGGTAAATGGCGGGAATATGGCCGAAGTCTCCGTACTAAACCGGGTTTGCTGGTGTGTTTAGCAGCAATGTTCGGGGGACCGATCGGAATGTCAGGTTATATGCTGGGAATCACCTTGGCTGGGCCATCTTATGCACTTGCCATAACGGCAATATATCCGGCAATTGGTGCCATATTATCAGTTGTTATTTTAAAAGAAAAGATTGGCGTTAGAACTTGGATCGGTATTTTACTTTCAATTATAGGTGTTGCGATTGTCAGCTGGGTTCCACCTGATGCCACATCTTTCCCATATTTTTACGCTGGTATTGCGCTGGCTTTCTTAGCTGCGATTGGTTGGGGAACAGAAGGCGTTGTCTCTGGATTTGGAATGGACATGGTTGATCCAGAAGTTGCGGTGGGAATTCGTGAAGCGACTTCATTCGTTGTCTATTTTGTGGCAGTTATTCCATTACTGCTTGGCGTTGTTGGATATCAAATGCTTTTTGGCGCCTTCACAACAGCAAGTATTGGGGTTATCGCCATTGCCGCACTTTTAGGTGGTGGATCTTATATCTGTTGGTATTTAGCAATCAACAAAACAGGTGCGTCTCGAGCGATGGCACTCAATATTACTTATGCTTTATGGTCAGTATTCTTTAGCTGGTTGTTACTGGGAACGCAAATCACCCCGACTCTTATTATTGGTGGTCTTACTATTGTTGCTGGAGCTGTTCTGGTTGGAGCGAATCCTAAAGAATTAATCAATTTAAGAAAAGTATAAGATAAAAATACGAAATAACTATGGAGGTATGAAAGATGGCAGTTTTGCTACCCCTACGCTTTAGGATTTTACATCTGATGTCTACAAAAGATACAGGCGTAACATCGGCAGAGATCATGCAGGAACTTGGCAGCGATTATGGAAAAGAGAAGCAATTTAAGAAAAAAGCGATGGAAGGTCATTTGATTTCCATGCGAGCTTTAGGCCTAATTGAAGTTGAAACAGTAAATATTGATGATTACGATATTGTCTTGCCAGATAACCGGCCAGTTGTGATTACTGGAAGCTCAGCTCCCAATATCATCGATCCCAAAACTGGCGAAGATCGACGGGCAACCTCATCCGATATCGCCAATATTGCCAATCTCATCAATGAACTGGACGGCTTTGATGTGTTCTCCATTTCAACATTGGCTCAGGATGCGCCCAAAGGTCAAATCAGTGTGTCGCGGTTCTATCCAGCCTTGAAAAATTGCAAAAAACCAGTCCGAAGTAATACCCCGACGATCAAAGATCTGGAAGACGTTTTGGAACTGGGAGCCATCATTGCCGGCGGTAAAGAAGCTTATAAAGAACGACCATTCATTAACCATCACTATTGCCCCGTTGTTTCACCACTAACCATGGACGTGGATTCGACTGATGCAGTCATTTATTTAACGGAAAAAGGATTGCCCGTTTATGGAACCATTGTTCCGAATGCCGGGATGACATCACCAATGACGATGACTGGTACGTTAGTGTTAGGTAATGCCGAATTTTTGGCGCTGTCGACATTAATTCAGCTGATCCGACCAGGCGCCCCGATGATCTATGCGGTATTGTCAACCGTCGCAGACTTGCGCACCGGAAACTACGCCCCTGGTGCGGTAGAAACGGGAATGCTTCAAATGGCCCATTCGCAAATGGCCAGATTCTATGGCGTGCCTTCAGGTGGATACATCGGCTTAACTAATTCACAGATTAATGATGCTCAATGTGGATATGAAACCGGCATAAACACCACCGGTGCCCTTTTAGCCGGATCTGATATGTTTAATATGGGTGGCTTATTAGGAAGCCTGATGGCTTTTGATTATTCCAAAGCCGTTATCGACAATGAAATAGCCTTAATGCTGAAACGTATGAAACGGGGAATGGAATTCAGCGAAGAAAACCTTTGTCTTGATCTGATCCATGAGGTCGGACCAGGGGGAACCTATCTGGATCTCAAACATACTCAGAAGAACATGCGAAAAATGGCCTTTTATCCCAAAGTTGCCACCCGCGAAATGCGTAAAAAATGGGAAGCAAGCAGATCAACCGCTGAAGAAAGAGCATTTGAACAAGTCAATAAGATCTTTGAAAACTCGGTTCAAAAAACATTCCCGGCTGAAATTGATGAAAAAATCAGAAGTAACTTCCCTGGCCTTGTAAAAGGCGATATGGTTTGGTAGTAAAGTATTAAAATTAATAATAATATCAATGATTTCAAGATAAATTAAGGAGAATTAAAAATGAGTACACAAGCAATTTATGATGCAATTATGGAATTTGAAGATGATGATGTTGTTGAAGCGGTAAAAGAGGCCATCGAAGCCGGTGTGGATCCCCAGATCATTCTGAATGAAGGCCTGATCGGTGCCATGGATGAAGTCGGCCGGCTTTTTTCCATCGGTGATCTGTATGTACCGGAAATGCTGATGGCAGCCAATGCCATGAAGGCTGGCATGCAAGTCATTAAACCCTATCTTAAAGGTGACGATGGCGGCAAAGGTCTGGTCGTAATCGGTACCGTTGAAGGCGATCTGCATGACATCGGCAAAAATCTCGTTTCGATGATGATGGAAAGTGCTGGCTTTGAGGTCATCGATCTTGGCATCGATGTACCGGCAGACAAATTTATTGAAACCGCCAAAACGAACAATGCTGGTATTATTTGTTTATCAGCTTTATTAACCACCACCATGACCACCATGGGTGAAACCGTCGACGCCATTAAAAAATCTGGTTTAGGTGTAAAAACAATGGTCGGCGGCGCACCAGTAACAGAAGAATTTGCTAAAGAAATTGGAGCCGATGGCTTTGCAGAAGACGCAGGTGAAGCTGTTGTATTTGCAAGAAATCTACTGGCTTCATAAGTAGGGGCACAATATGATCATTGTAGGAGAATTAATTAATGCCAGCCGTAAAGCCGTTGGCGAGGCCATTAAGCAAGGTGATAGTGATTTTATTAAAAAGCTGGCCATCGACCAAACCGAAGCCGGAGCTACCTATATTGATGTCAATGCCGGTATCTTTGTTGGCAAAGAAGGGGATTACATGGAGTGGCTGATCAAGAACATCAAAGAAGTCACAAAGCTACCCATTTCGATTGACAGTCCCGATCCCAACGTCATTGAACGGGGAATTGCCCTCAATGGAAATGATGCCATGATTAATTCGATTTCCCTGGAGCAGAAACGCCTGGATACCATCTTGCCCCTCATTGCCGGCACCGATCTTAAAGTTGTTGCATTGTGTATGGATGACGAAAAAATGCCGGAAACAAAAGAAGACCGCTTGAAAATAGCCGATATTCTAATCAATAAGTTGATTCAGAAGGGTGTCAAAATCGAAAATATTTATGTCGATCCATTAGTTCAACCGATCTCAACCGATATTACCTATGGCAAAGGTTTTATTGATACCGTCGAAGCCATCATGGAAAACTATCAAGGCATTCATACCATTTGCGGTTTGTCAAATATTTCCTTTGGCTTACCGGAACGAAAATTTTTAAATCGAAATTTTGCCGTAATGGCTATTTCGAAGGGTCTGGATTCACTTTTAATTGACCCACTGGATAAAAAAATGATGTCCAATATTTGTGCCGCCGAGACATTAATTGGTCGCGATAACTTTAATGTTCAATATCTAAAAGCTTTCCGGAAGAAAAAACTGGAAGTCTAAAACCACAATAAAAAGCCTCTTTGTTTACTTATCGTAACTAGACAAAGAGGCTTTTATAGAAAATTTAATTAATTATTTTTTTAAATAATGATGGTTGACAGCACCCGATAAATCTGCGATAATAAAATCATAATTTAATATGACAAATGCAACGGAGTATTTGTATAAAAGCGACGAAGCTTCCATGTGATTATCCATTAATAAGGGTAATGACATGGAAGTTTTTTGTTTCTTTGGATGTAAAGGATTGCAAAAGGTGAAGTAATGCAGATTGGACGCGTTGTCGACAGTATCTGGTGTACTAGAAAAGAAGATGAATTAAGAGGTTTGAAATTCCTGAAGGTAAAAATTTTAAACCATGAAAGAGAAACCGATAATCCGGAAATCGTTGTTGCCACCGATTTAATCGGGGCCGGAATTGGGGAGCTGGTAATGATTACCAATGGCAGCTCGGCCAGGAGAACCGAAGGTTTAGAAAATGCACCAGTGGATTGCATCATTATCGGTATTATCGATGCAAAAAATGAAGATAAGGAGGGTCTGAATGAATCCTGAATTGATTAACAGTATCATCGCAGCCGGTGTCGTCGGAGCTGGCGGTGCCGGTTTTCCCACCCACGTAAAACTAGGCACCCAGGCCGAATATATCATCATCAATGCGGCAGAGTGCGAACCATTGATCCGGGTGGATCAAGAATTATTAACTCACTATACTGCCGATATTCTTGAGGGATTAAACAAAATAGTACAGGAAACCGGTGCAGTCAAAGGGTTTATTGCCATAAAGGAAAAACATCAGGATGTCATCAAGCGATTAAATGAAGCGATCGGCAACGATCAAGGCATCGAAGTTTTCCCGTTAAAGGATTTTTACCCAGCTGGGGATGAACAGATAACCGTTTATGAGGTTTTAAAAAAAGCCGTTCCCAAAGGCGGGATTCCATTAAATGTTGGTTGTATTGTCTGCAATGTAGAAACAGTCTTAAACGTAAATCGTGCCTGTCAAGGGAAACCGGTAACCACTACCTTTGTTACAATTACCGGGGAAGTCAATAGGCCGGCGACATATTGTCTGCCGATTGGGATGAGTTATAAAAAAGCGCTGGAACTATGCGGAGTGGATACATTAGAGGGAAAAGTTGGTATTGACGGCGGGCCGATGATGGGAAAGCTGATAACCAACTTTGATGCACCGATTACCAAAACAACGAAAGCGATTATTTTATTAAATGTCGATTCTTTACTGATCCGGGAAAAAACAAAAAAAATGGAACAGGTCTTAAAACAGTCGCGGATTGCCTGTATCCAATGTCAGAAATGTACGGATTTATGCCCCCGGGATTTGCTTGGGCACGATGTCAAACCGCACATCGTGATGCGGATTGCAAATTATGGCTTGTCGGATTTTTCCGGAATGAAAACAGCGCTCGGCTGTTCGGAATGCGGCGCCTGCGAATTATACGCCTGTCCCAATGGTTTATCGCCACGACGAGTCAATATCATGATCAAACAGGAAATGGCCAAAGCCGGAATTAAAATTGACAAAGCTGTGGAACCTAAACAGCCATCGGCAATGATTGATTATCGAAAAATTCCGGTAAAGCGACTGATTGAACGAATTGGAATTAAAAAATTTGATGTCAAAGCGCCACTTGAAAAATTTGACCAACCGCTAGAATGGGTGGTGATCCCGCTAAAACAACACCTTGGCACGGCTGCCATCCCGGTTGTCGAAAAAGGGATGATGGTTGCGGAAGGAACCTTGATTGGAAAAATTGCCAACGGAAACCTGGGAGCCAATGTTCACGCCAGTATTTCTGGAATCATCCAGGAGATCACCCCAGAATCAATAACAATTGAAGCACAAGGAGGGAAAATATGATAAACGCGATTGGTTTTGTGGAACTGAATAGTATCGCAAAAGGTATGGAAGTAGCGGATCATATGCTGAAAACGGCGAATGTCCAATTGATGTTTTCGACGGCAACATGCCCAGGAAAATATATAACCTTAATTTATGGGGATGTGGGATCGGTCGAAAATTCAATCAGAGCGGGGAAAGACTTGGGGAAGGAATTTATTATTGATGATTTAATGATTCCTAATGTTGATGAACAGCTTTTTCCCGCCATAACCGGATCAACCAATATTGACAAAATAGGGGCAATTGGGGTGATTGAAAGTCTGGCCATGGCGTCATTGATCGTCGCCGCTGATACCTGTGTGAAGGCTTCAGGGGTGCAGCTGGTAGAATTGCGGTTGGGGTCGGGAATCGGTGGTAAATCCTATGTGGTGATGACCGGTGATATTTCAGAAGTTAATGCATCGATGGAAGCCGGGGTAGCGAGTATCAAAGAAACCGGAAACATCGTTTACTACTCCATTATTCCATCACCACACAAAAGCTTTAAAAGCATGATGTTATAAAGATTAAAAAAGCATTAGAAGGAGGAACAGAAATAGATATGAATATTTCCGAAGAATTAATCACACGCATTGTTAACGAAGTGATGGAATCATTCAAAATGGATGACCAGCAGTTGACAAAGGCTGCTGTGGCAGACCGGGTTAAACTGATAAAAGGAGATACGGTTGTTTTTGAAACATTTGATACCGGCAATCCCAATGATCAGGTGACCTTTAAAGAGATCCTGACCATCGAGGAAAGCCCCAATATGGCCACCGGTTTTCTGAAAATTGAGAAATCATCCTTTGATTGGTATTTGGGTTATGATGAACTGGACTATATAATCGAAGGAACGCTGGAGGTGACATACAACGGAATCAAACAGTGCGGTCATGCTGGTGATGTAATTTTTATCCCCAAAGAAACCGCGGTAACATTCAGTTCACCGGATCACTGTACATTTTTCTTCGCAGCATCTCCGGCAAACTGGCAGGATTTATGCGAAGAAAAGAAATAGTATTGTTATACCAAACAGATTGAAAGGGCTTATCAAAGGGAAAAATTTCCTTAGAAATAAGACTAGATAACACCACAAATAAAATTACAGGAGGAAAAAATGAGTTCAACTGAAGCATTGGGAATGATTGAAACAAAAGGATTGGTTGGCGCGATTGAAGCAGCGGATGCGATGGTCAAAGCAGCGAATGTAAGACTGGTCGGAAAAGAGCAAATCGGTAGTGGATTAGTAACTGTCATGGTCAGAGGCGACGTCGGTGCCGTAAAAGCGGCCACAGATGCCGGAGCAGCGGCAGCTTCACGAGTGGGCATGCTGATCTCGGTACATGTTATTGCCAGACCCCATGAAACTGTGGCGATGATTTTACCAGAAGAAACTGTGTAAGCCGAGGATTAAAATTATTCAAGACATCCTGCTTAAGGATTAATTGTTTTTCAGTTTCTGAAAGTCTAGTTGTTCAAACAGAAGCGATTTATAATGATCCTTAAGGCAGCTGGTGTGATTGCCTGGAATTGCGATGGAGTATCGGATAGAAACGAGTATTTAAGGTTAAAGTGTTGACAAACAAATGATTATTTAATCTGATTGTTTCGTTGAAGATACTCTAACTGATAAGGAGAATTCAACAATGAATGAAGATGTCAAAAGAGTGATCCAGGAATATGTTCCGGGAAAACAGGTTACGTTAGCGCACATTATTGTCAATCCTGATAACAGCATTTATAAGAAACTGGGATTAGAAGATAACCGCAATTCGATTGGAATCTTGACCATCACGCCCAGTGAAGCCGCGATTATAGCCGCGGATGTGGCTGTGAAGTCCGGGGATGTTGAAATCGGTTACGTCGATCGTTTTAATGGTTCGCTGGTCATCGAGGGCGATGTGGCCTCGGTGGAAGCATCAATCAGTGAAGTGCTGCAGACCCTGTCAATGCTGCAGGGAATGTCAATCCCGACAGTAACCCGGTCGTAGGCAGTGGCAATGAAAAAAGTAATGTTTGTGGGGGCCACGGGGAGCGGTAAGACGACCCTTTATCAGCGACTGGAAGCCGGTAACCTTGATTATGACAAAACTCAGGTCATCGAATTTCATAAAAATGTTATTGATACACCGGGCGAATATCTGGAAAATCGCGGGTATTATTCAGCGCTGCATATTACCGCCGTTGAAGCTGACGTCGTTGCCCTGGTGATGGACTGTAAAAGCAGGCGCAATGTTTTCCCACCGGGTTTTGCCAGAATGTTCACCAAACAAATCATTGGAATCGTCACTAAAACCGACTTAATTGGGGCTGGCGAGACGGATGATTATGCAGAATATTCGTTGCGGCAAACAGGCGTTAACGAAATATTTAAAATTTCATCACTAAAAAATCATAATATCGAGGAGTTGCGAAAATTTCTTGAATGGAATTGAGGTTAGGCATGAGAATTATCATTGTTGAAGATGAACCAGTAACACGCATGGATATACGCTGTATGTTGGAAGAGGCCGGATTTGAAGTGCTGGATGAAGGGAAGGATGGTTTCGATGCCATCAATTTATGCAAAACCCATCAGCCGGATCTGGTCCTGATGGATATCAATATGCCAAATTTAGATGGAATTAGCGCCGCCAGGATTATTCGCCGGGATGGCTTAAGTAAATGTGTCGTTTTACTTACCGCATATTCAGATGATGTGTTTATTGAAGGGGCCAAAAATGTTGGCGTGTTTGGTTACGTTGTGAAACCAGTTGATGAGAAGAGCTTAATCCCAGCCCTGAAAATTGCCTATGCAAAATCTCTGGAGACGACCGACACCGAAGACAAACTCGATGAAGCCACAAAAAGACTGGAAGAACGCAAAATAATCGAAAAAGCCAAAGGATTTCTAATGCAAAGCGAAGGCCTTGACGAAAACACCGCTTATCAAAAGATGCGTTCACTGAGCATGGAAAAAAGCTGTTCATTGCGAGTGATCAGTGAGATGTTGTTGCTGAGAGCAAAAAAAGGCGAATAGTATGGTTTATACTTGTGATCGTGATTTTATTATCAGTAAATGTAAAGAATATACGCTTTTAAATAACGATGAGATTGAAGCAATTATCGATGTGGCTAAGATTCTGCCTTATTTTAATGAGGGGTTTAATGGTGAAACTTTTATTGATATTAAGGTTCATGACGCCGACCTGGCTGTTGTTGTGGCAGAATCCTATAAAAAAAGACAGTCGATCTATGTCGACTCGTTTCTGGGTGATATTATCTACCGGGAGAATGAACCGGCAGTGTTTCGCTCCTTTGATTTAGGGGTAACATCAAAAGAAATAATTGGCGTAAGTTTTGACCGGCATCAGAATAAAATCTGGACCAGGCAAACCGTTGTTCCGATTAAACACGAGGACAACGTGGTGGCGACTTTGATATTAGAAAAAGTCTTGGATCTGAATGCCGATGAAAAACCGGTTGTTAAGTTGGAGCCAATGCCGGACAACGACAAAATAGACGCGGTTTGGGGGTCGATTTTCGGAATTAACAGCGACAATGAAGAATTACAACTACGCGAGGGGATTTTAATATTCGATCTGACCGGTCATCTGAGATATTATAATCAGCGTGCTGTTAAATTGTATCAGGAGCTGGGCTACAAATCGATAAGAAATCAGCATTTTGACAATCTGAACTATTCACCTAAAAACTTTGATGATATTATCGCAAATATTCAGGGAACCTTCAGCAACGATGACCACGACCATGTGATTATTGAAAAGTGTTATGATGGCAAGGTCACGATTGGTGAAAAATTTTACCGGATCCATATCATCCTGCGGATTAAAAAGAATGTGGATGTCATTGTGTTTATTGATGATATCACTGAAATGAGAAAATATGAAAATGAGGTAAATAACTACTTGGTCAGCTCGCATGAAATACATCATCGAATCAAAAACAATCTTCAAACGGTGGCTTCTTTACTTAGGCTTCAAAGTCGGAGCTCTAAAGATCCCGCGGTTAAAACCATATTAAGTGACAGTATCAATCGGATCATGAGTATTGCGGTAACCCATGAACTGCTGGAAAAGAAATCGAATGATCTGGTGTCGGTAAAAGAAGTTCTTGACAAAATAAAACACAACATGATATCATTCGGCGTAACTGATAATGATAAAATTGAGATTACAGTTAAGGGAACAGACTTCTTCATTGACAGTGAAAAATCAACGGTTGTGGCACTGGTTGTCAACGAATTGATTCAAAACTCACTTAAATATGCATTTCCCAATGGCGCGGCCGGGATGATTGAAGTAACTACCGCCAGCGATGGAAAAATAAAAATGATTGAAGTCAAGGACAATGGTATCGGATACAACCCGGCCCAGATAAAAACAAATAGTTTGGGATTGTCGATTGTGAAATCATATGTGTATGAAAAACTGGTTGGCAAATTAATTATTGAAACAGGAAATGAAGGAACAAAAACTTCATTCGCATTTAAACTATGAATTGCGACGAGGCAATTTTACTAAGCGACGTAGCTTAAGGTTTAAATATCTATTTGAGGATATTTAAACTTTAAGCTATTTTTTTAAATGCATATCAAATGTAAGAAAAAAGGAAGAAACAAAAAATTAAAAATAGAAACGCACGAGTTTTCAAAAATAAATAATTTCATTGCAACGAGGTAATGAAAAAAAGCGACGCCGCTTAAAAATAAGTATCAAGTAATTTGATAGTTATCATTTAAGCGGCGTCTTTTTTTCGGATCAAACGAATAAGCCATCGGTAGGAGGAGCTTCGGTTACTCGGATCAGGTTAGCAACAGTTGGCATGAAAAACTACAAATTCAGGTTGAAACCAGAGGTAGAAAATTATGGAAAATTTCAAACGACAGGAGATTTTAAGTGTTGGCATCGACATTGGCACATCCACCACCCAGCTGGTATTTACAAAGATTCTGCTTGAAAATATGGCATCCAGTTTTAACATTGCTCGCATTGAAATTATCGGAAAGCGGATCATTTATCGCAGTGAGATTTATTTTACCCCTTTAACACCGGATGATCGCATCGACATGAATGAAGTCATGAAAATAATCGACCGGGAGTTTGGTAAGGCGGGAATCGACAAAAAAGACATTGATATCGGCGCCGTGATTATCACCGGGGAAACGGCTCGCCGTGCCAATGCCAGTGAGGTTTTACATAAACTCAGCGGTTATGCCGGAGATTTTGTCGTAGCAACGGCAGGGCCCGTTTTAGAAAGTATTATTTCCGGCAAAGGCGCCGGTTCCGACAAAATTTCAAAAGAACATAGCACCACCGTGGCAAACATTGACATCGGCGGAGGAACCTCGAATGTAGTCGTTTTTGATCATGGCACAACCGCCAGCACCGGATGTCTTGACATCGGCGGCCGGTTAGTCAAAATGGATGCCCGGGGGAAAATTATTTACATCAATGAAAAATTAAAACAGATTATCGAGCATGAAAAACTGGACATCGCACTGGGTCAATAGGCCAATGAAAAGAGTCTGGCTAAACTGGCACGAATAATGGTGCATCAATTGGAAATGGTTGTTGGCATCACACCAAAAGATCAGTATTACAAAATGATGCTGACCATTGAGGATATGGTTATAAAGAAGCCGATCCAATACATCACCTTTTCGGGAGGCGTTGCGGATATCATCTATCACTATGATGAAAACGAAGATATTTACAAATATCAGGATATGGGGATCATCCTGGGCCGAGCGATTCGTCAGTCGGAATTATTTACAAAGCTACATGTCCTGGATGCCGAAGAAACCATTCGCGCCACCGTCGTTGGGGCCGGTTCCCACACCACCGATATCAGCGGCAGCACCGTGTTTTATGACAAATCGGTATTACCGATAAAAAATATTCCGGTAGTGAAAATACCATTTACAGATAAAAACAATATCACTGAAATTGCCTACGAAGTGTCTAAACGAATTGAATGGTTCAAGCTGGAAGATGAATATCAACAGGTTGCAATTGCTTTTCAGGGAATCAACTCACCGTCTTTCAGGCATATTGAAGCCACGGCGGAAGAATTGATTAAAGGGCTTAAAGAAATAATCAGACACGATTATCCCATCATTATTATCTCCGAAGAGGATATCGCAAAAGTGTTGGGACAAACCATCAAGCGAATCTTGAACAATGACCATCCGGTGATCTGCATCGACAGTGTCATCGTCAGTGATGGCGATTATATCGACATCGGAAATCCCATTGCCGGTGGAATGGTTTTACCGGTTGTGGTAAAAACCCTGATTTTCAAATAGATTCGCCTACTACCGAAGCTAACCGTTCATCAAGTATGAAAATACTATGAAATAAATTTTAACATCGGTTTGGCCAATGGATTAACTGATCAAAGCAGTGATTATTAACCCTAATAATCGGCGCTTTGACCAGTTAACCAGAAAGCTGAACAAAAGAAAATATTGATTGTTATAAGTATGATAGTCAAAAAAATAAGGAGTGAAAGAATGAAACTTAAAACCGTATTGTTTGGAAAAACCTATCAGTTCAAGAATGTGAATGAAGTTCAGGCAAAAGCAAGTGAACAGAAGTCCGGTGATCAACTGGCGGGTTTAGCAGCAAGATCAACTGAAGAAAGAGCGGCTGCAAAAATTGTATTAGCGGACATGCTGTTATCGGATATTCGCAATAACCCCGCCGTTCCTTATGAACTTGATGATGTGACCCGGGTTATTCAAGATCAGGTTAATGAAGCGGTATATCGCGAAATAAAAAATTGGACAGTTGGAGACTTACGGGACTTCATGATGCTGTACTCGTCAACCGGACCCATTATCCAACGGATCGCAACCGGGTTGACATCGGAAATGATCGCAGCTGTTACCAAGATTATGTCCAATATGGATCTGATTTATGTCGCCAAGAAGATTGATAACGTGGCAACCTGTGTCACAACCATCGGCCAGCGCGGAATTGCCGCTAACCGGGCCTTGCCAAATCATCAGACCGATGATATCGATGGAATTTTCGCAGAACTTTATGAAGCCCTTGCCTATGGGGTTGGTGATGCCATGTTGGGGCTGAATCCGGTTCAGGATACGGTCGAATCAACCTCATTCCTGCTCCATAAGTTATATGATTTTAGAATGAAATGGGAAATTCCTACCCAGAACTGTGTTCTTTCCCATATTACCACCCAGATGGCCGCCCTGCGCAAAGGTGCTCCCTTGGATATGATTTTTCAATCCATTGCCGGGACGCAAAAGGCAAATGAATCGTTTGGGGTAACCACCGCCATGCTTGATGATGCTTATGATCTGGGAAAACGCGAATGTGTTTCCGGTGGTAAGAATATCATGTACTTCGAAACTGGCGAAGGATCAGAACTTTCGGCAGATGCCCATCTGGGCGTTGATATGTTGACCCTGGAAGCCCGTACCTATGGCTATGCCAGACGATATGATCCATTTTATGTTATGTCAGTAGTTGGTTTTATCGGACCTGAATATATTTATGACTCGGTTCAGCAATTACGGGCCGGTCTGGAAGAGCATTTTATGGGAACGTTGTCATTATTCCCAATGGGTGTGGATGTTTGCTATACCAATCACATGCCCGCCAGTCAGAACGATTCCGAAAACCTGGCCTTGTTGCTGGCCCATGCTGGTATGCCGGCCTTCGTAACGGCGCCAATGGGCGATGATATTATGCTCAACTACCAATTGCTGGGAAATCATGACTGGCAAACACTGCTGGAGCTGTCGGGACTGAAACGCGTACCGAAATTTGAAAAATGGCTCCAGAAAATGGAAATCCTCGACGAACACGGTATGTTTACGGCCAAAGCCGGCGATGCATCAATTTTTCTGAAATAATTAAGAAGGGGTAAAATAATATGATAAATGAAGCTACTTTGAAAGAGTCAATTCGTGACATTATTAAAAATGTTATCCAGGAAGAATTAAGTGGAGCAGGCGCAGGTGCTATTAAAAACCATGCGCAAGCACCGGCAATTGAGCATAGTGACGACAATGGTTTTGTCGACGATGTGACCCTGGCTACCATGAAGGAAACCTTTTATATTCCTGATCCATATGACCGGGAAGGTTATATGAAAATGAAAGAATTTACCTCGGGTCGGCTGGGAATCTGGCGCGCTGGCCCCAGACCCTTGACCAAAGCCTATTTAAGATTCTTAGCGGATCATTCCGCCGCCCAAAACGCCGTGTGGTCAGACGTTGATGCTGAGTTGGTGAAAGAACTAGGATTTATTCCCCTATCGACAATCGCTGTTGATAAGGCTGAATACATTAAAAATCCGAATACCGGAAAAAAACTCACCGATGAAGCCGTTGAAACGGTCAAGAAAAATACCGTTAAAAACCTGAACGTGCAAATTGTTTTTGCCGATGGACTCAGCTCACGAGCGATTGAAAAAAATGCCGCTGATTTTCTACCAGCTTTTGAGCAGGGTTTGAAATCACTGGGGTTAAGCTTTTCAACCCCATTCTTTGTCAACAATGGCCGGGTTGCAATTGGTGACGAAATCGGCGAAATTACTGATGCTGATGTTATTGCTGTCTTCTGCGGCGAAAGACCAGGTCTGAACTCCACCGGTTCGATGGGTGCCTATATTACCTATAAGCCCACAATGGGGATGGAAGAGGCCAGAAGAACGGTTATTTCAAACATTCATGACCAGGGAACCGCACCGGTTGAAGCAGGTGCTCAAATCGCCGAACTTTGTCAAACAATGATCAAGCATAAAATGTCTGGCGTTGACTTAAAATTAATTTAAATCCTGAGGAGGATAAACGAGTGATCGGAGAAATTATACGCGCGAATGTTGTTTGTATGAATATGATTCCAAACGTCAGTGACGATTTAGCCAAAGCCCTTAATCTCAAGCCCCATCAGAGAAGTTTAGGTCTTATCACCGGGTCCATTGATGATGTAACCTTCATTGCCCTTGATGAAGCGACAAAAGCGGCTGACGTCGAAGTTGTTTACGGGGAATGTTTATTTTCGGCCTTTGTGGGGATTTTCACCTCATTTGCCGGAGAAGCGATTGGAATCCTGGCTGGCGAAAATCCAGCTGAGGTAAAAAGCGGCCTTGAAGCTTGTGCGCACTACATTGAAAACGGTGCTTACTTTGTCAATGGCAATGATAAAGGGGAGTCCATCTATTTATCCCACTGTATATCCAGTACCGGCAGTTACTTATCGGAAACAGCAGAGATTCCGGCGGGGATGCCACTGGCTTATTGTATCGCGCCACCGATTGAAGCGATTTACGGTATTGACGCCGCACTGAAAGCCGCCGATGTGAAGATCTGTAAGACCTTTTTACCGCCGACGGCCACATCAAACTTTGCCGGCGCATTGATGACTGGGTCGCAATCGGCTTGTCAATCGGCCTGTGATGCCTTTGCCCAGGCCGTCCAACATATTGCCAATAATCCG
The DNA here is from genome assembly GCF_000472665.1 of Acetobacterium malicum subsp. dehalogenans DSM 11527. Lineage (GTDB taxonomy): Bacteria > Bacillota > Clostridia > Eubacteriales > Eubacteriaceae > Acetobacterium > Acetobacterium malicum. The sequence goes on along the minus strand of NZ_KI421448.1, from coordinate 76,087 downwards.
ATTGTGATATAAAAATGATTTCCGTCGGGATAATCGATACAATTGGTTTTGTCGGCGCTGTGAATGCCTTGGATACCTGTCTAAAAACTGCAGATGTGCAATTTGTCCGGTTTGAAAAAATATCCGGCGGGATTGTATCCATCATCATTAAAGGCGATGTTGGGGCGGTTTCAGCAAGTATTATGGCGGGGATCGAGGCAGCAGCGGCAGTGGGCGAATTGAGTAATCATACCATTATTGCCAGACTGGATGATCAAAGTGAGATGATGCTGAATAAAGCAGTTGCTCAACGATCGGAAGTGTCAGGTGGCGGAGTCGATTCAAACCGGGATGCTGGAGTTGTAATCACTGAGCTGGAAAACCAAGCGCAGTCTGAACAACCACTGGAGCCGATGCTTGCTCCCATCGATCAAAAAGCAGTCATTAACTCAGTGCCAGAGACCCAGGAAGAGACTAAAGCAGCGACATTAAGCTATTCGGAAGAAACCCTAAATCTGATGACCGTTTCACAATTAAGAAGGCTGGCGCGAGAACTGAATATTAAAGGAATCAGCCGCGAAAAAATCAAAAGATCCCGGAAAGTTGATCTGGTTGTGAATATTTTAGTCGAATTAAACGAATCAACGGAACGAAAAGAAGAGGAGGAATAAATGGTGCAATTAGCAGACAAAGACCTGATCTCCATACAAGAAACCCGTTTATTACTGAAAAACGCCAAAAAAGCCCAGGTCGAGCTGGCTCAAATGAGTCAATGTCAAATTGATCGGATTTGTAAAGCCATTAAAGATGCGGCAATGGCAAATCTTGAACGACTGGCAAAAATGGCAAATGAAGAGACTGGCTTTGGGGTTGTCAAAGATAAGATCATAAAAAATTATTTTGCATCTCAGGTCGTGTATGAAAGCATTAAAGAGATGAAAACAGTAGGAATCGTCAGTTCTGATGAAGTCAAAAAAATCTTTGAAGTCGCAGTGCCGATGGGGGTTGTAGCAGGACTGATTCCCTCAACCAATCCCACATCAACAGTAATTTACAAGGCGCTGATCGCCATTAAAGCTGGCAATGCGATCGTTTTTTCACCTCACCCAACGGCCCAAAACTGTATTATTGAGACCGTCAGAGTGCTGAAGGAGGCGGCCGTGGCCGCTGGCATGCCGGAAGACTGTATCGGTTGCGTAACCGAAATCACCCTGGAAGGCACCGCCGAGCTTTTAAAAAATAAAGATACCAGCTTGATTTTAGCAACCGGTGGTGAAGCCATGGTGAAAGCGGCCTACTCATCCGGTAATCCCGCCATTGGTGTAGGTCCGGGAAATGGTCCGGCTTTTATTGAAAAAAGTGCTGATATTTCCCTGGCTGTCAAGCAGATCATCGATTCCAAAACCTTTGATAATGGCGTTATCTGCGCCTCAGAGCAGTCGATCATCGTTGAAAAAGAAACAGAAGCAGAAGTGATCAAGGAATTAATAAAACAGGGCTGTTACATGCTGTCTCAAGACGAGAAAAAGCAACTGGAAAAAATAATGATGACACCCAAGATGACCATGAATCCCAAAATTGTCGGAAAAACAGCGACTTATATTGCCGAAATGGCAGGCATTCGGGTACCGGGAGAAACGAAGATTTTGGTTGGCGTGGAAAACCGGGTTGGCCATGATGTCGCCTTTTCGAGAGAAAAACTTTGCCCGATACTGGCTTTCTATATTGAAGATGACTGGCAGAAAGCCTGCGAACGCTCGATTGAAATTCTAAATAAAGAGGGCGTTGGTCATACCATGATCATCCATTCCCAGAATCAGGCGATCATCAAAGAATTTGCTTTGAAAAAACCGGTCAGTCGTTTATTGGTGAATACCCCAGGCGCGCTGGGTGGCGTCGGTGGAACAACAAACCTGATCCCGGCCTTTACGCTGGGCTGTGGGGCAGTCGGTGGCAGTATTACTTCAGATAATATTTCCCCACTGAATTTACTCAACCTGAGACGGGTGGCCTATGGCGTCGTCGAATTGGACGAAATACGAAAGAACGTCGAACGTGAAAGTAAAGGACAACCTGCGAGAACCGTTAGTAGAGATGTGGCACTGGATCAGGCAGTTGAGGATAAACTCGACCGCATGACCGATGTAATTTTTGAAAAACTAAGAAATCAATTAAATATTTAATTTTACTTGGAGGTAAATAAAATGGCAAATACAAATGCATTAGGAATGATTGAAACACGTGGTTTGGTAGCAGCGATTGAAGCAGCGGATGCAATGGTGAAAGCGGCAAATGTGACATTAATCGGCAAAGAACAAATTGGTAGTGGTCTGGTAACGGTCATGGTCAGAGGCGATGTCGGCGCTGTCAAAGCAGCCACCGATGCCGGTGCCGCAGCAGCTGAACGAGTGGGCGATCTGGTTTCAGTCCATGTAATTCCCCGTCCCCATGCAGATGTTAACGAAATGCTGCCACAGGAAAAAAACTAAGATCATCAGATTGAATAGAAACTAAACGAAAGTGATGCCAGATAGCGGCAGCTCGTCGGTACTACATTTGTATTATATCTACGGTCTCAGTGATGCTAAACCAGCATCACTTTCGTTTAATTAAGGAAGGGAACCAATGAATTTAATTACCGAAGATGGATTAAAAAAAATCATCAAAAGCGGGCAAGTGATCGAGAATAATGAATTGCGACTTCCCCAAAACTCAATGTTAACCCCTTCGGCAAAATCGCTGCTGGCGGATCATAAATTGAAACTGGTGTTGGTTGCTGAAATCCCCGAAGATGAAAAAATAGAGGATAAAAAAACAACGGTAATGGAAACGGCGACTGCGATGGCCGCAAAAAAAATCGGCAAGTTTATCCTCGAAAGTGGCGGTTATCTCGACGATAAACCGGAATATATGACCCAGGTTTACGGTAACCTGTTAGTTAACAAGGATCACAAACGGATCAAACTTAGAGGTGAAGTTGATTTGTTAATGGGGGAAATCATGAAAGTTCAGATCCGTGCCAAGGCCCTTGAACGGAATGAGCTTGTCACCGATTTACAAGAAGTGTTTGATTACATCGGAAAATTATCACGATCTGAAATTCTGAGTGAACCGGTGAGCACCAACACGATCCTGGGCTTTAATGAGCAGGAGATCAGAGCGATGTCTCATAACCCTAAAAAGTATTTTAATCATGAACACTTATTTAATATTACCTATGAACTGGGTGAGATTCCGATTCTGTTAAACGCACTACGGGCATTGATCAGAAGAACCGAAGTGGCTTGTTATGAAGCCTTTAAACAGGCCGATGGCACGGTTACCAGAGGCGATCTGATGCAGGGTTATAACCGCTTGTCATCAGTTATGTATATTATCATTTTCAAAAACCTGGATCATTAATGCCGGAAAGGAACAAGATGAGTGAGCAACTGGAGAGAATTGTTGAGGTTATCTACAAAAAAATTTGCGCTAGATTAAAAAGCTTGGGCTATATTGAAATTGAAGCATCGGGACGACATGTACACCTGTCAAGGAAGGCGATTGAAGAACTGTTCGGAACAGGTTATCAGTTGACGAAGATCAAACCACTCTCCCAGCCGGGTCAGTTTGTTTCAGCTGAACGGGTAACTCTGATCGGTCCCAAAGGTCAGCTGTCAAACGTGGTGGTGCTGGGTCCGGAACGAGCGCATTCACAAATCGAAGTGTCAAAAATCGATGCGAAAATTCTGGGCATCAGTGCCCCAATTCAGGAAAGTGGCAAAATTCAGGGAACTGCAGCCATCGAAATCAGTGCCAATGGCAATAAAGTTCAGTTAAACCAGGGGGTCCTGGTGGCAGAACGACACATCCACATGTCACTGGCTGATGCCGCGAGTTTAGTTTTGAAAGATGGTGACCGGGTCGATGTTGAAGTGAATAGTGAACGGCCAGTGATTTTTAAGGATGTGAAACTGAGAGTGTCGGAGCAGTATGATACCTACATGCATATTGATTATGATGAGGCGAATGCCTGTAATCTGACCGGGAAAACATTTGGTTTGATTATTAAAAAGTAATGGCAAATTTAAAAAAAAGGAGTACTAAATGGATCTTGAACTGATAATCGATGAAGTATTCAAACGGATCATGGATAAGACCAGGCAAAACGAAATGGTGACAGAAGAGCGTTCCACTAAGATGTTTCTGCAATGCGACGGTAGTTTACTGTCAATAGCGGGATATGAAACAGTCTTATTGGATGCGGTGAAGGACAAAAATCAATTTCGGAATTATGAATTTCTGGTGATCAGCGAGCTTTCAATTGATGAGATGGTAGCTTCGGTTAATGGCTTGGTCATCAATGAAAAAACTCGCGTATTACGCCAATTTTTGCTGACGGGTAAATCCGTCTATGTCATTGAAGAAGGTCTTGAATATCGCGCTTATAAAGCGATTGCAAATCCGGTTTTTTATAACATTTTTAAAGAACATGAAATGAAGTTAATCCAGTATGGCATGAAAATTATGACTGCGATAGCCCTGGAAAGTGCACTCAGTTCTGAAAAAAAAACAATATCACCGGAAATTTTAAAAAAAGAGACCTCTGAACAATCAGTAGTTAGTGTTTTGGCAAGTGATATTCAATATAGTACGGTGAAAAAACTAATCAACCATGAACTGGCCAAACAGCTTGCCGTGGAAGCAACTATTATTTTAAAAACCGGGACTTTGATCACACCCTATGCAAAAGATGTGTTCAAAGAAAGCAATACCACCATCACTTTTATTTAACTGCTGCTAAAAACACGTATAGAAAGGTAAAAAATGAACACGAGTAAAATTAGTTGGAAGCAAGGTCTGGTTATCGCTTTAGGTGTACCGATGCTGATTCTTCCCAATATTGGCTATTTTGCAGGTTATGTCGGGGTATTTTCAATTATTGTCTGGATCCTTTCAATCGGTCAGGGATTTCTTCAAAACATTGCTTACGGTGACTTTGCGCTGATGTACCCAGAGGCCCGGGGATTACCCGGGTATGTCCAGGCCATCTTCAAAGGGAAAGATACCAAAGATTATGATATCAACAAATTTATTGGTGGTTTTAGTGCCTGGGGATATTGGATGGCCTGGAATCCCGTGCTGGCAATCTTTTCACTGCTGATCGGAACCTATTTGCATGGCATGATACCGGCCTTAGGTAATGTTTCAGAAAAAATGATTTCGGTAGTGGCCGGAGCAGTCATCTTCACGGTATTGATTGTTATTAATCGCAAAGGTCTATCAGGAGGTGCCAGGGCCGGTAATGTTCTGGCAGTGGTTGCCCTGATTCCTCTCATTGTTCTTTCAATAGCGCCAATTGTTACCGGTCAATTCCAATTAAGTAATATCACCGCGGTGAGTCTGTTTCCAGAAACCTGGAGTTGGGATGCCACCCATATCCTGATTCTGCTGGGCATTATGGCAATGGCCCAATGGAGTGCCTGTGCCTGGGAAACCGCGGCAGTGTACGCGCCGGACTACCAAAACCCTAAAAAAGATTTACCTAAAGCGCTATTTTCCTGTGGTCTGATCTGTCTGGTAACTTTTGTCCTGGTGCAAACAGCCTGCATTGGAACCTTAGGTATTCAGGGGATTCTGGAAGAACCCTATTCGCCGATGCTGTTAATGGCTAAAATTTCATTTGGCAATGCCGGCGCGGTGATTACCCTGGTTATGTTGATGGCCTCGATGATCTTGATCATTCAAACCGCATTACTTGGTTCAGCGCAGGCGATGCAGTCGATGTCGGTTGAGGGCAACCTGCCAAAGGTATTATCAGAAACCAATCAGTATGGGACCCCAGTCAAAGCGATGATTTTGGTAGCGGTATTTAATCTGGGGCTAATTTTTATCGGGACGCCCGCAGCAATTGTGGCTGGTTCGGCAGTGGGCTATGTCATTGCCAATGGGATTACCTTATTTGCTTATTTCAAAGCCAAGGGGAATCAAAAGATACTGGCGCCAAAATGGTGGAAATTTATTGGTCTGGGATGTTGTATTCTGAATATTCCGTTATATCTGGCGGGGATCTTCTATATTAATACTCTGGATTATGGTTTAGGGGCAGCGCTGATTGGGATTCTGGTGTTATTTTTGTTTGTTCCTTTCTGGCTTTATGCCAAAAAAGAACATAATCAGGAGATGATTATAGAGTGTCAAAATGTAGAAATAGAAGTAGATTAGCCATCATTTATCTTATTAAATGGCAATATATTAATGAGCAATAGAAGGAATAGATCAGCACAAAAATCACATATAAAAGTATGAGAACTGAATCAAACGCATACCTTCAGAAATCGACCGGGTTGTCGCAAAGATTGCTATTGTAATATATACAATGACAGGTTAAACTAATCAAAAGAAACGATTCGTTTAGGACTTAGTTTTCAAGATTTTTCTTCTTAATCAAGAATTGGAGTTATTCGCGGGGATCTTTTTATTAAAAATTAACCAGTTGCGATATGTAATCGATTGAATTTAAGAGAACTGAAAAATTATTAAGCAAATTTTAGCGTAACAGTTTTAGGAATGAGTAATTTTATGCGAATATGAGGGCGTAATGAGTAAAATTGAGAATTTTGAAAATCTGGAGCATAAGGAGACGCTGCTGAAGATCATTAATGCTTTTGAATGTGCAACAGAATTCAATGCGGTCATTTTAGACGTCGACGGAAAACAGATTATCCCAAGGGATTGCGGTAATTGTGTCAGTTTTTGTGAGATTGTTCAAAACTCACATGGTGGTAAAACAAAATGTCAGATCAGCTATAAAAATGCCGGACTTCAGGCCTTAAAATATGCGGAACCTTATATTTTCATGTGCCATGCCGGCATCCTGGCCTTTGCAGCACCGCTGATGATTGACGAAAAATATGCTGGAATCATAATCTGCAGAAACATTTTAATGTGGGAACCGGATGACTTTTTTTATGAAGAGTTGCGCGAAAAAAACAAGAATTTAGACATCGAATCACTCGAAAAAAGTGTCTCCAAGCTTAAAATCGTGAGTTCAAATAAGGTCCATGCAGCGGCTTCGTTATTGTACTTAGTAGCCAATCAGGTTATCAACAGTGATAACGAAACAAAAAAACACAAAAAAGAAATCATGTATCATCAGTCAGTGTTAAATCAGGAAATAAAGGAAAAAAAGCGGCTCCATCAAGAACTGCTTAATTCCAACGAAAAGATGTATGGACAGTATAAGCTTCAAAAGGAAAAGGAGCTGCTGGGAAAAATCGCCATTCTGGACAGAGACGGAGCGTATCAGGCATTGTTGGGTTGTATGTCGGACATCATGGAAAAATACACAACCCGGTTAGATTTATTTAAAACGATGGTCTTGGAACTGATGATCATGATTTCGAGAACAGTGGTTGAAACTGGCGCAGAAATGTCGGAGGTTATTTTACTCAATACCAAAGTAATCAATGAAATTTATAGTTTGGACAATGCGGCAGAAATCAGTAGCTGGGTGTGCATCATTCTCAATCAATATATGGATCTGCTTGAAGGAAAACAAACCTCGATTAAAACCAAGCAGATCGTGGATTCAGCAACAGAATTTGTTCGTGCTAACGTCAGAAAAAATATTACCCTCCTGGATGTGGCCGAAGCTGTTTTTGTAAGCCAGTATTATCTCAGCCATGTATTTAGAGAAGTTCTGGAATGTACGGTCATTGAATATATTACCCGAGTAAAAATGGAAACTGCAAAAAAACTATTGCATAATCCTAAAAACAGTGTTGCCGATGTTTCTGAGAAATTGGGTTTTGGCGACACCAGCTATTTTAGTAAAGTATTCAAGAAGAATGAGGGCATAACACCAACGTAGTTTCGGAAAAGATTGCTTTAAAATAAAGGGAGTATTTAATATGTTTGAAGAAATTAAAGAATCTATTTATAATGGCAATGTCCCACGGACCCAGGAATTAATTAAAGAATACACATTGCGCCGGGTCTCGACTAAAAAAATTATTGAAGAAGCGATCATTCCATCAATCGAAGAAGTAGGAAAGAAATTTCAGACTGAAGACTTTTTTATAACCGATGTTCTGCTATCGGCCAGAGCGGCAAATGCCGCCTTGCGAGCGATTGAAAAACAAGACCGAATTGATGGCAAGCCCATTACTAAAGGCCGAACTCGGGTAGTTATTGGGACGGTTTACGGGGATATTCACAATATCGGAAAAACGATGCTAAGTTTATTATTGGAGGCAAATAACTATGAAGTTATTGATTTAGGGGTGGATGTGACGGGGGAAAAATTTGTCAAATCAATCGCAAAATATAAACCGCATTTTGTGATGCTTAGCGCACTGCTGATGACGACGATGAAAGAAATGCGCTGCGTCATTGATTTAATTCGAGAACACAGTTCCGGTGATTTTTCCCAGACCAAAATCATGGTTGGTGGCGGTCCGGTAACCGCCGAGTTCGCAAAAGAGATTGGGGCGGACGGTTATGCGGACGATGCCTATGGTGCTTTGGAGTGGGTCAAGGAAAATATCGAAAGTAATAAATAGCGAGGATTTGATTTAAGTCAGGCATGATTTTGTCGAGTTCGTAAAAATGAGACAGCCGTTTTAGGCAATAAAATGGCTGTCTCATTTTTTTGAAACAAAAAAGTCGCTGTAAAACGCTTATATTAGTCACCTTAGTTTAAAGATTTACGAACCGTTTCCCCGGCAATCTGCCGGGCCCAATTATCTACGGCCAACACATCATCGAGATTCGGATTGGAAATCACCTGATGTTTTTCCATCACCAGCCGGTTAATCCGGGGAATATCGAGAAAATGGATCTCCTGATTCAAAAATCGGGCCACCGAAATCTCGTTGGCAGCATTAAGGACACAGGCCATGGTACCGCCGCGTTCAAGGGCCTCATAGGCCAGTTGTAAGCAGGGGAAAGCGATCCGATCGGGTTCTTCAAAGGTAAGCTCCCGAACCTGGTTGAAATCAAGAGCGGGTCGATTATTGGCGATCCGATCCGGATAGAAAAAAGCAATTTGGATCGGCAGTGCCATATCCGGCAGCCCCAGTTGGGCTATCGTGGAATGGTCGATGAATTCGACCATCGAGTGGATGATGCTCTGGGGATGAACCACGACATCAATCTGATCAATGCTCAGATTAAATAGCCATTTGGCTTCGATGACTTCCAAACCCTTATTCATCAGAGTAGCGGAATCAATGGTAATTTTTTTTCCCATTGACCAGTTGGGATGCTTCAAGGCCTGAGCCAGGGTGACCGATTCCAGTTGTTCCCGGGTTTGACCCCGGAATGGGCCACCGGAAGCGGTAATGATGATCCGGTCAATTTCTTGATGTTTATTGCCCATCAGACATTGAAAAATGGCGCAGTGTTCACTGTCCACGGGGAGCAGGGAAACCCCTTTGGCCGCCGCCGCATCGATGACGATCTGGCCGCCGGCCACCAGTGTTTCCTTATTGGCCAGGGCAATATCAATGCCCGCATTGATGGCTGCCAGGGTCGGCTGCAGGCCAATCATACCGGATACTGCCGTGAGCAGCAACTTGTTTTCCGTTGCAGTGGCCACCGCAATCAGGCCATCTAAGCCAGTTACGACTTCCACTGAGGAGCCCTTTTTTTTCAACCGCTGTTCCAGCACCAGCGCGGCATCCCCATCCATGACACAGACAATCCGGGGGGCATAGGCGTCAATCTGTTTTTCCAGCAAATCAATGCTGGTGTTGGTGGTTAAACCCACAATATTTAAAGCGTCGCTGTTTTCAGAAACCACTTCCAGAGCCTGGGTTCCAATCGAACCGGTCGACCCGAGGATGCTGATATTTTTCATAATTACCTCTTTTACACAATTAATTCTATCAATTCTGCTTAAAATCATATAATACAATTCTTAAAAATAAAAGATAAATTTAAATATCTAAAATTGAAAAAGAACAGAAAAAGTAGTACCGACAATTGTTATATCATGTTGTACGCATCGGAGCGAACAGGTTGATAAACCTGCCCGCGACCAATGCGAAAGGAGCAACGCAGATTTCGCATGGTGCAGCGAACAACAGATTAACAATTGGTCGGTACGGGAGTTTGAGAGATCCAAAAAGCCGTTTATTATTTATTGTGTTCGGTTTATTCCATGTCATCAATCAGTCATTTCAATAATGTATCCCAAACAAGAGAAAATTTCCATTTATTCAGCCATTTCGATGACATATAATCTTGTAAACGAATAAATTTGGAGGTGTTCTTATGGCAAGAACCTATTATTTTCCACCAGTAGTAATTATGGAACCCGGTGCAATTGAGTTAATTGCTCCAGAGATCAAACGTATGAACGTGAAAAAAGCCTTAGTTGTAACCGATAAAGTACTAGTTGAAGCAGGTATTGTTCAAGATGTGCTCAATGTATTAGATGGAGCGAAAGTTCCGTATGCTTTATTTTCAGATGTTAAACCAAATCCTACTGTTGCCAATGTCAATGCCGGTCTTCAGGCTTTGCAGGAAAACGAATGCGATTTTGTCGTCAGTATCGGTGGCGGATCACCTCAGGATACCGCCAAGGGGATTGCCATTCTGGCTACCAATCCTGGGGATCTTCGGGATTATGAAGGTGTTGGAAAAACCGCCAATAAATCCCTACCCATCGTGGCCATTAACACCACCGCCGGAACCGCCAGTGAAGCAACCATTAACTATGTTATTACTGACGAAGACCGGAAACTGAAAATGGTTATTGTCGATCCTAACTGTCTGGCGACAGTGGCGGTCAATGATCCCGTTTTAATGCTCAAAATGCCAAAATCATTAACCGCAGCCACTGGGATGGATGCCTTGACCCATGCAATTGAAGGCTATACCACCGCCGGCGCTTCCCGGTTTACTGACCTCTTTAATCTGGAAGCGATCAAAGCTATTTCCGGCAGCTTGAGAAAAGCCGTTGAAGATGGTGACGATCTGGATGCCCGGGATGACATGGCTTATGGTCAGTTTGTCACTGGCATGGGCTTCTCAAACGGTGGGCTGGGAATTGTTCACTCGATGGCGCATCAGTTAGGTGGATTTTATGACCTGCCACATGGCGTCTGCAATGCCATCCTGTTACCCTATGTAACGGCCTTTAATGCTGATGCTGTTGGTGATCGGTTAAAAGACGTTGCCCAGGCGATGGGAGTTGACACCAGCCGTCGCGAACCTAAAGAAATTAATATCATGGCCATTGATGCCATTAAAAAACTATCAAAAGATGTTGGTATTCCATCAGGACTTAAAGAAATCGGTGTTAAAGAAGCAGATTTCAGCGAACTGGCTGATCTGGCGCTGGCCGATATCTGCACCGGCGGAAATCCAAAGTGCCCAACCAAAGAAGATGTAATTGCTATCTATAAAGCTGCATTCTAAGTTTTTGAAATAGAAATTCGCAATAACCTGTTACTGAAAAGACATTCTGAGTTTTCGGAGTGTCTTTTTTTCTTTAAAATATAAAAAAGCGGAAAAACATCCCATTTATTAATGTTTTATACAAAATATTTTAAAGTTATTTTATTGTTTTTGTTTTAATTACGACACTAATATGGTATAATACAACCGTTACAAAAACAATAAGAATTACCTTAAAAGTAACAAACAATATCAGTCACACTAAGATTGTGGGAAAGGGGAAAAATGAAAAAACATAGAATTGTATCAGGTATCGTTACTGGTTCCCTGGTTTTGGCATTTTTAACAGCGCCCGTCAATGCGGCTTCATTAACCGAGCAGTTGGCACAAAGTAATGCTCGACAGGCAGCGGCAAAGTATCAAGTTGACATGACTCAGAACACCATCAACGGGATTGAAGAGGAAATCAGCAAAGTCAATGAAGAAGTTAATCGAATCAGTGGGGTGATCGGTGCGATCAATGGCGAGTTATCAACCATTGAAGGGAATATAGCAAAAAAACAGGAAGAACTGAAAATAGCAGAGGCGAAAAAACTGGAGCAGGAAGAAGCCATGAGTGATCGGGTCCGGGCTATGTATATGTATGGCAACGGCAGCATTGTGGAATTCATCTTTTCGGCTTCGGACTTCTCGGATTTTATCACAAAATTGGATATGTCCCGATATATCATGACAGCGGACAAGGACTCCCTGAATGCTCTGGAAGAAACTAAAAAAGTAATTGATGAGAAGAAACTGAGCATTGAGGCAGATCGACTGAAAACAGTTGAGAAAAAAACAGAACAGGAAGTTGTGTTAACTCAGCAGGAACAAGTACTAGCTCAAAAAGATCAGTTATTGGCCCAAAACCAATCAACATTAGATGAGTATAAGGCGATTGAAGAAGCTGAAGCGGCGACTTCAGCAGATATTGAAGGTCAATTACAAGCTTATTATGAACAACAGCGGGCCGCAGCAGAACAGGCAGCAGCTCAAAATAGCGGCAACAGCGGAGCGACAGATGGTACTGCCGGCGGTGAGGGCGGAGACACTTCCACCCCTGGCGGCGGAGATACATCAGGTGGTGGAACAACGGCACCTCCGGAGTATTCCAGCTCCTATGTCTGGCCATGTGGCGGTAATATCACCAGTGAATTTGGTTGGAGAATTCATCCAATCTACGGCGATTCCCGATTCCATGCCGGCGTCGATATTGGGGCCTCATCCGGTACCCCAGTAGCCTGTGCCGGAAACGGAACAGTGATCTCGGCTGGTTGGAACGGCGGTTATGGAAATTGTGTGATCGTTGATATTGGTAATGGTTTGTCGGCAGTATATGCTCATTTAAGCGCAATTAACGTCTCATCAGGGGAAACCGTCTCAGCGGGTCAGACCGTTGGTGCCGTTGGCAGTACCGGCGACTCAACCGGATCTCACCTTCATTATGAAGTACGTTTATATGGATCACCAGTCAGTCCCTATATTTAAATAGAATCGTTTAATTGTGAGGGATTAAAATTTTACGAATAATTATTGGAGAAAAGATTAAAATAGAATCTTTTCTCTTTTATTTTGTCCTAAAAACCAGTGGTTATCCTCGGACGAAGGTTATGATTTAACAATAAAATAAAAAGTTGGACGAATTCAGATACATTTGTTACAAAATATTTATTTTTTTAATGAAATTATTCAAAAAGTATGTTAAAATAAATTCAGCTTCAAACATGAAATGTCCGGAAGATGAAGAATTCGCTGATGTCCAGAACATTTATATTCCGATTAAATAATTAAGGTAATCTTAACTTATTGCTGATTTAAGAAGAAAATAGGATAGGACATGTTAAAATGCCCTGTCAAAGTAATCAGAATGATAAGTAAATTAGGAGTGGCTAAGATATGATAGAATTTAAAAATGTAACCAAGGGTTATGATAAAAACAAGAGTGATGCGCTAAAAAATGTGAGCCTCTTTATTGATAAGGGTGAGTTTGTCTTTCTTGTTGGCCGTAGCGGTGCGGGAAAGTCCACATTTATTAAGCTTCTCTTAAGAGAAATTGAAGCGACCGAAGGTTCAGTTTATATTAATAATTTTAATGTATCAAAACTTTCAAAAAAGGAAATTCCCTTTTTACGACGAAAAATGGGAATTGTATTCCAGGATTTTCGTCTGTTGGAAAACAAAAGTGTTTATGAAAATGTGGCTTATGCCATGGAAATAATTGGGAAATCTGAAAAACAGATTCAAAAGCGGGTGCCGTTGGCTCTGGATATGGTGGGTTTATCCCATCGGATGAACCATTATCCCCATGAATTATCAGGGGGAGAACAGCAGCGGGTGGTAATAGCCCGGGCGATTATTAATAATCCTTCCATTTTGATTTGTGATGAACCCACTGGAAACCTTGATCCGGAAACATCTTATGAAATCATCAGTATCCTCGAAGAAATCAACCGCAGAGGAACAACCGTCGTCGTGGTGACTCATGACCGGGAAATTGTTGATACGATGAAAAAACGGGTTTTAACATTGGAAGATGGTATTCTTAAGGTAGATGATGCGACAGGTAGGTACGGCTATGAAGTTTAGTTCCATAAAAACAATGCCCAGAAATGTGGTTCGGGATACGATGAAAAGTATTGAGCGAAATAACTTGATGAGCGCCGCTTCGGTCTTATCGGTTATCGCTGCCTTAATTATCCTGGGTATTTTTCTGATCTTGACCATTAATGTTCAGGAAGTCACCAAGGATGTGGAATCAAAACTGGAACTGAAGATATTTCTCCAGTCGGATTTCACTGATACCCAAAAGGAAACGATTGAACAGGCACTGGAAAAAAGCGATCTGATTGAAAATGTCACCTTTGAAAGTGCCGAGGAAGCATTAGAAAAGTTTACTGTCAGTCTGGAAGATTATGCCCCACTGCTTAGTGGTTATAATTCGGAAAATAATCCCATGCCGGCATCTTTTGTTGTCCGGGTAACCGATCCGGAGGATATGGATGAGGTTCAAACTCTGGCCATGTCTTTTGAAGGCGAAGGGGTTGAATATGTCCGGTATGGTCAGGAATATGTAGAAGCACTGGTGAGCTTCAATAAATTTACCAATACCTTGAGTATTGTGGTGCTGGTGGTTCTATCGATGATTTCGATCTTTATTATTTACAACACCATTAAATTAACCGTTTTTGCAAGGCGGCGAGAAATCGGAATTATGAAATATGTAGGTGCTACCAATGCCTATATCCGGGCGCCCTTCATTCTGGAAGGAACCCTGCTGGGGTTAATGGGAGCCATTGTGGCATTCCTGATTATCCGGATTACCTATTATTATATTTTGGGTTTAGTTGGCGGAAATCTCTTTCTGCCGGTGGATGCCAGTCTGGCTTCCCCGGACGCAGTAATGGGACAATTGATATTTTTCTTCCTGCTTTATGGAGGATTTATCGGAGCAGTAGGCAGCGTTTTTGCGATTCGCAAATTCTTGGATGTATAAATGATTAGACTTGTTCAAACACAGGAGGATTGTCGGATGACAAAAAAACGAATTATTTCAGGCATTGTGAGCATAATGGTTACTTTGGGGATATTGATATCTCCAGTAAATGCAGCATCCCTGACTGAACAACTGGCAGAGAGTAATGAAAAACAGGCAGCAGCTCAATATCAAATTGATATGACCCAGAATACCATTGCCGGAATCGAAGCTGAAATTGGCAAGGCCAATGAAGAAATGAGTCGGATTACTGGCGTCATCGATAAAATCAATGCTGAAATTTCCGCATTGGAAGCCAATATTGCCAAAACTCAGGAAGAGCTGAATATTGCTGAAGCGAAGCGTCAGGAACAGGAAGAAGCCATGAACGAACGTGTCCGGACTATGTACATGTACGGAAATGGCAGCATGCTTGAGTTTTTGTTTACATCAAGTGATTTCGCAGACTTTGTGACCAAGGTTGATATGTCCCGGTACATTATTGAATCGGACAAGGAATCGCTGGACGCTTTAGCGGAGACAAAAAGAATTATCGATGAAAAGAAAGCTAAGATCGAAGCAGATCGTCTTCAAACAGTTACAAAAAAGAGCGAGCAGGAAACAGCATTAGCCCAACAGCAGGAAGTTAAGGCTCAAAAAGATAGCTTATTAGCTCAGAATCAGGCCATCGTCGCAGAATATCAGGCGATTGTCGCAGCTGAGGCTGCCAATGCAGCTAATATTGAAGCCCAGGTTCGCGCGGCGATGGCTGCTCAGGCCGCAGCTTCAGGCGGATCAACCACTGGTGGCAGCACTTCCTTTGTACCATCAAACGGAACCTATCAATGGCCATGTCCGGGTTATTATCCTTCAGCCGATGATGATTTCTTCGGGACTCGATTGCATCCGATCTGGGGTGATTACCGAACCCATTACGGTGTCGACATGGGTGCTCCATCAGGAACCCCAATTTTGGCGATGGGTAATGGCTCGATCATCTCGGCAGGTTGGAATGGCGGCTATGGAAATTGTGTGATTGTTGATCTAGGCAATGGTGTTCAGGCCATGTATGCCCATATGAGTGGTTTTGCTGTATCATCTGGCCAAACCGTCAATAAAGGCGATGTGGTTGGATATGTTGGCTCAACCGGAGATTCCACCGGCGCCCATCTCCACTTTGGGGTACTTTCGGGCGGATCGTTTGTTGATCCTTTAGGATATTTTTAAGCGAAACATTGTAGAATATAACGAAAGAACAGGAGAAAAGAATCATGATTCTTTTCTCCTGTTTTATTTGCAGCAGAATAAAAGTTTAGGATTAGGTGGAGACAATGGAAAATAAATCAAAAAAAACAAAGCTCATCGTGATTATTGTGGTGCTAATCATCACCAATATCATTACCTTCACAGTGGCAACAACCGGCAATTTTCTGATCGGAAACAAGTTGATTGTGAATGTCGACAGCAGCGAAACCGCCGCCGGCATTAAAAAATTATTGGCGTTGAAAGAACAGATTAGCTTAGAGTACTATAAAGATGTGGATAACACGACGCTGGTTGATGGAGCCATTAAAGGAATGTTTGAAAGCCTTGGCGACCCTTACAGTACTTATTTTACCTCCGCGGAATTTTCAAAATACATGGAATCAGCCACTGGTGTCTATGAAGGTATTGGTGTGGTGGTAACAGAAGATGAACAGGGTTATACGACGGTCATCGCACCCCAGAAGGGTACACCGGCAGAGGAAGCCGGGATCAAAACTGGAGATAAGATTATCAAGGTGGATGGTGAAGATGTGACGACCATCGGATCAGATGCGGTTGTTGCCAAAGTGAAGGGCCCAGCCGACACCACTGTCAACATCACCATTGCGCGAGGTGAGGAAATCATTGAAATGCAATTGGTTCGTAAAACCATTGAAGCAAAGACGGTGGAGTCCCGGCTAATTGGCGATAAGGGTTATATTCAGATCAGTGAGTTTACCGATAAAACCGCAGACGACTTTGAAACCCAACTGGGTGAGCTACTGGCTCAGAACATCACCGGCCTGGTCATTGATTTGCGTAGCAACCCCGGCGGTGGGGTAAAAGAAGCGGTGGAAATTGCCGACCGGATTCTCGGCGAAACAATGGTTGTCTACACAGTCGATAAAAATGGCGAGAAAACAGAGTATACATCAGACGGTACCGAACAGCTTAACCTCCCGATGGTGGCGCTGGTCGATGGCGGATCAGCCAGCTCGGCAGAAATACTGGCCGGCGCGCTTCAAGATACCGGAGCCGCCCAGCTGGTGGGAACCAAGACCTTCGGCAAGGGCATTGTTCAGGAAATCATCAGTCTCACTGATGGTGGTGGGTTTAAAGTAACCAACTCCGAATATTTCACTCCCGACGGCAATAATATTCACGAAAAAGGTCTGGAGCCGAATATTGTCATCGAAGCTACTGACTTTATGAAGAATAATTTCTTTACCGACGAAGAAGATGTCCAGCTTCAAAAGGCCCTGCAAGTACTCAGCGGTACCAATTAATTTTAAAGAGCATGCCATTACGGCATGCTTTTTCTATTCAAATAAGAATAATTAAGATTTTATTAAATTATAAAGATTATCATTTGCCATAAAAAAAAAGCTATGGTAAAATAATGGAACGAATGTTCATTGAATCGATTGGAGGGTGCTGATGAAAGATATGAAGCATGCATTTAAGGTTGTCTCGGAATACGAACCCAAGGGAGATCAGGGACCGGCCATTGAAAAAATTTCTAAAGGAATCCAGGATGGCTTAAAATATCAAACTTTATTGGGTGTAACCGGATCAGGGAAAACCTATACCATGGCCAAGGTCATCGAGGCGGTCCAAAAACCAACCCTGGTGATTGCCCATAATAAGACCCTGGCGGCCCAGCTGACCAATGAGTTCCGGAGTTTTTTTCCGGATAATGCGGTGGAATATTTTGTCAGCTATTATGATTACTATCAGCCGGAAGCCTATGTTCCGCACTCGGATCTGTTTATTGAAAAAGACTCGTCCATCAATGATGAAATAGATAAATTGCGGCATTCCGCCACGGCGGCTCTGTTTGAACGGCGGGATGTGATTGTAGTTGCCAGCGTGTCCTGTATATATGGACTGGGAAGTCCTTTTGATTATGAAAACATGATGCTGTCTCTCCGTCCGGGAATGGAAAAAGACCGGGATGCAATCATCCGTAAATTGGTGGAAATCCAGTTCACCCGGAACGATATTGCCTTCGAACGGAACAATTTTCGGGTCCGCGGGGATATTCTCGAGATATTTCCCTCGGCCTCATCAAATAAAGCGATTCGTCTGGAATTTTTTGGTGATGAAATCGAGCGGATCACCGAGATTGATACGCTGACCGGTGAGATCTATGGCGAGCTGAACCATGTCTCGATTTTCCCGGCTTCCCACCATACCACCACCCCAGAAAATCTGGAACGGGCAATCGCGGGAATCCAGCAGGAACTGCGCCAGCGTTATGATGAATATACCACTAACAATCGCCTGGTAGAAGCCCAGCGGATTCTCCAACGGACCAATTACGACATTGAAATGCTCCGGGAGATGGGTTATTGCAACGGAATCGAGAATTACACCCGCTACATTAACGGTTTGCCCCCAGGCTCGCCGCCCTATACCCTGATTGACTACTTCCCCAAGGATTTTCTGATTATTGCCGATGAATCCCACGTTTCAATCCCCCAAATTGGTGGCATGTTCGCCGGGGATAAGGCCCGCAAGAGCAATCTCGTCGACTTTGGCTTCCGACTGCCCTCAGCTTATGATAACCGTCCTCTGAATTTTTCTGAATTTGAAGGTAAGATTAATCAGATTGTCTTCACCACGGCAACGCCCAGCAAATACGAAAAAGAGCACAGCCAGAATACCGTTGAGCTGATTATTCGACCCACTGGTCTGATTGATCCGGAGATAACGGTTCGCCCGGTAGCCGGTCAGATTGATGACCTGCTGGGTGAAATTAAGTTGACCACCGGCAAAGGAAATCGGGTATTGGTCACCACGTTGACAAAAAAAATGGCTGAGGATCTCACCGATTACCTCAAGGAAAATGGGATCCTGGTGAATTATCTCCATTCCGATGTGGATACGATTGAACGGATGAAAATTCTCCGGGATTTACGCTTAGGGACCTTTGATGTGCTGGTGGGGATCAACTTGCTGCGAGAAGGGCTGGACCTACCAGAGGTTGGTCTGGTGGCAATTCTGGATGCCGATAAAGAAGGGTTCCTGAGATCAGAAACCTCCCTGATACAAACTGTTGGCCGAGCCGCTCGTAACCTGGAAGGCCATGTTATTATGTATGCTGATAAGATTACCCCATCCATGGATCGGGCCATCAGCGAAACCAATCGCCGTCGGGCTATTCAAACGGCTCATAACGAAGCCCATAACATCATTCCCAGCTCGGTTAAAAAAGATATCCGCTCGATTATTGAGGCGACCAAGGTGGCTGAAGAACCGGCAACCTATGAGGTTGGCGATGAAGCAGTGGATATTGATGTTAAAATCAAGGAACTGGAACTGGAAATGCTGACCGCGGCAGAAGCCCTGGAATTTGAACGGGCCGCTAAACTGCGGGACGAAATCCATCATCTCAAGAATTACAGAAGATAAGTAACCGATATAAGGAGAATCATGAAGTACATCGAAATAAAAGGTGCGAAAGAGCACAATTTAAAAAATATTAACCTGAAAATACCCCGGGATCAGCTGGTGGTTTTTACTGGGCTCAGTGGTTCGGGGAAGTCGTCCCTGGCCTTTGATACCATTTATGCCGAAGGGCAGCGCCGTTATATGGAGTCTCTTTCTTCTTATGCGCGGCAGTTTCTGGGCCAGTCTCAGAAACCGAATGTGGAGAGCATTGATGGATTATCCCCGGCGATTTCCATTGACCAGAAGACAACCAACCGTAATCCCCGGTCCACGGTTGGCACGGTAACTGAGATTTATGATTATCTGCGCTTACTTTACGCCCGGATTGGGATTCCCCATTGTCCAAAATGCGGAAAGGTGGTGGAATCGCAATCTGTTGATCAGATCGTCGATACCATCATGGCCCTCCCGGAAAAAACCAAGTTTCAAATTCTGGCACCGGTGATCCGGAAGGAAAAAGGTCAGCATAAGAAAACCATTGATCACATCAAAAAAGAGGGCTTCGTACGGATTATCGTCGATGGCGAACCGATGGAGGTCACCGATGAAATCAATCTTGATAAGAATAAAAAGCATACCATCGAAGTGGTGGTCGACCGTCTGGTGGCGAAGGATAATTTGGGAAAACGACTGTCTGATTCGCTGGAAATCGCCCTGAAGCTATCCGGTGGATTGGTGATCTGCGATGTGATTGGCGGCGAAGCGCAGCTTTTTAGCGAAAAACTGGCCTGTGCCGATTGCGGCATTGCGATGGACGTATTGGAACCGCGAACCTTTTCATTCAATAACCCCTTTGGGATGTGCCCGGATTGCCATGGCCTGGGCTTTCATCAGGAAGTGGATCCGGATTTGCTGATCCCCGACAAAAGCCTATCAATTTCCAATGGCGCGATCAAGTTTTTTGGTTTAAAAAGCGATTCCAAATATTATTATAATCTGATTAAGGCGCTCGCTGAAAAACATCAGTTTTCGATTGAGTCACCGCTGGAAAATGCCAGTGAAGCCTTCTTGAATGCTCTCTTATATGGCAGTGATGAGGTGCTCGAAATCGCCTATGAAGGCAAGTTTTCGGGAACCTATAGCTCCACCTTTGAAGGGTTGATTAGAAACATGGAACGGCGCTATATTGAAACCACGTCAGAGCGGATGCGTTCTCTTATTGAACGCTATATGTCCGAAACACCCTGTCCCACCTGTCACGGCAAGCGGCTGAACCCAACAAGTCTGGCCGTGACGATTCATGATATGAACATTATCGAAATCACCGATATGTCGATTGGCCAGCTGATTGAATTTTTTAATACCCTGACCATGAGCGATCGGGAAATGATAATCGGTGAATCAATTTTCAAAGAAATCGACGCGCGCCTGAATTTTCTCAAAAACGTCGGATTGGAGTATCTGACTCTGTCCCGGAATGCCGGCACCTTGTCCGGCGGCGAATCCCAACGGATCCGGTTGGCCACCCAGATTGGCTCGGGTCTGGTAGGAGTGTTATATGTTTTGGATGAACCCAGCATCGGGCTCCATCAGCGGGACAATCAGAAACTGCTGGAAACCCTGCGGCGGTTAACTGATTTGGGGAATTCTCTGATCGTGGTCGAACACGATGAAGAAACCATGCAAGCCGCCGACTATATTGTCGATATTGGCCCGGGCCCCGGGGTTCACGGCGGCGAAATCGTTGCCCAGGGAAGCCTCGAAGAAATTATGGCAGTGCCTGAATCGGTCACCGGTCAATATTTCAGTGGTAAGCGCTTTATTCCGATTCCGGAAAGGCGTCGGGAAGGAACTGGCGATACGATCAAAATTGTTGGCGCCCGGGAGAATAATCTAAAGAACCTGGATGTGGATTTCCCGTTAGGGAAATTCATCTGCGTGACTGGGGTTTCAGGATCGGGGAAAAGTACCCTGATCAACGAAATTCTCTATAAGGGGATTTCTCAGAAACTTTACCGCAGCCTCAAAAAACCGGGAAAATACACCAGTATCGAAGGGGTCGAATTCATCGACAAGGTTATTGATATTGATCAGTCCCCAATCGGCAGAACCCCCCGCTCTAATCCGGCCACCTATACCGGGGTGTTTGATCTGGTCCGGGATCTTTTTGCCAAAACCCCGGAAGCCAAGGCCCGAGGTTATCAGAAAGGCCGGTTCAGCTTTAACGTCAAAGGTGGCCGCTGCGAAAAATGCAGCGGTGACGGAATCATCAAAATCGAAATGCATTTTCTGCCGGATGTTTATGTTCCTTGCGAGGTCTGTGGCGGCAAGCGCTATAACCGTGAAACCCTGGAAGTGAAATATAAAGGGAAAAACATCGCTGATGTTCTGGATATGACGGTGGAAGAGGCTCTGGAATTTTTCAGCAACATTCCCAAAATTAATGATAAACTCCAAACCTTATATGACGTGGGTCTCAGTTATGTGCGCCTGGGGCAACCTTCAACCCAGCTATCCGGCGGCGAAGCCCAGCGGGTTAAACTGGCTACCGAATTAAGCAAACGCAATACCGGCAAAACCCTCTATGTGCTGGATGAGCCAACCACCGGTCTGCACATTGCCGATGTCCATCAACTGATCACCGTAATCCAGCGACTGGCCGACAGCGGCAGCACCGTGGTTGTTATTGAGCATCAGCTGGACATGATCAAAGTGGCTGACCACATTATCGACCTCGGCCCCGAAGGCGGCGACGGCGGCGGAACCATCATCGCGATCGGAACCCCCGAAGAAATTGCCCAGGTCCCCGAATCCTACACCGGCCAGTATCTCAAGCGAATCTTACCATAATTGATAAAAAGGATACCCAGTACCGACAATTGTTTGATCATGTGTCACGATCCCGCAGTGAACAACAGATTAATAAGGGTCTGACCCCCTGGTCATTTGTCGGTACGGTAGTATCAGACTAACCTCAAGAAAGCTGCCTGCAGCTTTCTTTTTTAGATACGTTTAAATAAAGCTTAAGACGATAAAAAGTTTCAGACTCTAATTGACAATGAATTTCAATTAGAGTATAATAAAGCTAACAAAAAAGAAAGTCATCGTTAACAAATTATGACAGATCTCATGTATGAATTTAAACCATAAGAATAGAAGGTGTGTTTATGTTTACTTTGAAAGATTTAAGACCAGGTCAGAAAGCTTGTGTAGGCTCTATTGCCGTAGAAGGATTAATGCGTCGCAAACTCATGGACATGGGTGTAACACCAGGTGTAGAGATTCAAGTTAATAAAACAGCTCCATTTGGAGATCCTATCGAGGTTCGCCTCAGAGGATATTCCCTCAGTCTCCGGAAAAAAGATGCTGAGAATATTTTAATGGTTCAGTAATAAACGAGAAGCCACCTTTATAGGTGGTTTCGTTGTTTGAATTTATTTAATCAGCATTTTAGTCTGGCATCAATGGAAATGAGGAAACAAAATGAAATATAAAATCGCGTTGGCGGGAAATCCCAACTCGGGAAAGACCACCCTTTTTAATTGTCTGACCGGCAGTAATCTCTATGTGGGAAACTGGCCGGGGGTAACCGTTGAAAAAAAAGAAGGAAATCTGAGAGACACAAATAAGGATATCACCCTGGTCGATCTGCCAGGAATTTATTCATTGGCACCCTATTCAATGGATGAGATTGTGTCCCGGAATTTTCTGCTGGAAGAACGACCGGATCTGATTATCAATATTATTGACGCCTCTAATATTGAACGAAATCTCTATTTAAGCACCCAGTTGATGGAGCTTAATTGTCCCATGGTTGGCGCCTTGAATATGATGGATGTGGTCAAGAAAACCGGGGTTGAGATCGACGTTCGGGAGATGGAAAAAATTTTTGGCTATCCCTTTATCGAAATATCCGCTCAAAAAGAAACCGGCATTGATGAACTGATCAAACTGGTTGAAAAAACACTGGAGATCAAAAAGCTCAAAGAATTCCCGCAGATATTTCCCCCGGAAATAATGACGTTATTCAATGAATTTGACGAGCTGCTTCAGAATAAGTATCCGGAGATCCTGGCCGGTTATCCGCGCCTGTTTCGCGTCATCAAACTGATTGAAAAAGACGAAGAGGTACTACTGAAGATTCATAATAATAGTGATTTACTGGAAGATATCGCTGTGGTCAGAAAAAAAATCGAAGTGCTGTCAAAGCATGATGTCGACAGCGCCATTGCCGATTATCGCTATCGCTTTATCACCGCGGGGATCAGTCAGGCAACTAGGAAAACCAAAGAAAATGCCATCCAATTTCAGGAAAAACTGGATAAGGTATTAATGAACCGGTATGCTGCCTTACCGATTTTCTTTCTCTTTATGTTTGTGATCTATTATGTTTCGATTACGCTGGTGGGGGATATTACCATCGGTGGCATCGAGTGGTTTATCAATGATGTCCTGATGGTCGGGGTGGCCGCAGTATTGGGCAATCTCGGTGCTGCCGACTGGATTATCGCCCTGATCAATGACGGCGTGATTGCCGGGGTTGGAGCGGTGTTGACCTTTGTGCCGCAGTTAGTCGTATTGTTCATATTTATCTCGATTTTGGAAGATAGCGGCTACATGGCCCGGGTCGCTTTTATTATGGATCGGATTTTCAGACATTTTGGTTTATCGGGGAAATCCTTTATCCCGATGGTAGTCGGCCTGGGATGTTCGGTTCCTGGAATTATGGCTACCCGAACCCTGGAAAATGAACGGGAACGTAAACTGACCGCCGTATTGACGCCCTTTATTTCCTGTGGGGCCAAGATGCCCATTTACGTATTAATGGCTTCGGTGTTTTTTGTGCAATATCAAACCTTGTTGGTATTCTCTCTTTATCTGGTGAGCTTAACCGTGGTTTTTGGATCAGGATTTGTTCTTTCAAAAACCTGGTTTAAGGGAGCAGATTCCGGTTACTTACTGGAGATTCCGCCGCTGCGATTGCCAAAGCTGAGGAATACTGCGACTCAGGTCTGGCAACGAACCAAAGAGTTCATTGTCCGGGCGGGAACCATTATTTTTGCGGTATCGGTGGTGCTCTGGTTTTTACAGAGCTTTACAATTGGTTTTCAGATGGCTACAGCTCCCGATGAAAGCATCCTGGCAACATTTGGCAAGGTCATTGCGCCGGTTTTTGTGCCCTTGGGATTTGGAAACTGGGTCGCCTCAGTTGCTTTGCTGACGGGAATTGCGGCCAAAGAAATGATTATCAGTACCATGAGTGTGCTATCATCTGGCCAGGGCGGTAGCTTAACACAGTCCATCAGTCAAATTTTTACCCCAGTGTCGGCTTATAGCTTTGTGATATTTGTTTTACTGGCGTCACCCTGTATGGCCGCTGTGGCTACCATGAAAAAAGAACTGGGCAACTGGCGAGATTTTCTCTTTGCCTTGGCTTATCAAATCGGTTTGGCCTATGCCGTGTCATTCGTCGTATATCAGGTCGGCAGTCGGATTTTTGTTTAGATTTTAACGCATTATAGATCGAAGAAAGAAGGAATAAAAATGATTACCTGGATTCTAGCAGCATTAATCTTAGGTGCGGCAGGCTATATATTATTTAAGAAGTTCAAGAAAATGAAATCCGGCGATTTTTCCTGTGAAGGCTGCAAAGGCGGGGACGGCTGCCCGGGTTGCCATATCAAAACTGAGCTACCCAAAGAAGATTAAAAATTGATCGGTACGGTAGTTTAGAGAAAAAAAGCCCCACCAGCAGAGCTGGTGGGGCTTTTTAATGACTTAATTATGCAATAAAAACGTTTGTAGCCTGTAAGCCACGATCTGTTTTTTCGGTATCAAAAGTTACGCGTTGTCCTTCAACGAGGTTTTTACGACCATCAGCAATAATTGCCGAGAAATGTACAAATACATCTTCGCCGCCATCTACTGAAATAAAACCAAATCCTTTTTCCTCGTTAAACCATTTTACTGTACCATTATTCATTTTAGGTACCTCCTAAATATTATTTGTAAATCGTGATGCAAAAACAAAAAACACATATTTTTGCAAATCATTTAAACGTAAAAATGACTTGCAAAAATATGTGAAATCAATAAATACACTTTAATTCTTTTTCATTATACACCCGGTGAAGGCTAATGTCAAATGATTTAACAAACACTTTAAAGGTTTAAGAAATCTGGACGTATAATTAGGTTGGGTCTGTGATGAAAGATAAACGAAAAAAGACAGATCCAACTCGTAGGATAAACAAGCTGGATCAAAAAAAGCTGAACTCAAGATTTATGTGGTACAATAGCTGTTAAAGTCAATGGACTCATATTTTCGTTTTAACAATTCTTTCGCTTCCTTGATAACTTCCTTCTCTGAAAGGGGAAGTCTTATCTCACGTATTTCGATGATTTTAAAGGGATTGTCTTTAATTGATTTTGTCAGAGTAAATCCACCATAAATTTTCGGAACAATCTTCACTTCGAAATTACCGAAAGAAATCAGGGTGTTGTGGCCATCTATTGTTATTTTTTCAAACATGGTAACACTTCCTTTCTTTATAATAATCTTGATGTTTAAAAAAGTATTATTATTATACCAAAATTAGGGTGCGAATAAACAAAAAAATCCAAAAAAATATTTATTTAAGGTTGACCACTATGTATGATAAAGAAAAATTAAAAGATTTGCCCCAGAACCCCGGAGTCTACATCATGAGAAATAATAATGGCGAGATTATCTATGTTGGTAAAGCCATTAATCTGCGTAATCGGGTGCGGCAGTATTTCCATTCGGCCAGCCAGCTTACTTCTAAAACAGTGGTGCTGGTATCCCATATCGAAACGATTGAAACGATTGTCACCGATTCGGAAATGGAAGCCCTGATTTTAGAATGTAATCTGATCAAAACGCATCATCCCCGCTATAATATACTGCTCAAAGATGATAAAAGCTATCCTTGGATTCGGCTGACCGTTAATGAAGAATACCCACGAATTATGATGACCCGGGAATATAAAAAAGATGGCGCCAAGTACTTTGGACCCTTTACCAGTTCTTATGCGGTAAAAAATACGATTGAAGCTATTTTGAAAATATACCCCTTGAAAACCTGCAACCGTCAGGTTGTTTACGGAAAAAAGACCGGTCGGCCCTGTCTGAACTATCATATTGGCCAATGCCAGGCACCCTGTCAGGGAAATGTGTCCAAAGAAAAATATGCCAGGGATATCCAGTCAATTCTGGATATTTTAAATGGTCGACATCCGGATCTGATTAAAAACCTGAACAAAAAAATGACTGAAGCTGCATTAAACCAGAATTATGAAGAGGCGGCAAAATACCGGGATCAGATTTCTGGCATTCAGCATATCATTGAAAAACAGAAAATCAGCTCCAGTACCAAACAGGATCAGGACTTTATTGGTTTAGCACAAAGTGATGATCTCGGATGTGTCCAGGTTTTTCATGTCCGGGAAGGCAAGCTGATGGGACGGGATCATTTTTTTCTCGAAGATCTTGGGGATGTCAGTCCCCGCGAAGTGCTGGAGAGTTTTGTTAAACAGTATTATGCCAGCTGCGGGTTTATCCCCCGGGAAATTATTTTAAAGGAAGCTCTCGAAGACAAACAAGTCATTGAAGAATGGCTGGGAGAGCTGGCTGGCAAAAGAATTGAAGTCCACTCTCCCCAACGGGGGCAGAAGATAAAAATGCTGGAAATGGTGGCGGACAATGCCGATCTGGCCCTGAAACAACAATTGCTGGAAAAACGGGAAAAAGAAATCCGTTCCAAAAGCCGCTTGGACGGACTGCAGGAGCTGTTGGGGATGACTAGGCGACCCAGTCGCATTGAAGCCTATGACATTTCCAATATCAGCGGCACCAATAACGTCGGTGGAATGGTCGTTTTCGACGATGGCAAGCTGAACCGGAAAGCCTGCCGCCGCTTTAAAATCAAATCGGTGGAAGGTCAGAACGATTATGCCAGCATGCAGGAAATGATCTTTCGGCGGATGGAACGGGCCATGAAAACCCAGGAGGCTAATAATTTTCTACCCTTACCGGAAATCATGATGATTGATGGCGGAGTCGGCCATGTGAATGCGGCCGAGAGTATCGTTTCTTTATATCCCGTTGACATCGAGGTATGCGGGCTGGTTAAAGATGACCGCCACCGCCTGCGGGGGATTTTCCATAAGGGTACCGAATACCCAATTAAAAAAGCCACGCCACTGGGTGTTTTTCTTTTTGAAATATCCGAAGAGGTTCACCGCTACACCCTCGGTTATCACCAGATTTTGAGAAAAAAAGAAATGCTGGCCTCCCAACTGGAGGAAATTCCTGGTGTCGGTAAGAAACGCCGGGAAGCTCTGATGGCCCACTTTGGGCAGGTGGATAAAATAAAAAAAGCAACATTAGCGGAATTGATGTCAGTCCCTGGGATGCAGGTGAAAACAGCCCAGGCGGTATTAGATTTTTTTTGTCAAAAGACATAAATATGTTTTATCAATAGAAACTTTGAGGTAGAATAACTTGAGTAAACTAATTAGTAGTAAATCAATGAAGAGAGATAAGAATAGAATGAATGGTAAAGTAAATTTGGATGATTTCTGTCGAGAAATCAAACTTGAAAAAATTTATTATAAGTCAACGGAACTGAACCTGGCAAACAGCGGCATCAATCGGCCGGGCCTGCAGCTCCATGGTTATTATGAGCATTTTGATTCCAATCGGGTTCAGGTGATTGGTAAGGTGGAAGTCTCCTATTTGCTGGATCTTGATCCGGAAGTTCGAAAGCAGAAGATCGACGACTTTTTCTCCTATGAATTCCCCTGTTTTATTGTTTGTTGGGATCTGGATGAGACCCATCTGTTTGAAGAAGCGGCCCAAAAATATGGCCGAACTCTGTTAAAAAGTAAGGAACATACCACCACCTTATTTTATGACCTGGTCAATTATATTGATCAACTGTCAGCCCCCCGGATCAGTTTACATGGGGTGCTGGTTGAAGTTTTTGGAGTCGGGGTACTAATTACCGGCCCCAGCGGCATTGGCAAAAGCGAAACGGCGTTGGAAATTGTCAAACGCGGCAATTGTCTGATCGCTGATGATGTGGTTGAGGTAAAGCGGATTCGGGACGGCCACCTGATGGGCACAGCTCCGGAGCTGCTGCAACACTTTATGGAAATCCGGGGCATTGGCATTATTGATGTGAAAACCCTTTATGGTGCCAGAGCCGTCAAAAAAGATGTTGAAATTGATATGGTGATCCGCCTGGAAAATTGGGATGAACGATCCCCCTATGATCGGCTGGGGTTGGATGAACAAACCCTGGAAATATTGGGAATTGATATCCCAGAAGTGATGATCCCTGTTTCCGGCGGACGTAACCTGGCCTGTATTATTGAAACCGCCGCCATCAATAATCGGACCAAACAATATGGGTATCATTCAGCTCAGGTTTTTTGCGACCGGGTTGCTCATCAAAATGATCTGGAAGTGGAGAAACGGGAAGCGAAGAAAAAACTGGAAGAAGCGAAGTAGACGGGCGGAGAATCACCGGCCAGTTATTTATCAAATAGCCAGTCAGTCGAAAAAGAGAAAAGAGATTAGAAAATGAGAAATTATGTTTTAGATGCCCATACCCATACTCTGGCCTGCGGACATGCCTACAACACCATCCTTGAATTAGTTGATGCCGCAGCCCAAAAAAATCTTGAGCTGATCTGTATTACCGAACACGGACCGGCTCTGCCGGGAGCGCCGACCCCCTTATTTTTTGCCAATTATAAGGTGATTCCTGGAAAAATAAACAATGTCAAAGTACTTAAAGGAATAGAGAGTAATATTATGGATACTGACGGAAATACCGATATTCCCATGGACTTTATCAAATCCCTGGAAATTATTTCGGCATCACTCCATACTCCGACCTTTAAACCGCAGTCAAAAACCAGCAATACCAGCGCCGTATTGGGTGCGATTGCCAATCCCCATATTGATTTTATCTGCCATCTTGGTAATCCCACCTACGAGCTGGATTATGAGGCTATTCTTCAGGATGCTAAAAAACACAATACCCTGATTGAAATCAACAATGGTTCTTTTTTTATCCGAAAAGGTTCCAAGCCCAACTGCGAATGGATTGCCAATCGCTGTAAAGAACTGGAGATTCCGATTATTATTGGCAGCGATACTCATTTTGCCTCGGATATTGGCGATTTCCCTTACGTCGATAAGGTTCTGGATACCATTGACTTCCCAGACGAACTAATTGTTAACCTGGATACTAAAAGACTGACCGATTATCTGGAAAGCAAAGGCCGGATCCTGTTTGCTGATCCTCGGGAATATGCCCAAGAATTGTTTTTGAAAAACGACTAAACTGTGATAAAATATTAATTCAAATAAATGCTTAAAATAATTACCTGAAAGCGAGTGGGAAAGGACATAAAGTATGACAATCAAAATCATCACCGATTCTGCCTGTGATATACTGGAAAGCGATCAACAAAAATTTGATATTGAGATCATGCCGGTTTACGTAGTCGAAAACGAAACGACCTATCGCGATGGGATTGATATATCACCGGCCGTGGTTTGTGACAATATGCGAAAGGGTGTGCGCTATAAAACCTCGCAGATTCCCTATGGTGATTTTTACAAACGGTTTGAAGAACTGATATCTGCAAATCAGCCATTTGTTTATCTGGCTTTTTCCAGCGGGCTGTCCGGGACTTATCAGGCAGCAGCTTTGGCAGAACGGGATTTAAGAGAAAAATATCCCGAGGCAGTCTTTAAAGTCGTTGATACCAGGGCAGTATGCTATGGCCTGGGTCACATTGCGTATGGCGCAGCTCAAGCTGCAGCTGCGGGTGCCAGTATGGATGAACTGATTAAGCGGATCAATTATTATATCGATCACGTCAAGCATGTCTTTACAGTCACTGATCTGCAATATCTGTATCGGGGCGGCCGACTGAATAAGGGAACGGCAATTATTGGCAATATGCTAAACATTAATCCGTTACTTGAAGTCAGTCAATCTGGCGAGCTGCAGCAAATTGACAAGGTGAGAGGCGAAAAAAAGCTGATCAAAAAAATGGTGGATTATCTGGAAGTAAATGGTAACCAGATCAATCAGCAGACCATCGGCATCAGTCATGCCGATAACTTGGAACTGGTGGAACTGTTTGTTAAGATGGCGGAAAAGCGATTTGGTACCGACCGCTTTAAAATAGTCCCCCTGGGTTCAACGGTTTTAACCCATTCCGGCCCCGGAACCCTGGCCGTCTTTTTCTTCGATGAGTGGAAAGAAGCCTTTCAGTTTGAATAGCACCAAACAGAGGTTTTTTATAGTCAACTTTGAACAAGAATTGCTTTGATGTTGGTTTTTGCAACGAGTAGCGAAGCTCACGGCAGTTTGATAATTGCCTAACCTAATTAAATAAAAAATAAGGAGCACTATGTTAGATAAGTTAGATTTTTTAGCAGAAAAGTATGCTGAATTAAATGAAAAAATCAGCGATCCCGAGATCATCGGCGATCAGAATCAGTGGCGAAAGCTGATGAAAGAACATTCCCACATTGAACCGATCATTCAAAAGTACAATGAGTTTTCCGAGACCTTGTCTGCGATTGATGACACCAAAGAGATGCTGGAAGATAAGCAACTGGAAAAAGATTTCAAAGAAATGGCTGAAGCGGAGCTGGACGAATTGACAAAAAAACGGGTGGAACAGGAAGAGGAATTGAGAATTCTGCTCCTTCCCAAGGATGTTAATGATGATAAAAACGTTATCGTTGAAATTCGAGCTGGGGCCGGTGGCAGTGAGGCAGCTTTATTTGCCGGAGATCTCTTCAGAATGCTGACCCGCTATGCCGAACGACAGGGCTGGAAAAGTGAAATTATGAGTTCCAGTATTCCCGACATTGGGGGAATCAAGGAAATTATTTTCGCCATTGAAGGAACTGGCGTTTACAGCCGCCTGAAATACGAAAGCGGCGTTCATCGGGTCCAACGGATCCCCAGTACTGAATCGGGGGGGCGGATCCATACCTCAACTGCCACGGTCGCAGTTCTGCCGGAAGCCGAAGATGTCGAAATCGAAATTGGCGCCAATGACCTGCGAGTCGATGTTTACCGATCATCCGGCAACGGTGGACAGAGTGTTAACACCACCGACTCGGCGGTGCGAATTACCCATATCCCCACCGGGATGGTAGTAACCTGTCAGGATGAAAAGTCGCAGCTGAAAAATAAAGACAAAGCTTTGAAAATTCTGAAAGCCAGACTTTACGAAATCGAACAGCAGAAGCAGCAAAGTGAAATTGCCGAAAACCGGAAAAGTCAGGTCGGTACCGGGGATCGCAGCGAGCGCATCCGCACCTACAATTTCCCCCAGGGCCGCATTTCTGATCATCGAATCAATATGACTGTCTATCAACTGGAAGCCTTCCTGGACGGCGACATCGATGAAATGATCAATGCGCTGGTCACCAGTGATCAGACTGAAAAACTGAAACAGCATTCTTAAGACTCAAAAGGAGCTTTCCAATTCAGGAGAGCTTTTTTTGATGAGAATTTTTTCGCAGGGAATTAATTGATAAAAATTTAACCTTATTTAGAAAGAGTACTGGTAAAGAGCTGTAATATTTTATCAGTAGGAAGCTCATAATCAGCGTAGCGCTAGAAATACCTATAAAAATTCCGGATTAGGTTGACAATTATTAGCTTTAAAAGTAGAATGAAAATCAGTTGAAAAAATTTAAACATAAATTTGATCTTCAGATCAAATTGTCCTTAAGGAGGAGTAACAATGAAAAAAGTAGTCGTAGCAGATCAGGCAGCATGTGTAAAGTGTTTAGGATGTGAATTAGCATGTGCAAACGCATTCTACAAAGAACCCGTTTCAGAATTATCATGTATTAAAATTACCGAAAAAGAAGATGGCAGCCCAAAAACTTTGGTATGTGTACAATGTGGTAAATGTGCTAAGGCATGTGAAGCCGGTGCCATCACTCAGAACGCTAAAGGCGTATACATGATCAGCAAAAAACTATGTGTAAACTGCGGAAAATGTGTTGAAGTATGTCCATTTGGAGTACTGGTTAAATCTGAAGACCGTGATGTTCCTTCAAAATGTATCGCTTGCGGTATCTGTGTAGAAGCATGTCCACAAGACGTATTGGCGATTAAAGAATCCTAATCAGCCGCATAACAATCGATAATTAATCAAATTTGTCACTCAAAAACGTCCCCTGTTCGAAAATTCTCGAACAGGGGACGTTTTTTTGCATCGTTTCTATTTAAAAATCAATCCGTTTAGAAATATAAGCAACTACTTCAGCGATGGGTACGCGGACCTGATCCATGGTGTCACGGTCTCGCAGGGTGACGCATTCGTCGTCCAGGGTGTCAAAATCCACGGTGACGCAGAAAGGAGTGCCGATTTCGTCCTGGCGGCGGTAACGCTTGCCGATGCTACCGGCTTCATCATATTCAATCATAAAGTGTTTCGACAGCAGGGTGGAAATTTCCATAGCCTTGTCGCTTAATTTTTTAGAGAGCGGTAAAACCGCGGCCTTGTAAGCGGAAAGGAAGGGATGAATCCGCATGACGTTTCGTTCTTCGGTTTTGTCGCCGCTGGTTATTGTTTCTTTTTCCATGGCATTACATAGGAAAGCCAGGAAAACCCGGTCAGCACCCAGAGAGGGTTCGATACAATAGGGAATATATTTTTCATTGGTGACCGGATCGGTATATTTCATATCTTTACCAGAATGGTTCTGGTGCTGAGTTAAGTCAAAATCAGTCCGATCAGCGATGCCCCAAAGCTCGCCCCAGCCAAACGGGAAGCGGAATTCCACGTCGGTAGTGGCGTTGCTGTAATGGGAAAGTTCTTCCTGCTCATGATCCCGGAAACGGATATTTTCGTCTTTCATACCGAGGTCAAACAGCCATTTCTTACAGAAGGACTTCCAGTAATCGAACCATTCCAGATCGGTGCCTGGGGCACAGAAGAATTCCAGTTCCATCTGTTCAAATTCCCGGGTTCTAAAGATAAAGTTACCGGGCGTAATCTCATTACGGAAGGATTTACCGACCTGAGCAATCCCAAATGGCACTTTTTTACGGGTCGTTCGCTGGACATTTTTGAAATTGACAAAAATGCCCTGGGCTGTTTCCGGTCGCAGGAAGATTTCGCTGGCGGTATCTTCATTAACGCCCTGGAAGGTTTTAAACATCAGGTTAAATTGGCGGATATCGGTGTAATCCATTTTTCCGCATTCGGGACAGACGATCTGATGTTCTTCGATAAAAGCCTTCATTTCTTCATTGGACCAGGCATCGACAATGACATCTTCGCCCTTTTCAAAATAGTAATCGGCGATTAGTTTATCGGCCCGGAAACGGGACTGACACGCTTTGCAATCCATCAGTGGATCATTGAAGCCGCCGACATGACCCGATGCGACCCAGGTTTTTGGGTTCATCAGGATCGCCGCATCCAGGCCCACATTATATGGAGACTCCTGGACGAATTTTTTCCACCAGGCTTTTTTAACATTGTTTTTCATTTCAACACCCAGCGGACCGTAATCCCAACTGTTGGCAAGACCATCGTATATTTCTGAACCGGGGAAGATAATTCCCCTCATTTTGGCAAGACTGACAATTTCAGCCATCGTAAATTCTGACATTTTTTCCTCCTGATAAATAGTGTAATCAATAGCGCATGCTAAATAAAAAAACCGCCCCTTGTAACAATACAAGGGACGGTATAACCGCGGTTCCACCCAAGTTGTCTGCCCTTAATGGCAAACCACCTTAATCATTTAACGAATCTCACGTCAACCACCTAAAATTACCGGAAGCGGGAAAGATAGTGGCTGCAGCTCCAAAAGTGCCATTCATAGAGTTTGATTACAGATCTTTCACCACCATCTGCTCGCTTTAAACCATTGACTCACTGATTTTTCTTTTCTCAACGCTTTTTTATTTTTTAAATTAAAATAAAGATTATCAAAAACAGACCCATATGTCAACCCAAACTTTCTATTCTAATGAAGTTTGTTTGCTATGCTGAGATGAGCAAATATAAAATTGAAAGAAAATAATTAATAAACCAGGTTAACAATAATATTTATTATAAAGAGTGGAAATTTAAAAATATGCTTTAGACAAATAAAAAAGGTTCTCATTTTTAGTGGTTAATGTTAAAATCAGGTTAAATCTTAAATACTCTCATTTAAGAAAAGTAAAAAAGATTACCCTGGTGAACGAATGTGCGTGAATCATATGGGATTAGCTTATTTGACTACTTACTCCTTAATTCTGTGGTTTAGCTTGTTATTTTGTTTAACACAAGAATTTTGGCTGGGTAGGTTAGTAAGTTAAATGATATTTTGGAGGAAAAGATGACGTTAGAAATGTTAGTCGGACTTTTCGGCGGATTAGGACTATTTATTTTTGGAATGCACATGATGAGTGAAGGCTTGAAAACAGTTGCTGGAACAAAAATGAAAAAGTTGTTGGAGGTTTTAACAAACAATAAGGTCAAGGCCATCCTGGTCGGGACCGCGGTAACCATGATTGTTCAGAGTTCCAGTACCACAACCGTTATGGTGGTGGGTTTTGTCAATGCTTCTCTAATGACGCTCACCCAGGCGGCAGGCGTTATTTTAGGAGCAAACATCGGAACCACGGTGACAGCCCAACTGATCGCCTTTAATGTAACCGAATTAGCGCCGGTTTTTATCGGATTTGGAGCACTGATCACACTCTTCAGTACCAGGAAAAGGAATCGGGATTTAGGAAGCATTGTCCTTGGCTTTGGGATCTTGTTTTTTGGTATTGCCGCCATGTCAACGGCGATGGAACCCTTGCGGGAAAGCGAAGATTTTATTTATTTGCTGTCTACTTACGGCACGAATCCGCTGTTAGGAGTTCTGATCGGAACGCTGATCACTGGCATTATTCAAAGCAGTAGTGCATCCATTGGTTTGCTTCAGGCACTGGCGCTTTCTGGTGTATTTGCCAGCATCGGCGGAACCGGAGCGATTCAGATCTGCATTCCTATTTTAATTGGTACAAATATTGGTACCTGTGTCACGGCGCTAATTTCTTGCATCGGAACGTCGACTGCAGCAAAAAAAGCAGCATTTATTCATCTTTTTGTTAATGTATTTGGAGCTGTTTGGGTGATGCTGTTCTTAATTGGGGTAGACAGTGTCATGACGGTAAATCCCGTCTATGAATTTATTGTAAACATTTCCGGAACTTTTATCAGTAGCAGCGGGGAAGTTGTTCCGAATGTGGCAAGACAGATTGCAATGGCCCATACCATTTTTAATGTGGCCAACACGATTGTTTTATTTCCACTGATTGGTTATTTTGTCACCTTTCTGGATCGGGTATATCCGGAAAAAGCAGAAGAGTATGGACTGCAGCTGGATGATCGGCTGCTCAATAATCCATCCATCGCTTTAGGGCAGGTTGTCAGAGAAACAAATCGTTTGGCTGATATGAGTTTTAAGAATTTCAGAGTGGCTTGTGAATCCATCATGGATGGAAATGAAAAGTTGGTTGAAGAAGTAGTCAAGCGAGAAGAACGGATTGACGAATTCCAACAGGGAATTTTTGAATATTCGGTTAAACTTTCCAATGAAAACATGTCAGAAGAGGAAAATGACCGACTGGCCTTTGTCTTAAAAGGTAGCCATGATCTGGAGCGAATTGGCGATCATGCCATGAACATTGGTGAACTGGCAGAAATGCGAGCCTCAAATAAGATTGTCTTTAGTGATATAGCTAATCAGGAAGTGTTAAATTTGATCAGTTTAACTACCAATACCCTCCGGGATATGGTAGAATTAATGGAAAATGAAGAAACGTCCCTGTGTTATAAGATTTTGGATGAAGAAGAAGAAATTGATGAGCTGACTGAAAAATTAAAAGATGATCATATTCGCCGTCTCAACGAAGGAATCTGTAATCCTTTTGCGGGAGTCATCTTTCTGGATTTATTAACCAATTTGGAACGGGTTGGCGACCATGCATCAAACATTGCACTGGGGATTCTGGGATTGAAACTTCACCAGGGCCTTATAAACCAGAGTGAATTTGATAATGAAACAATAGCAGAATAGTCATAAAACGGGGACTCAAATTGAAGGAGTAGCGACACCTGTAAACACAGCTGAGCTGGGGTAATTACAGGTATTTTCTCTTAAGGAAAGGAATATTTCCATTGACAGTTAATGTGAATTAAAGTAGTATTATAATAACATAATATTAGCATACTTATTGAAAAGTAAGGACGCAAAACTACAGGGTCTAAATACAGTGGTATATGACAGCCAGTTGCAAGATAAAGGGTGGTTACCTTAGTAAGCAGCGGCATTGTCGCTGCATTTTTTTGTTCGTTCAGAAGAACGTATAAGAATACAGAAGAAGCTGAAATAAAAAACGCTTAAATAAGTTGCATAATATTAAAGTATTAATATATAATGAACACAGACTTGTCTTTTTTAGAGAGATTCTTTTTACTGGAACAATTATTGTTTAAAACAAGAGTTTTCTTAAAATTCAATTTAATTTGAATCGGTGATGTTTATCAGGATCTTTTTCGCTAATATATAATATGAACAATGATTATACCAGTCGACTCGACTGTTATATAAATGGGACATTTTAAATCGTCCCGGCTATTTCAGATACAATTATGTACAGGAAATAGTCAAATTTACGAAGGGAGGTAGGCAATGAATTTAGAGTTTCAATCGGCGGGAAAGCTGACAATGAACAGGTTGCACACAACAACCGAGACTCCGGCAGCCCCTCAGTCAAAGGGGCATGAAAGAAGCGCTCAATTTAAAGATCTGCTGGATCAGTCCAAACAGGGTATTAAACAGGCAGATCATCAACTGGAGAAAGCCCGGGAAAACCGGAGGGAGTCCAAATCAATTGCGGAAAGCAATCGACGGGAAAGTGAACAGGCATCGTTAAAAGACGGTGGAGTTAAAGCAGACGATAGCCAAGCCGAAGAACCTGTAACGGAGGAGCTGAATGGTGACGAAAGTCAGGAAAGCAGTGCTGCACCAACAATTGACACCGCTCAACTGATGGGTATCCAGAATTTTCAGGGTGGCATTGAAACAGCCCTAACACGACTCAATCTGAAATTGGGTCTTGAAGAAAACATGGTACCGGAAGATCTCGCAGTTCAAGGGCAAGTTATCGAACTGAAGGATGTAGGTGATCAATTACAAGGTGTACCTATTCTTGAAAACAGTCCACAAAATGATGCGACAGCTCATGACGAATTGCAATTTTTGCAGCAAAATGTCGGAAAAGTCGAGAATCAGGAAGTCGTCGAAGGTGTTCAGGAGGGATTGTTAAAAAATGACAGGCCTGAATTGACAGCGACAAAAGTAATAAATAGTGATGCAAATCAAGATCAGCAGTTGGTTGATCAGGTAAGTGCACGTGAAGATTCAGACCCCCAGATTGTTGGTGATGCCAAGCAGCGGAATGGGGATCAAGCAGAAGATGTTAAGTCAGAAACACGTTTGACGGCATTTAATGGAGTTGAGCTAACAGACGAAGTTGATTTGACAAAAGAGGCAGATCAGCCGGTCAAAGTTGATTCAACAGAAAAAGTGTCTTTAACGGAAGAGGCAGATCAGCCAGTCAAAATTGATCCATCAGACAAAATGGATATAACAGAAGAGGTACCTTTAACACAAAAATCAATTAGTGATCAAACTGAATCAATTAGTACTCAAATGTCCCCGGCAAACCAAACCGAAAACCAGAATCCTGGTCAAAAAGGTGTTCAGGAGATCAATGTAACCGGCATCAACACTGGTAAAGGTCCAGAAGTGCAGCCAGATACCAAGGTGGCTGTCGCTCAACAGGTAGAGCAGAAAATTCTTCAAAATTTTGAGCCCAACAAGCCAATGGTGTTGCAGATGACACTATCGCCGGATAACTTAGGGGATATTGATATCAAGCTGAGTTATGATCAGGGGAAACTGATCATCGATATTACCGCAATCAGTAAGGAAACCCAAAATCTGTTGGGAAAACAAATCAATTTGTTGGTGAGAGGCCTTGCCCTTCAAAATGTTCAAGTTGAAACGGTACATTTAAATACGCCAGTGGAACAGAGCAGTGACAGCCAGGATGCAACATTTATGATGAACAGCGGTTCTGATCCCAATGAGAACCAAAATCAGGCCCTTTTAAGAGAACGGTTTATCAAAAACAGTGGTGTATTAAATAGTATTTTAACAAGTAGTGACGAAGATGAGTCAGTAATGATTCCCCAGAATTTGCAGAACTACACAAACCATAGAGTGAATTATTTGATATAAGGAGGCAAAAACATGGCAGTTAATTCAATTAACACATTAGGAACCACTGCTGCAGTAACGCAAACGACTGGCACAACACCGAAAACGTCCTTGAATATGGATGACTTTTTAAAACTGATGGTCGCCCAGCTTCAGAATCAGGATATGAACAATACCGCAGATACCTCTGAGTACACATCTCAGATGGCCCAGTTTTCGATGGTTCAGGCATTAACAGATTTGACCGAGCTTTCAAAAACGACCTACGGTCTCAGTATGATTGGCAAAGAAGTTACCTTGGCGGAAACTAAATCTGATGGGACATTAAATGTTATCACTGGAACCGTGGAAGGCGTCAATCTTTATAATGGCGATGCCCAAATTATCGTCAATGGCGTGAACTACCCCATGAGCAGTGTAATGGAAGTAGGCCAGGCGAAATAATTAACAGACTTTGAAAGCTGAGGTGAGAAAATGGCTGATGGAATCAATGGCAATTATTATCGGCTAAACGATGCGATCATTCGGCAAACCGAAAGACTTAACAATGCCAATCAAAACAAAGCCGTTAATGATAAGCAGAAAACCGAAACAAGTTTTAAGGATCTGCTCGATCAACAAATTAAGAATACCGTCACCTTTACCAAACATGCCAGTATCAGAAAAGAACAGCGAAACATCGAAGTGACTGACAGTGATTTGGAAAAACTGGGAGATGCATGTGACAAAGCCCAGGAAAAAGGGATTGGCAATGCATTAATCATGATGGATAATTCCGCATTTATTGTCAATGCAGCAGACAAACGGGTTATCACCGTAATGGACAAAAACGAAATGAAAAACAAACTATTCAATGATATTGATGGTGCCGTATTTATATAGTTGGACCTCTGTGAGGAAACTATAAAGCTTTGACCGATTGATAAGCTTTAGGCGGCACAGAAAGGATTTACAAATGATCAGATCTTTATATTCAGGAATTTCCGGGATGGCAGCCCATCAAACTAAATTAAACGTAATTGGGAATAATATTTCCAATGTTAATACCTATGGCTTTAAAGCCAGCCGAGTCGTATTCAGCGATGTGTTATATCAGAATTTATCAACTGCCACTGGAGCAACCGCCACCACCGGTGGTACCAATGCCAGTCAGCTGGGTTATGGAACCAAGGTTGGCAGTATTGATATGCTTAATACCATTTCTTCCGGTGCCAGCACCGGCCGGGCGCTAGATGTCTATATTGCCGGCGAAGGTTATTTAACCGTTCAGCCTGAAGCCGGAGCTAACCGTTATACCCGAGTTGGTAATTTAAAATTTGATGCCGAGGGTAATCTTACCGATGGTAGCGGCAGCAAGGTGATGGGGATACCGATTGATGCAGATGGGAATCCGATTTTAAACCCGAATGGTACCTTGCCAATTGAAGACCTGCAAGCGATTAATGTTACACCAGCAGAATTAGAAAAATATACCGGTATCACCATTGGTAAATCTGGTGAGATTACCGGTATCAGAGCCGGGGATCCGGAGTTTACGAAGGCTTCAGGTAATACATGGCTCAGTGGTATAACCATTCCAGCGGCATCAAATTATACCGGAAATGTAACAGTGGATATCGGCACGATGGTTGGGCTTGCAGATGGGGCTGCTGAAGAAGCTGCAATAAACGTGGCGCCAACTGCGGATGTTATTGGAACACTGACCTTAACAAAGGCAGGCGGTACATATACTTTAGCCACTGGTCTCACATCAAAAGACGACGATGCTACTCCACTCGACAATCCTGAAGGGTCAGGAAATTATGGAAAGGCTACATTGTCTTCATCTGGGATTTTGACCTTTGCAAATCTGCCGGGACTTAAGATTGATACGACAAAATTAATTGGCGATCCGACTCAGGATGGTGGCCTCGAACTTGGTGCAATAGAACCAGATGATTTTACTTCGGTTGTAGCGACTGTTTACAATCAGGGCGGGCAGGTTGAGTATTTGCGAACCCCAGAAGGAACCGATATCGATTTTGATGCAACTACTGATACTAGCGTAGTTCTCACAAGTTCAACCGGTGGAACACTGACACTAGATGTTGATGCCACGGCTTTTGGCGATTTGGTCACGGATCTTGATACAGCACCAGTTGAATCAGCATTAGTTGGCAAAATCGAAACCGGCAGCGATAAACCAGAAGTTTTAGGTTACCTGGCCATCGCAAAATTTGCCAATGTCGATGGTCTGCTCCAGGATGGTAACGGCTACTTTATGGAATCCGCCAACTCAGGTACAGCGATTGCTTCAAAAGCCGGCACCAATGGAACTGGCGGGACTGAATCCGCCAATCTGGAAATGTCAAACGTCGACTTATCCCAGGAGTTTACCGATATGATTATTGCCCAACGTGGTTTTCAGGCAAACTCCCGAATTATCACCGTTTCGGATTCCATTCTGGAAGAATTGATTAATTTAAAAAGATAGTTTATAATAACTGAGAAAGTTCACCCGAAGGAGAAAACTCCTTCGGGTAGAACTTTTTATCATGGCCATTCACCAAATGGGTGGTGCACTCATTTGGTGAATGGCTGTTATATAACAGAAAAAAACGAAAAATTAGTTCCGTTTAAGTTGGTCAAATAATAAAAACTATATTTTGAGGTGGAAATATGATAGAATTAACGAGATTGAACAAACAAAAAAATGAAAAGTTTCTTCTGAATTGCGAGATCATCGAAATCATTGAAGAAAAACCAGACACAACCATTCGGCTGATGAACGGCAAACACTATGTGGTTACCGAGAGTTCAGCTCAGGTTCTTTCTAAGATCATCGCATATAAACGAAGCATTTTTAGTCGTTAACAACTAAATTCTGACAGGAAGTATAAATTTATGGAAATTTCAACAATCATCGCTTATGTCCTAGTCGTCTTTACCATGTTTTTCGGGATGACATTCAGTTCTGCAAATGGTTTTAATATTGGGGCATTAATGAATTTCTTTGATGCTCAGAGTATTTTCATTACCATCGGTGGAACATTTTTCGTTCTTATTGCATCATTTCCCTTTAAATCCTTTACCCATATTCCGAAACATTTAAAGATGATCTTTTTTAAGAACAAACAGAATCCTTTGGAATATGTGGAAATTTTGACAGAGTTGTCTAAAGAGGCGAGACGTAAGGGGTTGTTGGCGCTGGAAGCGAAAGCAGCGGAGATTCAGGATGAGTTTTTAAAAGAAAGTGTATTGCGGATCGTCGATGCCATTGAACCGGATAAGTTAAGATCCTGGTTTGATCAGAAGATTGATTATATTTCAGAGCGAAATGATCAGGAGCGAAAAATCTATGATATGGGGGCAGCTCTGGGACCAGCCTTCGGGATGATTGGAACCCTGATTGGGTTGGTCAACATGCTAAAAAATATGAGCCTTGAAGGTGGCGCCGGGACCCTGGGAGCAGATATGTCAGTCGCATTGATTACCACCTTTTATGGATCGGTTCTGGCTAATACCGTTTTTATGCCAATATCCTGTAAGCTGGAAATTGCCCAGGGGAGAGATCTGCTGATTAAGGAATTAATCATTGAAGGGGTTGTCGCCATCAAAGAAGGTGAAAATCCCAAATATATCCGGGACAAATTGATGAACTTTTTAACTGAGGATGAAATCAGAAAAGCGAATGGCGAAGCCCCGTCAAAAGGTGGAAAATCCAAAGGTAAAAAAGGAAAAGCTGTTGAAAGCTAAAAATAGGGGTATATACTATGGGAAAGCGTAATAAGAACAAAAAAGAAATCAATAAAGATGCCTGGCTGAACACCTATGCGGATATGATCACCCTGATTTTAATCTTTTTTGTCCTGCTTTTTTCGATGTCAACCATCGACGCAGAAAAGTATAAACAGTTAGTTGAGCAGTTTAATCCTGCGGCAGTTTATGAAACAACCGGGACAGCGACAGAGTCAGATGGTGCAACATCTCCTAATGAGGATATCACAGTGGAAGAGATTGTTGATCTCGAAGACCTATACCAATATTTAAGTCAATACACGAAAGAAAACGGGTTGGACGATGCAGTAAGTATTGAAAAGAATGAAAGTTCTGTTGCAATCAAGTTTATGTCTTCAATCTTTTTTGAACCGGACAGTTCCCGGATCAAAGCGGGCGGACAGCAGATACTAATTGATATTGGCAAGGCTTTTAAGGCAGTAGAACCAACTGTTAAGTCGATTCGAATCGACGGGCATACCGCTCAGGCCGATTCGCCGGTTGACGACCGTGACTTGTCCAGCAGTCGGGCCAATGAGGTTTTAAGATTCCTGCAAAACGGTTATATCAGTGATCCTTCAAAATTATTGTCAGTCGGGTTTGGTCAGTATCGACCTATCGCACCAAATGATACCGAAGAAAACAGAGCCAAAAACCGCCGGGTCGAAATCCTTATTTCCGAAACGGAAGATTTTTTCAATGACATTGCGACAGATACAGGTACAGAAACGGTTGTACAATAGAATAAAAGACAATACTAGGAGAAACGAATATGGCAGAAATTCTTTCGCAAAGTCAAATTGATAGCCTTTTAAGCAGTTTAATAAGTGGCAAAGACGAGCCGGAAGCACCCAGTGCAGTCTCGGGCAAAAAGGTTAAAGATTACGATTTTAGAAGACCAAAGCTTTTTACCAGAGAACAGCTTAAGCATCTGTTTAGCATTTATGAAAATTATGCGCGGCTGGTGTCTTCTCATATAACTGGAATTCTGCAAACTTATAGTTTGGTAGAAATAATTGAAGTTGAAGAACAACAATACTATGAATTCAATAACGCTCTTCCCGATTCAGTTCTGATGGGACTCATCGATTTTGATATAAAAGACAGTGAAGATGAAGAAGATCTGGTAATCATGGATATTTCCAAGGAAGTTGGCTTTTGCAGTTTCGACCGACTTTTAGGTGGTTCCGGAAAACCGCTTAAAGAAGATCGCGAATTTACAGAAATTGAAATCGGGGTTATGGAGTATTTTTATCGGGGGATGATCAACCTGATGAAAAATGTCTGGTTTGATTACCTCGAAATCGCCCCAAGATTAATAAAGATTGAAACCAATTCCCGAATTCTTCAAGGGATCGGGGCGGATGAAAATGTTGTCATCATTGTTATGAGTATCAAAGTAAATGAAACCCAAGGGAAAATCAACATCTGTATTCCGGCAACGACCTTGGATATGCTCTTCAAAA
Source organism: Acetobacterium malicum subsp. dehalogenans DSM 11527 (assembly GCF_000472665.1). GTDB lineage: Bacteria > Bacillota > Clostridia > Eubacteriales > Eubacteriaceae > Acetobacterium > Acetobacterium malicum. The sequence goes on along the minus strand of NZ_KI421448.1, from coordinate 32,001 downwards.
AGAAGATGTCTCAAACCAAGAAAAATATAAAAAGAGGAGATCAGCAGGCAGAGGAAAAAAGACGACTGAATATTATCAATGAAATCAGAAAAACAGAATTGGAAATTAAAGGCGTGTTAGGTGACACCGAAGTACTTTCTCAGGACATATACGAACTGGAAGTCGGAGATATCATCAAGCTGAACAAACCGGCGAATTCCATGGTCGATATTGTTGTCAATGACGAGGTTTGGTTTAGAGGAGAAATGGGAGACTATAAGAAAAAAAGAGCGATCCAGATAAAAGAGCTTAACGAGAGAGGAAGTGAACTATTCATATGACAGATGCAGTAGAGAATCCAGACAAACTGTCCAGTATGGAAATTGATGTCATTGGTGAAGTAATGAACATCAGTATGGGCACAGCTGCCACGGCGATGTCCACCATATTGAACACAAAAGTTAATATTACCACCCCAAGAATTGAAACAATCGGAGTAGAAGCCTTTGAGTTCGCTTACCTTGAACCAGTCATTGGTGTCTTAATCAATTATGTTGAAGGCATCGAGGGTGCCAATGTGTTATTGCTGCAAGAGTCAGATATGAAAAAAATCTTATCGCAGCTGTTTGACATGGATACCAGCGATGATATCGAGTTTGATGAAATCAGCAAAAGTGCCATCGGTGAAATCATGAACCAGATGATGGGAGCAGCTGCCGGAGCATTAGCTTCTTTTTTAGGAAAAGTCGTCAATATTTCACCGCCAACGCTTCTGGATACCACTAACAAATCCAGCATCCGGGACTTATTTTCGCTAAAAGGTGATAATCTGGTCAGCATCAAGTTTAACCTGAGTATTGAAGGTCTGGTTGAAAGTGAATTTATCAGTGCGATGGAACCCGCTCTGGCCCGGGAAATTGTCTCCATGTCAATGGGGGCAAGTGGCATGGATGACGAAGAGGAAGAGGAAGAAATTCCACCGCCACCACCACCCATTCAGCAGGTGCCACCGGTTCAGCAGGAAACAATTTATCAGCCGCCACCCCAGGCGCCCCCGCAAGAACCTGCCCGGGTGGTCAGAAATGACCCGCCGCCGGCAGCCTATGCGCCGCCGCAACAGCCGGTCCAGGTTAATCCTTATGAATATCGACAACTGGGTGAGGATCAACGAGTCAATATACCGGGAGATAATCTGGATTTATTGATGTCTGTACCGATCCAGATTACGGTAGAATTAGGAAAAACCAGAAAAAAAATAAAAGATATCGCCGAATTAACTTTAGGAAACATTGTTGAGTTGGATCGCCAAGCTGGGGATCAGGTGGACGTCATCGCTAACGGACGACTAATCGCCCGGGGCGATGTGGTAGTTGTTGATGACAACTACAGTGTTAAAATAACCGAAATTATCAAAGTCAGAGATAATTCTGAGCAAAAAAAATAGCAGAAATTAATATAGATTAACAAATAATTTTGAAAGAATGGATTAAAAGGAGAAGAAAATGAGTAAAATTTTAATTGTAGACGATGCGGCCTTTATGCGTATGATGATCAAAGATAGTTTAAAAAAAGGTGGCTACACCGATTTTATCGAAGCTGAAAATGGCGAAATTGCGTTGGCTGAGTATAAAGAAAATCGACCGGACTTAGTTCTTTTGGACATCACTATGCCAGTGATGGACGGGATCCAGGCGTTGCAGGCCATTAAAGGTTTTGAACCGCAATCTAAGGTTATTATGTGTTCAGCGATGGGACAGGAAGGCATGGTTGTGGAAGCGATTAAAAACGGGGCCCTTGATTTTATTGTAAAACCATTTAAAGCAGACCGCTTGATCCAAACCGTCAACAGTGCCCTTGGCAAGTAAAAGAGAGCAGGTCCAAATTGGGTTCCAGTGATGTATTTTCGATAATTCTAGCACTATTGGGGACCGTTGGTGTTATTGTTTTAACCTATTATGGAAGCAGATGGTATATCGAACGGTTTTTAAAAAGACCGGGATCAATATCCGGTGAGCATCATATGCAGGTGGTTGAAAGACTGATTGTCGGGAAAAGCGGTTCCATCATTATCGTTGACATTCAGGGTGTTCAATACCTGGTTGGAGTAACGGAGCATAATATCCAAATTTTGTCACAGCTGGAAGAACCGATTTCTTTTCAGAAAAAGCAGGAAATATCAAAAGAGAGCTTTTTGAGTATGGTAAAATCATTTTCTCAAAAGGAAAAACAGAATGAATGAAATAATAACGACATCAAAAAATAGAAAAGTAATTTTCAGAAAAGCGCTTGTCATCATGCCGATTTTCGCCATTTTGTTTTTTCTTACCGCGACAAAAGCACATGGTGCCGAGTTGTCGGTAGAAGGCCTGCTGGCTGGTGAAAGTTCAGATACTGTAAAAATCATCGTCCTAATGACGCTGATTACCATCGTGCCGACCTTATTGCTGATGATGACTTGCTTTGGCAGAATCATCATCGTGCTTTCTTTTTTAAGGAGTGCACTGGGCTTGCAGCAGACACCACCCAACCAGATTCTGGTCGGTTTGGCGCTGGCAATCACATTTTTTGTTATGTCACCCGTCTTAACAGAGATCAACACGGTGGCTCTGCAGCCATATAATGCCGGAACCATTGACTCCCAGCAGTTTCTGGATTTGGCGGTGGATCCTATTAAGGAATGGATGCTGATGCAAACCACAGCTACTGATGTGGACCTGTTTAAAAGCTTATCGGTTCAGGCAGGTCAGACCGGGATCGAAAATATGGCCCCGCAGGATTTACCGCTGACCATTGTCATTCCGGCTTTTATCATCAGTGAATTAAAGAGGGCCTTTTTAATCGGTTTTTTGCTGTTTATTCCATTTCTAATCATCGATATGATTGTCTCAAGTGTGCTCATGTCCATGGGGATGATGATGCTTCCACCGGTTATGATTTCCATGCCATTTAAACTGATGCTGTTTGTGGTGGTGGATGGATGGGGTTTATTAGTCAAAACCCTGATTATGACCTATAACTAAAGAAGGGAGCAGCAGATGAGTACAGGTGATTTAATCGGAATTTTCAGAGATGCAATCTTTACCGGGATGAAGGTGGCAGGTCCCATCCTGTTAATCAGTATGCTGGTCGGGTTAATTATCTCGATTATTCAGGCGGCCACATCCATCAATGAACAAACCATGACCTTTGTGCCAAAACTTATTATCACCGCGTTGCTGATGATTATCGCCGGCGGATGGATGCTCCAGCAGATGATGGACCTGGTATTCCGGATATTTGAATTAATAGCCACCAAGATCTAAAGAAATAAACATGGGTGATAAATGTGACCTTTGACATGAACCAGTATTTGATTTTTCTTTTAGCCAGTTGCCGAACGGCAGGCGTTATTTTTTTCAATCCCATCTTCGGCAGAAACAGCGTTCCCAGTATTATGAAGGTGGGCTTATCCTTAGCCATTGCCTTATTTGCAGTTTTTGAGTTAGGAACGACCCAGGTTATTAATTACACGGCAATTGAATTTATTGGCGCCATGCTGCAGGGATTTATTATCGGAATTGTGATCGGTTTTATCATGACTTTGTTTCTGTCAGTATTTCAACTGGGTGGAGAAGTTATTGATATGCAAATGGGTTTAAGTATGGCTTCGATGTATGATCCAGCCACCAGGGCAAACATATCGGTCACCGGAAACCTGCTGACATCGATGTATGTTTTGATCTTCTTTATCTCAAATGCGCATCTGGCCCTGTTCACCGTGGTGATCAAATCATTTCAGGTTATTCCCTTGGGAATCGGCCAGGTCAGTGAGCAGGTTGGAGTTTTTTTCATTGAACTGATGTATTATATATTCATCTATGCGGTGCAATTGGCCATCCCGATCATTGTCACCGAGATCATTGCCGAATTTGCCGTTGGTATTTTAATGCGGCTGGTGCCAAACATCAATGTCTTTGTTATCAATATTCAAATAAAAGTATTCATTGGTTTGATTGTCATTTTCACGATCATTCCGGCATTGGCGAATTTTATGACCCAAATGAATTTACTGATGATGGAAAAAATAACTCAGGTACTGACATTTTTCATTTAACACAGATAATAATCGGAGAAAAGAATGGCAGGATCAGAAAAAACCGAAAAAGCGACCCCGAAGAAAAGAAAAGACGAACGTAAAAAGGGAAACACCTTTCAAAGCAAAGACGTGGTCAGTGTGGTTCTGCTCTTTGTGGCATTTTTTGTTTTGAACTTGCTGGTACCGTTTATTTATCAGCAGATTAAAAATATTTATATGGCCCAAATGAAAAAAATTGTAACCATGGATACCCTGACTGTTGCAAGTGCCAATCAGTTGTTTAGAGAAGGTGCAATCGTGTTTTTTGCGACCGTACTGCCGGTGGCGGTAATCATTATGATTGTTGCCATTATTATGTCTGGCGTGCAAACCGGCTTTCTGGTAACCGGAGATGCATTAAAACCAAAATTTAACCGAATCAACCCGTTGTCTGGCATAAAAAGAATGTTCTCGTTAAGATCCATAGTTGAGCTCCTTAAGTCACTGGCTAAAGTGGTACTGATTATCTGGATTATCTATGCCGTTATTTTAAGCATTATTCCGATGACCCCAGATATGCTCGTCACAAAAATCGATGCGAACATGATGTTTATGAGTGACCAGACCATGTCGATGGTGCAAACCGTCTGTATGATTTTTGCAGTCGTTGCGATTCTGGATTATGCCTATCAGCGCTATGATTATGAAAAAAAACTGAAAATGACCAAGCAGGAAGTCAAAGACGAATATAAACAAACCGAAGGAAATCCTGAAATAAAAGGTAAGATCAGACAAAAACAACGGGAAATGAGTATGAGCCGAATGATGCAGATGGTTCCCCAGGCTGATGTCATTGTCCGAAACCCAACCCATTACGCAGTCGCCTTAAAATATGATATGGATCATGATGTTGCGCCACTAGTATTGGCAAAGGGAAAAGACCACATCGCTTTGCGAATTGTTGCAGTCGGCGAAGAAAGCAAGGTGCTGGTGAAGGAAAACAAAGCTTTGGCCAGAGGATTGTATGAATCAGTTGAGATCAATGAATATATACCGGCTGAACTCTATAAGGCCGTGGCAGAATTAATGGCATGGGTTTATAGTACTAAGAAGAAGGAAAATGTCAAATGAAAATCATTCAGAATCTCGTCGTTGTCTTTGTTGTTCTGACAATCGCTCTTATTATTATTCCCTTGCCGCCGTTTATTCTGGATTTTATGTTCATTTTGAACATCGCCATATCCCTGATTATTTTGTTAACCACCATGTACATCAAAGGCCCCCTGGATTTTTCCATTTTTCCATCGCTGCTTTTGATTACGACACTGTTGCGACTGGCTCTTAATATTTCTTCAACCCGTCTAATTCTTTCAAACGGTGGCGAGGCTGGCAAGGTCATTGAGACCTTTGGATCTTTTGTACTGGGTGGCAATGCGGTCGTTGGATTTATTGTCTTTATTATCATTGTCATCGTCCAGTTTATTGTTATCACCAAGGGTGCCGAGCGTATTTCAGAAGTTTCTGCCCGTTTTACCCTGGATGCAATGCCCGGAAAGCAGATGTCCATTGATGCAGATCTGAGCTCAGGTGCCATTACCGACGCTGAGGCCAAGGAGAGAAGACAAAAAATTCAAACCGAAGCCGAATTCTATGGTTCCATGGATGGGGCAACCAAGCTGGTTAAAGGTGATGCGGTGGCATCAATGATCATTGCGGTGGTCAATCTCGTCGGCGGGATGATTATCGGGATGTTGCAGGGTGGCATGCCGCTGGAAGAGGTAGTTTCGGTATACACCATTGCTACCGTTGGAGACGGTCTGGTCAGTCAGGTGCCGGGACTGATGATTTCGGTGGCAACAGCAATGATTGTGACCCGGGCAGCCTCGGAAAACAACTTGAATGTGGATGTCAAGAATCAATTTTTGTCGCAACCTCAGGTTTTAGTTATTGCCGGCATCGGTATCTCAGCCATGGCCATTATTCCCGGAGCACCGGCATTACAGATATTAACGCTCGCGATTATGCTCAGTGGATTTGGCTTATTGCTGATCCGTCGCTCGAATGTTAAAGTGGTAGTGGATGAAGTTGAGCAAATGACTCAGCTGATCCAGGAAGAAAGCAGTGAGGTTGATTTTTATCGGAATATCGATAATGTGTATAATATCATCGGCGTCGAACCGATTGAAATGGAATTTGGATACTCCCTGCTACCGATGGTCGATGAAGGGAGCTCCGGTAATTTTATCGATCGGATTGTTATTTTCAGAAAACAATTCGCCATGGACATGGGAGTGGTTATCCCCACGGTTCGGTTAAGAGATAATGGACTGATCAATCCGAATCAATATATTATTAAAATCAAAGGTGAAGAAATCGCCAAAGGCGAAGTCCTGGTTGGTTATTATCTGGCGCTGGATCCGTCCAATACCAGTGAGCCGATCGACGGTATCGAAACCATTGAACCAGCTTATGGGATCAAGGGAAAATGGATCACTGAAAATGAAAAAGAGCTGGCCGAAGTTTACGGCTACACTGTCATTGATGCACTTTCGGTTATTGTGACTCATATGTCCGAAGTTATTAAAAAGCACATGCACGAACTGTTAAGTCGGCAGGATATTAACACTTTGCTGGAAAACGTCTCAAAATCTAATCCGGCGATTGTTGATGATGTGATTCCCAATATTATTTCGATCGCTGATTTCCAAAAAATATTGATAAACCTCTTAAACGAAGGGATTCCGATCAGAGATTTGGAAAGTATTTTGGAGACCCTGGGTGATCATGGCACCAGTATCAAAGATACCGATATGCTCACCGAGTATGTCAGACAGAAACTCAAACGAACCATCACCAGAAAATATACGGATGGTAACAGCATCAAGGTGATTGCTCTGGATCAGGAAATTGAGAATATCATCCTCAATTCGGCTAAGAAAAATGAGCATGGCACCTATCTTGCCATTGATCCCCAGGTGGTTCAGACGATTGTCGAAAAGGTCACCGAGCAAATCGAAAAACTGAAAGAAATCATTGACCATTCGATTATTCTCACCTCCCCAATTGTGCGTATATATTTTAAGCGATTAATTGAACAATTTATGGCGGATTTAACCGTTCTTTCCTTTAATGAAATAGATACAAATATTCAGATTCAAGTTATCGGAATGATAAAGTTGGAAAATTAATCAACGCAAATCCTTTAAAGAATAAGGAGTGTCAGAATGAATGTTGCAGAAATGAATAAAGCAGAACATAGCTTAGACGAAAACCCAGAAGAAAAACTCATGGTCGAAAAAAGTGTCGATGAGAAGGCTATGGAACTCTGGCGATTATATAAAGAACAGCGAACCACCGAAATCCGTAACGAAATAGTCCTGCAATACACCGGACTGGTTAAGAAAATTGTTTTAAGGTTCAAGGGGAGTTATAACAATTTTGGACAGCTGGACGATATGGTTAATCAGGGAATGATCGTTTTAATTGATGCGGTCGAAAAGTTTGACCCGGAACTGGGCAATAAATTCGAAACCTTTGCGACCCTGAAAATCAGAGGAGCAGTCATCGATTTTATGCGTAAGCAGGATTGGGTACCCCGGAGCCAGCGGAGCCTTTCTAAGGTTCTGGAAGAAACCTACGGCGAGTTATACGCATCATTGGAAAGAGAACCAAGCGAAGCAGAAATCGCCGCAAAAATGGGAATTTCCGAGGCAAATTTGCAGAAAATTCTGCAGCAGCGGCACAATTCGATTGTCTTATCCTATGAAGAAGCCATTAATGAAAAAATGATGGAAGTTTCGCCACTGATTACCGAAGAAAAAACGGACGATTCGCCGGAATCGCGAATGCTTTTTAACGAATTGAAAGAGAAACTGGGTGAAGCCATCGATCAGTTAAAAGAAAAAGAACGATTGGTAGTCTCACTGTATTATTATGAGAATCTAAAACTAAAAGAAATTGCTGAGGTACTGGGTGTTACCGAGTCAAGAGTCTCACAGATCCATTCCCAGGCAATGATTAAAATGAGAAACCGCTTAAAAAATTATTAATAAGGAGGCATTATAATGGATAGAGGATCTTACGCAGCAGCAGCCGGCATGTTGTCAGGACAGAAAGCAATTAATGTATTGGCTCAAAATGTCGCAAATGTGACCACTGCGGGTTATAAGAGTCAATCCACGGTGCAGTCAACCTTCGCAGAATATATGGCGTCAAGAATGAGTACAAACCCCAGAATCGCGCAGGCAGATATTGGTGCTGGTGCTTATATTACGGTTAATGCGGAACAATTTACAGATTTTACCCAGGGGATTTTTGAAACGACCCATCGTAGTGTGGATATGGCTATTCAGGGACAGGGGTTCTTTGTGATCCAGAATGCCAATTTCGGACAGGTACTGACCCGTAACGGTCAATTTGAACTGGATCAACAGGGATTTCTAACGCTGCCAGGGGTTGGTCTGGTGTTAAGTAGTGCCGGACAGCCGATTCAATTGGCAGGTAGCGACTTTACCGTTAATCCTAACGGAGCCATTATCCAAAACGGTGCGGAGGTGGCCAGGCTCAATATTTCCACTGTAGCCAACGGGGCAGATCTGACTCAGGTCGGGGAAGGCTATTTTCAAGCGGTCAACGGTTTTCAGCCAGCACAGGCCGGCTCCTTTAATGTCTTACAGGAGACCATTGAGAAATCCAACGTTGATATGGGTGAAGAAATGAGTGATATGATCGCCCGGCAGAACAATTTTACCTCATGCACCCAAATGCTGAAAATTTTCGATAAGATCAGCGAAATCGCATCAAATACCATCGGAAGAGTTGGCTAAACCAAATAAACCAGGTACTTCAGTAAGAATTTTGCTGGCAATCCAGTGTTCTTTCTGACGGCCGGAGAACGAGATAACAGGAGGAGCATTACAATGATAAGAGGATTTTACGCTTCAAAACTCGGCATGATCGCGCAACAGAATAGCCTGAACACCATTGCCAACAATGTCGCCAATATCAATACTATTGGTTTCAAGCCCCAGGTTACCGCATTTTCATCATTGCTTTACGAAAATATTGACGGCGGCGGCGGCGCTGAAATCAGCACCGGTCACGGTGCCAAGGTGCAAAAAATTGGCATCGATTTTACCCAGGGATTTCTTCAACCAACCGGACGAACCCTGGATTGTGCTATTGAAGGAGCAGGTTTTTTTGCTATTCAAAACAAAGAAACCAATACGACCACTTACACGAGGGATGGTGTATTCCATATCAGCGTCGAAGGTGATCAGAGTTTTCTGGTTGATGCCAGAGGCAATTATGTATTGGGACAGGACAATAACCCCCTAAATATAACTGGAGGTTTTGATTCCGCTAATCTGGGTGTTTTTTCTTTTGCAAATCCTTATGGACTGACTTTACTTGGTAGCAATCAATTTGCCGTATCCGATTTATCGGGACAGCCTGCTGCGGATAATGCCAGTATTGTCAGGAACGGCTATCTGGAGTCATCAGCCACCGATTCGGCCACAGAAATGGTAAAAATGCTGGAAGCAAACAGGGCCTTTTCGTTTAATTCAAGAATTGTTCAATCCACAGATGAAATGGAAAAAACAGTCAACCAACTACGATAGACATTATTTAAAGGATGCTTGTGATTTAGAAATTGTTTATGGAAAAGGGGATGGTTATGAATGAGGAGATTGCAAAAACAGAAGCAGTAAGTTTGATTGAAGTCAGTGTCAGCGAGGATAAAAAACAGGGTTTCATCAAACTGGAAAAACAGTCCGAAGGCAGCACCGTTTTTACAAAAGAACAGCTGGTGGCGGCGTTACAAAAAGAACAGATCGAATATGGAATCATCGACAGTGCCATTGAAAAACTGGCCCAGCGGCCAATTTTTAATATTCGGATCAAGGTCGCCGAAGCAACTGCTCCCATCGACGGAGAAGACGGGGTGGTCAAGCTTCTGGTCAAGAAAGATGCCGAATATAAACCTGAATACAGTGAAGACGAAACGGTTGATTACAAAAATCTTGATTATTTTCAGATGGTAAAAAAGGGTCAGATATTATGTGAGATCATTAAGGAAACGCCAGGTATTGATGGGAAAGATCTATATGGACAAGTAATTCCGGCCCATAAGGGAAGGAAACCCCAGGTTCCAGCCGGGAAAAACACCAGCCTGACGGCGGATGAATCAAAACTGATGGCAGACTGTGATGGGATTATCAAATTTGTCAATACCATCAATATCGACGAAATGATGCATATCCGCAAGAATATTGATTTCTCGACCGGCAATATCAATTTCCCCGGCGATGTCACCATCGACGGCGATGTCAGCAGTGGCTTTTCTGTTAAAGCTGGCGGCAATCTGATTATTAAAGGTGTTGTTGAAGATGCAAAGATTGAGGCAGCCGGAAATGTAGCCATTGCCAAGGGCATCTATGGCGGCAGCATGGGCGATGTTATCGTTGGTAAAGACCTGCGTTGCAATTACATTGAAAATGCTATTTTGCACGTTGATGGTGACATCACCGTCGATTACATTATTGATGGTAAAATAACCTGCAAGGGCAATATATACCTTTCCGGGACAAAGGAACTCATCGTCGGCGGCGAAATTCAACTGATGGGGGAGCTGGTAGCCAGAGATATCGGGAACGACCGGGAATATCCCACCATTATTCGCGTCATAGGGGAAAAAATCATCGACCATGACGAAATCGAAAGACTCAGAACAAAGGAAGAACAAGCGCGGCAGCAGCTCCAGGAAATAAATGAAAAAGAAACTCAGATCAATGGTTTGTTACTGGCCCAGGAAAAAAAAGATATGCTCAGCCGTAACCATAACAGTCCGGCCATGGAACAGATCGGAACCCTGAAAAAACAGATCGACAGACAGGCCTTACTCCTTAAAAAAGAAATCGAAGAAATTGAAAAGGCAATCACCTATGTCCAGCAGAAAGCCAGTGTCAGTTACTACGGTTCTGTTTCAGCCAAACGAAAACTCTATCGGGGGACCCGCATCTATTTTGGCGATATGCCCTTTCAATTCGAATTTGACAGCTTGGAACATTGTCGAATATACTGGGATAATGATGATATTGTCAACGGTATGATGTAATAAATGTGGAAATAAATTGATTAGAAAGAGGTAAAAATTTGTTCGAGAACTATGATGAACTGAATGAAATGCAAATTGATATGCTCCGGGAAATCGGGAATATCGGCGCCGGTAATGCGGCGACGGCTTTAGCGACGATCCTGGATGAAAAAGTGGATATGAGTGTTCCCAGTGTCAGGATCACCGGCTTTGATGAGGCAGTAGAAAATCTGGGCGGTGCTGAAACCATGACGGTGGCGGTACTTGTGAATTTCAGTGGTGATGCCCACGGAATGATTATGTTTTTACTTAATGTTGAAGATGCCAAAAGCATCATGGATATTCTGGTGGGCGAAGATGATGGCGAAGACGGCCTCAGTGAAATGAAAATTTCCGGCATTAAGGAGATTGGTAACATCCTGGCATCGTCATATGTCAATGCCATTTCGGCATTAACGGGATTGACCATAGAAGTATCGGTTCCTTATGTGGCGATTGATATGGTTGGCGCTCTGATGAGCGTGCCGATTATTGAGTTTGGCGCAATTGGTGACAAATTAATGTTTATTGAAGAAAATTTCCTTGGGGAAACCAACGATTTAAAGAGCAATATGATCATGTTTGCCGAAATCAATACATTAAAATGCATTATGCAAAAATTAGGGCTGGAAATATGAGTCAATCAATTGTAATTGGAATATCAGATTATAAATTAGCAAAGGGCCCAGAGGTATTAGTCACCTATGCTTTGGGTTCCTGTGTGGGGGTATGCTTATACGACAAGGTCTCAAAGGTAGGCGGATTGTCGCATATTATGCTGCCGGACAGCACTAATTTTTCAAACCGAGATATTAATCGAAAAAAATTTGCCGATACAGCCATCGTCGATTTAGTTGATGAAATGAAACGGGCCGGATGTGGAAACAATCGCATTGTGGCAAAGATTGCCGGTGGGGCTCAAATGTTTGAGGTGCAGCCGGGTAGTAAACTGGGAGCCATCGGCGAACGAAATATTGTCTGTGTCAAGCAGGTCTTAAATCAGTTGCGTATTCCCATTCTGGCAGAAGATACCGGACTCAATTTTGGGCGAACCCAATATTTTGATCTGGCCACCGGGATCATGAAGATTCAGTCCCTTAATCGGAGAATTGAGGAATTCTAATTAACGCTCCTTAAATTAGAGTTGGACAACGACAAATAAAATAATGGTGTCCGTTGCTGAGCATTTGATGCCCAGCTTTTTTGTATAAAATATTCTGATGGTTTAAATATTATTTATTAGGGTAAAAAAAGAACAAGAATTTTGTCATAGAGATGGATAAATTAGGGTGTACCTTTTTAGGCGTTTCAAGTATAATGGTTACAACGATAACTTTAAAAAATTATTTAAAGAGGAGATTTATAATGGCAGAGAATGTTGTAGATAATTACAATCTGGAAGAAGATACCCAGCACGGTAGATTTCTAACCTTTTCATTAGAAGATGAAGTATTTGGCATTGAAATAAAATACGTTACAGAAATTATTGGCATGCAATCAATTACCAAAGTCCCGGAAGTACCAACCTACATCAAAGGGATCATCAATCTGCGTGGAAAAATTATTCCTGTTCTTGATGTCAGACTACAGTTTGGCAAAGAACCCGTCGATTATAATGACCGGACCTGTATTGTGGTTATTGATATTGAAGCGGTTTCGGTTGGACTGATTGTTGATAATGTCGAAGAAGTGCTGACCATTGACGATGAAGAAATTGCCCCACCGCCATCAAATAAAACCGGCTTTGAAAATCGCTTTATGAAAGGGATCGGAAAAGCTGGCGGAAAAGTTCAATTATTGTTGGACTGCGAACGGTTATTAAAAAATGAAGAAATCGAAGTGATTGAAGAATTGCTCGAAGAAAAATAGTAGGAGGGTCAAGATGAGGCTTAAGCAAAGAATTAAGGTGCTGATCGTTGACGATTCCCTAGTCTTTCGAGAGTCTTTATCGAGAGAAATATCGAAAGATCCCGACATTGAAGTTGTCGGGACAGCAACAGACCCTTATATGGCCAGAGATTTGATCATCAAATTAAAGCCGGATGTACTAACCCTGGACGTTGAAATGCCAAAAATGAATGGCATCGAATTTTTAAAAAAACTGATGCCCCAATACCCTTTGCCGGTTATTGTGGTTAGTTCAGTTTCTAAGAATGTTCTGGATGCGCTGGATGCTGGTGCTGTGGAATTCGTTACCAAACCCAATGTTACCCGACCAGGAGGGATGGCCTCCTTTGTTAATGAACTGATTATCAAAATTAAGATTGCCTCGACCGCCAAGGTCGGCAATCGTAAAAGTGACTATACCCCCAGCCGACCGGTTACAAATCAGGGCATCGACACCATGAGCAAAATCATTGCCATTGGTGCGTCAACCGGTGGAACCGATGCCATCCATACGGTGATTTCCGGATTGCCGAGGGATATGCCGCCGATTGTCATTGTTCAGCATATGCCGCCAGTGTTCACCAAGCTCTATGCCGAGCGTTTGAATAATACCTGCGAGCTGGAAGTCAAAGAAGCAGAGGACGGGGATGCCTTAAGACCCGGCCGGGTTTTGATCGCCCCGGGTAATTACCAGATGCGGTTGGCTAAAAGAGGAACGGGTTACATTGTTAAATGTACCCAGGAAGAAAAAGTCAGTGGTCACTGTCCCTCCGTTGATGTTCTATTCGACTCAGTAGCTGATGTCGCCGGAAAACAATCGGTCGGCGTCATCCTTACCGGCATGGGCCGAGACGGTGCCAACGGCCTACTGAAGATGAAAAAAACCGGTGCCTATACGATTGGCCAGGATGAAAAATCCAGCGTTGTCTATGGGATGCCGATGGTGGCCTTCAATATTGGAGCCGTTGACAAACAATTGCCCTTGGATCGCATCGCCGATGAGATTATTCGGTTCTTATCGAAATAAGACCGCTACCGGCAAGGGGCGAACACGGTTCGCCCTTACAAACTAAAAAATACCAGCGCAATAATAAAAACACCAACGTAACACCTCATCCCGTAGAGGCGATCCGAGATCGCCCGCCATGTCCCGCACCTAATAATCCAGACATCATCCACCGTAAATGCTGTCTGGATTATTATTTTTCCTGCTCCCGCCATCATTATTTTTCTTTCTTTTGCTAAAGTTTTCTTTTATAATGACGATATGTATATCAAGAGATAAAACGATCTTAAATATTCTTAAAAGTAATCATAAAAAATAGAAATACAGGATCATATTAAAAGGAGGTCTAGTCATGAAAATTTCATTAGGCAATAATCCCGCAGTCCAATCTAAGATCGGCCAGGAGACTGCAACAGAATCCACCCGTCGGGTCAATACTGAGAACAAGAAAAATGCAATCACAAAAACAGACAGCAGCACGATCTCAAGCGGACGTACCCCATCCTTTGAAGACAGCCGGGTTGCCACCGCTAAATCAGCCATTCTTTATGACGTCACTGTCAAAGATTCGAGTCGTTTAAGTGAATTAAAAGAAGCCGTTAAAAATGGAACCTACCACGTGCCAACCGAGGCTCTGGTTGACGCGCTTCTAAAATAGAACTAAAGATTTAAGAACAAATAAAGAGAATCTCGAGGAGGTTTAATATGCTTGAAACAAATGAATATAAAAAAACGTTGGATAGTTTTTACGACTATCTTTTCGGGGTTATTAAGCTTCATCGGGATACCATACCTAAACTTAAAGATGAGCTGATGCTCATTCAGAGCAATAGCATTGATGAATTGAATGATAACCTCAATCACCAGCAGATCTTTCTGTACCAGATTAAGAATTTTGATCAGGATGTTGCCACCTATATGGAAAAACTGAATGTCAGTGGTAAAAATATCAGCGAAGTGATTAGCCAGTTTCCTGAAAGTGAACGGCCCCGATTTGAAGAACTGCTGACCCAATTTAAGGAAACAGCCAAAGAGATAGAATTTTATAAAAATAAATGTCAGACGCTTCTCCAAACAAAATTGCACATGGTCAACAAAAATATTGCTCAATTTAAAGCAAAACAGGATAAAATGACATATGGCGAAGATGGAAAAAAAGAGGGAAGCGTAAAGATTCCCAGCGCCTTTGAGAAAAACATTTAGTAGGCTTAAACGTTGTTAGGAAAAAGGAGAAGATAATATGGCTGCAACATTTGTATCATATAATATCGCCAGCAGAGCCATGGAGGCCAGTCAGGCAAGTATAAATATTGTTGGGAACAACATTTCCAACATTAATACCGAAGGGTATACCCGGCAGCGGGTAGATGTTGTTTCGGTTACCACCAGTGGTAAAGTTGAAAAGTATGCCACTCCTGTGGTTTCTACGGGGATTGGTGTAAAAGCAAAAGGAACAACTCAGTTAAGAGATCCTTACATTGACGCCCGTTACCGTAATCAGAACTCAGAAAACAACCGTTACGATACCATGGTTAAAGGGCTTACCAATCTCGAAGATGTCTTTGATGAAGCCTCAGCAGAAGCCCTGATGGGTGAGTTTTCCAGTTTTGTTAAAGATCTTAATAGTCTGTCGCAAACCCCGGCCAGCCCGGATATTGCCCAGGTTGTCCGTTCAGCGGCTGAAAAAATAACCCAGATGATGAATATGTACGCTAATCAGCTCGACGAGATCCACACTGAGCAGATTGAAAATCTTGAAGTAACGGTTGATAGCGAATTTAATACCTTTGTCAAAAATATCGCGTCGCTGAATGAACAGATTCAGCGGGAAGAAATTTATGGTAATACCCCTAATGAGCTCTATGATCACCGTAATCTGCTGATTGACAAATTGTCAGGGATTGCGAATATTAAAGTCAGTATGACGCCAGCCGATGTGATCTCGGAAAATCTTTCCATTCCCCATTACAGCATCACCATGGAGAATCCTGGTGGCAAGCCGATTACGATTGTTGACAATGGCAAATACGCCGAGATGAGTCTGAACGCCGAAACGGACCCCGTTAAATTATCGGTGGTGGATACAAACGGAGCATTAAGAGATGATGCCAACGACCTCATTAGCGACGGCAAACTCTATGGCTATTTAAGTATCATCAACGGCAAAGGCACCTTTGCAAGTGGGACGGAGAATAATGCTAAAGGTATTTCCTACTATAACGATAAAATAAACATTATGGCCCAACAGTTTGCCAAAGAGTTTAATCAGATAAATAGTGAGATTTATGTAGCAGACGGAACGAGTTATAAACTAAATGACTTCACGACAAATCCGTTAAATCTTTTTACCGATGATGAAGGAGTAACAACGGATAAGCTAACAGCCAGAAATATTCAGGTATCTAAGAAATGGCTAGAGAACCCATCCTACATCAACACAACCAGAAACCCAATTATTGACCCTGAGCCGACGACACCGCCGATAACGACGCCGCCGACGCCGCCGTTGGCATGGCCTTATAAGCCAACACCAACAGAACCGGATAATATCCTGCGAATGATTAGAAAAATGAGTGACCCGGTTGAATTTAAAAAAGATGCCGTTGTAGACCCGATTCTAACTGGAACCTTTAACGAATACATGACGAGTGTGGTCAGTGAGGTCGGAACGGATGTCGAGCTGTATACCAATTTTTCTAAAACTGCCACCAATGTATTCCAGACTATTTCAGACTCCAGAGATTCGGTTTCGGGCGTTTCTTTAAACGAAGAAGGCGTTAACCTCTCGGCCTTCCAGAAAGTTTATAATGCGGCCATGCGTTATTTTAATGTGCTGGATGAAAACCTCGATAACGTTATTAACAAGATGGGCGTATAAATAATTAGCCTGTGAAAGCTATAGAATGATCAGATAAACCAGTTATAAATGAAGGGAAGTGAAAAAATGAGAATTACCTATCGTATGATGACCTCAAGATATTCCAACAATTTAAATAGTCTTTCTTCAGATCTTGATAAACTGAACACCCAGGTGGCCACCGGCAGAAAATATGCCCGGACCTCCGAGGATGTTTCTTCAGCTGTACGGGGCTATCAGATCCGCCGTAACCTGTCCAAGGTGGAAGGCTATCAGGATAATATCCGCCATGCTGAGGATTTTTTGACCAATTCCGAAAGCACCCTCAGTCAGATTGAGTCTTCTCTATCGGAAGCCACCACCAAAATTCAGCAGGGCATGAACGGGTCCCAGAGCGAAGGCGACCGCAAGATCATCGCCTCGGAGCTTCGCACCATCCAGAAACAGATGTTGCAAACCATGAATACCGAAGCCTCTGATATGTTTCTCTTTGGGGGTACCAATGACCAAAAGCCATTTACCGTGGAAACCACGGCAGGTGGTATTGAACAATTGAAATATAATGGTAAAATCCTGGATGATTTAAGTGATGCCACCGTCGATGAAAAAAAAATAGTTGACGCCCTAAAAAGTGATGCCCTTTATGTCGATATCGGCCTGGGAGTTACCTTTGACGAGACGACCGGTGATATCGCTCGGAACTCAGTTTTCAACTATTCGGTTCCGGGACTCAATTTTATGGGCTACGGTAAAAACACCACCGCTATTCCCGGAGAGGAAGTTTCCAATAACCTCTATGATCTACTGGGGCGGATTGCTACTGAATTTGAAAAGGAAGGCAGTGCTTATTCTTTTGAAAAGGTCGATAAACTTTATGGTCTGTTTAAGGACAACAGCCTCAAAGCCTATCAGATGACTACCGAAATTGGTGCCAAAAGCCAATACCTGGAATTTATGACCAACCGCTATGAAACCCAGAACTTCAATCTCCAGGAACGCCAGACCCAGGTCGAAGGAGTCGATGCAGCCTATACCTACATTGCCTTCCAGAGCCAGAAGGTTGCCTATTCCGCTGCTCTGCAAATGGGACAAAGCGTCGTTCAACAGTCAGTCTTTGATTATATGTCCTGATGGATGGATTTTTTAGAAGGGAGGAAAGAAGATGGAAAATTTAATCACCATTGAGACAGTGCCGATAAGAATTGACTTTGTCGAAAAAGAACAATTGAAACTCTCGGCCGTCCACAGTGCCCAGCTCCAGGTCAAGCAGCAAAGTGAAAACCAGATCCAGAGCAAACCGGTGCGGCTGACGATTCAGGATTCCTATGAACCCAGCAGCACCTATGCCTGGGACAACGCCACCTATACCGCCGTCCCAAAATTTGACACCGCCGGTAATCTCAGCCTCGATATTAACATGGAAGACGGTGAAGCCCGGGCGATCCGCTTCAAGCATGCCAACCGCAGCATTGAGTCGATGTCCAGCCAGGCCCAAATTAATGACCAGGACACCGGCAACTTGCAAATGACTATCCCGATCAGCCGGCTATCCAGCGGCATGCCGGAAACTAACAATTTCAACAACGAATTTATGCCCCCAGACCTCCAGCTCGTCGTAACCCAGCGGCCCGACGTCATCATCAAATACGTCGGCGGTCCCATCTACGTTCCCCCCAGTTCGGATCCTTCATATCAACCACCCATTGGTTTTGAACAAAAAGCGATCCCTCAAACCATACCATTATTGGATGAAAAAGTATAAAAGGCGGCAACGCCTTTTTTAGTGGAAAAGATCCAAAATTCAAAAATCATTCAACGACACCACGAGGTCCCGTTCGTAGGGGCGGATATCATCCGCCCGCTTGCGATAAGTAAAAACTTTTCAAAAAAACTAAACTCCCACCCCAAACATCCGATAATACTATCAACAAATCCTAAAACGGCGTTATTAATACACCCCAACAAAAAAAACTTTAGCAAACCCAAATATTTTTTAAAAACAAGCTAAAGTATCCCCCTTGTTGGACGATAATAATAACAAGAGCGAAAAAGCTTAAACATTTGGCAGACCTTGCGTACGAAGGAAAGGCTCTAAAACTTCCCTGGCCGAGGGTTATCGGCAAATTAAAAAACGGAGGAAAAAACAATGAGAATCAATCATAACATTGCAGCACTTAATACCTATAACAAATTAACGGCAAATACGGCAGCCACTTCCAAATCTTTGGAAAAACTGTCATCCGGTTTAAAAATCAACAAAGCTGGCGATAATGCTGCAGGCTTGGCGATTTCAGAAAAAATGCGTGGCCAGATCAGAGGTCTGGATCAGGCGTCTACCAATGCCAGCGATGCGATTTCGCTAATCAATACCGCTGAAGGTGCTTTAGGAGAAACCCATTCAATTCTTCAAAGAATGCGAGAACTGGCAGTTCAATCATCCAATGATACTAATGTAAACATTGACCGTAATGAAATTCAGAAGGAAATGAATCAGTTAACCAATGAGATTAACCGAATTGGTAATACCACTGAGTTTAATACCAAGAAATTATTAGATGGTGGCGGAAGCCAACTGACAGAACTGAATGTTGATACAACGACGATGGGGGGCAAGGCCGGTGGTATCTCCACCGTGTCAACCAAAGCGGCCAGTGCAACCGGAAAAGCAACAACTAGTGTTACTTTTGCTGGAACAGGTGGAAATCTGACATTAACTTTCAAGTCAGACGATCTGGGAGAAGATTTAAACGGTTATACTTTCGCAATTGCTTCTGGGGCAACTTCAGGTGTTGCACTTGTAGGTAAAGCAGTAACAATCACACTAGCTGGTGGAATGTCTGGTGCCACAGGCGCTACAATAACAAATCTCCTCAAGACTACGGGTGCAGTTACTCAAAAAATTACTGCAACAGTCGCAAATGCAACAACGGGAGCATCGGTTGCAGGAGCAATTGGATCAGCAACTGCGTTGAGTATGTCAGCTATGACTGGTGGTACAGCTTCTGCAACTCGTGGGGTATACGAATTTGATTTAAGTGAAGCTTATGTTACTGCCGATGGTGCAGATAATAATGAATTCACTGTTCGCCTAGCGCTGTCTGGTGCTCCTGGTGGATTTAGAGATATTACTTTAGCTGCGAATTCTGGGACGACCGATGGCACTAACTTCAATATCGGTACGGCTGCCAATCGCCTAACCAAAGAACAGCAGGCTGCTAATATTGCTAGTGCCTTAAATCAGAATGGGAATGTTAATGGAAATTACACCGCATCAGCAATTGGTTCAAAAATTACTTTAACTGAAAAAGTCGGGTCTGAAAGCGGGACGGCAGTATCACGAACTGCTACAGCTGGTACTGCTGAAGCAGGTGTTATGACCTATACCCAACAATCTCAGGATATCGTCGAAGCTGGCGGAAAATTCACCATTGATGGCACTGACATTATTGTTGTCGCTTCAGGAGCTGGAACTGGTCTGGATACCGGAACCTTTATCGAATTGGCAGCAAATGAAACCGCCAGCGGTCAAATGACCAAGTTAGCAGCTGCGATTACTGCGAATACTACTCTTAATACAAAATACACTGCAGTCTCAGCTGCGAACTCTCCAATTTTAACATTAACACAAGCCAATGGATCAGAAACCCGTGATGAAGCCGTCATGACCATGTCAGACAAAACAGGTAGTGGCTTCCAGGCTAATTTCCAGATTGGTGCGAATACTGCCCAAAGTCTTACCGTTGAAGTCAATGATATGCGTTCGGCTGCTCTTGGTGTAGCAGGAACAAAAGAAGGCGGCGACGCTGTTGCCAAAAATGGTTCCATTGCCAAGTTTACATCAACTAAAGATATTACTGACGGAACAACCAATACTGGTGTTGAATATGCTTTGGATGTCTCAACTCATGAAAAAGCCACCGCTGCAATCAGTGTTATCAATGATGCCATCGAATCCGTATCGGCTGAACGTTCAAAACTTGGTTCTTATCAGAATCGTCTGGAACATACTATCAACAACTTGGGTACTTCTTCTGAAAACCTGACAACTGCTGAATCTCGAATCCGTGACGTTGACATGGCCAAAGAAATGATGGAATTCACCAAGAACAACATTCTTTCTCAAGCTGCTCAATCGATGCTGGCTCAGGCAAATCAACAACCACAGGGCGTGCTTCAATTATTACAATAACAAATTCTATTCAAAACCACCTTCGGGTGGTTTTTTTTCGGTTTAATCGAGTCTAATCTCTTTACAAACAATCATGATCCCCCTATACTTAAAGTTACGGAGAAATAAAACTCAAATTATCAATGAAACGGACGATATTATATAATAGACGGTTGACTGAACCGGATAAATGAATTGACAAAAAATTCAGTATCGAATACAAGGAGGGTATATGAAAATTATTTTAAATAACAAAGTTCTTGAATTTGAAAACAAGCCTGAGATCATTGAAGCTATTTTTAATGCAATCAATACGGAACTGGAAGAAACTGGGCAAAACCTGCATCACCTGGTCATTGATAAAAAAATTGTTGATAAGGACTTTTATGATTATTTTCTGGAAAATGTTCTTATCATCGAAAATGTAGAAGTAGTGGTTGAGGATTTAGAAAAGCTGGTCAATGAAACGCTTCGATCAACCAGCCAATATTTATCCAACGCCATTTTTCAGTTAGAGCCGCTGGCAGAGGCTTTTTATAAGACGCCAGAACAGGAAACCTGGGGAAATCTGGCCGATTTTTTTGAAGGAATCGGTTGGATTATGGATACCGCAGAAAATATCGATCAGATCAAGAATCTGGACCAAATTCTGGCTGATTATAAAGCCTGGAATAATTATGTCTTGAGCGTTCGTGAATTGTTGAAGGCGATGCCTGGCTTAGAAGAGGCATTGACCAATCAGGATCAGGTTTTAATTGGCGATCTGCTGCTCTATGAAGTGTTACCAGTTTTTACAAAAGCTCAAGAGACCCTTAACTTGTTGGTAACATCGGAGGGAGATACCCATGTTAGCTGATAATATTCTTTATTTTAAGAAGAATAATCCGGATTTGCTAGAGTGGCTTCGTGATGATGACTCCAGCCAGGATTATTTCATTTTAAAAAGTGAAAAAACTAAAAATGGAATAAATGAAACCTTAAGCATAGAAAAACAAGGCCAGATTTCATATTTACATAGTAAATATGATCCGATTCGGGAGGCACAGTCAATTATTGATCAGCTGGTCAGTGAAAATCAGCTGATCAGTGAATACCACGTTATCTTTTGGGGTCTGGGCTTGGGATATCATCTGGAAGAATTTGTTAAACGATATCCAGAAGTGGATTTTTCGATATTTGAACCTTCTAAAACAATATTCCTGGAATACTTAAAAAATAAGCCACTGAGTAAATTCTCAGGCAGGACTTTAAAACTGGTTCAATGTGGGAATAATGAAACGAGAATTCTAACGTATTTCAATGATTTATTAAGTAAAGTCAACAAGGAAATTATCATCTGCGAATTGTCCTCTTACCAGAAGGTTTTGCAGGAAGAACGAACACTTTTCTTTGAGCAGCTTAAATCAGCGACTCAAATCAAAAAAAATGCACTGGCAATTGATTATGTTTTTAAAAAACGGTGGGTTCTCAACAGTGTGATGAATTTTTCTGAGGTTTTAAAAACACCAAATGTTTTAATGGAAAATAATGGTTGTTTCAGAAATAAACAAGCGATTTTGATCGCCGCAGGGCCTTCCCTGGATCTTGAAATTGAAAATTTAAGAAGAATCAAAGAAGAAAAGCTGGCTTACTTGTTTTCAGTGGGTTCAGCGATTAGTACATTGATTGAGCATGGAATCTATCCTGATGCAATGTGCACTTATGACCCTCAAGGTATCAATCAGAAAGTTTTTGAGAAAGTGTATACATCTGAAATTACTTCGATCCCAATGATTTTTGGCAGTAGTGTCGGGTTTGAAACCCTAGAGCGCTATCAGGGCCCTAAATTTCATATGATCACCAGCCAGGATACAGTATCGAAGTATTTTCTGAAAATGAATGACAAACAAGCATTGTTGACGGTTGCAGATGCACCGTCGATTGCCGTTATGACCTTTGAACTACTACAAAAATTGGGATTCGAAGAAATTATCCTGGTAGGACAAAACCTTGCTTTCAAAGACGAAGCATATTATGCTGGCGGAATTGACTATGGAAACCAGGGAGACAAAAATCTCACTGATGGTTTGTTTGAAGTGATGGATGTTTCGGGGAAAAATGTCTTAACAAATGAGAGCCTCAATCGGATGCGAAAAGAATTAGAAGGTCGAATTGCGCAGGCGATCATACCGGTAATCAATACGACCGTAGGTGGCGCAGCGATTGAAGGAACCAATTTTCAGCGTTTAGAAGAAGTCATGAAAAGGTTGAATCTGCCTTTTGAAATCAATGAATTTAGTACTCTTGAAGCAGGAAATATTTATGATGTTAAGTTTTTAATAAGTGCGTTGCTAACAATGAAGAATAGCTATGAAACCTACAAGGAAATCATCATTTCAATCAAACAGATAGTGATTAAAACGGATGAATTGATGCTAAATAAAAATTTGAAGCAAAGTGAAGCCATGTATGACAAAATTGATCACTTGCTGAACGAATTTGAAAAAAATCAGTTTGCTGCGGTTTTTGAAATTCCAATGCATCGTGTTGAGCATGAGCTTTTGGCAGTAAACCTGCACCGGATTAAGCGGGAAAGGACTGGCTTGCAAAAAATAAGAGAACAAATAACATATCTGGATGTTTTTATCAATCAATTATTAAACGGTTTTGAAACAGACGCCAAGATAATGATGATTCTGGAAAAAGCAATTAGAGATTATGAAATGAAATTGACTAAAGATAGTGGGGTAGAAGAATGACTAATAAGATAGATCGGATCGAGACAGATCAGGAAATATTCTGGAAGGGTGAATTTGGTAACGACTATATTGAACGCAATAGTTCGATGAGATTATTGGGGAATAAAACAGCGTTTTACGCAAAAGTAATCAGTCATCTGGATAGACTCAATTCATGTATTGAGTTTGGGAGTAACATTGGTTTGAATTTGATGGCGATTAGAAATTTGATTCCAGAATGCGAACTGTCTGCAATCGAAATCAACTCGAAAGCGGTTGAAACACTTAAAAAACATCTGGGAATCAGGGTTTATAATCAGTCAATTCTGGACTTTGAACCTGATTTTCAGCGAGATTTGGTAATCATCCATGGGGTGTTGATTCATATTGAACCGACTGTAAAAAAAGAAGTTTATAGAAGACTTTATGAAACAAGCAAAAAATATGTTCTTCTGGTAGAGTATTATAATCCCAAACCGGTTGAACTGGATTATCGCGGAGCGAAAGGAAAACTATTCAAGGCTGATTTTGCTGGGGAAATGATGGATTTATACCCAGATCTCAAGTTACTTGAGTATGGTTTTAGCTATCATCGTGATAAGCAGTTTCCGATGGATGATTTGACCTGGTTTTTATTAAAAAAGGAAGATGAGGGCAGACATGTTTAATAATACATCAATTCTGATTACCGGAGGAACGGGATCATTTGGAAAAAAGTTTTCAGAAATGATTTTAGACCAGTACGATCCCAAGCGGATCGTCATTTATTCAAGAGATGAGTTTAAACAGGATGTAATGAAAAAAGATTTTTCGGTTCGGTTTCCGGATAAGGTAAATAAACTCCGCTTTTTTATTGGCGATGTGCGGGATCTTGATCGCTTGAAACGGGCTTTGAATGGCATTGACTATGTCATCCATGCGGCTGCGATGAAACAGGTTCCGGCTTGTGAATATAACCCATTAGAAGCAATCAAGACAAATATTAATGGAGCCCAAAATGTCATTGATGCTTCGTTGGATTTGGGGGTAAAAAAAGTAGTAGCTCTCTCAACCGATAAAGCGGTTAATCCCATCAATTTATATGGCGGTACAAAGCTGGTTTCTGACAAACTGTTTATAGCTGCTAATGCCTATTCCGGCGATAGTGGAACAGTTTTTTCAGTGGTACGTTATGGAAACGTAGCTGGGAGTAGAGGTTCAGTAATTCCTTTTTTTGAAAATCTCATCAATGATGGGGCTCGGTCTCTCCCAATTACAGATTTTAGAATGACGAGGTTTTGGATTACTCTGGAAGAAGGCGTAAATCTTGTCTTCAAAGCTTTGGATGAATCCAAAGGCGGAGAAACATATATTTCGAAGATTTCATCTTTCTATATTACGGATCTGGCAAAAGCCATGCTGCCTGAATCGGAATTAAAGGAAGTGGGAATTCGTGAAGGTGAAAAGATTGATGAAGTGATGGTTTCCAAAGACGATTCAAGAACAACCTATGAATATGACAAGCATTATATTATCTATCCGAGTTTTGAATGGTGGAATTTTACTAAGCATTTTACAAAAGGTGGTCTTAAGATCGAGGATGGTTTTGAGTATAATTCTGGCACCAATAAAGAGTGGCTAAGTGTTGAAATGCTAAAAGAAAAATTGGAAGAACTTGGTTTTAAGTAAATGTGTAGTAGGTTGTTTTATGAAAATTGAACGTTTTATTCCTTACGGTAAACAGTATATCGATAATGATGATATCAAGGCAGTGAGCAAGGTGCTGCAATCAGATTTTTTAACCACTGGGCCAGCGGTTGCTGAATTTGAACAAAACCTTTGTGATTTGACCGGGGCGTCTTATGCAGTAGCTGTTACAAATGGTACCGCAGCACTTCATGCAGCTTGTTACGCAGCAGGTATAAAAGCGGGTGATGAAATAATTACAACACCGATCACCTTTGCTGCTTCGGCCAACTGTGTTCTTTATTGTGGCGGTACACCGGTATTTGCCGATATTGATTTAGAGACCTGGAATGTCGATCCTGACGATATAAAAAAGAAAATTACAGCTAGAACCAAAGCGGTGATTGCCGTAGATTTTACGGGTCAAGTTGTAGCGATTGACGAAATCAGAGCGATCTGTGATGAGCATCAGTTGGTATTTATTGAAGATGCTGCCCATTCAATTGGAAGCAAGTATAAGAATCAGCCAGTGGGCAATCTGGCTGATTTAACGACGTTTAGTTTTCATCCGGTGAAAACAGTCACCTGCGGAGAAGGTGGGGCAGTTTTGACCAATGATGAAGCTCTGTATAAAAAAGTTTCCCTTTTTAGATCCCACGCGATTACCCGTGACACAGATGAGTTAACGCAGAATTTATATCCTGGTTACAATGAACAGATTGCTTTGGGATATAACTATCGGTTAACTGATATTCAGGCTGCCTTGGGAAGCAGTCAACTAGGGAAGTTGGAAGAGTTTGTCAGGCGTCGAAAAGAGATTGTCGAAAAATATAATGCCGCCTTTGCAGAAATGCCTGAAATCACTGTTCAAAAGGAGATTAATGAATCAGATTCGGCAAAACATTTGTATATTATTCGTCTCAATCAAAATAAGACCTCGATAAGAAGAAATGAAATGATGCAGTTACTGGGTACCTGTAACATTGGTACCCAGGTTCATTACATGCCAATTTATTATCATCCCTATTATCAGAAGTTAGGTTATCAAAAAGGAATTTGTCCAAATGCGGAAGCTTTATTTGAAGATGTTATTTCTATTCCTCTTTTTTACGCAATGACGGATGATGATGTGGATTATGTCATCGAAATGATTCGCCAAATTTTAAAGAATGCAGGGAAGTGATGAAATGAATATTGGAGTAATCATTCAAGCACGGATGGGTTCAACCCGACTTCCTGGAAAAGTAATGCGGGAACTTTTTGGTAAGACCGTTTTAGGACATGTAATCGAACGGGTACAACAAGCGAAGAAAATCGATACGATAATTATTGCAACGACAAAAGACCCATGTGATGATATAATCGAAGAAGAAGCGTTGAAATATCGTGTTAAGGTTTTTAGAGGCAGTGAAGATAATGTGCTGGAACGTTATTATCTTGCTGCTAAAAAAAATATGCTGGATGTGGTGGTAAGAGTTACATCCGACTGCCCACTTATTGATCCTCACATTATGGATCAGCTCATTGATATTTTTACGAATAACGATTTCGATATGGTGTCTAACTCGGGAGCGGATTATAAGAAAAGAACTATTCCTCAGGGGTTCGATGTCGAGGTGTTTTCATTTGCCTCATTGGAAGAAGCTTATTTGAATGCGGATCAGTTATATCAGCGGGAACATGTAACGCCCTATATTTATGAGCATTGTCAAAAGTGCTTTTTTCAAAGAGAGCTTGTAGATCATTCGAATTATCGCTGGACTTTGGATACCCAAGAAGACTTTTGGCTGATTCAGGAAGTATATAAACGGTTGTATCATCAGAAACACGATTTCTATTTGGATGAACTTCTTAAATTATTTGAGGAACAACCGTCATTAATAAAGATAAATGATGCAATCATTCAAAAGAAAATTAAGTAATGGGAATGAATTTAAACATTAAGATTTTCACTGAAGGCGGTGAAAAAATTGGTTTTGGTCATATTTCCCGCTGTACGGCTTTATATGATGAAGCGATAAGGCAAGGAATCCCGGTTGAACTGTTCATTTTGAATAATGAATTCGGGAATAATGAAAACAGCCTTTTACAATCAAGAAAGGTTAGCTTTGTCAATTGGCAAGATCCAGATTATTTATTGAAAAACCTGGATAAGAACGATTTGTGTATTGTTGACTCTTATTTGGCATCGATCGAGATTTATGAGCTTATTGCCGAACTGTCAAAAAAAGCGTTATATCTGGATGATTATGGTCGGCTTGATTATCCTGAAGGCATTGTTGTGAATCCGTCTTTAAATACGGCAGAAATTGAATATAAGCAGAAGCAAAACTGTGAGTATTTATTGGGTGAGCAGTATATTATTTTGAGAACAGCTTTTCTGGGAAAAAAGAAAAGCTGTTTGAATAAGAGGATTGAGCATGTTTTAATTACCTTAGGGGGAGCCGATCCCTTAAATTTGACTGTAAGTATCACGAATTTATTGAGAGAAAAATACCCGGAATTGGTTTTAAATGTTGTTTTTGGAAAACAATCTCAATTAATAGAAGAATTGGAGCAGTTTGAAAATGTGAAAGTCTATCATAGCCTGAATGGTGAAAAGATGTGCGATCTAATGATGCAAGCAGATATTGCAATTACTGCCGCAGGACAGACAATTCATGAGCTCATGGCTTTAAATATACCATTTATTTGTATCAGAACTGCAGATAATCAGGGTAATAATATTTATGGTTTAAAACAAATACTTGAAAAGAAACTGATCCTCGATGGGATGCAAAAGGATTTTGAAGTTGCTCTATTAGAAGCCTTTATAAGAATTGAGACAGTAAGAGAAAGTTGTCATGATGCAAATCAATCCGATGCCATAATTGATGGTTTGGGAGTAAAACGAATTATTAAGAATCTATTATTATCTTAACAGGAGTACTGATGAAAAGAATAATCTTTTGTGGATTTGGAAAATTGGGCAGTGAATGTCTAAAAGCTTTGCATAAGTCTAATTTATCTGTAGAATTTGTATTTACTCACAAGGAACTGAAAAACGATAGTGTGGATACCTTTGCGAAAGAAAAAAGCATCGAATTTTCTTACTTTGATATGCGAAAAGAACCAGAATTTGCGTCAGATGTGATTGGGAAAGTTCAACCAGATTTTTTGCTGAGCATCAATTATCGTTATATTATACCTGTTGCAATATTTTCTAAAGCAAAATACGCCATCAATATTCATGGCTCCTTACTACCAAAGTATCGTGGAAGAACGCCACATGTATGGAGTATCATAAATGGTGAAGAATACTCGGGCATTACTTGCCATCTTATTGAAGAACTTGTAGACACGGGAGATATTATCGAACAAAAAAAAATAATTATTGATAAAAATGAGACAGGATTTATGTTATTGCAAAAGTTTGAACATGCTTATCCAGAGCTGCTTTTATCCTCAATGAGTCATCTCGAAAATAAAGAAAACCTGATAAAACAAAATCCAGAAGATGCTAGCTATTATGGAAAACGTATTCCAGAAATGGGTTACATAGATTTTTATCGGGATGCTCTTGAAATTAAGAATTTTGTTCGGGCACAGGCATTCCCATATCCAGGGGCATATTTTTATCTAATTGATGGACGTAAGATAATTATTAATAGAATTATTGAGACCGGTTTTCAATTCGACGGTTCTATTGGGCAGATTAAGCTCATAGATGGGAAGCCATTTACTAAATGTAAGAACTCGAATTTAGAAATACTGGACTATAAAATTTATGAGGTTTAAAATGGATAAAGAAAAATGGGAAGAAATAAAAAATAACTTGCTTATAGTAGCGGAATTGTCGGCAAATCATAATCACAATTTAAATATAGCAAAAAAAACGATAGAAGCAGCAAAGATGGCTGGAGCAGATGCAATAAAATTGCAGACTTATACTGCGGATACTTTAACCATTGATTGTAAAAATGAGTACTTTACATTAAATAGTGGTACAATTTGGGATGGAAAAACATACTATGCGTTATATCAGGAAGCCTACACTCCTTGGGAATGGCACAAAGAACTGAAGGAATACGCAGAAAGTATCGGTTTATTATTTTTTTCTACACCTTTCGATAAAACGGCTGTTGATTTTTTAGAAGAACTGGATGTACCATTGTATAAAATAGCATCATTTGAAGTGATGGATATCCCTTTGATTGAGTATGCCGCTTCAAAAGGAAAGCCGATGATCATTTCAACCGGTATTGCAACCTTGTCAGAAATTGAAGATGCAGTGGAGGCATGTAAAAGGGTTGGAAATAATCAGGTAATGCTTTTGAAATGTACATCATCTTATCCAGCAAGAATCGAGGATGCAAATTTAAAAACAATGGTAAACATGCGCGAAACCTTTGGGGTAGAAGTTGGATTGTCCGACCACACAATGGGTATAACCGTACCGATCGTTGCAGCTTCTTTGGGGGCGCGTTTAATTGAAAAACACTTCATTTTAGATCGGACAATTGGTGGGCCAGATGCCACATTTTCCATGGAACCAGAAGATTTCAAACAAATGGTAATAGCAGTTCGAGAAGCTGAAAAAGCAGTTGGAAAGATTGATTATTCGATGGACGAGAGAAAAAAGAGTAATCGGATCATTGGAAGATCATTATTTGTAGTAGAAGATATTAAGGAAGGAGATATCTTTTCAGAAGATAATATCCGATCAATACGTCCGGGAAATGGTTTATCCCCAAAGTATTATAACCAAATACTCGGAAGGAAAGCAAATAAAGATTTAAAAAGAGGCACACCATTAGAATGGAAATATTTTGAATAAGGCCTTGGTGCCAGGCACAACTTAACTTTGGCTAAACCATTGAGAACTTGCATTGGGGGCTGCATCATTCAAGCTGAGTATGGGTATTCCGATGTGGAAACGGTTCTTCAGATTCGGGAAGGACCGTATCTTCTGTTCTTTTGCGGTTTCCGTGAATACCGGGATGAACTGCTATTTGATTCATCCCTGATGGTTTAAGTTCACAAACGACTGACCCCTGAGATTCTGGGTTAGATTAATGAGCTGATTATTCAAAAGGCAGAAGCCGAAAAGGTGAAAGATGCGTCTGATGATCTGGATGATTCATCATCGGTTGAACCACCTCAAAACAGCGGAACTCGTATCTTCGATACGACCTGTGCACCATCGCATATCCGGTACCCCCAGGTACCGGACTCCTGAATGAAGCCAGTGAAAATACCGAAGTGATCACTGAAATGCATGACCCATCCGTTGGCAGAAAACCGCGCACCTACTTCGGACGGGCACATAAAGATCATTTGAATCTTGTACGTATTGTATGTAAAAGAAAAACACAGCTAAAACAATCCGCAAAGCAATTGGAAAAAAAACTGTGTTATCTGCCTAGAGACCTAGCGATAATTGACACCATGTTGAGTCATTAAAAAAGATCACGTGCCTAAAAGATCACGTGCCTGACACAAATTTACAGATTTACAGATATGACAGATGAAGAATTTTATTGTTGCTTGCTTTGGGCGAATAGTACGTTGTTAGATAATTATGTTAAACATTTGAAAGAACAAAATGAAGCATTGCTGAATGATTTGTATTGTAAAAGAAGTTCTGATTTCAGAGGATTTAGAATGGTTTAAAATGAATAAGAAACTTTTATTGATAGGTGGAGATGGTCATTGTAAATCGGTTATTGAGGCTATTCTATTGAGTGGTGAATATAATGAGATTGGGATTATTGATCAACCACAAAAAGTAGGCAGTGAAGTATTGGGTGTAAAAATAATTGGTAACGATTCAGATTTGCCAGATTTAAAGGAAAAGGGGTTTGAATATGCGTTTATTAGCCTAGGGAGTATCGGTAATCCTAAACGACGAGTAGAGCTTTTTAAGATATTATTTCAATTAAGTTTTAGAATGCCGATAATTGTTCATCCCTCGGCAAATATCAGTTATTATTGCGAAATAGAAGAAGGAATTTTTATTGGAAAAAATGTCACTGTAAATGGAGATGCTAAGGTTTTAAAAAATTCAATTTTGAATACTGGGTGTATTATTGAGCATGATTGTCAGATTGGTTCTTTTGCTCATATAGCTCCTGGAGTTGTACTTAGTGGTAATGTCAGGATTGGCAATAATACTCATATTGGAGCAGCAACAGTAATACGGCAGGATATCAGTATAGGGGATAATGCAGTTATTGGCATTGGTAGCGTGGTGACGAAGGAGATTGGTGATAATTGTTTGGCTTATGGGAATCCTTGTAGAATTAAGAAGTAGGTGCCTAAGAAGTAGGTGCCTAGAAGTAGGTGCCTGACACCAATGTATAAACTTAATGGTGGACATTTAGCAAGCAGTGTTTATTGTAAAATAAAAATGTAGAAAGTTGCAAAGCAAAAATCCATAGTATTGCAAGTTGGAAAATGCATAATATTGCAAAATCCATTGCGGGCAAAAATCAAATCAATTATCCTTGTATCTGACCAAAGAACAAGGAGGAAATGGAGAATGCTCACAATGG